>NZ_CP060397.1:1836159-2448212 GCF_015840715.1 Synechococcus sp. CBW1004 | reverse complement strand
ATCGCTGAGGTTGGCCACCACCGCTTCGCGCAGGCCGTCGTATTCCGGGTAGATGGCGATGGCTTCCGCCGGGATCGCCCGCAGCGCCTCGACCACCCGCGGACTGGGCCCGATCGTGTTCTCGTTGAAGTCGAGCCGCAGCAACTGACGGCGCCCCTCGAGCGGGGCGCTGTAGGCCTTGAGGTTCTCCACCTCGGGCCGTGCCGGGGGGAAGGGCAACGCGACAGCGTCAGTGCTTGAGGGGAAACCGGTCACAGGCCCAGATCGCTCCAGTCACCACGGGTATCGCAGAGGGTCTCGGCTGCCAGGGCCTCCGGCAAGGACCAGGGCGACTGCTGGGGAAGAGCGCGCAGGGCCAGGTCGGTCTCGCGCAACACCAGATCCACCCCGCCCTGAAAACCGTCTGACAGGGCTTGATCGAGGCGCGAGCGCAGGCTCGGGTTCTGCTCCAGAAGGCGCGTGATCGCCCGGCGTTGCTCCCGCACGCTCAGAAACCAGCTTCGGGAACGGCGTTCCGGCTGGAGCTGCCACTTGAGGAGATGCCCCAACAGCACGCCCAGTCGGCTGACCAGCTCGCGGTATTCCTGGCGTCCCAAGGCCTCGAGCTCCTCCCTCAGCCCATCCCAGTCGAGGCGACTGCTGTCGCGTGCCTGCAGAGCAGAACATTGCTGCTCCACCCAGCCATAGAAGTCGCGATCGTGCAGCGACGCGATCACCGCGGAGTCGAAGCAATGGCTGCCATGAGCGTAGACAGGCCAGGCCATGGCAGCGGCGCTCTCACATCCGCTCCAGCGTCGGGATGCCTAGCAGGCCCAGGCCCAGCTTCAGTGTCTCGGCGGTGAGCCGGCACAGGGCCAGGCGTGAGCCGCGGGCCGGCCCCTCGGCCTTGAGCACCGGCACCTGGTCGTAGAAGCGGTTGAACACCTGGCTGAGCTCGAACAGATAGCTGCACAGCCGGTTGGGCAGCAGCTCCTCCTCCACCTCGGCGATCACGCCGTCGAACTTCAGCAGCTCGCGGATCAGGGCCCATTCCTGGGGTTCGCTGAACTGGAGGCTGTCCGCCGCGGCGTCGCTGCCCGTCAGATCCCCGCCCTTGCGGGCGATGCCGGCGATGCGCACCACCGCATACAGCAGATAGGGCGCCGTGTTGCCGCTCAGCGCCAGCATCCGGTCGAAGCTGAACTGGTAGTTGGTGATGCGGTTCGTCGACAGATCGGCATACTTCACCGCCGCCAGGCCCATGGTGGTGGCCACGTGTTGGATGAAGTCCTCGGATTCCTGTCGTTCCTCCTCGCCCAGGCGACGGCGCAGGTCGGCTTCGGCCCGCTCCACCGCCTCATCGAGCAGATCCCGCAGCCGCACCGTGTCGCCGGCGCGGGTCTTGAGCTTCTTGCCGTCCTCGCCCTGCACCAGACCGAAGGGCACATGCTCCACCCGGCAGCCCTCGGGGATCCAGCCGGCGCGCCGCGCCACCTGGAACACGCCGGCGAAGTGGCTGGCCTGGCCGGCATCGGTGACGTAGATCACCCGGGTGGCGCCATCACCCTCGGGCGGCGCCGCGAAGCGCCAGCGGATCGCCGCCAGATCGGTGGTGGCGTAGTTGAAGCCGCCGTCGCTCTTCTGCACGATCAGGGGCAGCGGCCTGCCGTCCTTGCCCTGCACACCCTCGAGGAAGACGCAGCCGGCGCCGTCATCCACCACCAGCAATCCCGCTGCCTTCAGGTCATCGACCACTGCCTGCAGATAGGGGTTGTAGAACGATTCGCCCCGTTCGCTCAGGCGGATGTCGAGGCGGTCGTAGATCTTCTGGAATTCGCGGCGGCTCTGGTCACACAGCAGTTGCCAGGCCTTGAGCGACTCGGAGTCGCCTCCCTGCAGTTTCACCACCTCCTCGCGGGCCGTGGTCTGGAAGGCCTCGTCCTCGTCGAAGCGGGCCTTGGCCTGGCGGTAGAAGGCCACCAGGTCGCCCAGATCCACCGCGTCGGGGTGCTCCAGGGCTTCGGGCGCCACCTGCTTGAGATGGGTGATCAGCATGCCGAACTGGGTGCCCCAGTCACCCACGTGGTTGAGACGCAGCACCGGATGGCCGCGGAACTCCAGCACCCGCGCCAGAGCGTCGCCGATGATCGTGGAGCGCAGATGCCCCACGTGCATTTCCTTGGCGATGTTGGGGCTGGAGAAATCCACCAGCACCGGCTCGTCGCCGTCTGTGGCCTGTGGCACCCCCAGGCGTGAGTCGCCGAGCCTTGCAGCCACCTCGGCGGCGAGGCGCTCCGGGCGAAGGGTCAGGTTGATGAAGCCGGGGCCGGCGATCTGTGGATCAAGGCAGAGCTCCTGGAAGCCGGGATCCGCCTGGAGCTGAGCGACGATCGCCTGGGCGATCTGACGGGGCGGCTGACCCAGCGGCTTGGCCAGGGGCAGGGCGCCATTGGCCTGGAAATCGCCGAACTCGGGCTTGCTGGCCGGCGCCAGCTGGGGGTCCAGACGCGCCGCCCCCGCCTCCGGGAAGGCCCGCTCCATCGCCGATCGCAGCTGGCTGTCGAGGGTCTGGGCGAGGCGGAGCATGGGTGGTGGTGAAGACGTCCGGGCGGCGGCGGCCAGCGGGGGCCGTCACGGCTCCGATCATCCCCCCGGCGGCGTCCTGCCTCCGCACCGGTCCTGGCACTGCCGATGATGGCCGCAGCGTGTCAACGGCCATGCAGTTTGAGAACGTGGTGTTCTACGGCCGGCTTGGTGAGCAGGCGCTGCGCATGTTCAACCTCGCCGAGGAGCTGCCCCGTTGGCGCGGCCTGAGCGTGCTCGACTGCCCTGGTGGCCCAGGGTCGCTGTCGGCCCTGCTGCGTGCCGAGGGGTGCGAGGTCACCGCGGTCGATCCGCTCTATGACCTCGAGCCGGCCGAGCTGGAGCGCCGCGCACTGATCGATCTCGACCACGCCATGGCGGTGCTGGCCGGCAGCCATGACATCCGCCCTGACTTTTCACTGGAGGACTGCCGCCAGGAGCACCTTGAGGCCCTGCGGGAGTTCCTTGCCGATCGCCGCGCCCATCCCGATCGCTACGTCACCGCTTCCCTGCCGGATCTTCCCTTCGCTGACGGCAGCTTCGATCTGGTGCTCTGCGGCCATCTGCTGTTCTCCTACGCGCCCCTGGCCGATGGCGGTCTGATGGACGGGGCGGGGCTGGATCTGGCCTGGCATCGCCGCGCCCTCGCCGAGCTCTGTCGCGTCAGTCGCCGTGAGGTGCGGCTCTATCCGGCCCACACGATTGCTCTGGAGGCCCGCCGCCATCCCTATGCCGAGGCTCTGTTGGCGGAGCGGCCGGCCGTCTGGCAGGGCCGCTTCGTCCCCAGCCGCTATGACCAGGGGCATCGGGGCAGCAACGAGGCCCTGCACCTGGAGCGCAGGGCGTCATGATTGTGCGGGAGGTGCTGCGTCTGGGGGATCCACGTCTGCGGCAGCGCTCGGAGGACCTTCCGGAGGCGCTGTTCCGCGGCGCAGAACTGCAGGCTCTGATCGCGGATCTGCGCGACACCATGGCGGCCCGCGATGGCGCCGGCCTGGCGGCTCCCCAGATCGGGGTGCCCTGGCGCGTTGTGATCTATGGGATCACCTCCAATCCCCGCTACCCCGAGGCGCCGCCGATCCCGGAGACGGTGCTGATCAATCCGGTGCTCACACCCCTCGGCGACGCGACCCAGCTGGGCTGGGAGGGCTGTCTGAGCGTGCCGGGCCTGCGTGGCCAGGTGAGGCGCCATCAGCGTCTGCATGTGGCCTGGCGCGATCCCGCCGGGGGCCATCACCAGCAGGAGGTGGAGGGTTTCCATGCGCGCGTTGTGCAGCACGAATGCGACCACCTCGACGGGCTGCTGTTCGTCGATCGACTCCACGACATCCGCGCCTTCGGCTTCACCGACGCCCTGCAGGATGCGGGGCTGCTGTAGGGCTCAGGCCGCCAGTCCGAGGGCCTTCTCCATGCCATCGAGCACCACGTCCGCCACCAGCTGGGTGCGGTAGCGGCAGGCCTGGGTGACGGTGCAATCAAACGTGCCGTGTTCCCAGTACTTGTTGCTGCCGGCGCCGCCGCCGCACAGGCCGAAGTAGGCGCAGCTCTGGCGGCAGCGCTCCACGCCGGCGTGCACCTGCGCCTCCACCCGCTGGAACTTCTCGTTCTGCAGCAGCGACACCAGGCTGTCGGTGCGCACATTGCCGAAGGCGAAGTCGCCGAACTCCTCGGTCTTCACCGACAGCAGCTCGGGATCGAAGGTGGAGACATTGCCGTTGACATCGACATTGACGATCACGAACGGCCAGTTCATGTCGGTGTTGGCCAGGCGTTCCTCGCCGCAGGCCAGGCTGGTGATGCCGTCGAACTCACGCAGTCGCAGGGCATCGGGCTGCTGCTGCAGGCGCTGCCAGAAGCGCTGCAGAAAGGCCACGTAGCGCTGTTCCGCATCGGGACTCTCCAGGCTGGAGCGGCTGTTCTCCCCTTCGGTTTCCTCCATGTTGAAACCGACCAGCTGGATGCCGCTCTCGACGAAGAAATCGAAGATCGCATCGGCGTGATCCAGTCCATCGGCGCTCAGCACGCTGATCACATGGAAGGGAACCTGCTCACGTTTCAGCCAGTCGATGCCGCGCATCACCGCCGCGTGGCTGCCCAGGCCGGTGCGGGTGCGGCGATGGGCGTCGTGCAGAAAGGCCGGGCCATCCATTGAGATGCCCACCTGGATGCCGTTGCGGCGGAAGCAGTCGCACCAGGCCTTGTCGATCACCGTGGCGTTGGTCTGGATCGCCTGGGTCACCGTGTCAGCCGGCAGACCATGGCGCTGCAGCGCCTCCGCGATCACGGCCGCGGCCTCGTCGTAGAAGCGGATGCCGGCGGTGAGCGGCTCGCCCGCATGCCAGAGCAGGGTGAAGGGCGCCCGGAAGAACGGACTCCCCAGCACCCGCTCCAGCGCCAGCTCCAGGATCTCCATCGACAGCCGACTGCGATTGTCCCGGTTCGGCAGATAGCAGTAGTCGCAGTCGAGGTTGCAGAAGGGGGTGGGCTGCACCACGAGCAGGTTCACCGGCCCATAACTGGCTGCGGGCCTGGTGTCGGCGGCCATGGCTGCCAGCACCGTCACCAGTTGCGGAAGTTGCGGAAGCCGCCGCCGCCGTTGCCCCATCCGCCATTGCGGAAGCCGCCGTTGCCCCAGCCGCCGTTACGGAAGCCGCCATTGCCCCATCCGCCATTGCGGAAGCCGCCGTTGCCCCAGCCGATTCCCGCTCCGCCATTGCCCCAGCCCACCCAGGCCACGGAATCGACCGGGATCGTGCTGCCTTCCGTGCCTTCGACACCCTGCTGGCGGAGGGCTGCGGCGATGCGCTGCAGTCGCGCTTCCATCGCCTCGGCGCCGGGGTTGGCCGGCGTCGCGGGGGTGGGCGCCGCAGCGCCGCTGCTGGCCAGGGCCGTGCCCGGATCCATCGGCAGCGAGGCCAGGATCAGCAACAGGCCGAACAGGCGGGAGCGGGAGAGGAACGCCATGGCGGGGATGGGAGCGCGGTGGAGGAACGGGGGAGAGGCAGGGTGCGATCAGTTGCCCGGGCGGGCGGAAGGTGCCTGACCGGGGGGCAGGGGACGGATCGGCTCGACGCCGAACATCACATTCTCGAAGTAGATGCGGATCGTCTCGGGAGGAATGGCCACGGAGCTGTCGGGGCCCACGGAGCGGTGCACCAGGGCCACCGCCTCGGCGGCGCCATCGAGGTAGGCCTGCATCAGACGGGCGATCGCCAGGTTGACCACATCGCGGAAGGCCGAGTCGTTCTCAGGCACCACGCAGCTCACGGCGTAGTGCTGATACGACTGCTCCGGGGTGAGCACCAGATTGGTGGCATTCCGTTTCCGGGCCAGGCTGCGCAGCAGCAGCGAATCGCCGATCACGCCGTCCACCTGGCCGGCGATCAGGGCGTTGACGGCGGCGGCGGCGCTGGGGAAGGGAACGGCCACCGCCTTCGGCTGCATGCCCAGCAGCTGGCTCTGGCCCAGAGAGCCGGCCGCCACGCCGATGCGGCGGCCGCTGAGCCCTGCGGGAGAGCCATCGAAGCGGCCGGAAGGGGCCAGCAGGCGCAGGCCCGACAGGCCGATCGGCAGGGTGAAATCAACGCTGCTGGCATCCTGAGCCCAGCTGAACGGCACGCCGCAGGCGAGATCCGCCTTGCCGCCGGCCACCCGGTTGATCTGATCCGCGGTGGTGGCCACTGCTTCGAAGCGCAGCTGCACCGGTTTGCCGATGATCTGCGTGAGCTCCGCCTGCACCAGGCGGGCGATTTCGGCGGCATAACCCTGGGCGTCACCGTTGGCGTTGGTGCTCAGCAGCGGCGGGGCATCGGATGGGCCCGCCAGCACCAGCTGACCGCTGCGCACCACCCGCTGCACCACCCCTTCGGCGCGGGCCGAGCCCACCGGAGCCAGAGCGGTGGCCAGCAGCAGAGCTGCCGGCAGGATCCTGGCCGGGAGCAGCTTCGAAAAGGGATGACGCGGCATGGAGCAGCGCTCGCGGGAACTTCCGGGATTGTGACGGTGGTGGCTGGATTTGTCCGGCGGATGGTGCATTTCGCCACCTCATGACCCACGACACTCCGAGTCGTGCCGCCGGTGTCAGGTCCAGTTGAGCGTGAAGCGCATGCTCAGATCCAGCCACGGGCTGCGGGTGATGGGCGCGCTGGAGGAGATCAGATCGATGCCGGTGTCGGCGTAGGCCTTCAGCTGTTCGGGCTGCACGCCTGAGGCCTCCAGCATCACCGGTGTGCCCCGCTCGGTCGCCAGGGCCCGCAGCCGCGGCACCAGCTCCGTCAGCTGCTCCGGGGTGAACTCATCGAGCAGCACGCCATCGGCGCCGGCGCGCAGCGCCGCTTCCGCCTCCTCGCCGGTTTCGGCCTCCACGATCAGCCTTGCCGGCCAGGGGGCTGAGGCCCGCACCGCCGCCACCGCCGGCCGGATGCCCCCGGCCCAGGCCAGGTGGTTCTCCTTGAGCATCGCCGCGTCGTCCAGGCCGAGGCGATGGTTGATGCCGCCGCCGCAGCGCACCGCGTATTTCTCGAGCACCCGCAGGCCCGGGGTGGTCTTGCGGGTGTCGGCCAGGCCCACGCCCGTGCCGTCCAGGGCCGCGGCCAGTTGCGCTGTGGCGGTGGCGATGCCGGAGAGGCGCATCGCCAGATTGAGGGCCGTGCGTTCGCAGGCCACCAGCGCCGCCCCCGAACCCTCCAGCTCCAGCAGCCGCTGACCGCTGCCGATCGGTGCGCTATCGGCCACCAGCAGGCGCACCCGGGCCTCGGGATCCAGCAACCGGAACAGCGGTTCTACCAGCACGCCGCCGCAGAACACGCCATCGGCCCTGGCGATCCAGTGGGCCCGTCCCGTTGCCCCCGCCAGGGCCGGCGCCGTGAGGTCACCGCGGCCCAGGTCCTCCTGCAGCCAGGCGGCCAGCTGCTGCTGGAGGTCGGGGGTGAGGGGCAGATGGGGGCCGTGCATCAGGAGGCTCTGCCAGCTGGGGATCGTTCCATCATGTTGAGAGCCGTCAGCCCGTTTCGCCCCAGGGGGGCTCGCGCCCTCGGGGGCGAGTGCTGCCTTCGGCTCCCGGGCTTTTGTGGTGAGCCGGCTCTCGTTGGCTCCCGGCTGACAGTCACCGAGGCACCACCCAGCATGAGGCGGTATGCCCAGGGCGTCGATGGCCAGCTCCGTTTCCATGCCCCGCTGGTGGGTGCCGGGCGATCTGGATGGCTTCCTCGGCCTGGCGCTCGACAACCTGATTCAGATCCTGCTGATCGTGGCGCTCTGCCAGGGGGTGCTCGGCTACCCGGACGCGCTGGTGTTCGGCACGATCCTGCCGGGCGTCGGCATCAGCCTGGTGGTGGGGAATCTGGCCTATGCCCATCAGGCGTACCGGCTGGCGCAGCGCGAGGGCCGCGACGACCGCACGGCCCTTCCTTATGGCATCAACACCGTCAGCCTGTTCGCCTACGTCTTCCTGGTGATGCTGCCGGTGAAGCAGGTGGCGCTGAGTCGGGGGCTGTCTCTGGAGCAGGCGGTGCAGCTGTCCTGGCAGGCCGGGCTGCTGGCCTGTCTGGGCTCCGGACTGATCGAGGCGGTCGGTGGGTTCGTGGCCGATCGGATCCGCCGCTGGCTGCCGCGGGCCGCCCTGCTCTCAACGCTGGCCGGCATCGCTCTCGGTTACATCGCCCTCGGCTTCCTGCTGCGCACCTATGCCCGGCCGCTGGTGGGCCTGGCGGTGCTCACCGTGATCCTGGTCGGCTACTTCAGCCCGGTGCGCTGGCCATTGCCGGCCGGTCTGCTGGCGGTGCTGCTGGGGGTGGCCCTGGCCTGGGGTACGGGCCAGATGACGATCGATCCGGTCCGCTGGCAGGCCGGTGTGGCTCAGATCGGCCTGCATGTTCCCCGGCTCCAGCTCGAGGCGCTCTGGCAGGGGCGCGATCAGCTGCTGCCCTGGCTGGGGGTGACGGTGCCGATGGGGCTGTTCAACGTGGTGGGCACGCTGCAGAACCTTGAGAGTGCTGAGGCCGCCGGCGATCCGTATCCGGTGCGCGGTTCGATGCTCATCAACGGCCTGGGCACCGTGGCCGCGGCCGCCCTGGGTTCCTGCTTCCCGACCACCATCTACATCGGCCATCCGGGCTGGAAGGGGATGGGCGCCCGCATCGGCTACTCCTGGCTCGACGGTCTGGTGATGGGGCTCGCCTGTCTGCTGGGGCTGTTCGGCGTGATCGCCCAGCTGGTGCCGATCGAGGCGGGCATGGCGATCGTGCTGTACATCGGTCTGGTGATCGCCGCCCAGGCGTTCCAGGCCACGCCGATGCGGCAGGCACCGGCGGTGGTGCTGGGGCTGCTGCCCGGTCTGGCGGCCTGGGGGGCGGGGATGCTCAAGGCGGGCCTGCGGGCGGCGGGTGCCGGCAGCGCCGCCCAGCCCTTCGGGCCGTGGATGCTGGCGCCCCTGCAGCAGGCGGACGTGTGGGCCGCCGGGGCCTTCGCCCTCGAACAGGGGGTGATCATCACCGCGATGCTGCTGGCGGCGATGCTCGTCTACGTGATCGAGTTCCGGCTGATGGCAGCGGCGGCGATCGCGGCCACGGCGGCGGTGCTGGCCTGGTTCGGGGTGATCCACGGCTGGCAGTTCAGCCCGGCCGACACGGTGCTGCAGCTGGGCTGGGGGGCGGGGCGCCCCTGGGCTCAGGGCTACGGGGTGATGGCCCTGATCCTCCTGGTCAGTGGCCTGCTGGAGCGACGGGGTGGCCTGGCCAGGAGGCGGGGATGACGCTGCCGCTCACGCCAGGCCCAGGACACCACGCAGGGCGATGGTCAGAGCGGCCTCCCGGCAGCTGGCAGAACGGTCAATGGTGCGTCGCCCAGTCGCCTGCAATCACGTGCCCGGGGCTGTTCCGCCAAGGCAGGGCCATCGCGCAGAACGCGGTCAACGGTCATCCAACGCGTCGTGCGAGGGACCTGGTTCCGGTGCCGACCAGCGGTGGTCGGCCCGGCTCACTTGCCGATGCAGAAGCGCGAGAACACGCGATCCAGCACCGCCTCGCTCACCTCCTCGCCGGTGATCTCGCCGAGGCGCCGCACCGCCTCACGCAGGTCGATCGTCCAGAAATCCCAGGGCAGCTGCTCGGCGGCAGCCGCCTGGCTGGCGGCGAGGGCGGTGGCGGCATGGGCGGCCAGATCCCGCTGGCGGGTGTTGAGCGCCACCTGCAGGCCCTGGAGGTCGCCGGCGCCGCAGAGCCGCAGCAGGGCTGAGGCCAGCCGTTCACGTCCGTCGCCGCGCAGGGCGCTGATCTGCACCAGCGCTGCTTCGCCCGGGCTGGCTGGATCCGTTGCTGCTGCCTCGCCTGGACCGGCCAGCGCGGCATCGCTGATCGTCGTTCGCATGGAGGCCTCCAGTGCACCTGTGGACCCCGGACGTGGTTCGGCGAACGTGGCGCTCTGACCGTCGCTGCCAGGCAGCGTGGTTGGTGGATCGCCCTGTTGCCCTGACGCTGCCGGCGCAGGCACGGCGATGCTCTCCGGCGACGCACTGGCTGTGGAGGACCCAGTTGCAGGCTGCATCGCGATCTCCCCAGCGTCACCCCCTGCCTCCAGCAGATCCGCCTTGTTGCCCACCAGCAGCAGCGGCACCCCATCCGGCACCAGCGCCCGCAGCTGCGCATCCGCATCGGTCCAGCCCGCCGCCAGGTCGTACAGCAGCAGCACCACATCGGCCGCGGCCAGGGCCTGGTGGCTGCGCGCGATGCCCAGCCGTTCGACAGGATCGTCGGTGGCGCGGATGCCGGCTGTGTCGATCAGGGTGAGCGGCACGCCGTCGAGCACCAGCTCGCTTTCCAGCAGGTCGCGGGTGGTGCCGGGCAGATCGGTGACGATGGCGCGGTCGCGGCGGCTGAGCAGGTTCAGCAGGCTGCTCTTGCCCACGTTCGGCCGGCCGACGATCGCCACCCGCAGGCCCTGGCGCAGCAGCTCCCCATGCTGCCCTTCCGCCACCAGGCGCTCCAGCTCGGCCTTCACTGCGGAGAGCTCCGCCACCACCGCGTTGCTGTCGAGCGGCGGCAGGTCCTCTTCGAAGTCCACCCGTGCCTCCAGCTCGGCCAGCTGATCCAGCAGGCGATCGCGCAGGGCGCTGATGCGGCGCTGCACGCCTCCGTCCAGGCCTGCCATCGCCAGCTGGGCGGCGCGGCGGCCGCGGGCGTCGATCAGGGCGGCGAGGGCCTCGGCACGGGTGAGGTCGAGGCGGCCGTTGAGGAAGGCCCGCTGGCTGAACTCTCCCGGCCTGGCGCGGCGGGCACCGGCGCTCAGCACCAGCTCCAGCACCCGCCGCACCGCCTCCAGGCCGCCGTGGCAGTGCAGTTCCACCACGTCCTCGCGGGTGAAGCTGCGTGGGGCGCGCATCACCAGCAGCAGCGCCTCATCCACCCGCTCGCCGCTGATGGGATCCACCACATGGCCATACAGCACCCGGTGGCTGTCCCACACCTGGGTGCCCGGCGCCTGGAACAGCCGCCGTCCGATCGCCTCTGCCGCCGGCCCAGAGAGGCGCACGATCGCCACGCTGCCCGCCCCGGCGGCCACGGCGGTGGCGATCGCGGCGATGGTGTCGCCTTCCGCCTGCGCGCCTGGGGAGGCGTGCGGTGGGGTGGGGGCTCGGCCGCTGGGATCGCTGACGGCCACGGAGGCAGGCGCTCGACTGCGCTCAGGATGCATGACGTCGGACTCGGCCGCCGGTGTCAGGGGCCATCCGGGCTGAACAGCCTGCCTAGGCCCGTTTGGGAGGCCTGGACACATCACTGCTCTGCATGGAGTTGCCGTGGCTCCCGGGCTTCTCCTTAGGGTGTAGAGCGCCGCGGGCATCCTCACCCTGCGCCGCTGCCATGGGCCGTCTTCGCCAGTCCGATGCGCTTGCCGCCAGGAGCCTCCGCCGCCTGGTCCGTCGGCTCAAGGATGCTCTGCAATGGCTGCGACGCCAGCAGGGAACGCCCGGCTATCAGGCCCGGGGACTGGCTGTGGGTGTTTTCAGTGGCTGTCTGCCGTTCTTCGGCCTGCAGATCGTTCTGGGGGTGGCCCTCGCCGGGGTGATGCGAGGACACCCGCTGCTGGCGGCAGCGGGTACCTGGATCAGCAATCCCTTCACCTATCTGCCGCTCTACTGGTTGAACCTGCAGGTGGGCATCCTGCTGCTGGGCCCCGCCGAGTCCCCACCCTCTCTGAATCAGCTGGCCTCGCTGCAGCTGGCGGAGCTGGGCTGGTCGTTCGGCGTCCGATTGCTGCTGGGTTCCGTGTTGATGGGCCTGGTGGTGGCCCCGCCCAGCGGCTGGCTCTGCTGGTGGCTGCAGCGTCGCCGTCTGCGGCGTTGACGGCCGGCTCAGGATTCGGCCATCCCCGGGAACACCATCAGGTCGATGTGAGCGCCGCTGGGGTGGCGCCACTCCCGGAATTCCGCCGCCAGGGCGCGCTGCTCCTTAGGCAGCGACTGGGATTCGAGCTCCAGGAGTCGCTGATGCACCTGGTCGAGGGCGTTGTCGATCAGCTGGGCCGCCTGTTCGGAGGTCATCGGATCAAGGCATCGGTCCGATGGGTGTAGGGGAGTGATTCCGGTCCGGCTGTAGCTGCAGACACGGCTCGCCCGGGCTGTCGGTGGATGCTGACGACGGGGTCGCTGTTCAGAGCCTGGCCCGGCAGTCCCTCTGCCGCTTCGGGCTTGCCGCTGCTTGCCGCGTCCCAGTGCACCGGTCCCGGGCCCTCGATCGCGGCGCTGAACCAGGGCGGAAGGGGGTGCCGCGGCGCGCTCACCTGCAGGACCCCGTCTGTCCCCTGGTTGCAATCTTGGCTGGCTGCCACTGTCGTCGCGCGGCTGCCTGGCCTGGCGCGACCCTGGTGACGACCTCAGGCGTTGCGCTTGAACTCTGCAGCGAGTTGGCGATCCGAAGCGGGTGTGGTGAGTGTCCTGGGGGCGTTGGGCGTTGATGTCGACAGGCCGTGCTTCTGTAACATCGGCACTACTTGTGCCGCAGCGCAGCGCAGAGCAGATTTGCGTGCGCAGTGATGTTGGCCGGCTGCGTGACGCAGCACGAACTGGCCATGATTGACTGGCCTGCGAGTTCTTGAAATCCCATGGTGGGGCGACTCCAACCCAGAATCACAATGGGGACAGACGAGCTTGCGAAACGGCGACCTCGTCGTTCTGATGCGAATGCCTTCCCGTTGTCGAGGGCCATTCTGCTCCTTGTGGGCGGCGGATCCGTACTTGCTGCATTGTTCGCGGTTGGAGGGTTGGTGCAGCTGGACAGCCTGCTGGTGATCAGCAAGACGATCTTCAATATAATCACCGGCATCAAGCAGATCGGTGCCGGCCTCGGGCTGTTGTTGCTCGGACTCGCTCAGGCCCTCGGATTGTTCGCCATGAGCCTCGCGGCCATGATCGCCGTCCTGGCGGTTGCCAGTGGTCTCTTGCGCGTGTTCGCCCAGGTTCTGCCTGGTCTCGGTGGCGTCTGGAAGCTGATGGCTTATGCCCTCAATGCAATCGTCGCCCTCCTCGGTTTCCCGCATCCGGTGGCGCAGCAGCCCTCGCGGGAGTCGCGTGGCCCTGTTCCACTGGCCAGCCGTCGCCGTGCGCCTGCTGAGGTGCGGATGCGCACGGCCGGTTGACCAAGCGGGAACGGCTCAGGTTTCGCTGAGCACATCGGCATGCAGCAGATCCATCGCCTCCTCGACCGCTGTGGTGAGCGTTGGATCAAGCTCCAGGGTGGCGGCGAGATTGGCGAGGATGTTCCGCTCGTCGGCCTGCAGGGGGCCATCAGAGCGCATGATTTCTGCCGCCACTGCATAGGCCGTCGCCCGCTGCCTGGGACTCAGGGCTTCGGCGGCCTCCACCATCAGGTGCTGGGCTCCCTTGCTGCGCAGCGAGGTGAGCAGGTCGTTCATCAGCTCGACCATGGCGTTGTCCCCGAGCTGGCGATAGGGCTCGCGGTAGTCGAGCGCGTGGCGCAGCGCCCGTGAACCGGCCCGCGAGAGCATGCCGTCCCAGGACACGGCCGCCAGGGCAATGGCGGCGAAAGCCGTGGGGGCCGGCATCGTTGCCGCAGGCGATGGACCTGTGCTGCCGGGGTCTGTCGGTTTCAGGGAGGTGGCAGTCATCGGGGTGAAAAGTGGGCACTTCCTTCACCCAAGACCCGCCGCGCTTCCTCTGACGTCGCCGATCTGACCGAATCGGCTTTTTAAGTCGATCGACCTAGTGTGCCGTCCCGCAAATAGCCGCTACAATATGAAGTGTCTCCCGAGGGGGTCGTTTCATGCCAAGCGGGCGCCCCATGGCTCCTCTGGAGCTGTCGGCTGATGAGGCCAGCCAGCTCCAGAGCCTGGCTGGATCAAGGTCCTTGCCCCATTCGATCGTTCAGCGGGCGCAGATCGTCCTGGCCTGCGCAGCTGGTGACACCAACACCTCAGTTGCCAAGCGATTTGGCGTTCGCAGCGCAACGGTGGGCAAATGGCGGCAGCGCTACCTCGATCTGGGGATCGAGGGGCTGCACGACGAGCTCCGTTCAGGCCGCCCGCGGACCTATGAGGACGACACGGTGGCGGAGGTGATCAACCGAGCCCTGCAGAGCAAGCCAACCGATGGCAGCACGCACTGGAGCGCTCGGACTTTGGCCGCAGAAACAGGGATCTCCAAGTCCACGGTTCACCGCTGGCTGCAGACCTTCTCGCTCCAGCCCCACCGGCAGAAATCGTTCAAGCTCTCCACCGATCCGTTCTTTGTGGAGAAGGTTCGGGACATCGTTGGCCTGTACCTGAACCCGCCCGACAAGGCGATGGTGCTCTGCGTCGACGAGAAGACGCAGATCCAGGCCCTCGACCGCACCCAACCGCTGCTGCCCATGGGGCTGGGCTACGTGGAGGGTGTGACGCATGACTACATCCGCCACGGCACCACGACCCTGTTTGCCGCGCTGGACGTGGCGACCGGTGAGGTAATCACTCAGTGCAAACCCCGGCACCGCCACCAGGAGTTCCTGGGGTTCCTCAGGCAGATCGAGAAGTCCGTCCCCGAGGATCTGGACCTGCACTTGATCGTGGACAACTACTGCACCCACAAGCACGCCAAGGTGCGTGCCTGGCTGGCCCAGCGTCCCCGTTTCCACGTCCACTACACCCCCACCTACGCCTCCTGGCTCAACCAGGTGGAGCGCTGGTTTGGACTGATCACCCAGCGGGCAATCCGGCGCGGCAGCTTCTCCAGCGTCAAAGAGCTGATCGCCAGGATCGAGCAGTTTGTGGCCGCCTACAACACGACCAAGGCCCCGTTCAACTGGACGGCGACAGCTGACTCAATCCTGGAGAAGCTCCAGCGGCTTTGTGCGCAAATCTCTGGGACGGCACACTAGGTCCCGTCACCTCGGCCTCCCCGTCGTCCGGCTCCTGCTGCCTGTCGCTTCGGCGGCGCGATGAGGCCGATGCCGGGGCGGATGCTGTCGAGCAGGTGTGTGCGGGTGAATGGCACCGTCGCCGCCATGGCTCTGCATACATCTGTGCTGCGACACTACGGTCTGCGGCAGCGTTGCGAGATCCATGAAAAGCCAGCTCAGGCAGAGACGCTTCTGGCTGCTGATGGGTGGGCTCTGGCTTTTGATCGTGATCGGCCTTCTTCTGCGGATTGTCGGGGCGATCAGCAGTCAGCACGACTATGACATCGACATCGATACCTACTTCTATCTGGGCTGGCGCTTTCGAGAAGGTGGCCTGATGTATCTCGAGAGCTTCAACGCCAAATGGCCACTCGTCGCCATGGTGTTTGCTCCCATCAGTCAACTGGGGTCCATCGGTGCCTACCGCATCCTGGTGCTGCTCATGGATCTCTGCACAGGGCTCCTGCTCGGCTGGAGCCTGGCCCGACTCCGCGAACGTCGCTGGATGCCGAACCATCTGCAATGGCCGATTCTTCCGGCGACGGCAGCTCTGACGCTGCTGATGAGCCAGAAAATGATCGGTGGACTGTCAGGTCATCTGCATCACACCGCAAACCTGTTCACGGCGCTGGCTCTCAGCGCAGCGGTGCTGGGGATGAAGAGCCAGCCACGCTGGCGTCAACTCAGCCTGCTGGGCTGTGGTTTCTGGCTGATGGCAGCCGTCTCCATGCGCCCCAATCTCGTCCTGCCGCTCGGCCTCAGCGTGATCGCCACCGTGCTGCTGACAGGCAGGCCGGCACGGATCCCAGGCCGCATGCGATCACTGCTCCCACTGGGTCTCGGGGCCGTGATGTTGATCGGAGTCATGGCAATTCCCTACATCCACAAACCCGATGGCCTCACCAGATTGTGGGCTGGAGCGATGGTCCTGCCCTGGGAATGGCGACAACACACCAGCGGCACGCTGAATCGCGACAGCAGCCTGCTCCAGGAATTGGGGAGAATCCTGAACAACCGGGTGGCAGGCCTCCATGTCTGGACTCTGGCCATCATGCCGATCACGCTTCTGGGATGCCAAGGCTGGATGGCGTGGCACGCACGGCCCAGAGCAGCCAGACAGTTTCTGGTGCCAGCCGTGAGCCTGTTCAATCTCCTCGGTCTGGCATGGTCATTCCAGCTCACGCACTACTGGGCGCACTATGAGATGATGACCATCCTGCCGACCGCAACCCTGATTGTCTGTGGGATCGGAGCCATACCAAGCAGCTGCAATTCGCGCCCAGCGGCCATTCTCCGATCCCTGAGCTTCATCAGCATCGGAGCAATCACGCTGGTTCTGGTTCTGAACGTGTTTGTCGCGGAAGCGCGCAGCCTCGGTGGTCCACCCTCCAGGCGACAGATTGACAGGCAGATCATCCTCAACTTCATCCAACAGCAACCACCCGGTCAGCGAGGATTCTCGTCTCCTCAGGATTTCTCCTTCCATTGGCGCCTGAAACAGCCAAGCTCAACCATTGGCATTCACCGGAGCTGGTCAATGCGTCCGTATGACATGCCTGCCAGCTGGGCGACGACCCTGCTGGGAATCGCCATCGACCGCAAAGACGCTTGCGATCAACTCACAGCTGAGCAGAATCGCTTTGTCATCTGGGAACGTCAGGAGCGCGCGGACTTGCCCGACGTTGATCAGCTCATGACCTGCTTGGAGCACAGTGGAGAAGCCTGGATCAATCGAACGAAAGAGATCGGGCTGAAAAACAGCGACTACATCGTCATGGAACGTGAACGCTGACTGAATCAGCCGATGCCGGTGCGGGCGATGTCGAGCACGTCGGCCATCGAGCGGATCTGGGCCAGGGTGTCCCGCAGCTGGGACGCGCTGGAGAGCTCGACGCGCAGGTCGATGCGGGCCGGTCGGCCGGGGGTGGTGCGCACCCGCGCGTCGCTGACGTTGATGCGGTGGTCGGACAGGCGGGTGAGGATGTCCTTGAGCACACCCACCCGGTCGAGCACCTCGATGCGCAGGCGCACCGGGTAGCGCCGCGGCGGTGCGTCGTGGGCGGTGTTCCAGCGCACCGGCAGACGCCGCTCCACCGGGGTCTGGCTGACGTTTCCGCAGTCCTGACGGTGGATCGTGATGCCGTGGTTGCCGAGGGCCACCGAGCCGACGATCGGCTCGCCCGGCAGGGGACAGCAGCAGCCGCCCATGCGGTACTCCAGCCCTTCCACCCCGAGGATCGGGCTGCCCTGGCTCTGATGCAGCGGCGTGTCGGGAGCCGCCGCCACCACCCCTGCCGCCACCTGTTCGTTGCTGAGAGCGGGTGTCGCTGCCGCCGAGGCCAGCCGGATCTCCTCGCGCAGGCGGTTCACCACCTGGTGGAGGGTGACGCCGCCGAAGCCGAGGTTGGCCAGCAGATCCTCGCTGCCGATCAGGTTGCAGCGGCGCGCCACCCGCGCCAGCGCCTCGCCGCGCAGCAGGGCATCGAAGCCTTCGCGGCCCAGCTCGCGCTCCAGCATCGCCGTGCCGCGCTGGATGTTGTCCTCACGGTGGCTGCGCTTGTACCAGGCGCGGATGCGGTTGCGTGCCGTCGGCGTGGCGACGAAGTTGAGCCAGTCGAGGCTGGGGTGGGCGTTCTTGGCGGTGATCACCTGCACGAAATCGCCGTTCTGCAGGGGCGTGGCCAATGGGCAGAGGCGGTCGTTGATGCGCACCCCCTGGCAGTGATTGCCCACCTCGGAGTGAATGCGATAGGCGAAATCCACCGCGGTCGAGCCCTTGCGCAGGCCCACCACATCGCCCTTGGGGGTGAACACGAACACCTCCTCATCGAACAGGTCTTCCTTGATCGAGGCCAGGAAGTCGCTGCTGTCGCTGCCGCCGTCATCCTTCTGCCAGTCGACCAGCTGCCGCAGCCAGTTGAAACGTTCGGTGTCGTTATCGGCGGGGGAGCCGCCCTCTTTGTATTTCCAGTGTGCGGCGATGCCGTATTCGGCCACCTGGTGCATCTCGCGGGTGCGGATCTGCACCTCGATCGGGCGGTGGCGGCCGATCACGGCTGTGTGCAGCGACTGATAGCCGTTCGGCTTGGGCAGGCCGATGTAGTCCTTGAAGCGGCCGGGGATGGGCCGGAAGGTGTCATGCACCACCGCCAGAGCGCGGTAGCAGCCTTCCAGCGAAGGGCAGAGGATGCGCACCGCCGCCACGTCGTAGATCTCGTGGAAGGCCTTCTGCTGCCGCTGCATCTTGCTCCAGATGCCATAGAGATGCTTCGGTCGTCCCGACACCTCGCAGGCCTCCAGACCCACCGCCTTCAGCCGGTCGCGCAGCAGCTGCACGGTGACGCCCAGGCGGCTCTCGCGGTCGCTGCGCTTGCTGGCGACCTGCTGCTGGATCTCGCGGAAGGCCTCCGGCTCCAGGATCTTGAAGGCCAGATCCTCCAGCTCCCACTTGAAGCGGCCGATGCCGAGCCGGTTCGCCAGGGGGGCGTAGATATCGCGCGTCTCGCGGGCGATGCGCTGCTGTTTCTCGACCTTGAGCGCCCCGAGGGTGCGCATGTTGTGCAGCCGGTCCGCCAGCTTCACCAGCACCACCCGGATGTCGCTGGCCATCGCCAGGAACATGCGCCTCAGGTTCTCGGCCTGGGCTTCGGTCTTGTTGGTGAAGTGGATGCCGCCCAGCTTGGTGACGCCCTCCACCAGGCCGCGCACCTCGACTCCGAAGTGGTCCTCGATCTCTTCGGGAGTGACGTCGGTGTCTTCGACGACGTCGTGCAGGAAGCCGGCGGCGATCACGGCGGCGCTGGCGCCGATATCGCGGAGCAGGTCCGCCACCGCGATCGGGTGGATGATGTAGGGCTCGCCGCTGGCCCGGTACTGCCCTTCGTGCAGCTGGTAGGCGAAGTCGAAGGCGGAGGCCAGCAGCGCTTCGGTGTCGGTGGGGCAGCTCTCACCGGCCCCGGGGGGAACGTGGCGCATGCACTCCTGCAGCCAGGCCGGCAGGGGCACGCCGTAATCGGAGGGGTCGTGGATCGGCCGGCGCCGCTCCACCGGTTCGCCGGTCGCCGCTGCGATCACGCCGGTGGGATCACCCTGGAGGACCGCGCCGGTCGCGGGCGCAGCAGCGCTCCCCACCTCCTCAAGGCTGACGGCAGGATCGGGAACCGCGCGAAGCATCCTGTCCAGTGACGTTCACCCATGGTAAGGAGGGCAGGGCCCCTTGCCCGGGTTCGGCTGCCGGTGGCCCGGACGGGCGCAGGCCCGTAGCCTTCGCGAGGGACGCTTCCCGGCCGTGACCGAGCCTGACAACGCCGCTCCGCCCGCCCGTGCGGCAGGCCACTCCGGCGGGGCCGGGCCCGTGCTGTGGCTCGAGGGTCTGCAGGTGCGTTACCCGGGTGCCGGACGCTCCACCCTGGACGGCCTCGATCTGCAGCTGGGCGCCGGCGATCGCCTCGCCCTCGTCGGCCCTTCCGGCTGTGGCAAGAGCACGGTGGCGCGGGCTGTGCTGCAGCTGCTTCCCCCCGGCAGCCTGTGTTCCGGCGGACTGCGCCTGGCCGGACGCGATCCGCGCAGCCTCTCGCCGGGGGCCCTGCGGCGCCTGCGTGGCGAGGCGGTGGGGCTGGTCTTCCAGGACCCGATGACGCGGCTCAACCCGCTGCTCACGATCGGCGGCCACCTCAGCGACACCCTCGCCGCCCACCGGCCAGCCTGGGCGCGCCGTCAGGTGATCGAGCGGGCCCGCGAGCTGCTCGAGCGGGTGGGAATCGATCCGGCCCGCTACGGCAGCTACCCGCATGAGTTCAGCGGCGGTATGCGCCAGCGGCTGGCGATCGCCCTGGCCCTGGCCCTGAGCCCGCCGCTGGTGATCGCCGATGAGCCCACCACCAGTCTCGATGTGGCGGTCACCGCGGCCGTGATGCAGGAGCTGCGCGATCTCTGCAGCGAGGCCGGCAGTGCCCTGTTGCTGATCACCCACGACCTGGCGATGGCCGGCCGCTGGTGCGAGCGCATCGCCGTGCTGGATGGCGGCCGGCTGGTGGAGCAGGCCCCGGCCCGTGAGCTGCTGCTGCATCCGCGCTCGGCCGTGGGGCAGCGGCTGGTGGCGGCGGCCCGGGCCCGGGAGGGTGGTCGCGCCGCGGCACCCCCGGACGGCGCGCCGCTGTTGCAGCTGGAGGATCTGCGCAGCTGGCATCCGCTCCCCTCGCCTCCCTGGCGGCCCCGCTGGCTGAAGGCGGTGGATGGCATCAGCCTGGAGCTGCACCGGGGCGAGACGATCGGCCTGGTGGGCGCCTCCGGCTGCGGCAAGAGCAGCCTCTGCCGGGCCCTGATGGGTCTGGCGCCGGTGCGGGGCGGCCGGGTGCTGCTGCAGGGACAGGACCTGCGCACGCTGCGGGGTGGCGAGCTGCGCCGGGCCCGCCGCAGCATCCAGATGGTGTTCCAGGATCCGTTGGCCTGCCTCAACCCGCAGATGAGCGTCGGCGAGGCGGTGGCCGATCCGCTGCTGCTGCATGGCCTGGCCACCCGGTCCCGGGCGCGTGAACAGGTGCGGGCCCAGCTGGCGGCCGTGGGCCTGGAGCCTCCTGAGAGCTACGAGGGCCGGCTGCCGCGCCAGCTCTCCGGCGGTCAGCAGCAGCGGGTGGCGATCGCCCGCGCCCTGATCCTGCAGCCGCAGGTGCTGCTCTGCGATGAGAGCGTCAGCATGCTCGACGCCGAGATCCAGGCGGAGGTGCTGGCCCTGCTGCGCGGTCTGCAGCAGCGGCTGGGCCTGGGGATGCTGTTCGTCACCCACGATCTTTCCGTGGCCAGCGGTTTCTGTCACCGGGTGCTGGTGCTGGAGGGCGGCCGCATCGTCGAGCAGGGGCCCGGAGCCGCGCTGCTGGCCCATCCCCAGGCCGCGATCACCCGCACCCTGGTGGAGGCCTGCCCGCGGTTGCCGGCCCTGGCGGGTTCGGTGCAGGCCTGATGCAGCCTGGTGTCACCCGCGAGCAGATCCTCCGGATCCGCCGCCGCCATCGCGGCTACAACATCGTGCTCGTGACGATCTCGCTGGTGCTGCTGCTGCAGCCCGTGGCCCAGCGCTGGCCCCTGCTCAATCCGCTGGGGGCGATCACCCTGGCGCTGGTGATGATGCTGTTTCTCACCCGCTACTCACCGCTGCGTTCACGTAAACGCCTGTTCTACGGGCTGGGGATCGCCGCGATCGTGAGTGAACTGCTCTGGCTGCTCGCCATGGCGACGCATCAGGGTCTCGCCATTCACCTGGGGATCGGCCATCTCCTGATCTGGACGCTGTTCATCGGGGTGTTCCTGCTGCGCAAGGTGCGTGCGCTGATGCTCGAGCCCTACGTCACCCAGGCGGTGGTGATGGGTGCCGCCTCCGGTTATCTGCTGATCGGCTACCTCGGCGCTTTCCTGCTGCACACCCTGCTGATATGGCAGCCCGCCGCCTTCTCCATCAGCCAGCTGGACCCGGGCATCAATCCGGTATTGGAGCCGCTGCATGCCTTCCCGGCGATGGTGATGGCCTCCTTCGGTGCCCTCACCACAACCGGCGCCGACATCGGCCAGCCCGGTTCGGTGCTCGCCTCGACCGGCTGCCTGGCGATCACGATCCTGGGCCAGCTCTATGTGGCGGTGCTGATCGCGCTGATCCTGGGGCGCTTTCACCGGCGCGGCATCTGAAGCAGGCCTGCGTGGGATCGCCCCGCTCCGCCTCGCCTGGGCCGTGCGAGATCGAGATCCGTGGCACCGCTTGGGTGGATCCCACCCCTTTTGCCAGGATGCCAGGGATTCGCCAGGCCTCCGTGTCGCAGACCGCCCTTGAAGCCTTCGCCCGCAGCGTCGGAGCCGATCCGCAGCTGCGTCAGAAGCTGGATGCCGCCGCCGGTCTCGATGACGTCGTGTCGATCGCCGAGAACCACGGCCACAGCTTCAGCAAGGCCACGCTGCTGCGTGCCCACGCCGCCGCCGTTGCTGCCGCTCCCGATCACGCCCTCGAAGCGGTCAACAGCTGGGGCGATGCGCTGATGCACTGCTTCGGCGCCAGCGATCAGGACTGAGCGGTCGCCCTGCCGCCCGCCGGCAGGCTCCCCACATCGGTCAAGCCGCCCTGACTGTGGGGTGCTTCAGGCCTACCGTGCACGAGCTGCCGTGGCCCAGCCTGCCGTGCCCTCACCGCTCCAGACCGCTGAGAGCCGGGCGGGGCGTGCCGCTGATGCCAGCCACGCTCCGCAGGGAGAGGGGGGGATGCACCCCGCGTCGGGCGGAACCGGCACCGTCTCCGCATCGCCGACCCGCGCAGGAGGCCATCCGGAACGGCCCGTGGCCCTGGCGCTCGGGGGGCTCTGGGTTCTCACGGCCGCCTGGGCCCTGCTGTGGCCCGTGCCCACCGAGGTGGTCGGGCAAGGGGTGGTGATCATCCCCGGGGGGGCCACCGTGATCGATTCGCGCGCCGAGGGGCAGATTCTGGAGCTGCCGTTGGCTCCGGGGCAGGCTGTGCGGCGCGGTCAGCCCCTGGTCAGGCTCTACCTGCCGGTGCTGGAGCAGCAGCTGCGCCGCCAGGAGCGCGATCTCGCCCAGCTGGTGCGCATCAACGCCGACCTCGACCGCCGCGACCGGGCCCGCCTGGAGACGGCGGAGCGGGTTCGCGACACCGCCCTGGCCAAGCTGGAGGAGGACCGCCGCCGCTTTGATCGGCTGCGGGCCACCTACGACCAGAAGGTGGCCGATTACCGGCTGCTGGCCCGGCGTGAGGTGGTGGCGCCCCTGGCCCAGGAGGTGGTCGCCACCGAGGACCGCGCCACCCAGCTGGATGCCGAGGTGGCCGAGCTGCGCATCCGCGAGCAGCAGGCCCGTGAGGCCTGGGAGGCGGTGCGCCTCCAGGTGGAGACCGAGGCGCAGAAACGCCTGTATCGCATCGGCGAGGCCCGCCGTGACCTGCGGGTCACCCAGGCGCGCCTGGCCTACGACGGCACGCTCACCGCCCAGCGCGACGGCCGCCTGCTGGATCTGCAGGTGGTGCGCGGCCAGACCGTGAAGCCGGGCGAGCGGCTCGGCACCCTGGGAGGTCCTGATGGGCAGCCTCTGCAGGCCGTCGCCTACTTCGCCCCCGCCGATGCCCGCCGCCTGCGGCCCGGCCTGGCGGTGGAGGTGGTGCCCGACTGGAATGAACGGGGACGCTTCGGCGGGATCCAGGGCCGGGTGGAGCAGGTCAATCTGCTGCCCGCCAGCAAGGAGGATGTGAACACCACCCTGGGCAATCCCCAGCTGGCCGAGGCCCTGGTGCGGCGCGGGCCGGTGATGCGCGCCGAGATCGCCCTGCTGCCGGGCAGCGGGCCGGAGGCGGGTGCGGCGCAGGGCTACCGCTGGACGCTCAGCCGCGGCAGCAGCGTGTTCCCGATCCATCAGGGCCTGACCCTGCACGCCCACGCCTACGTGGAGTGGCGCACGCCGGTGAGCTATCTGCTGCCGGTGCTGCGCGATCTCACCGGCACCTACCGCACCCTGCCGGAGCAGCGCCGCCAGGACGAGCCCGCGCTGCGTCAGCGGGGGTCGCTGCCATGAGCATCCTTCGGCCGTTGGCTTCGGCCTTTCCCGCGGCGCTGCGGCGCGAATCGCCCTGGCTGGTGCTGGCGGTGGCGCTGCTGGTGGTGCTGCTGCATGCCAACGCGCCGGAGGTGTGGTTCTGGTTCGCGGCGCTGGTGCTGCTGCTGCTCTGGCGCTCGCTGGCCTGTCGAGGGCGTTGGCGGGACGCTGCCGGGGAGGCCGGCGAGGCCGTGGATCAGGGCTGAGGCTGTGGGGTGCTCGCGGCGCTCTCCGGCGTGGCTGCGGTTCCGCCGGCGCTCCCCATGTCCAGCACCAGGGGCAGGGACACCGGCCCGCCGGGCTGAGCGGGGACCGGCAGCAGTTCGCGCAGCAGCTGGGCGTAGCTGACGTTGGCCAGGGTGGTGGCCTCCGCCACGCCCTCCATCGCGGTGGTCAGCGTGCTGATCGTGTCGGCCACGTCGCTGTAATCGGAGAGGCCCAGCTGGTAACGGGCCCGCACATCGCGGAACGCCTCGCGGGCGGCGGCGTAGGAGGCCCGGGCTGCCACGATCTGCTCCAGCGCGGCACGGTGATCGAAGAAGGCGGCCTCGAGGCGCTGGCGGATGGCGTTGCGTTCGCGCGCCAGGCTCTCGGCGGTGCGGCCTGCGGCGGAGCGGCTGGCGGCCACCTCCGCGGCGGTGACGCCGCCATCGAAGAGACGCCAGTGCAGCTGCAGTCCGGCGGCCCAGTCGGCGCTCTGGTTGTAGAGCTGGCGGATGTTGGTGGCGGCGCAGCAACCCTCCAGCTGGATCAGGGGCTTGGAGGTGACCGTTTCGCCGTAGCCGGCGCCGGCCACCAGTCGCAGGGTCGGCAGCAGCTGGGCGGCGCGGCGGTCGGCCTGGCGCAGAAGCGCCTCACGGGCCGCCTGCAGGGCCTGCAGCTGGGGGTTGGCCTGCAGGCCGCGCAGCAGGGTCTGCTCCAGATCCAGGGGCCAGGGCGGCTGCAGCACCGCTGCCGCGCTGGCGGTCAGGGTGATGTCGAAGGGCACGTTCAGGCGGTTGCTGAGCTGGCGCTGACGGCTGCGCTGCAGGGCTTCGGCCTGGGACAGCCGGTAGCGGCTCTGCTGCAGGTTGGCCTCCGCCCGGAGGAGATCCAGACGCGGCACCAGGCCGGTCTTCCTGAGGGCGGAAACCTGATCGCGAACCGCGGTGTCGCGCTCCACCACGGCGGCGCGGATGCGCTGCAGCTGATCGGCCAGCTGCAGGCCGTAGTAGGCCTCGCTGGTGCTGAGCTGCAGCTGGCGCAGCCGGTTGCCGTAGCGCTGGCCGGCCGCCTTCAGTTCCTGGTCCGCCTCCGCGATCGCCGCGCCCCGTTCGGGACTGATCAGGTCCCACCGCAGGGTCAGGCCAGCGGCGCCGAAGCCGGTGTTGGTCTGCAGCAGGTTCCAGCCATCGGTGTTGACCAGGAACGGGGAGTCGGCGGCATAGACGCCGGCGTTGCCCTGCCAGGCGGCGTTGTAGCTCCGCTGACCGGTCAGACCTCCGCCCAGCTCGACTCCCAGCTCCGGCCACCAGCGACCCCGCGCCGCGTTGGCCAGGTCGCGTCGTTCGGCCGTGGTGCGCACCTCCGCCGCCAGCTCCGGATCGTTGCGCAGGGCCACCGCCAGGGCCGTCGGCAGGCTCAGCCGCACCCGGCGCCGGATCGTGAGCGACGCCGCGGTCTGCGGCAGCGCCAGGGCCGGCGGTGCCGTGAGCTCCTCCAGCACCTGGGTCTCGTCCTGCGAAGCGGTGGCGTCTTCTGCGGGCATCAGGGTGTCCTCCAGCCGCACCAGGTCCCGTTGCAGGGCGTCGAGGCTGCGCAGCAGGCCCGCTGAGGGTGGCGGCAGCCGGCGGTTTTCACCCGGCAATCGCGGGGACTGGGACAGCAGGCGGTCCGGCGCTGCCCAATCCCGGCTCAGGCCTGCCGGTACGGAGGCTGCCTGGACCATGGCGGCGCCAGCGGCCTGAACGGCCAGAGCCGCAGGCAGGGTGCGGCGAAGCAGTCGGGCCAGTGGCCTCCGGGCGAGCCGATCCGTGCTGGGGCTGCTGTTGGCAGTCCGCCGGCCAGCGCCGGGAGTCAAGGCTCCCGGATGCTCCCGATCGCCGCCGTCATGGCACCGATCCCCTTCCGCGCCTGCCGCCTCCGGATGGCCTGGCCTGGCGGCGTCGCCAGATCCGTGGCGGTCGCGGTGAGGGCCGCGGTGCTCTTCAGTCGCCATGGCGCTCGGTCGGTTCGGCCGTCTGCTCCGACCTGCTGGAGGGGCGGCCCGCCAGGTCATGCAGGCCGAGGCTGGTGCGGGCCAGGCAGCCGATCGAGAAGCAGATGGCGGCGCTGCCCAGCAGGCCCAGCTTGACGGCGGCGGTCTCGCCGGCGATGCGGGTGAGCGCCAGCATCACGGCGGCGGCGGTGAGCCAGGGCAGGGTGACGATCAGCTCGAGCTGGCGGCGGCTCATCGCAGGCCCAGCTCCTGGCGCAGGCGGCTCTCGAGCTGGCGCATGGCGTTGCCGCGGGCCAGCGCCCAGGAGATCTTGCAGACACAGCCGATCGAGAAGCAGATCGCGGCGTTGCCGAACAGCCCCCAGGCGTGGCTGTGGAGGTCGAAGTCCTCGTCGATCAGCAGCCGCAGTGCCAGCAGCACCAGCAGGGCCGCAGCGACCCAGGGGCCGTAGACCCATCCCACGAAGAAATCGCCCACCAGCCAGGTGGGGCGCCGGGGGGACGGGGGACCGGGGCGGGACGGGGCAGCCATCGGCTGGGCCGCTGCAGGCCCGGGAAGTCTGGCTGGAGCCATGGCGCTGGCTCTGCGCTGGGGCCGCCATCCCGGCTGGTTGTCGTGGGCCACCCTCACGTCCCCGGCGGTCGCCGTTGGAACCAGCCGGGGGTGAGAGGGGCTGTGCCCGTCCGCATCCGGTTGTGGCCCGCTCAGATCCGCTGGGCGCGCAGCACCAGGCTGGTGTAAGGCCGATTCACCTGGAAACTCGCCTTGGCGAACGAAGGTGGGCCCTGACGGATGGACACATTGTTGGAAAAAGCCAGATCCACTTTGGGAATTCCGAAGATGCCGGTGCGTAACTTGCCACTTCGATCTTCGTCATGGAACGCCTTCAGGGCATAGGTCCCGTAGGGAAGTGCCGTGAAGCTGAATCTGGCTGTGCCGGACACGATCGGGGCGTTCAGGGTGTGGAGAGCGTGGCCACCGCTGCGCTTCTTGTTGTCATCCCAGGTAGCGGCTGAGTTGAACAGGGCAACCTGCAGAACACCGCGATCATTGCGCAGGCCGATCACCTGTACTGACAGCACGCCGACATCCGCGGGACGGGATGGCGCCGATGTCGCAGCCAGAGCGAGTGTCAGGGCCGCGCCGAGCGCCAGCGACCTGTTCGGAATGGACATGGGTCTGGGCATCGGGGACCGTGCGCGAACAGGGGCACCTCACCAGAAAGGTAGGAACGCAGGCTTGTTCCCCATCTGCGCGGATCCCCGTCAGTGGCTGTTGCCATCCCCTGAGATCATGCCGCCTCGGTCGGTTCGCCTTGGGGTCAACAGCGCCGCCGCAGCGTCGCCAGCAGCTTTTCGAACGGTTCCGGCAGCGGCGCCTCGCAGATGATCCGCTCACCCGTGATCGGATGGTTGAGGCCCAGCTGCACCGCATGCAGGGCCTGACCGGGCAGCGCCACGGGCAATCGACGTGCGCGGGAATACACCGGATCGCCCACGATCGGGTGGTTCATGTGGGCGCAGTGCACCCGGATCTGGTGGGTGCGGCCCGTATCCAGCTTGAAGCGCAGCAGGGCGTGATCCCCGAGGCGCTCGATCACCTGCCAGTGGGTGCAGGCATGGCGGCCGCTGCCGTCATCCACCACCGCGTACTTCTTGCGATCGGCGGGATGGCGGCCGATGGCGCCGATGGTGGTGCCCTGATCGGCGCCGGGTTGGCCATGCACCACCGCCAGGTACTGGCGCGAGGCGATGCGCTTCTGGATCTGCACCTGCAGCTTCACCAGCGCCTCCTGGCTCTTGGCCACGACGATGCAGCCCGTCGTGTCCTTGTCGAGGCGATGCACGATGCCGGGCCGCATCTCGCCGCCGATGCCGGGCAGGTCGGGGCAGTGGTGCAGGAGCGCGTTCACCAGCGTGCCGTCCTTGTTGCCGGGGGCTGGATGCACCGTCAGGCCGGCGGGCTTGTTGAGCACGATCAGATGCTCGTCCTCATAGAGCACATCCAGGGGGATGTCCTGGGCCACCAGGTAAGGCAGCGGCTCGGGTGGGGGCATCCACAGCTCCACCGTGTCGCCCTGGCGCAGCGGCGTCTTGGCGCGGCCGGTGATGCCGTTGACGCGCACATAGCCGGCGTCGATGAACTTCTGGATCCGGGCGCGGCTCTGCTCCGGGCGCTGGCTCACCAGCCAGCGGTCGAGCCGCATCGGCAGGGGCCTGGGGTAGGTGAGCGTCAGCAGCTCGCCTTCGCCTTCGCCGAAGCTTCTGTTCTCCCTGCCCCCGTCCGTCTCCATCCCTGCATCCGTCGTCCTGTGACCGTAAGAGCAGGACGGTCGACGCCTGGAAAGGCAGCACGGTGCGATCGGCACCTCACTCAGCCATCCGGCAGCTCCAGGGCGATCGCCCCCAGCCGCGAGCAGCGGTAGTCATCCAGCAGTCTGGTGGCCATGCGCACCGGATCGCCGCTGGTGTGCCGCGCCGCCGCCTGCTCGAGCCAGTGGCTGGCCGCAAGCACGCCCTCTCCCCAGGCGATGCCATAGCGGTTCTGCAGCAGGGCCTCGGCCACGCCGGCCTCGGGCCGCTGCCGCAGTTGATCCAGCAGCGCCAGGAAGGCCAGGGCCACGCCCTCGGCGTCGTAGGCGGCCTGGCCGATGTCGTCGCAGATGGCCAGACGTAATGCCGCCACCTGGTCATCCAGTCGCGGCGGCAGCACACCCGGAGCGTCGAGCAGATCCAGTTCCTGCCCCAGCCGCACCCAGCGCAGGGCTCGGGTGACGCCGGCGCGGCGGGCGCTGTCCACCACCTTCTGGCGGACCAGTCGGTTGATCAGCGCTGACTTGCCCACGTTGGGGAAGCCGAGCATCAGCGCACGCACCGGACGGGGTTTCATGCCGCGGCCCACCCGGCGGGCATTGAGCGCCTCGCCGCTGCGGATCGCCGCCTGCTGCAGCTGTTTGACGCCGGTGCCCGCCTTGGCGTCGCACCACCAGGTGCTCTGACCGCGCTGCTGGAACCAGGCGGTCCAGGCGCTGCGGGCCGTGGTCGGGATCATGTCGCTGCGATTGAGCACCAGCAGGTGCTGCTTGCCCCTGATCCAGCGGCCCAGGCGCGGGTGGCCGGTGGCCAGCGGGATCCGGGCGTCGCGCACCTCGATCACCAGATCCACCTTTTCCAGCTGGCCGGTGAGCGACCTCTCCGCCTTGGCGATATGGCCCGGGTACCACTGAATGGCCGGAGCCGCCGCGCTGAGGCTCAGGGCCGCGGTCGGCTCCGGCCGTCCAGGATCCGCCTGGGCGCTTTCAGGCAACGGCCGGGATGGTTCCGG
Organism: Synechococcus sp. CBW1004; assembly: GCF_015840715.1. Classification (NCBI taxonomy): domain Bacteria; kingdom Bacillati; phylum Cyanobacteriota; class Cyanophyceae; order Synechococcales; family Synechococcaceae; genus Synechococcus; species Synechococcus sp. CBW1004. The sequence continues at coordinate 2,419,163 of NZ_CP060397.1, read as the reverse complement.
TGTCGTCCGGTCGCTGCCCCCGTCCCCGTGCGCCGCCGCCGTCGCTCCGTTGCCGCCGGGCAGGCCCATCAGGGCACCACCAGCACGGGGCAGGGCGCCAGCTGGATCACCCGCGCTGCGGTGCTCTGGCTGTCGTCCTCGAGGGCGATGCCGCGAGTTCCCATCACGATCACATCGGCATTGATCTCATCGGCCACATCGCCGATCACGAAGGCGGGCTTGCCCTCCCGCTCGATCACCTCGCAACGGAGCCCCGCCTGCTCGAAGCGATCGCGGGCCTGCTCCAGAAGCCCGGCCACCGCCTGTGGGTCGTGCATCGTCCCCTCCTCCGCCTCGATCACCGAGAGGATCACGAGCCGGCTGCCGTGGCTCTGGGCCAGCTTCAGGGCGACGGCGGCCGTCTCCGAGGCCTGGCGGCTGTTGTCGATGGGGAACAGGACGGTCTCGAACATGACCTCGGTTGGGACAGGGCGCGTCTCTGCTTCCTTCCTAGCGCCGCTGGCACCATCGGGATCAGGACCGGGGTCGCCTTCTGGTCCGAGCCGGAGCGTGGTGTGCTGGTGCGCCGGGCCTCCCTTCCCGAAGGCGTGGACCGTCCAGCCAGACGATTGCGATCACCCGTTCCCCGGAAGCCGACGGGCTAATGTCCCCCCGCCTTCCTTAGCACCGTACCCACCATGGCGAAGCGATCCCTGGCCAGCCTCGGCAGTGCCGATCTGCGCGGCAAGCGTGTGTTGGTGCGGGTCGACTTCAACGTTCCCCTGGATGACAGCGGCGCGATCACCGATGACACCCGCATCCGTGCCGCCCTCCCGACCATCGGCTTCCTGCGCGACAACGGCGCCAAGGTGATCCTGGCGGCCCACTTCGGCCGTCCCAAGGGCCAGGTGAATGAGGGCATGCGCCTCACCCAGGTGGCGGCCCGCCTCAGCGACCTGCTGGGTGTGCCCGTGACCAAGACCGACAGCTGCATCGGTCCCGACGCCGCGGCCAAGGTGGCCGCCCTGCAGGAGGGCGGTGTGGTGCTGCTGGAGAACGTGCGCTTCTTCGCCGAAGAGGAGAAGAACGAAGAGGCGTTCGCCAAACAGCTGGCCTCGCTGGCCGAGGTGTACGTGAATGACGCCTTCGGCGCCGCCCACCGTGCCCACGCTTCCACCGAGGGCGTCACCAGGTTCCTGAGCCCGAACGTGGCCGGCCACCTGATGGAGAAGGAGCTGGCCTACCTGCAGGGCGCCATCGACGCTCCCAAGCGCCCCCTGGCGGCGATCGTGGGTGGCTCGAAGGTGAGCAGCAAGATCGGCGTGCTCGAGGCCCTGATCGACAAGTGCGACAAGATTCTGATCGGCGGCGGCATGATCTTCACCTTCTACAAGGCGCGCGGCCTGTCGGTCGGCAAGAGCCTGGTGGAGGAGGACAAGCTGGAGCTGGCTCGTGAGCTGGAGGCCAAGGCCGCTGCCAAGGGCGTGCAGTTCCTGCTGCCCACCGATGTGGTGCTGGCCGACAACTTCTCTCCCGACGCCAACAGCCAGATCGCCAAGGTGGAGGCCATTCCCGATGGCTGGATGGGCCTCGACATCGGCCCCGATTCGGTGAAGGTGTTCCAGGACGCCCTGGCCGACTGCCAGACCGTGATCTGGAACGGCCCCATGGGCGTGTTCGAGTTCGACAAGTTCGCCGCCGGCACCAACGGCATTGCCCACACCCTGGCCGAGCTGAGTGCCAAGGGCACGATCACGATCATTGGCGGTGGTGACTCCGTCGCCGCCGTCGAGAAGGTGGGTGTGGCCGACAAGATGTCGCACATCTCCACCGGTGGCGGCGCCAGCCTCGAGCTGCTGGAAGGCAAGGTGCTGCCCGGCGTGGCCGCCCTCGACGAGGCCTGATCGCCAGCCGGCAGCTGCCGTCCGTGCTGCGGTCTCCACAGGCTGCCACCATCCCCCCGTCCGGGGGGATTTTTTTTGTGCGTCCGGTCCGGTCGCGGCCTGTTGCGGATGGCACCTGGTCAGGATGAATGCCATCCGCATTGGCCTGCCTGCAAGCAGCCAGGCCGGCGTCGCGGGTTCACGCCCCCCGCGTGCTGCCCTGGCTGTCCCGCTGGCGTCCGCCCCAGCCCGGCAGGCCGTACCGCTGGCGCAGTGCTGCCATCGCTGATTTCAGCTCGCGTCGCTGCTGTTTGCGCAGGGCCTGCTGGGCCTGCTGGCAGGTCTCGATCGCGGTCACGTCGCGGGCCTGGGTCATGCAGCGCCGCGCCTCCGAGAGCTGCTGCAGCTGATCGCGGGAGCGGCGTTGCTCCAGTCGTTCCAGCTCCGTGAAGTACTCCTGACGCTGGCTCGCGTTCAGTCGGCTGATCGCTTCGGCCTGCTGGCGCAGCATCGCCTGACGGCGCTCGCCCCCAGGCCTGGATCTGTCGCCGGGGGCTGCTTCACTGGCCTGGATGCCGCCCAGGATCACCAGGGCGGTGATCAGCAGCACTGGCCTGCTCATGGGTGCAAGGGACATGGGTTCTCCTGTGGGTTGCTCATCAATGCTGGGCTGGATGGGCTACGAAACTGCGACTGCACTGCAGTGCAGATGTGACCGGATCTGACTGAACCTGTCGGCGCTCCCGTCGGGGGCGAGGCCGGCCGGGGTTGCCGTGGCCGGCGCTGCCGCGGCCTGCCTTGGACACCGGCAGTCCTCGGGAGCCTGCGGCCGCGGCCGCCTGTGGATCAGATCATCGGGGTGCCGTCGGGCTGTGGCTGAGACTGCGGCGACCCGCCGCCCGGCTGCTGGCGCTGGTTGATCAGCGCCTGACGCTGCCGTTGCTGGCAGGTCCGCATCGCCTCGAGCGAGCCGGCGGCGGAGAGGCATCCCTGGTACTGCTGCAGGATCGTGATCCGCTCCTGGTTCGTCTTCAGGCTCAGCTGGCGCCATTCCGAGAACAGCGTCCGCTGCTGGGCGGGGGTGAGCCTGGTGCGGTTGGGAACGGCTTCGATCGCCTGCCCCGGCGATGGCAGGGTGGAGAGGCCGAGGCCGAGCAGGGCGGCGAGCAGCAGGGGCCGCCTCGCGTGTCGGAGTGTCATCGCTGCAGGGGGGTGTCGTGATCCCATCCTGGGCGGAGTCGGGGGCCCCGAAGGCCATCCGCTCCGCCCGGTGCGGTTTCGAGGGCATCGATCGGTGACAGGGGTCAGCATCCGGACAGCACGCCGCCAAGCAGGCCGCCGACGGTTGCTCCGATCGGCAGGGCCCACTGGCGCTGGCGTGAGCCGTCGCTGAGGGCCGCGCCCAGGCCGCCGCCGATGGCGGCGCCGACCAGGGCGGGGCCGGGGCCACAGCGGCGCTGGGGCTGGGGCGTGGCGGGGATCACGGCCAGCGGGTAGGGGCGGCCAGGCCGGTAGCCATACCCATCGCCGCCCAGGGGTGCGGCGCCGTAGCCGTCGCCATGGCCGGGGCGGCCGAGCAGGGCGTAGGCGGCCCGCTCGCGCCAGCTGAGGCGGGGTCTGGTGTCGACGAAGGCATCCTCAGGATTGCCGTATCGCTGCCAGGGAGCACCGACAGCGACCGGGTAGGGGTCGCGGTCGATCTGGTTCCAGGCGGCGGTGGTGATGGCCTGGCGGTGCAGGGGATCGCTCAGGGCCGGAGCCGGCAGGCTCAGGGCCAGCAGCGCGAGAGCCCAGGGTGTGCGGTGCATGGCGGATCGTGGCGGGTGAGATCGTTTTGGGTGCAGGTCTGATCGAGCGGCTCCTCAGCGCAGTGGCCAGGACAGCAGGGCAGTCCGGCCCTGTCGGCGGATCAGCAGCTGCCAGTCCCGTTGGTCGCGCTGCATCTGGCGCTCCTGCGCTTCGAGATCGCGGCGCAGGCACTGGTCGCGCTCCTGGTTCCGGCGGCTGCGGTCCAGGCAGCGCTCCAGCTGATCGAGGCGACGCTGGGTCTGCTGGTAAGCCTGCTGGGCTCGGGAGCGCTGGACCTTGAGCCAGTCCCGGTGGCGGTCGTCGCTGCTGCGGTCGGCGATGGAGTAAGGCTCGGCAGCCGAGGGACGGGCCAGCGCGGCCGTGACCGGCAGGCTGGTGCCGCCCAGCAGGCAGAGCAGCAGCGCCAGTCGGCCAGCGTGGCGGTGGAGGAGGGAGGTCATCGCGGGATGGAGGTGAGGGGTGCCGGCGGTGGGCCGGCTGCCCTGCACTGTCCAGCGGTTCCGGAGCCGAGGTGCGACCCGGATGCCGCCGACCTGTGACCAAATCCGACCGGAGACGTTGGTGCTTCCTGATTTCAGTGCGCCGTCCCGGACCGCGAACGTCCCGACAGGGCGATCCCGAAGTGCCGCCCTTCCCCGGCCTCCGGGCCGGCCGGGTGGTGTTCCAGCCGCTCGAGCAGGCCTCCATGGGCCCGGGCAACCCTGGCGGCGATCGCCAGACCGAGGCCGCAGTGGCCCTGACCTCCGCGGGCTGCGTCCAGCCGTTGGAACGGCATCAACGCCCGCTGCCACTGTTCGGCACTGATGCCCGTGCCGCCATCCCAGAGGATGATCCGGAAGCCCAGGCCGGGCGGCTCCGCCTCGCGCAGCTCCAGCCGCAGCGGCGGTGCCCCGTACTGCCGGGCGTTGTCGATCAGGTTGGCCACCGCCCGGCCCAGCGCCACCGGCTGCACCACGCGCACCAGGGGCTGCAGATCGAGGGCCAGGCTGTTCTGATCCAGTCCGGCCGCGGTTTCGGCCAGCAGCTGCTCCAGCGGCACCGCGCAGGCTGGCTCGTCGTCGCTGCCGCCGGCGAACAGCAGGAACTGTCGGGTGATCCGCTCCAGCGCCGCCAGGTCCGCCTCGGCCTGCAGCAGATCGGACTCCGACAGCCCCGCCAGGCTGAGCCGGAAGCGCAGGCGGGTGAGCGGGCTCTTGAGGTCGTGGGCGATCCCGGCCAGCATCACCGAACGCTCCTGCTCGATCCGCTCCAGCCGCTGCACCATCGCGTTGAAGCGCTCCTGCAGCTGTCGCACCGTCGCGGTGCCGTGCCGTCCGGGGAGCGCCAGCGGTCCGGACGCCGTACCGACCCCGGCCAGGGCCTGCTGCAGCTGGCGCAGGGGCCGCTGGACCTCCAGCGCGAAGAACAGCAGCAGGGCCACACTGCCCCCCAGGGACAGGCCCGCCAGCAGCAGCCAGGGATCCGGCGGCCAGGCGGGAGTCGGTGGGATCGGCGCCAGCAGCCAGACGGGCTCCAGCGGCGCCAGCAGCTGCACCCACACCCCCCGCCGTGGTCCGCTCGCCGGCAGCACCTGGGGACAGGGCCGCAGCGAGCGGCAGAGCTCCTGGCGCAGCAGCGCTGCCTGGGCCCGCAGGCTGCGGTCGCCGGGGCCGCTGGGTGGCCGCTCGCCCACCCGCAGCGGCAGGCCGCTGAGCCGGGCCAGGGTGGCGGGCGGCAGGCGGCCCAGGGCCAGTTCGCTGAGGCGCACCTGGAACAGCACCTCCGGCCCCAGCTGGCTGATGCGGGCCCGCTCCAGTCGCTCAGCCAGCAGCAACTGCAGCTGGGCGGTGCTCAGCAGTGCCACCCCCAGCCCAGCCAGGCCGTAGAGGAGGGCGGTTCTAGCGGCTGCGAGGCTGGCCATCGGGCACGAACACATAGCCGTAGCCCCAGACCGTCTGCAGGTAGCGGGGGCGGCCGGGATCGGGTTCCACCAGCCGCCGCAGCCGTGACACCTGCACATCCATGCTGCGGCTGTCGGTGAGCGAGTCGGGGCCGCGGGCCAGCTCCACCAGCCGCTCCCGCGACAGGGACCGGTGCGGGTGGCGCACGAAGGCGGTGAGCAGCGCGAACTCGCCGGAGGTGAGCAGGGTGACGCTCCCGCCCTGTTCCAGGGTGCGAGACGCCAGGTCGAGCACCTGATCGCCGATGGCGACGCGCTCGCCCTCCGCCAGCGGCGTGCCGGCCGGTAGACTCGCCCGCCGCCGCAGCACGGCCTCGATGCGGGCGCTGAGCTCCCGCGGCAGGAAGGGCTTGGCCAGGTAGTCATCCGCTCCCTGCTCCAGGCCGATGATCCGGTCCACGGCCTCGCCGCGTGCGGTGAGCATCACCACCGGCAGGTCGTCGCCGGCTTCGCGCAGCCGCCGCAGCAGGGTGAGGCCGTTGTCGCCCGGCAGCATCAGATCGAGCACCAGCAGATCGGGACGCGCTCCCGCCAGCCGGGCCATGAGCTGGGCGCCATCGGTGAGGCAGCGCACGTCGTAGCCCTGATCGATCAGATAGGTGCCCACCATGCGCCGCAGTTCGGGGTCGTCATCGACCACCCAGATGCTCTGCCCCGGGGCCATCGTCCTCTCGGTTCGGAAAGATCCGGTCACAGCTTGCCCGGTCTGCTGTCATCGCCGGCTGCGGCGGCCTGCATAGCCTGCGCCCATGCGACAACGGGCTCTGCCACTGCTTCTGGCCGCCGCGCTGCTCCTCGGCGCGGCGACGACCGGCGCCGGTCCGGCGAGGGCCGACGATGAGGTGATCCGCTTCCACCTGCGGCTGGAGAAGCTGTTCCGCCGGCTCGATCTCAACGGTGATGGCCGCCTCGACCGTCAGGAGGTGCGCTCCAACCCCTATCTGCAGCGCCATTTCGAGCGGCTCGACCGGGGCGGCAAGGGTTACCTGCTGCCGGAGGACCTGAGCCGTTAGCGCCTGGCTGTGCAACCGGTGCGGGCGCCGCCCTCCGCCGCTGCTGGGGGCACCCCAGGGCAGGTGCTGCCGGGTGATGCAGCAGGCTCCGGACGACGGAGGCTCAGGGCGTCAGCTGGGCCCGGTCGCTCACCACCCGCACCCGCTTGGTGGCGCTCACCACCCCGCGCGGATGCACCAGCAGCACGGCCCAGGTCTGACTGCCGGGGGTGTAAGGCGCCTGAACGGTTTTGAACAGTCCGCCGCCACCCATCGCCGCCAGTTCGACGGCGGGGCTCTCCATCGCCGCCACCTGCTGGGAGCTGAGGGCGCGGATGCCGCCGGCCACCAGGGCACCCTGCAGCGGATCGTCGAAGATCACATCGACGTCGTAGCGCTGGCCGGTGAGCACGGCGTCGGGGATCAGCACGCTCACCGGCAGGTCGGAATCGCCGCTGCGCAGGATCGTCTGCTCACGCAGCAGGTTCTGGCTGGTGATGCGCTGGCCGTCGCTGCGCAGCTCCAGCACCTGATCGCCGGTGAGCCGGTAGCTGACGCTCCCCTCGACGCGGCTGCCGATCACGCGCAGATTGACCGTCGGCTGGCCCTTCTGGGTGGGGGTGCCGGGCGTGAGCTGCCAGCGGGCATCGGGAAACTGCTCCCGCAGGGCGCTCCAGCGTCGCTCCAGCAGGGCGGCGTCGATGCCGGGCCCATCCGCCAGCAGGCCCTTGAGGGTGGCGGGATCGCTGCCGTTCAGGGCGCTCTCCAGGGCCTGCAGCTGGGCCGCGCTGGGGCTGGCGGCCCAGCCGGCCAGCGGTGCGCTGAGGGCGGCGCTCAGGGCGAGGCCCCAGGCCAGCCCACGGCCGGCGCCCATGGCCGGGGTGGCGGGGCGGAGGTCTGCGGCCGATGGCTGCTCCGCTGCGGGCATCCGGGGGGCACGCGGGGCGCGGGAGAGGCGGCGGGGCAGGCGCATCGGAGGGGTGTCGATCGGGCTGCGGCTGGGGTTTGGGTGTGGCGCTGCTGGAGCGCTGGGAGGAGTCTGATGGGCCCGGGCTGGTCCGGCCAGCGCCTGGGCCGGGCCCAGGGGAACGCGGCGCCCCTGGCCCTGGCTGCTCCTGCGGCGAGGCTGGCGCTGGGCGCCGTCATCCAGGCCGGGTGCTGGCCAGCATGACGTGACTTTTAAGGTAGGCGCGCGCCCACCTGCCGCCTGTGGCGGCCCGCCCATGCCGACGCTTCTGATCGCCGCGAGCGGCACGGGTGGCCACCTCTTCCCGGCACTGGCGGTGGCGGATGCGCTGCCCGCCGGCTGGCGGGTGTGCTGGCTGGGGGTGCCCGATCGGCTGGAGACCAGCCTGGTGCCCTCGCGCTATCCGCTGCACACCGTGCGGGCCGGTGGCCTGCAGGGGCGCGGGCTGCGCCGCCTCTGGAACCTGGTGCAGCTGCTGCTGGCCAGCCAGACGGTGCGCCGTCTGATCCGACGTGAGCGGGTCGATGCGGTGTTCAGCAGCGGCGGCTACATCGCTGCCCCGGCGATCCTGGCGGCCCGGTGGTGCGGCGTGCCGGTGGTGCTGCATGAGAGCAATGCCATCCCCGGCAAGGTCACCCGTCTGCTCGGCCGCTTCTGTTCGCAGGTGGCGGTGGGCCTGCCCCAGGCCGCCGAGCGGCTGCCCCAGGCCCGGCCGCTGGTCACCGGCACACCGGTGCGCCACGCCTTTCTGGAACCCGCGCCCCTGCCGGACTGGGTGCCCGCCGGCAGCGGGCCGCTGCTGCTGGTGATGGGGGGCAGCCAGGGCGCGGTGGGCCTCAACCGCATGGTGCGTCCCCTGCTGCCGCGACTGGCGGCGGCGGGCTGCCGCGTCGTGCATCTGACCGGCAGCAACGATCCGGAGGCCGGCGCTCTCCAGCTGCCCGGGGTGGTGGAGCGACCGTTCAGTGATGAGCTTCCCGGCCTGCTGCAGCACGCCGATCTGGCGATCAGCCGCGCCGGCGCCGGCAGTCTCAGCGAGCTGGCGGTGTGCGGCACGCCCACGATCCTGGTGCCCTTTCCGCAGGCCGCCGACCGCCATCAGGACGCCAACGCGGCGGCGGCGGCCGAGCTGGGGGCGGCGGTGATCGTGTGGCAGCACGGGCCGGAGGAGGAAGCCCTGGAGCGGGCCGTGTGGCGGCTGCTGGGACCGCGGCTGCGTGGCGTGGAGGCGGCGGCCGATCCGCTGCTCGAGCTGCGCCGCGGCATGGAGCGCCTGGCGGTGCGTGACGCCGAGCAGCGCCTGGTGGAGCGGCTCAGCCAGTTGGTGGCGACGCGCTGAGGTTGGGATCATCCGGCGTTGATCTGCGCTGGAGGTCGCCGGGGCGACCCCCCGGCGGCTGGCTCGCCTGTGCTCCGGGAGTGGTGGGCTGACGGCATCGGTCGCGCGTACACCCCGACCGATCGGGAGGGCATCACCGGCATGGTCTGCCGCCGGCCGCCTGCGATCCGCGGCGGTGTCTGTGTCAGGCGCCGGGCCAGTCCTGCCGCAGGGCCCGCAGCAGGCGCCGGTGGCCGCGCCGGTTCTGCAGGCTGAGGCGCAGCCAGCTCTCATCGAGGCCCTCGAAGGAGCGGCAGTCGCGCAGCAGGATCTGATGGCGCTCCGCCAGGGCCTGCCGCAGGGGCTCCAGCGAGCGGGGGCGACCATCGCTCCGGCAGCCCCGCAGCAACAGGTAGCTGGTGGCCGAGGGCATCAGCTTCAGACCGCCCAGCTCGCCCAACCGGCCGCGCAGCCAGGCCCCCTCCCTCGTCACCCAGCGCTGCACCCGCTCCAGCCAGCGCCGGTCCATCAGCAGCGAGGCGGGCAGTGCCGCGGCCAGGCCATTGACGGGCCAGGGGTCGCGCCAGTGGGCCCAGCGTTCCAGTCGCCGGGGATCGCCCAGGGCATAACCCAGCCGCAGGCCGGCCACCGCCAGAACCTTGGTGAGGCTGCGGATCACCACCAGGTTGGGATGGGCCTCCAGAAGAGGAATCAGCGATTGCGCCTCGCCGCCGGGCGTGAGCGGCAGGAAGGCCTCATCGACGATCACCAGCTCGTGGGTCTTCAGCAGCGGCTCCAGGGAGGCGCGGCTCCAGAGCTGACCGGTGGGGTTGTGGGGGTTGGTGATCCACAGCACCGGCGCGGCCCCGGTCACCGGCAAGGCGGCCGCTCCCGGCCAGGCCGTCGGGCCGGCCTCCCGCCAGTCCAGCGGCAGGGGCAGGCTGCGGATCGCTCCGTCCCAGCAGCGCAGGGCCCTGCCGTAGTCGGCGAAACCGGGCGTGGGCAGCAGGCTGGGGCCGCAGGCCGCGGCGTCGCGGGCCGCCCAGGTGAACAGTTCGGCGGCGCCGTTGCCGGGCAGCACCCGGGCCGGATCGAGGCCATGCAGGGACGCCAGGCCCTGACGGAGCTGGTGGTAGCTGCGGTCCGGATAGTCGCGCAGGCTGTCGCCGCGCAGCAGCTGGCGCAGCAGCTGGGCCCGCAGGTGCCAGGGCGGCCCGAAGGGCACCAGCGAGGCGCTTGCATCGAGCAGCTGAGCCGGCCGCAGACCCAGGCGACGGGCTTCGGCGCTGCGGTTGCCGCCATGGATCGGGGGCTGGCTCCCGCCCTGGTCCGCCGCCCCCTGGTCCGCCACCGGGGTGGCGCTGGTGCCGGGCTGCAGCGGGGGAAGCGGAGGGACAGGCGCCATGGGCGCTGTGTAACACGGCTGACCGGGGTCGGCCGCGGCGGCGCACCCGGCGACGGGACGGGACCCGGCCTGGCCGTCGGGGCTCCGGTCCACGGGGCTGTCCCTGCGCCCGGCCCCGGGCCGTGGGGCCTGCCATGACTGGGAGTTGGGCTGGTGGCGGCACGCTACCCATAGCGTTTATGATGCCGTGATACCGGACGCGTGACGGCGGCTGCCACGCCGCGCAACGCCCAGCGCGTCAGGTGTCGGGGAAGCCGGCGCTGTGGGGGGGCGCTTCCGCCTGTCTGCCTGTCGCGCGGGCTGATCGGGCTCGCAGCGTTCCCCATCCCGACGCAGGTGCGGTGGACCTGGCCGGGGAGCTGCTCCCGTCGGCTCCGCCGCGGCAGTGGCCCCTGTTCTCCGGCAGGCTGGGCGCCGGAGCGTTGCGTGTTCGTCACCGCCTCTGCCCCAGCCCCGTGTCTCGTCGCGCGTGTCCGCCTCCTCCCTCGATCCGGTGATCCGCTCGATCAGCCGCGTGCTGCTGGGCAAGGAGCGGGAGGTGCGGCTGGCCCTGGCCTGTCTGCTGGCGCGCGGCCATCTGCTGATCGAGGACCTGCCCGGCGTGGGCAAGACCACCCTGGCGGAGGCGCTGGCGCGCAGCTTCTCGCTGGAGTTCAAGCGGGTCAGTTTCACCAGCGATCTGCTCCCGGCCGATCTCACCGGCATCAACGTCTTCGATCCGGCCAGCGGCGGCTTCCAGTTCCAGAGCGGTCCCCTGTTCAGCCAGGTGCTGCTGGCCGATGAGATCAACCGCGCCAGTCCCCGCACCCAGAGCGCCCTGCTCGAGGCGATGGCGGCGGGGCGCGTCAGCGTCGACGGCGTCAGCCATCCCCTGCCCACTCCCTTCGTGGTGATCGCCACCCAGAACGGCCTCGACCAGGGCGGCACGGCACCTCTGCCCGAATCCCAGCTGGATCGCTTCCTCATGCGGCTCAGCCTCGGCTTCCCGGACCGCCAGGCCGAGGCGGCGCTGCTGCGGGGTGAGGGGCTGCGGCCGGAGGCCCTCGAGTCGCGGCTGCAGCCCGCGGATCTGCTGACGCTGCAGCAGCGGGCGGCAGCGGTGCATGCCAGCGACAGCCTGATCGCCTACGTGATCGACCTCCTGGCCCGCAGCCGGGATGCCGGCCGGCGCGGTCTGCCGCTGTCGCCACGGGCCGGTCTGGCGCTGCTGGCGGCCTCGCGGGGCTGGGCCCTGCTGGAAGGCCGCGATCATGTGCTGCCCGACGACGTGCAGGCGGTGCTGCCGGCGATCTGCGAGCACCGCCTCGATGCGGGCCAGATCACCGGTGTCCCCGGCGAACTCAGCCGTCAGCTGCTGGCGGAGGTCGATGGACTTCGTTAGGCCCCAGCAGGGGGAGAGCCTGCGCCTCGGTCTGCGCAACCTCTACATCGTGCCCACACGCTTCGGCTGGCTCTGGCTGGCGGGCCTGCTGCTGCTGCAGGTGGTGGGCACGCAGCTGCAGAGCAATGGGCCGCTGCTGCTCAGCTTCCTGATGCTCGGCCTGTTCCTGCTGGCCCTGCATCTCACCCACTTCAACCTGCAGGGACTGGAGCTGGCGGTGGGTGAGTCCCAGCCCGGCTTCGCCGGTACCCTGCTGGCCTACCCCCTGCGCCTGCGCTGCCGCAGCCGCTGCGAGGGGTTGCGGTTCGGCTTCGACACGGCCGCCACCACGGCTCCCCGGGTGTTCGACCGCGGTGACCACGCCCTGTCGGTGCCCTGGCGGCCGCAGGCCCGCGGGCTGCAGCAGCCCGGCTGCCTGCGCCTGCAGACCACCGCCCCGCTGGGCCTGTTCGTCTGCTGGACGCGCTGGCAGCCGGCCGTGCCCCAGCTGGTCTGGCCGGCCCCTGTGGCCGGCCCCGTGCGGCAGCTGCAGGCGGCCCGTCCGCGCTCGGTTCCCCTGCAGGTCAGCGGCGGAGAGCGCCAGGAGGGCAGCGACGACTGGCGCGATCTGCAGCCCCACCGGCCTGAGGACGGCGCCAGTCGCCTCGCCTGGAAACTGCTCGCCCAGGGGCGCGGTCGCTATGCCAAGCGCTTCGTCGATCCCTCCGACGAGGAGCCGCTGCTGGCCCCGGATCCGGCGGTGCCGTTCGAGCGGGGACTCGAGCATCTCAGCGAGCGGATCTGCCGTCTGCATGCCAGGGGCCTGGCCTACGGCCTGGTGCTGGGCGAGCAGCGGCTCCCTCCCGGCCGCGGGCCGGCTCAGCGCGAGCGAGCCCTGGCGGCCCTTGCCACCTGTCGCTGAGATGGCCCGCCTGCGTCCCGCCGCTCAGCGCCTGCCCGCCTTCGGGGTCGCCGCGGCGCTGCAGTGGCTGGCGCTGCTGCTGTTGCTGGTGGCGATGGCGGGGCTGCAGATCACCTCCCTGTACGGCGGCATCGCGACCGGTCTGGCGGTGCTCACCGCCCTCAAGCTCTGGGAGGCCCGCAGCCTGGCGGAACGGCGGCTGGTCAGCCTCCTGCAGCTGGTCTGCATCGGTCTGGTGGCGGCGCAGCGTCCCGAGCTGGCGGCGAGCCTGCTGCAGCTGGCGGTGACCCTGCTGGCGCTGGCGGGGCTGCTGGCGCTGGAACTGGGCGAGGGACTGGGCTGGCGGGTGCTGCTGCGCCGCAGCCTGCAGGTGGTGGCCGCCGCCCTGCCGGTGGCCCTGGTGCTGTTCCTGCTGGTTCCGCGCCTGGCCCCCTTCAGCACCCTGCCCCTGGCGCGGGGCGCGGCTGCCGTGGTGGGCCTGAGCGAGCAGCTCGATCCCGGCGGCATCGCCGAGCTGGCCGCCGTGGATGCCCCGGCGGCGCGGGTGGCCTTCGCCACCGGCCAGCCGCCACCGGCACAGGAGCGCTACTGGCGCGTGCTGGTGCATGACCGCTTCGATGGACGGCGCTGGAACCGCTCCGCACCGCCGCCGCTGCCGCGGGGGGATGCCCGGGAGCTGCCTGGCGCCCCGGTGGCCCTCGCCGGTTCGACTCAGTTGTGGGTGGCGGCTCCCTCCCGGATCGAGGCGCTGCCCTGGGGCGGCGGCGGCCGGCCTCTTGGCCGGGAGCTCCTGCTCGATCCCCGGGGCGAGCTGCTGGTCCGCGCTCCCAGCGATCAGCGGCGCGTCTATGGCATCGCCGATCCGCAGGCGGCCTCCTTCTGGCGCACCCGCCCTCCCTCCGGCGCCGATCTGGCCCTGCCGCTGGGCAGCAACCCGCGGCTGGAGGCCCTCGGGGCGAGCTGGGCTCGGCTGCCGACACCGCAGCAACGCCTGCAGGCGGCTCGCGACTGGTTCGCCGCCGGCGGTTTCTCCTACACGCTGCAGCCCGGCACACTGCCCGACCGCGCCCCCTTCGATGCCTTTCTGTTCGAACGGCGGGAGGGCTTCTGCGGGCATTACGCCAGCAGCCTGGCGGCGCTGCTGCGGGCGGCGGGGGTGCCGGCGCGGGTGGTGAGCGGCTACCACGGCGGTCGCTGGGTGATGCCCCTGGGTGGGGAGGGATACCTGGATCTGCGCCAGTCCGATGCCCACGCCTGGACGGAGCTGTGGCTGCCGGATCAGGGCTGGGTCGGGGTGGATCCCAGCAGCTGGATCGCGCCACCGGGCCAGAGCCAGCCCCGTCGCGGCAGCTGGGGCCTGGCCGACTGGCTGCGGCAGCAGTGGTGGGGTCTCGACATCGCCTGGACGCGCGTGTGGCTGGGCTTCGATCGCGACAGCCAGCAGTCGCTGCTGCGCCGTCTGCTCGGTCCGCTGCTGCCCTGGCTGGGACCGGTGCTGCTGCTGGCCATCGCTGTCGCCCTGGCCGGCTCGCTGTCCCTGATGCGCTGGCTGCAGGCCCGCAGCCAGGGCGATCCGGCCCGCCGGCAGCTCGAGCAGTTGCTGGGCCTGCTGGCGCGCCATGACCTGGTGCCCGAGCCGGGCGAGACCCTCCGACGGTTCGCGGCGCGGGTGGAGGAGCGGCTGCCGCAGCTGGCTCCGGAGCTGCAGGCCTTTGCGACGCTTTATCAATGCCAGCGATTTGTGCCCGTCGGCGCGGGCGGGGCGCCGGCGGTGTCGCTGCGGCAGCTGCGTCGCCAGCGCCGGGCCCTGGGCCGCCGGCTGCGGCGGCTCAGCAGTGGGGCGGCCGTGGGGAAAGCGGGTTAGAACATCCCATCGACTGCGGGAGGGTGCATGGTTGAAGCCGCCTCGGAGCGACCCATCGCTGTCGTCGCTCCAACGGACCGGGTCCTGGGCCGCCTGCCGGCCGATCGGGCGACCCTGCCGCGGTCCTTTCGGCAGCGCGTTGCACGTCGCCCGGTGTCGTGGCGCCAGGGTGCCGTCGTGCTTCTGGCCCTGGCTCCCCTGGTCCTGACGCCGCTGGGCGTTCCTCCGGGCCGGGCGGCGAGCACGGACGCGTTGATGAAGCTGCTGGAGCGCCGCTCCTGCCCCGGCTGCAAGCTGCAGGATGCCGATCTGGTGCATGCCGATCTGCGGGATGCCGACCTGCGCCGTGCCCAGCTGCAGCGTGCCAACCTCAGCGGTGCCCGGCTCGATGGCGCCCGGCTGGAGGGTGCCGATCTGAGCTTCACCAGCCTGCAGGGGGCCTCGCTGCGCGGCGCCGATCTGCGCGGCGCCCGTCTGGAAGGCACCGATCTGCGTGAGAGCGACCTCAGCGGCGCCCAGCTCGACTCCGGCGCTCTGGCGCGCGCACACTGGCAGGCGGCCCGTGGCATCGGCGCCGGTGGCCTGAGCTACGCCCAGCTGCACAATGCCGGCGTGGAGGCCTCTCTGGCGGGCAATCCGCCGGAGGCCGAGCGGCTGTTCGGCGAGGCCATCGCCCAGCAGCCCGAGGCGGCCCTCACCTGGCTGGCCCGCGGCATCGCCCGGAGCGACCAGGGCAAGACCGCCCTGGCCGCCGCCGATTTTCGCTACGCCGCCTCCCTCTATGCCCAGCAGGGTGAGGCGGAGACGGCGAAGAAGCTGGGCGAGGCGGCGACCCTGCTCGAGCAGCCGGCCCCGAAGGGCCCCGGCGGCAACGGCCAGGGCATGCGCCTGATGAGTGGCGCCGCCGGCCTGTTCCAGGCGCTGGCGCCGCTGGCGATCAAGTTCCTGACGGCCTTCTGAGCGTCGGACGGCTGCGGTGAGCGGCCAGGCCGCCCTCGGATGCCGAGGCTCGGGGGGGCTGCCGACGGGTGCGCCCTGGCCCGATCAGCCCAGAGACGCTTCCGCCGTCACCGTGAACCGCAGGATCTGGTCGTCGAAGTCCCGGTCGCCGCCGCCAGCCAGATCCTCAATGCCGTAGGCGTTGGGGCCGACACCGTGGAAGTGGCTGATGCGATCGGCGTTGGCGGCGGCAAAGCTGAAGTAGGTCTGCCGCGTGTCCGCCACGGTCAGCACCGGCGCGAACAGCTGTCCGCCCTGGACCTGGAAGGAGAATGGCGTCACATCGCCGTCCCCGGTGCTGAGGCTGGCTCCGGCAGCAACGCATTGATTGATGCGAATGTGCAGCAACAGCCCTTCAACCCAGGCTTCTACCCCAACCTCTTCGTCAATGGTGTGCAGCTGTTCGGTCAGCCCGCCCGCTGACCGGAACCCGGCGGGAAGGCGGGCGGCCGGTTGTCGCGGCCGGCTCGCCGCCGGTGGCTCCTGGGTGCAGGGTCGTTGGCCAGGGCACGGACACCAAGCGGGCCTGAGACCATGATGGAGCGTCTGCTGGCCCTGTGGCCGCGCCAGATCGGCAATCAGTGCCTGCTGATGCTGGCGGCCGGTGCCCTGCTCGGCTGGCTGCTGCCCGGACAGACCCACTGGCTCCAGCCCCTGGCCACCATCTTTCTGCAGGCCTCGCAGATTGTGGTGATGCCCTTTCTGATCTGCGAGCTGATCGTGGGCTTCGGCAGGCTCAGGCCAGGTTCGCTGCGCCAGCTGGTGGGGCGCGGTGGCCTTGTGTTGCTGGCTCTCTGGCTGGCGGCATCGCTGCTGGTGATCGTGTTGCCCCTGTTCCTGCCACCGCTGGTGACATCGGAGTTCTATCACGCGGGTCTGTTTGATGTGCACAAGAGCGATGATCTGCTGACGACCTATCTGCCTGACAGCATCTTCACAGCCCTGGCGACCGATAATTTTCCTGCCGTTGTGCTGTTCAGCTGTGTGCTCGGCATCCTGCTGCAGGGACTCGATGATCGTGAGCATCTGCTCAGGCCGCTGGCGGTGATGCGCAGTCTGTTCAATCGGCTCAACAAGTTGGTGGTGCGTCTGATTCCGTTCGGGATCTTCGCGCTGATCGCCATCAATGTGTCGCGCATCAACGGCGAGCAGCTGATTCGCATTCAGGGTTTCTTCGCCGTCTGTCTGATCAGCTTTCTGGTGCTGTCGCTGCTGTGTCTGCTGGTGCTGATCAGCCTCACCCCCCTGCGGCTCAGGAGCCTCTGGCAGATGATCAAGGGGCCCCTGGCTCTCACCGCCAGCAGTGCCAATCTGCTCATCGCTCTGCCCATGCTGGTGAGCAATCTGCAGGAGCAGCTGCCGGCCGCGCTGGGTGTCGACCCTGACGATCCCCGCGTCCGCGAGATGCATGAGGAGATCACGCCGCTCATCTCCCTGGGCTTTTCCCTGCCGACTCTGGGTCAGGTGGCCACCCTGATCTTCGTGCCCTTCAGCGCCTGGTATGTGGACCGGGCCCTCGAGCCCCTGGCCACGCTGCGGATGCTGCTGAGCGCGATTCCGGCGACGGTCTCCGGGGTCAAGGCCGTGGTGCGCCAGGAGCTGCTCAATCTGGGGTTGCCGATCGATCTGCTGCAGCTGGTGTATGTCAACGGCGAATGGTTGTACCGCTTTGAGAAGGTGCTGGGCCTCGAGGGTCTGGCCGTCCTGGCCGTTCTGGTGGTTGCCCAGGGTGTGGGTGCCTGGCGTCCGAGGCTGCCGCGGCTGCTCGCCAGCCTCGGCCTGGCCACGGCGCTGACCCTGGGGCTGGGCCTGGCCAGTCGCTCCGCGCTGGCGGCGGCCCTGCGCGAAAGCTATCGCAATGACGCACGCCTGCTGGCGCTCAGCAGCACCCGCTCCGGCGAGACACCCCGCGTGGCCAGCCGGCCCTGGCCCGCGGCTCCGGTGACGCTGCAGGCGATCCGGGCGAGGGGGGTGCTGCGTGCCGGGGTGCAGGATGACGCCCTGCCCTGGGCCTTCCGCAACGCCAGGGGGGATCTGGTGGGCTTCGATGTCGACCTGCTCAAGAGCATGGCCCGAAGCCTGGGGGTCCGGCTGGAGCTGCTGCAGTTGCCGCTCGAGCAGCTCGAACAGCAGCTGGGCGAAGGCCGACTCGACGTGGTGGCCGGCGGCATTCAGAACACCCCGGAGCGGGCGATTCGCCATGAGCTCAGCCGCAGCTACCAGACGGTCAACCTGGCTCTGGTGGTGCCCGATGCCAAGGTGCGTGAGCTGCAGGGAGGAGAGCGGAGCGCTCCATCACGGCCGATCAGCCTGGCCGTTGAGGACGAGAGTCTGATCAGCTATGGCCTCGAGGCCCAGATCGCCAAGAGCCTGGGCGATGCCAGGCAGCGGGCCCGCGTGAAGCTGGTGCCGATCGGCTCCAGTGCCGAGTTCTTCACCGCCGAGGGACAACGGCGCTACGACGGCCTGCTCACCCCGGCGGAGTCCGGCGCCGGCCTGGCGGTGCTGCATCCGAGCACCACGCTGATCACCCCGTTTGGCCGCGAATTCAGCTCCGAGCTGGTGCTGATGGTCGGCGGCAGGGATGCGGCGTTTCGCCGCTACCTCAACGGCTGGCTGACCCGGGAGATTTCCCTGGGTCGGATCCAGGAGCTGTTCGACTACTGGATTCTGCTCAAGGGCGGTGCTGCCGCCCGATCACGCTGAACTGGGATCGCGCAGCCTGTGCATACCGCTCGCGGCGGCAGCGAGAGGGCCGCCACGGTGAAGGGTCTTCAGCTTCCCGCCTGCCGCAGGAAATCGCGGGTCTGCGGTGTGGAGGGCTGGTAGCCATAGCCGAAGGCGCCGCCCTGGTCGTCGCGCAGGATGCGGGGGGTGACCAGAATCACCAGCTCGCGCTTGCGGCGTTGGCC
The DNA here is from genome assembly GCF_015840715.1 of Synechococcus sp. CBW1004. NCBI lineage: Bacteria > Bacillati > Cyanobacteriota > Cyanophyceae > Synechococcales > Synechococcaceae > Synechococcus > Synechococcus sp. CBW1004. The sequence goes on along the minus strand of NZ_CP060397.1, from coordinate 2,400,814 downwards.
CTGGGTGTCGCGGAAGAACTGACCCACCAACGGCAGATCGCCCAGGATCGGCCACTTCTTGACCAGCTGGCTGTCGAGATCGGAGATCACGCCGGTCATGATCAGCGTCTGACCGTCGCGCACGCGCGCACTGCCGGAATCAAGACTGCGGATCGACAGAATGTCGATGGGGCCGCACTGCGGTACCTCCTGCGTGCGTGTGGTGGCCGAAATCGTGGGTGAGATCGAGAAGGTGACAAACCCATTGTCGTCAATCTTGTTCACCCTGGCGCCGAAGGTGAGGCCGGAAACACTGAATTCGGGGGTGCAGGTGGTGGGGGCGCCATTCTGCCCGGCTGTGGCTTCGTAGGCGGTGATCACCTGTTCGCCGACAGTGACATAGGCCTCGTTGGCACGGGTGCGACCGATGCGGGCATCACTGCTGCCTGCAGAGCTGCTGCTGGATGAAGAGTCCGATCCGCCGCTGCTGAGGCCTTGGGTGATGATTCCTTGGTCATTGCCACTGCGCAGGATGGCTGGATTGTCGCTGAGGATCAGAGTGGGACTGGCCAGCACTTTGGTGCTGCGTGATTCAATCGAGGCGCGGATCAGGTCGTAGAAGTTGTTGCGGGTATAGGCCTGTCCGGGGTTTCTGAGTGGTGGAAGGCCGGCAGCAATGCCATTGAAATCAAAAATAGAGCCATCTGGTTGCGGCGGTAGCAACGACCCGAAGGCTCCCTGCAATTCACCACGATCATTGACAATGAAGTTGTTGCCGTAGCGGAAGGCGAAACTGTTTTCGATCGAGGTGTCGTTATCAAGGGTGACATCCAGGATCCTCACGGACAGGGCCACCTGACGCTGCCTCAGGTCAAGCTGTCGCAGGTAGTTTTCGGCGATCGCCACCACTTTGGGGTCGCCGACCAGCGTGATGGTTTCCAGGCGGGAATCGGTGGTCCCCAGCAGGCCGCGCAGTGGTCCCTGGGAGGCGCCGTAAGTCTCTACGTTCGTCGTGGTGGTCGACTGGGTGGTGGCGGCATTCGGCGCGCCGGCGATGGCGTTGTTCTGGTTGGCCCCTTCGGTGACCGCGGTGGTGATCGTGTTCACCTTGGTGACCGTGGCGCCGAGGTTGGCGAGGTAGTCGGCGGCGGAGCCGGCCGAGACCTGATTGAGCCGGAACACCTTCGACATCGTCGAGCCGAAGGTCTTGCTCAGCACATTCGGCCCCGCCAGAATCATGTTGCCCTCGCGTTTGCCCTGCAGGCCGGCGGCGAGCAGGGCGGAGTTCAGAGCGCGGGCGTAGTTCTCATTGCGGAACGCGATCGACAGGGGGCGGGACACGGCTGCCGCGGCGTTGGCGGCGGATGCTGATCCACTGTTGCCCGGTTCATCGACGTAGACGAATCCATACCCCCCCATCTGGCTCAGAGCCATCAGGGCATCCTTGGCGGGCGCATTGCGCAGGGTCATCGTCACCGGAGGCCCGCTGATGTTGAGATAGCTGGGATTCGCCAGCATCATCGTGCCCACGGCGATATCGCCCACCGGCGGCGCCACGGCCCGGGGCTGCAGCGGCGGCACGAAGGAGGGGTCGCTCACCCGCCCCGGCGTCGTGACGCTGGGGGTCATGGTCTGCAGCTGCGGGTTGGTGGGTACCGCAAAGCTGAGAATCAGGTCGCGCCCATCGGCGCTCACCACCGGCCGCGGCACCGCCGCTCCCTGCAGGGGGGTCACCTGGATGCGGTAGCCACTGCCGGCGCCATCGAGGCTGATGCTGGCGAAGCCCGCCTCCGGCAGGCCGATGCGCTGCGGCCCCGACCTCAGGCTGGTGGGCCTGGCGGTGAACAGCAGGCCCTCCCAGGCCGGGCCGCGGGTGCTCTGCTGCAGCTGGGGTGTTTCGCCCACCCCCTCGACCACCACTTCCACCGCATCGGGCAGGCGCCGCACCTTCAGCTGCAGCGGTCCCCCCACCGGCACCACCGTGGTGCTGCCGCCGCTGCCCGGAGTGCTGTAGGGACGCACCGTCTGGGCCTCCGCGGCCTGGGGCAGGGCCCCCAGCGGCAGGCTGGGCACCGCCGCAGCCGCCAGGGCCAGGAACTGACGCCTGCGCTGTTGCCGAACCCTGCTACCCACGCGTGCTTGGAATAATTCAGCGCAGTTTATGGAGGTCTTCATCGTTGCATCTGTTTGGTTGCACGGTTCAGCGGCCGGCTGGCCGGGGTGCTGCCGGCGGGTTTGCCGCTGGAGGTGCCGTGGAGCCCTGAGGTGTGGCGGGGGGCGCCCCTCCCTGGGCCGGTTGGGCCGGGGGTGTGGCCGGGGGGCTCCCCGGTTGCGCCGCTGGGGCAGGCGGGGGCGGGTTGGCTGGATCGGTGGGGGGCGGCGCCCCGGGGGCCGTGGTGCCGGCTGGTGAGGCGGGTGCCCCCGGTGCGGCGGGAGGTGCCGTCGGCGGCGTGGTGCCAGCTGCCGCCGGGCTGGCCTGAGCCTCGCCGCCGCCGGGTTTGCCGTACACCCGCAGGCTCAGCTTCATCGACACCTCCTGCGCCGCCGGTCTCTTCGGGTCGGTGCTGGCGGGCGGGGCCTCCAGCTTCAGATCGCTCTGGATCACCAGCAGGCTGAGCGATTCCAGCCGCCGCAGAAAGTTCAGCAGGTTCGGGTAGCGGCCTCGTAGCGAGATCAGCATCCCCTGGGGCTGCAGGCCCGCCGTCTCCAGCGGGTTCGGAGGGGGTTGCTGATTGGGATTGCCTCCGCCCGATGGCGTGGGCGCGGCCTGCGCCGGCGGAGGCGGTCCGCCCGTCTGAGGTTCATACAGATCCAGCCGCACGTCGGCCTCCTTCGCCTCGCGGTCCAGCACCGCCAGCAGCGTCGAGACATCACCGCTGCCGGCGATCATCCGCAGCAGCTTGTCGCGCTGCTGCAGCGCCTTCTCCTGCTGCAGGTCCTGGGCGCGCAGCTGCTGGCGGACCAGCGACACCTGCACCTGCAGATCCTCCAGTTCCCGCACGCGACGGGTGTCCCGCTGCAGCGTCTGCCACAGCGGCAGCAGCACGGCGGCCGCCAACACCAGCGACAACACCCCCAGGGCCGCGGCCGGGGCACCGAACCAGAGGCGTCGCAGACCCTGCGGCGAAAGGATCGAGGCACCCTGCTGAAGATTGGTCATGGCAGGAGTCCCTCCTTCTGCATCAGCTCCAGACGGCGGGCCATGCCCGCCGAGCCCAGTTCGCGCAGCACCTGCAGCAGCCGGCCGCTCTCCAGCGGTGCGAATCTCGCCGTCACCTCGAACTGCACGGGGGTGGGGCCGCCGGTCGGTTTGTCACCCGTTTCGGGTTTGCGTTCCAGCCGGCTGAGAGTGATGCCCTGCGGATCCAGCAGCGGCGAACGGCCCAGCTCCAGCTCGAGGGCGTTGATGCGCTCGAAGGCCTTCGGGTCGCTGGCGAGGCCCTTGAGGCTGAGGTTGGCGCTGCCGGCCTCGGCGCTGAGCAGCTGCACCCCCTCCGGCGTGCGCAGCTGCAGATCCGCCATCAGCGCCGAGGTGGGCCGCACATTGCTCAAGGCCCCGGAGAGCTGCTGATTCACTTCGGTGACCGCCGCCAGCTGCTTGTTGCGGCTGGTCAGCTGCTGCTGCAGCGCCGCCGCCTCCTCTTCCACCTGATCGAGCTGGCCCATCTCCGCCTTGATCAGCTGATGGCGCAGCCACACCAGCGCCGAGATCCCCATCACCACTCCCAGCAGCACCGCCCCGGCACTGGTGCCCTGCAGCAGCAGGCGGCGACGTTCAGCCAGCACCGCGGCGATCGTCTGCTGGCCGATCTTCTGGCGTGTTTCGCGCAGCAGATCCAGCACGGGCCAGTCCTCCGGGCCGCCGTTGGCACGCGTGCCCGGGGCCGTTCCGCTCCGCTTCCTCGGGTCAAGACCGGACAGTTTCTCCAGGCTCAGGGGGCTCATCGCCTTCCCTCCCGGATCGCCAGGCCCTTGAGCAGCAGCGAGCCGAACGGGGCGATCTCCAGCTCCTCGGCCTCCACCTCCAGGGCGGCCTCCAGCTCAGCACGGTCGTTCAGGGGTCCCGTGAGCAGCAGCCGCAGGTGACGCAGGCCGGGCTCCTGGCGGTGGTAGAAGGCCAGGCAGCGCTGCAGCTCCTCGATCAGCTCGATACCTCCGAGGGGCAGTGCGCGCTCGAACACCGGAATGCCGCGGTGGAACAGCCACAGCAGGCAGTCGTTCTCGTAGGGGACCAGCACCGCCATCAGATCCGTCTCCTCACAGCTGCGCAGCGGCTCCTCGAGGGCCGCCAGCAGGCAGCCCTGGGCCGGTGCGAGGCGCTCCAGCTTGACCCCAGCCAGACGGAATACATCGATCCAGCCATCCACCAGCCGCCGGGGTGAGGCCACCAGGAGCATCTCATCGGGCTGGCCGGGCAGGGGGTGCAGATCGAGGACAGCTTCGGCCAGGCTGAACGGCAGGTTCAGGGGGGGATCGAGCAGGCGCAGCGCCTCGATCGGGTCCTCAGGGGGTTCGGGGAAGGGACGCACCAGCACACGCCAGTGGCAGGCCTCGAACGGCAGAACGGCCAGCACGTACGCATCGAGCTGCCTCTCACTCAGCAGCAGGTCGCCGACCAGATCAGCCAGGGAGTCTTTCTCCAGTGGCAGTCCGTCCCGGCAGGTGAGGGCGGGCAGGGGGGCCTGCAGGCCGAGCGGACCGGGCTGGTCGTCATCGTGCAGCACCTGCCCGCGCAGACCGCTGTCACGGATTTCCAGCAGAACGAGTCGAGGAAACAGCTGGGCCGTCAATGGCCTCAGCCGCTCCTGCAGATCTTCAAGTACCCCTTCGAATGCCAACCCTTCGGACCATGCCCGGAAAACTTACAGGCAATTCACGCCCAGGGCTGACCGCAGCCAACCGCCTCGCCGATCGTGCGCAGTCCGTGATGATCCAGCTGGCGTAAAAGTCCTTGGAGGATCTGTGGCACCAGGGCAGGCCCTTCGTAGATCCAGCCGGTATAAACCTGCACCAGTGAGGCACCTGCGGCGATCCGCTCCCAGGCCGCCTCGGCCGAGTCGATGCCGCCCACACCGATCAGCGGCAGAGCCGGCCCGGCCGTGGCCCGCAGGCGCCTGAGCACCTCCAGTGCCCGAGGCCGCAGCGGGCGCCCGCTCAGGCCGCCGGCCTCCTCGGCCAGGGTCAGGCCGCTGCCGGCCAGGCGGCGCTCTTCCAGCCCGAGCCGATGCTGGCTGGTGTTGACGGCGATCACACCGGCCAGTCCCTCCTCATAGGCGAGGCGGGCGATCGCGTCGATGGCATCGTCCTCCAGGTCCGGGGCGATCTTCACCAGCAGTGGCGGGCAGGCGGGCAGCCGCCGCAGGCGCTCCACCAACCGGCGCAGCTGGCTCTCCTCCTGCAGATCGCGCAGGCCGGGGGTGTTGGGTGAGCTGACATTGATCACCGCGTAGTCCGCCAGCGGCGCCAGCAGGGCCAGCGAGGAGGCGTAATCGTCCGGGGCCAGCTCGAGGGAGGCGCTGCGCGACTTGCCGATGTTGAGGCCCAGCACGGCCGGCCGCCGGCCCGGTGGTGGCAATGCCTGCCGCTCCAGGGTGCGTCGCACCGCCTGGGCGCCATCGTTGTTGAAGCCCATCCGGTTCAGCGCCGCCCGCTCCGCCGCCAGCCGGAACAGGCGCGGCCTGGGATTGCCCGCCTGGGCCTGCCAGGTCACCGTGCCCAGCTCGGCGAACCCGAACCCGAAGCGGTCCCACACGCCGGCCGCCACACCGTTCTTGTCGAAGCCGGCGGCCAGTCCCAGCGGGTTGCTGAAGCGGCAGCCGAACAGGGTCTGCTCCAGGCGGGCGTCACGGACCTGCAGCTCAGCCGCCAGGCCCTGCAGGGTGTCGCGCACCAGCGGCCAGTCGCGCCTGAGGCTCACCTGCGCCAGGGTCGCCAGGGTCAGCTGGCTGAGCCGCTCGGCATCCGCGCCTTCGTCCTGCAGCAGCAGCGGCCCGACGAAGCGTCGATAGAAGGACGTCGTGACGCCGCTGGGCGCCGCCGGGCCTTCGGGGGATCTCGTGGCGTCGCCGCCGGGATCGTCCTGCTCCATCACCGGCCGCCTCACTCGCGGGCCTCCAATCCTCCCGCGTCGCGTTCCAGGCGCCAGCGCCCCTCGCCGGCGGGTTGCACCCGCCAGTCGCGCCAGGTCCAGGCCTCGCTGCGGGTCTCCAGCGTTCGCAGCGGCATCTCCACCAGCTGGGCCAGTTCCAGCAGCGTCAGGGAGTAGCCGCCCCGGGCCAGGCGCTCCGCCGCCTCCAGGCGGGTGAGCAGGGCCTGCAGCGGGGCCGGGGCCAGGTCGTGGGGGGCATCGTCGCCGGCCCCTGCCTCCGCCGTGCCCGTCCCTGGGGTCGCCTGCGGCCCAGGCCCTGTTGCGCTCCCCGGGGCGCCGCCGGCCCGTGCCGCCGGGCGGCCAACTGTCCGGGGCGAGTCGGCGGCGGTCTCGCTGGCCAGCTGGGGCCGCTGGCCGCGGGCGAAGGCCACGGCGATGGCGTCACAGCGGTCGTTGTCGGCATCGCCGCTGTGGCCGCGCACATGCACCAGGCGCACATCCGCCAGTCGGGCCCGCTCCAGCCCTTCCCACAGATCGCGGTTGAGCACCTGGCCGCCGGAGGCGGTGCGCCAGCCCTTGCGCTTCCAGCCCGGCAGCCATTTCTGCAGGCCATCGATCAGATAGCGGCTGTCGGTCCGGATCACCAGCTCCGGATGGCGAGGCAGCTCCCGCAGGGCTTCGTACAGCGCCAGAGCCGCTGTCAGCTCCATGCGGTTGTTGGTGGTGGCCGGATCGCTGCCCCCCAGTTCCCGCACGGCCCCACCCTCGAAGCGCAGCAGGGCGCCCCAGCCACCCGGGCCGGGGTTGCCGCTGCAGGCACCGTCACAGGCCGCGGCGATCACCCGGCGGGGCTGGTCAAGCATTGCTTTTGTTCTGGGAGCCGGTTGAATAAGCCGCCCCACCCGGCCAGGCCGGGCTCGCGGAGACGGCACCATGGCCCGAAACTACCCGCTGACGCCGGCAGCTTCCCGACGACCCGTCGCGTTCATCCGTCCACTCCGGCCCCTGCTGCTGACCGCGGCCGGCGTCGCCGGTCTGGCGGCGCTGTCGGCGAGCGGCGTGCGCGGGCAGGATCTGTTCGCCGCCCAGCCCCTGGAGGACACCCGCTTCGCCGTCCTGGGCCGCCCCATCGGCAGCGAGGACTGGGGCCTGCTGGTGCTCGAGCAGGTGGCGGCCGCACCCCGCTGCTGGACCGCCCGCCCCGATGGACTGGTCGACCCCAGTCTCAACCGTTTCAACTTCACCGGGATCTGCAGCCGCTACATCGACAGCAACGGCTACTCGCTGCGGATCGGAGAACAGGATCTGGCCAGCAGTTACCGCCTCCGGCTGGTGCAGGTGGGTGAGGAGCTGCGCCTGCAGGCCAGCAGCGTCAGCCATCCCACCGATCTGCTGGTGGGCCGGGGCCGGGTCCCCCTGCGCGATCGCGACGGCTTCGTGCAGCTGACCCTCGAACCCGGCTGGTCGCTGCAGCGGCGCACCTATCAGGGCCGCAGCCTCAGTCATGTCTATTTCGCCAACGGTGAGACCCTGCCTGCTCTGCTGGCCCGGCTGCAGCCGCCACCCGAGCCCGTCGCAACGGCAGGTGCCGGCCGCGGTTCGACGCTGCTGTCCCGCCTCGGCAGCGTCGGGGCCAACCGCGACGCTCGTGGTGCTTCGTTCGGGGATGTGGCTGATCGCGGCGCCGTGGCTATCCCTGGCCGGCCGGTGCCTCTGCAGGTGATTCCCTTCCGGGACTGAGTCCGCTCCAGGTCAGGGAAGGTCGGCGGGCGGGCGCGATCGGCGGCCTGCATCATCGAGGTGTGCACGTGCTCGCAAGCGGCCCCCTCCCCTGTCGTTCTGCGTGCCGTGCGCACGGCCTGCGCTGCCCCGTCAGGTCCGCGGTGTCCCACCGATGTCCTCCGTCCCGCTGCGCCAGAGCAGGCGGGACACTTGGGATGCCGTCCCGCGACCCCTGTCGGGACCTGGATCGTGCCCGTTAAGGTTCCGTCGTGTGAGGAGTGAGGAAGCAACCGACGGGGTCGAAACGAGGACAGACTCCCGAACGTTGTTTCCATCGCCCAGAGCCCTGCCTTCGGCGGGGCTTTTTTCTTGGCTTCATGCCGCCCTGTCTCCCGGTGCAGCGGTCGCATTCCTTTGGCCTGCCGGCGGCGGCAGATGCAGGATGACGGTCGAGTGATGGCGCTGTGGATGAACGGACCTGAGGCATGGATTCAGATCGGCAACCTCTTCGCCTACCTGGCGATGGGCCACTGCGTCGCGGATTACCCGCTCCAGACCGACCGGATCGCACGCGAGAAATGTCCTGGCTGCAGCAGCACGATCGACTGGCGCTGGTGGCTCACCGCCCATGCCGGCGTGCATGCCTTCTTCGTGGTGCTGATCACCGGGCTGCCGCTCCTGGGCCTGGGTGAATGGCTGCTGCATGCCCTGATCGATCTGGGCAAATGCCGGCGCCGCTACAACCTGGCCGTCGATCAGGGCCTGCACCTTCTCTGCAAGCTGCTCTGGGCCGCCCTGGCGGTGTTCGCCCTGGGCTGACGGCCGATCCCCGTTGGTGAGGCTCCGGAAGGGCGTCGCCGCGTGCCGTTCAGAGCGCCGCCGTCTCGCCCGAGCCGTCCTGCAGGTAGGTGGTCTGCTCCAGGCTGGCGCGCAGGTGGGCCATCAGCCGGCGGGCGTCGCCGATCGCCAGGCTGCCGCGGCCGATGGCGGCCTCACTGGCGAGGCGCAGGCGCTCCAGCAGCAGCTGCGGGTCATGTTCCATCGCCTGCAGCACCTCGGCATTGGTGTCGCCGCGCACCACATGATCGATGCGGTAGCGGCCCGACTCGCCCAGGCGGATGTGGACGGCGTTGGTGCTGCCGAACAGGTTGTGCAGGTTGCCCATCACCTCCTGGTAGGCGCCGCCGAGAAACAGGCCGATCCAGTAGGGCTCGCCGGGCCGCAGGGCATGCAGCTCCAGCAGCGGCTTGGCCTGGCCCCGCCCGGAACGCCCGACCGGATCGATGAAGCGGGCGAACTTGCCGTCGGAATCGCAGGTGAGGTCGGCGAAGCTGCCCAGCCTTGCGGGTTTCTCACCCAGTCGATGAATCGGCAGGATCGGGAACAGCTGATCGATCGCCCAGGTATCCGGCGCCGAGCGGAACACCGAGAGGTTGGCGTAGTAGGTGCCGGCCAGGGCGGCTGGTAGTGCCTGGATCTCTTCCGGCAGGGCGGTGTCCGTCGGCATCCGCTGCAGCCGCGCCGCGATCGCCTGGCAGCAGGCCCAGGTGAGCTGCTCGGCCACCGCCCGCTGCGGCAGGCTCAGGTAGCCCAGCCGGAAGGCGGCCAGGGCGTCCTCCTTGAACTTGAGCGCGTCGTTCCAGGCCTCCTGCAGCCGCTCCGGCAGCTGGGCGTCGTCGTCGGCCAGCGCCATCAGACCGGCGTGGGTGTCGCGCAGGTTGCGCAGGATCAGCGGCTCCTGCTCCGCCGCAGCGGGTACCGCGCCGGGCAGGGCGCCGGCCCCGAGCACGTCGAACACCAGCACCGAAAAGTGGCTGGCGATCGCCCGGCCGCTCTCGCTCACCAGCGTCGGCACCGTCACCCCGTGCGGTTCGCAGCACTCCCGGATCGTCGCCACCACGTCGTTGGCGTAGTTCTGCAGCGAGTAGTTGGTGGAGGCCGCCGTGGCGGTGCGGCTGCCGTCGTAGTCGATGCCCAGGCCACCGCCCACATCCAGGTAGCCCATCGGCGCCCCCAGGCGGGTGAGCTCCACATAGATCTGCCCGGCCTCCTGCAGGGCGTCCTTGAGCACGGCGATGTCGTTGATCTGGCTGCCGACGTGGAAGTGCAGCAGCCGCAGATCCTCAAGCAGGCCGGCCTGGCGCAGGGCCTCGACCGTGGCCAGCAGATCGGGGATCGAGAGGCCGAACTTGGCCCGTTCGCCCACCGAGCTGCCCCAGCGGCCGGTGCTGCGGGTCGAGAGCCTGGCGCGGATGCCGATGTACGGCGCCGCCCCGAGCTCGCGGCTGGCGCTGATGATCCGCTCCACCTCATCGGCCTGCTCGATCACCAGCACCGGCCGGCGGCCGAGACGGCGGGCCAGGATCGCCGTCTCGATGTAGCGGATGTCCTTGTAGCCGTTGCAGATCAGCAGGGCCTCGGGGTCGTCGAGCAAGGAGAGGGCGATCAGCAGCTCGGCCTTGCTGCCGGCTTCGAGGCCGAAATGCCAGCGGCGGCCGCTCTCCACCAGCTGCTCCACCACATGGCGCTGCTGGTTGCACTTCACCGGGAAGACGCCCTGGTAGCGGCCGGCGTAGCCGTACTGGGTGATCGCCCGCTCGAAGGCGGCATGCAGGCGCTCGAGCCGGTCCTCGAGGATGTCGTCGAAGCGGATCAGCTGCGGCAGGCTCAGATCGCGACCCTGCAGCTCCTTCACCAGCTCCACCAGATCGAGCGAGCCGCCCCGCTCGCCGCGCGGCTGCACGATCACGTGGCCGCGGGGTCCGACCGAGAAGTAGGGGTCGCCCCAGCGGTCGATGCCGTAAAGGGCGGCGCTGTCGGCGGTGCTCCAGCTGTCGCTGTTGGCCGCCTGGGCGGTCATGGTGCCGGTGGGGTTGGCGAGCACCATCAGGCCCTGATTGCGGTGAGTGGCGATCGGGGGAATCTAGTCAGGGGTGTCCGTGCGCTTCAGGCCATGGCAGGCCCACCGTGGCGATGTGACGGCGCAGACCCTCGTGCCGCAGGCTTTCCCAGTGGGTGACATCAACCAGGTACGGGGTTGGAAGGTCCTCAAGGGCGCCGGCCAGGGCCGCACTGCAGTCGTGCGGGGCACTGAAGGCCAGATCGATGTCGGAGCCGGGTCGGTGTCGACCCATGGCGCGCGAGCCATAGAGCTTCACCCAGCGGATCTCAGGGAAGCGGCGCAGCACGCTGTTGATCTGCTCCACGGTGCAGGGCGGCAGGTCGCCCAGCGCGCTGATCTGGCTCATCGCTGTCTCTCCAGGTCGGCGGCCAGATCCAACAGCGCCGGCGCGAACCGGTCCTGAATCAGTGCCAGCGCCTGCCGGGCCCGTTTCACGTCGTAGGCGTGGGCCATCAGGTTGCGCTGCTCCAGCATGTCAATCCAGAGCTGGCCATCCTGCAGCAGCCCGTTGGCAAAGGCCTGCAGAGTACGCCGGACGAACAGGCCCAGCTTGATAGCATAACTGATAGCACTGCAGTCGACATGGCTCAGATCCTGATTCGCCAGCTGGAGGAGCGCGTGGTCGAGATCCTGCGCGCCCGGGCCCAGCGCCGCGGGGTCTCGCTGGAGCAGAGTCTGCGCGACCTGCTTACGGCAGCCGCCGCCGAGCAGGACGACCTGAGGGGGCGCCTGGCTGAGCTGCGCCGCCAGACCCCTGCCTCCGGGCGGCAGCTGGATGTGGCGGCCCTGATCCGCGAGGGGCGTGAGCAGCGCTGAGCCCGGCCTCTGGGTGGTGGATGCCTCAGTGGCATTCGGCTGGTTTGTGGAAAGTCCCGCCAGTGCGCCGGCGGTGCGGCTGCTGGAGTCCTGGCCCCCGGCCCGGCTGCTGGCCCCGGAGCTGGTGTTGGTGGAGCTGCTCAACGCCGGCTGGAAGGCCTGGCGCGCCGGTGCGATCAGCGAGGAGCAGTTCGAGGGCATCGCCGAGCTGGCCCCGCGCCTGTTCTCGGAGCTGGTGCCCGCGGCGGCGCTGTTGCCGGCCGCCCAGCGCTGGAGCCGGCGCCTGGATCATCCGGCCTATGACTGTCTCTACCTGGCGCTGGCGGAAGCCCGTATGGGCCCACTGATCACCCAGGATCAGCGTCTGCTCAGCAGGCTGCGCCGCGATCCGCACGCCGCTGGGATGGCCGTGGATCTCACCGACCTCTGAGCGGAGGATGGGGATCCGCCCGCAAGGGTCTGCATCAGCCCTTGCAGCAGAGCACCGGCCCAGCATCGCGACGCAATGATCTGCTGTTGCTGCCCCTGGGAGCTGAAGCATCCCCCGTCGATCTGGACCTGGTGAGCAGCCTGCGGGATGTGCTGCCGTGGGCGCTGCGCTGCTTGATGGCAATGGGTTGATCACCCTGCTCGATCCCTCCCGGAACAGCGATGCCGATCGGCTCGCCTTGGCTGACCCGTGTCAATGACGTAGACGGCTCGCGAGAGCAGCAGGCCATGGGCAGGCCTCGGGAACGGCACTGGCCACAGGGAACTCGCATGGCGGCGATCAGCGCATCAGCCAGACCAGTAGGAGGGCCAGCGACAGCTGCGCTGGCTGCGGCGGTTTCGGCCGGGATACCTCAGACAGCTTCCAACGATGAGTACATCCGCGAGATGGCGGGGGGATGGGGATGGCTGAGGCGTGGGTGGCTCCTGCGTCAGTGATGTGTGGGCGGCAAGGAGCGCACCACGACCAAAAGCAGTACGCTCTGACGTACGGGCAGCAGGAACGCCATGGCCACTGTTTCAGCCACAGAAGCCCGCAAGCGGCTTTACGCCCTGATCGATGAGGTGGGTCAGTCCCACGAGCCCGTGCAGATCACCGGCAAGCGGGGCAATGCTGTCCTGCTCTCCGAAGACGACTGGCGCGCCATCCAGGAGACCCTGCATCTGGTCTCGATTCCAGGCATGCGCGAATCGATCCTGGAAGGCATGGCCGCCGATGCCTCCGAGCTGAGCAGCGAACCGGGCTGGTGAGCTGGACGGTTCTCTTCACCAAGCAGGCCCAGAAGGACGCCCGCAAGCTCGCCTCGGCTTCTCCGGCGCTCAAGCAGAAAGCCCAGGCCCTGCTGGATCTCCTGGCCGTTGACCCCTATCAGCAGCCACCGCCCTATGAAGCCCTCGTCGGGGAGCTGCGCGGAGCCTGCTCACGGCGCATCAACATCCAGCAACGGCTCGTTTACCAGGTGCTGGAGGAGGAGCGGATCGTGAAGGTGCTGCGCCTCTGGAGCCACTACGAGTAAACCCGGTTCAAGCATCAGGCGCCGGGCTCATCCCAGAACGCCCGCATGGTCTCCACGCCAGTGGTCGGTTGCTCGGGCAACGAGCCACGGAGGGCTGCCAGCTGGGGCAGCAGGTCATGCACGTTGCAGCGGGGCACCAGCTCGGCGAGGGGTTTGCAGCGGCGGGTGCTCACCACGGCCTCGCCGGCCTCCACCGCATCCAGCAGGCTGGAGAGCTGGGTCCTGGCTTCCGCCACCGTCGCCTGCACCGAGGCCGTTGACCAGCTATCTGACCAACCCTGGGGCGGGGGTGTGACCTGGCGGGTCCTCCGATGGGGCCATCCGGAGTCCTGTCCATGAACGTGATCGTGGCCAACCTCACTCTTGCCATCGATGACGACCTGCTCCGCAGGGCCAGGGAGGCAGCACTCAGGGAAAACACCATAGTGAACCCCTTGGTGCGTGACTTTCTGTGATCGGGGGGATGCAGATCCGCAATCCTCTTCTGGAGTGAGCAGGGCACGATCTTCTGCGGCCGTGGTCTGGAACCGACCTCGCTGGGCTGCCCGTCTGTGGCCCCTCTGGCTGACAGGCCCCACGGACCCGCGCCACTGTGGGGGCCACTGTTTCTGCAGCATCCCGTGGCCTTGCCTTCACGCCGCACCCTGCTGCTCGCGCTGGCCCTGGCGCCGCTGGCGCTGCGGATGACGGCGCTTGCCGCCGGGCGCGATCCCCAGGTGGTGGCGGTGCCGTCGCGCCCTGCCTTCGTGCAGCTGCCCGGTCGCGCCGAGCGGCAGGCGGTGGTGGGCCAGTCCCTGCTTCCCGACACGGTGCTGCGCACCCGCACGCCGGGGCGGTTGCAGGTGCGCCTGGCCGATGGCCGCAGCTTCCGCATGGGGGGCGACGCTCTGCTGCGCCTCGACCGCGATGCGCTGGCGCTGCAGCGGGGCCAGCTGATCGCCTGGGTGAACCCCGGTTCCAAGGGGCAGGGCACGCTGCGGGTGCGCACCCGGGTCGCCACCGCCTCGATCGAGGGCACCACCGTGTTCCTGGAGGTGGGAGAGCGCGAGGTGAAGGTGTTCAGCTGGGAGGGGCGGGTGCGGGTGTCCACCGGCGCCGGCACCGGCAAGGGCTTCGTGCTCGAGGGCGGCCAGGAGCTGCTGTTCCGTGACGGCACCTGGCAGCCCCCCCGCCGTCTCAGCCGTGAGGAGGCGCGCACCCGTCTGTCCCGCAGCCTGCTGCTCAACGACTTCCCGGCTCCGATGGAGACGCTGCCGCTGATCCGCCGCACACTCGGCCTCGGCCCGCAGGCGGCTGCGACTCCGGCCGCCCCGTCTGCGCCGACACCCGTCGCTGCTGCTTCGCCCGCTGCGGGCCGGTGAGCCGCCGGCGCGTCCCGTGGGGCTGGCGACCAGCCGCCGGGGCCGGCCGTCAAGGGCCGCAGAACAACAGGGGCGATCTGCCTCGCTGGCGGGCCGTGGCGGGGGCCCCTGGTCGTCGGCTCGGGTGGCAGCGCGATGCGTCCGCTCGTCGTGGCCCCCTCGCTGAGCTGCCGCCCTGGCTGCGCCTGTGGCGCCGTGGGGCGCGGCGTGCCTCGACGGTCACCGCCGCGGGGGGCGGCCGGGCTCCCGGCTGGAGGGCGTTGGCGACCCTGGCCCTGCTGCTGCCGCTGGTCTCGGCGCTGCCGCCGCTGGCCGGCGCGCCGCCGGGTCGCGTTCTGGTGGCTGTCGACAGTCAGCTGTTCGCCTGGGCCTTCCGTCTGCGCGGCGTGCGTCCCGCCCCTGTCGACCCGCTGATCCTGGCGATCGATGCCGAGTCGCTCGCCCTGGCCGATCTGCTCTCGCCCGAAGAGCGCGCCGCCTCGCCGCTGCTGCGGGCCATGGGGCCGTGGCCCTGGCCGCGGGCTCTGCAGGCGGAGCTGGCCGCCTGGGTGCTGGAACGGGGCGCCGCGCAGGTGGTGTTCAACATCGTCCACAGCCAGCCGAGCCGTTTCGGACCCGCCGACGACCGGGCCTTCGTGGCGCGACTGTCCCCCTGGCGCGACCGCCTGGTGCTGGCGGTGGCGTTCGCGCGCAGCGTGCAGGACGGGGTGGAGAGCCGCAGGCTGCTCGGCCCGTCGGCGGCGGCCTGGCCCGCTGGGCGCCTGCCGCGGCTGGGCCTCACCACCCTGCTGCAGAGCCCCCAGGGCCTGAGCGAGGCGATCCCCGGTCGCGCCTGGTGGCAGGAGAACCTCGCCGGTTTCGCCTCACCCTGGCCCCGGCCGCTGCCCTATGCCCTCACCACCACGCCGCTGCCCGAGGCACCGCTGCTGATCGATTACCCGGGGCCTGCCGGCACGATCGCCCGCGTCAGCGCCTGGCGCATCGAGCAGCAGCCCGCTGCGCTCTGGCGCGGCCGCACCGTGATCCTCGGCGCCACCGCACCGGAGCTGGGCGACCAGCAGGAGACTCCCTTCGGTCCCCAGAGCGGCACCGACATCGAGGCCGCAGCCCTGGCCTCCGTGCTGTCGGGATCGGGGCGCTGGCCCCTGGGCACCGCCGGGTCCATCGTTCTGCTGTCGCTGTGGGGGCTGCTCAGCTGGGTGCTGCTGCGCCGCGGCGGGCAGTCCCGTCAGACGCTGGCCCTGGCGTCGGCTCTGGCGGCCGGCGCCCTGCTGCTCAGTGCCGTCGCCTGGGGCCTGGCCCGCCGTCAGCTGCCCGTTTCGGCCCTGCTGCTGGCGCCGCTGCTGGCGGGGGCCACGCGGGCCGGCGGTCAGGGGCTGCGCGAACAGCGCGAGCGGGCCTTTCTGCATCAGCTGCTGGCGCGGCGCATCTCGCCGTCGCTGCTGCAGGACATCCTGCGCCAGCCCGGCCCGATCTGGACCCAGGTGGGCGGCAGCCGTTGCCGCTGTGTGGTGCTGTTCACCGATCTGGTGGGGTTCACGGAACTGAGCGCCCGCCTGGAGCCGGCGCCGCTGTTCGCCCTGCTCAACCGCTACTTTGAGGCGATCGCGGCGGCCGTGATCGAGCAGCAGGGCCTGGTGGACAAGTTCATCGGCGATGCGCTGATGGCCGAATTCGGGGTGCCCCGCAGCCGCGGTGACGCCATCGAGGCGCTGGCGGCCGCGACCGCGGCCGTGGCGATGCAGCGCCGTCTGGCCGTGCTCAACGGCAACCTGGAACAGCAGGGCCTGCCGACGCTGCGGCAGGGGATCGGTCTGCACGTCGGTGAGGTGATCGCCGGCAACCTGGGCAGCAGCCAGCGCCTGGAATTCACTGTGGTCGGGGCAACCGTGAACCTGGCCTGCCGCCTGGAGGCGCTCACCCGCCGCTTCCCGGAGCATCCGGTCCTGATCAGCGCCGAGCTGCGCGCCCTGTTGCCGCCCGACTGGCCGGTGCTGGATCTGGGCGAGCAGCGGCTGAAGGGCTGGCCGGAGCCGGTCGCGGTGTTTGCCCTTGGGGATCCAGGTGCTGACGGTGCCCCGAACGGGGCGGCGGGGATGGGCCAGGGCGCGGGTCCCTGATCGGCGCGGCCATCGATGCCCGCGTGGCGCGCCGTGGCCCGGTGCGGTCCTGGCCTGCGTCGGTGCGCTCCGGTGCCCTGGCCCGGCCTGGCCCCGCTGCCCTGCCGGCTCCGCCTCTCTCCGCCGGGGGGCTTCCTCTCGGCTTACGCGCCAGCGGGCTGTGCCGGCGCCCATGGGGCCCAGGGCCGGCGCGCTGCTGCAACCTGGGTCCATCCGCAGCGTGATGCGGCCTTGCTTGCCAACCGGCAGGGCTGACCAGGACGATGGCCCATTCCACTTGTAAAGGACACCATGGCCGCCGAGCGCACCTTCATCGCCATCAAGCCCGACGGGGTGCAGCGGGGCCTGGTGGGCGAGATCCTCGGTCGCTTCGAGCGCAAGGGCTTCAAGCTGGTGGGCCTCAAGCAGCTCACCCCCAGCCGTGAGCTGGCCGAGAGCCACTACTGCGTGCACCGCGAGCGCCCCTTCTTTGCTGGCCTGGTGGAGTTCATCACCAGCGGCCCGGTCGTGGCGATGGTGTGGGAAGGCGATGGCGTGATCGCCAGCGCCCGCAGGATGATCGGCGCCACCAAGCCGCTGGAGGCCGAGCCCGGCACGATCCGCGGCGACTTGGCCGTGAACATCGGCCGCAACGTCATCCACGGCTCCGACGGCCCCGAGACCGCCCTCTTTGAGATCGGTCTGTGGTTCCAGCCCTCCGAGCTGAGCGACTGGACCCCTTCCGATCAGGCCTGGCGCATCGAGGGCTGAGCCTCCGGTCGCGCCAGGGCCTGCAGCAGCAGCCGGGCCGAGCCGGGATTGGTGGCCAGCGGCACGCCGCAGACGTCGCAGACGCGCAGCAGGGCTGCGACATCCGCACTGTGCGGCTGGCTGCTGAGGGGATCGGGGAAGAACAGCACGGCCGCCACCAGGCCGGCCACCACCAGCGATCCCACCTCCTGATCACCGCCGAGCGGGCCAGAACTGACGCGCCTGCTGACGCGAAGGCCCAGTTGTTGTTCAAGCAATGTCCCGGTGTGGGCGGTGGTCAGCAGAGGTCGGCTCTGCAGCAGGTCCACCCACTCACCCGCCACGCGCAGCAGATCAGGCTTGCGTCCGTCATGGGCCACCAGGGCCACGTAGCCGTCCTGATGAAACTGTCCCTGCAGGCGCTGCATCGCCAGACCAGCCAGGCCTTCGATCACGTGGTGTCCCTGTTCCGGCTGGGTCGCTACCCAGCTCCAGAGGTCCTTCACGTCGATCCGCCGCAGTCGGCAGGCTTCAAGGCAGCTCACCCGGGCCCGTGCCGGCTGCGCCGAGAGAAACGACATCTCCCCAACCAGCGTCGCCGCAGGCAGGGTGAGGCACGTGCCCATGGCCAGATCCACCTGCAGGGCGCCCTGCTCGAGAAGGAACACGCCACCGGGTGGTTGCCCCTGTTCCAGAAGTGTTGTGCCAGGCTCGCGATCTTCGGGTTCCGCCAGGCTGAGCAGCGTTTGCCAGAGGCAGTTGTTGATGGGTGCGGGGTTGTTCACGACCTGGCTGCGATGGCCTCCCAGGCTGGCGAAGGCTCCCGGGAGCTGACCGCTGCTGCCAGCGGAACGCGACCTGTCCGAGGGGAGCCGGGTTGCGAGGCGTCCCCACGGTCCTGGAGGTCGAGCCTGGCAAGATCCGCGTTGATCTGGCCGTACACATCGGCTGCAACGTGATCCACGGTTCCGATGGCCCCTGGACCGCTGTGTTCGGGAGCCGCGGCCTGCGGTTCCAGGCTCGGAGGTCAACGACTGGACCCCATCCGATCAGGCCACCAGCAGCAGCAACTGCCTCCCTGGCAGCAGGCGCCTGAAGTCGCGGTCAAAGGTCACCAGGCATTCCTGGCGGGCGAGCACAGCGGCAGCGATCCAGCCTTCGCTGATCGCGTTGCCCGTCAGCTGGTGCTCATGGCAGAGCGGTTCGAGTAGCGGCCATTCCTTCCCCAGCGTCAGCAGCTCCACTCCCTCTGCCTGCAGCAGGGCTCCGAGAAACGCGTGGGCCGCCTCCGACGGTGTCGGTTCGACGAACACGCGTGGGTGGGTCACCAGGCGTAGAAACCCGGCTGTCACCATCGGCAGCAAACGCAGGCGCTCGCCCTGTGCGCAGCTCTCCAGCGCCTCGTTCAGCCAGGCGAGGGCCGTCAGGTGGTGCGGATGATCCGAGCGGGAGGCCGCCACCAGCACGTTCACATCCGGCGTCATGGTTCCAGCAGGCCATCGGCCGCATCAAGAAGCGAGCGGTTGCTGCAGGGGTCGGCGACCGCGGCACTGAGGCCGCCGCGTCCGTCATGCACCGGCAGGGGGCGCCGGCCGGTTGGGCTGCTCTGTCCAGTGCCCTGTCGCAGCCGCAGGGCCAGCCCCTGTTCGATCAGGCGGGTGAGGCTGAGACGCTCACGGGCGGCCAGGGCCTTGGCGGCTGCCAGCAGGTCGTCATTCAGATCGAGCGTCGTACGCATGCCGGTTGTCATGCAGATTTCTGCAGGCTAGTCGGGTCGCGCCGAGCTCGGTTCGCCCGGTTGTCCCAGTGGCAGCCGCCCGGCGCAGGCCTGATCCATCGCATGCAGGTAGTCGGCAGGCGCCAGTTGGGCCATCAGCCGCGCCTCCGCCTCCCGTTGCCGCTGCTCGGGGCTGACCAGCAGCTGGAGCTCACGCCGGTCGGTGCGGCTCAGGCGCGCCTCCGGGTTCGCCGCCGGCGGCCAGGGCGTTCCCATCAGGCAGAGGCTCTGCACAAGATGCCAGCCCTCATGGCGCAGGGTGAGGCTGCGGTCCCCCCGTGCGCACACCACCACCTCCCGGCGCCCCCGCACGTAGAGGCCGTACAGGTTGCGTTCGCTGCAGCGCGGGTGGCTCTCCACCACGGTCACGCCCCGCTGCTGGAAGCCGGCGGCCAGAAGGTGCCAGGTCGTCGGGTCGGTGCGGGGAGTCGACCGCGGCAGAGAGAAGGGCAGGGGAATCAGGAAGGCCAGCAGCGCCAGGCTCCTGGTCGGCCCGCCCCGTGTCGCAGGCCGGAGCATTGACGGGTGCAAAAAGGAATCGGGGTGTCCACCGGCATGATCCGGCTTGATGATCCCCAGCACGCCGTGGGAGCCCGCCCTCGCCCGTGGGGTGGTGGGTTCGGCTACGCGGCACGTCGCTCCATTCTCCTCGGCCTTCCCGCGATGGTGCCGCGTCCTGGCTCAGAACGTTGTCCGGTGATGGAGAACGGGTTGGCAGAGGGACCAGAGCGAGGGCCCGCTGATGTGGACGTCTCCGGGACGCCTGATCGCTGCCCCCTCAGCCCACCGGTTCAGGCCGACGCTGCGGCCGCAGCGCCGCCCATACCCGGCCGCTCCCAACCCAGCTTCCGCTCCAGCTTCTGGATCATCATTCCGGCCAGATCCTTGCCGGTGGCAGTTTCGATCCCCTGCAGTCCGGGGCTGGAATTCACCTCCAGTAGCAGCGGGCCGCGATGGGAGCGCAGGATGTCCACGCCGGCCACATCTAGGCCGAGGGCCTTGCAGGCCTTGATCGCCAGCTGCTTCTCCGCCGCTTCGAGCTGCACCGCCCGCGCTGTGCCTCCCTGATGCAGGTTGGCGCGGTACTCGCCCGCGGCAGCCCGGCGCTCGATCGCGGCCACCACCTTGCCGCCCACCACGAAGCAGCGCAGATCGCTGCCGCCCGCCTCCTTGATGAACTCCTGCACCAGCAGGTTGGCGTCGAGGCTCTGCAGGGCGTTGATCACGCTCTCGGCGGCCTTGTCGGTCTCCGCCAGCACGACCCCCTTGCCCTGGGCGCCTTCGAGCAGCTTCACGATCAGGGGGGCGCCGCCCACCATCCGGATCAGGTCGACGGTGTCGAGCGGGGAATCGGCGAAGCCGGTGATCGGGGTGTTGAGCCCACAGCGCACGAACTCCTGGGAGGCGAACAGCTTGTCGCGGGAGGCAGCGATCGCCTTGGAACTGTTGAGCACCTCCACCCCCATCGATTCGAACTGGCGGGTCACGGCACAGCCGAAGAAGGTCACGCTCGGGCGGATCCGAGGGATCACCGCATCCACGGGGCCGAGAACTTCGCCGCCGCGGTAGTGGACTTCGGGATTGCTGGGATCGAGCCGGATATAGCACTGCCGGATGTTGAGGAACTGCATCGAATGGCCACGTTCCTCTCCGGCCTCGATCAGGCGCCGGTTGCTGTACAGATCAGGATTGTTCGCCAGCAGCACGATGCGCAGGCCACTGCGGCGTTGCTGGGTGTGCGCATAGAGGGAGCGCAGCTCCTCGGGGCTGATCTCCCTGAGGTGGTGGCTGCCGGCCGGGTCCACCAGGATCCTGTCCACCATCGCTTCGCGTCCGAGCAGCATCCGATACCCCATCGCATCGCGGTTGGCGAGCGTGAGCTCCACGGGCCAGCTCTGTTCGCCGAGCACCAGCCGCTCACGGATCACATAGCGGCTCTCGACGCTGCCGCTGGTGCTCTTCACCTCCCGGATGGCCACAACCGGGGCCTCGTGCCGGACCAGCACCGACCGATCGCCCTGCAGGGGATGCACCTCGAAGCTCACCCAGGTGCGGCTGTCCCGCTCGAAGGGGTGGATGTTGATCGCATGCAGGGCGGATGTCGCCGCACCCGAATCGACCCGGGCCTTGATCGCCGGCAGACCGATCTCCGGGAAGCTGCACCATTCCTCGCTGCCGACGATGATCTTGCCGCCGAGGCTGGTCATGCTGCGCTCCAGGGAGTGGTCCTGCGGGACGGTGACACTCTGCTCTCAGAAGTCTCAGAGCGTCTGTGTCGCCGAACAGCTTCCGGGGGGTTGGGGGCGTTGATTCCGCCCGTTGCCTCAGGCCCTCCGGTTCAGGCCGGTTCCCGATGCGTGGGTGTCCTGGTCGCGTCGCGATTCCAGCGGAACGCCTCCACCAGATCCTGTTCCTCCTGCGCCAGCGTCCCCCCGATCACCCCTGCGACCAGCTCGGCCGTGATCGCCGCCAGCAGCACGCCGTTGCGGTGATGGCCTGTCGCCAGCCACAGCCCCGGGATCGGGCTCGCGCCCAGCAGGGGGCCCTCGTCGGGGGTGCAGGGGCGGAAGCCCCACCAGCGCTCCATCGGTGGCCAGCCGGCGGCCTCGGGCAGCAGCGCCTCGATGCCGCTCTGCAGCTGGCGCTGGCCCGCCGGTGTCAGTCCTTCGCAGAAGCCCGCTTCCGGTTCGCTGGTGGCGCCCACCACCACCAGGCCGTCCTGTCGCGGCACCAGATAGGTGCCCGGGCCGAAGATCACCCGGCTCAGGGCACCGCGGGGAGCCTGCAGCGACAGCATCTGCCCCTTCACCGGGAACACCGGCAGCTCCGGCAGCAGCCGGGCACTCCAGGCGCCGCAGGCCAGAACCGCCTGGGTGGCCTCCAGCGTGCGCCGCTCCCCCTCCGCGGTGCGCAGCCTGACGGCCCGCAGGCTGCCCGATCCATCGCGCTCGAGGCCCTCCACCTCCGTGCCCTCCTGAAAGTGCACGCCCAGCGCCACACAGGCCCGCTCGAGGGCCCGCATCAGCCGGCGGCGGTTGTCGATCTGGCCGTCCTGGGGGAAGAGCCACCCCGCCTGCCAGCGGGGACCGATGCCCGGCAGTTCCCGCTCCAGGCCAGCGCGATCGAGGGGCTGCCCGTATGGGCCGGTGGCGAACCCGTCGCGCTCGGCCGCCGAGGCGAACGGCACGACGATGCCGCACTGGCGCAGGCCGCAGCCCAGGCCGCTGTCGCCCTCCACCGCCGCCACCCAGGCCGGCACCCGCTCCAGGCCGGCCTGACCCAGCCGCAGCAGATCGCCGGCCAGCCCCTCGGCATGGGGCGCCAGCATCCCGGCCGCCACAAAGCCGGCCGCCTCGCTGCGGCGGCGGCTGAGCACCTGCACGGCCCGGCCGCGGCGGGCCAGCTGGTGGGCGATCGCCAGGCCCATCAGGCCGCCGCCCAGGATCAGCACTCGCTCCGCCATGCCCGCTGTTGGATGCTCGCCCGATGATCCTGTCTCGCCGGGGTCCGGCCGCGGTGGCTGCGCCACGGCAGCTCGGGTCCGTCCCCATAGGATCGCCCCCACGAGCGATGCAGAGGATCTCCATGGCAGCGGCGACGCAGACAGCCCCCTCCACCGGTGCCAGCACCGCTGGCGACGGCGCGGCCTGGGAGGCGGTGATCGGCCTGGAGACCCACGTGCAGCTGGGCACCGCCAGCAAGATCTTCACCAACGCCTCCACCAGCTTCGGCGACGACCCCAACACCCACATCGATCCGGTGGTGTGCGGCCTGCCGGGCACCCTGCCGGTGCTCAATCAGAAGGTGCTCGAATATGCGGTGAAGGCGGCGATGGCGCTGAACCTGAAGATTGCCGAGCACTGCAAGTTCGACCGCAAGCAGTACTTCTATCCCGACCTGCCCAAGAACTACCAGATCTCCCAGTACGACGAACCGATCGCCGAGGATGGCTGGATCGAGGTGGAGGTGGCCGAGAAGGGCAAGGAGACCTATCTCAAGACCATCGGCATCGAGCGTCTCCACATGGAGGAAGATGCCGGCAAGCTCGTGCATGCCGGCAGTGACCGCCTGGCCGGTTCCACCCATTCGCTGGTGGATTACAACCGCGCCGGCGTGGCCCTGGCCGAGATCGTCAGCAAGCCGGATCTGCGCACCGGCCGCGAGGCGGCGGAATACGCCTCCGAAATCCGGCGCATCATGCGCTATCTGGGCGTGAGCGACGGCAACATGCAGGAGGGATCGCTGCGCTGCGACGTCAACATCTCCGTGCGCCGTGGGCCCGATGCGCCCTTCGGCACGAAGGTGGAGATCAAGAACATGAACTCCTTCAACGCCATTCAGCGGGCGTGTGAGTACGAGATTCAGCGTCAGATCAAGGCCTATGAGGCCGGTGAACCCGTGGTGCAGGAGACGCGCCTGTGGGATGAGGCCAAGCAGATCACCAAGAGCATGCGCTCCAAGGAGGGGGCCAGCGATTACCGCTATTTCCCTGACCCCGATCTGGGGCCGATCGAGGTGAACGCCGAGCAGCGTGAAGCCTGGCGCTCCGAGATGCCTGAACTGCCGGCCGAACGCCGCCATCGCTACGCCGAGCAGCTGGGCCTGTCGCAATACGACGCCCGCGTGCTCACCGAAGAGCGCTCCATGGCTGACTATTTCGAGGCCACCGTCGCAGCCGGCGCCGATGCCAAGGCGGCGGCCAACTGGCTCAGCGGCGACATCGCCGCCCATGTGAACGCCAATCGCCTCAGCTACGACACGCTGCCGCTCCGGCCCGAGCAGCTGGCCGAGATGGTGCAGCTGATCGAGAAGGGGGTGATCAGCGGCAAGATCGCCAAGGAGATCCTCCCGGAACTGCTGGAGAAGGGTGGTTCCGCGAAGGCGATCGTCGAGGAGCGCGGGCTGGGCATGATCAGCGATCCAAAGGCGATCGAAGCGATCGTCGATGCCCTGCTGGCGGCCCACCCCGAAGAGGTGGAGGCTTTCCGCGGCGGCAAGACCAAGCTGCAGGGCTTCTTTGTCGGTCAGCTGATGAAGCAGACCGGCGGCAAGGCCGATCCCAAGCTGGCCAACCAGATCCTCAGCAGCAAGCTCAAGGGCTGAGCGAGGCCTTCAGCTGGCTGGCCAGCCCGGTCGGAATCTGGACGCTCAGCGTTCTCGCACGGGCCTCAGCCGGGCTTCCCCAGCGCATCCAGCACCTGACGTTTCAGGGCATCCGGTTCTGCGCGGTTGTCGATCAGCCGATCCGCCAGCGGCCGTTTGCGCTGCAGCGGCCACTGGGCCTCCAGGCGGGCGCGGGCGTCGGCGTCGCTGAGGCCATCGCGGGCCATCAGCCGCTGCAGCTGCTGCTCGGGGTCGCAGTCCACCAGCCACACCTCGCTGCACCGTCCCTCCAGCCCCGCCTCGAACAGCAGCGGGATCACCAGCACCACGGCCGGAGCCTCCTGCAGCGCCGCCAGTTCCGCCGCAAACCGCTCACGCACCAGCGGATGCACCAGCTCCTCCAGCCAGCGGCGCTCGGCCTCGTCTGCGAACACGATCCGGCCGAGGGCAGCGCGATCGATCACGGCGGCGTCGGGGTCGCTGCCTGCCTGCCTCACCACCTTGCCGTAGCGCTCCAGCACAGCCCGGGCGCCGGGGCTGCCGGGGGCCAGCGCCTCGCGCGCGAACACATCCGCATCGAGCAGCGGCAGGCCTTGTTCCGCCAGCAGTCGGCCGACGCTGCTCTTGCCGGAGGCGATGCCGCCGGTGAGGCCGATGCGCCGCTGGGTTCCCTGCCAGCGCGGCCGGTTCAGGTTCTTGAGCAACGGCGGCGGGCCCAGCTGCTCCAGCTGGAACTGGGCGCCGTAGCTGGGGGTGGGGCGTTCGGAATAGAAGCGGGTGCCGTCCGGTGGGACCAGCCGGCTCCAGGCGTTGGCCAGCCGGCTGCGCAGCCGCAGGCCGGCGCGGATGGCGGCCTGCAACCGGGACGGCGTCGCCGGCCAGCCGAGACTGCCGCTCACGGCGGTCTCGGGAAGAGCCATCAACAGCCGCCGCAGGGTGGGCTGCAGCGCCGGGGGCCAGTCCTGCAGCAGCATCGCCAGCGTGGCCTCGGCGACGCGGGCGTTGGCGGGGGTGAGGGCGAACCGCTCCGTTTCGAACGCCTGGTTGAAGGCCAGCAGCGCCTCCAGGCTCGAGGGGAGCCTGTCGATGTTCATGCGCTGCCCCACCCGCCGCCAGAAGCGGAACAGGGCCTGCTGCTCGTCCGTCGTCAGCGCTCGCCAGCCGTAGCGCTGCAGCCAGCGGATCGGCTCGGCCACGAAGGTGCTGAGCACATACAGAAAGTCGTCGTTGCTGATCGCGTAGTGGCCGTGGATGCGGTTCATGCGGGTGATCACGGCGCGTCCGGCGGAGCTGTCGGGCCCGTGACGCAGCAGCTCGGCCACCATCAGGCCGGTGTCGTCGTAGCGCTTGCGCGGGCGCTTCTCGAACTCCCCGGTGCGATCGAGCAGGCCGGCGATCGAGGGCACGCAGAAGGTCCTGAGCAGCGCCAGCTCCAGGGCTCGGGTGATGTCCCAGGGGAAGAGCACGCCGGCCAGCCGGTGGCAGGTGGCGGCGGCTGGCGGGTCGAGGGTGTCTCCGCCGGCCCCAGCCGTTGGGCCATGGGAGGTTCCAGCTGCATCCGTCAGGGTCGGCAGGGGGGGCGCTGCGTCAGGGCGTGGCGGCTCGGCCGAACCGCGCTGCTCAGGGGAGGGCCGGGCCGACGGCCGCACCTGCCGCTCCTGCCCGTCTGGCGCCATCGGCCATCCCGCTTGCCTGCGCCGCCAGTCTGAAGCCGGGGCCGCCGCCTCGGGTCGCCTGACAGGGCGCGTGCTTGGCAGGGCCTGGCCCGCCCGCCACTCTGGGGGCCAGCTCTCCGATGCCTGCCCCTGAAACGCCTGCGCCGCTGGACCCGAGAGCTTGTCGTGGTGATCTACCTGCTGGGGGTGCAGTCCTCCATCGCGGTCGCTGTGGTGGCCGCCGCCAGTGGCATCAGTTTCGGACTGGCGGTCGGGCTGATCCCACCGCTGGGGAGCCTGCAGCTGCTGCGCCTGTTCACCCTGCTCAGCTCGGAAAGCGTCGGGGTGCTGCTGACGCTGCTGATGGTGATGATCCGGGCCATCCTGCCCATCAGTCTGATCATGCATCTGATGGACGGCTGGCCCGGCGGCACGCTGCGACTGGGCCGGGGAGCGCTGGTGGTCGGCGCCGGCCTGGCGGCCGGTCTTCTCTTCCTGGAATACCTGCTGATCAGCCTGATCGCCCTGTCCGTCGTTTCGCAGGACTGGTTCGCCCTGGGTGACGTGATCGCGCTGCTGGAGACGCTTCAGCCGGGGGTGGTGCTGTTCAGCTGTGCGCGGGTGGTGCTCTTCGCCATGCTCTCGGCCCTCGCGGTGCTGCTTCGTCTCTGGCCCCTCAAGCCTCTGGCGGCTTATGGGCACTGGGGTCCTGAGCAGCCCTACGACCCCTGGCGCCCGCATCGACAGCTGCCGGCAGCGCATCTGTTGATGGCCTACAGCGATCTCTTCCGGTTGATCCTGATCGCGATCCCGCTGGAGCTGGCCTACCAGCTCTCCGGTCTGCCCGGAGCCCTCACCGCCTGAATGCCCTCCCCGATGCCCCCGCCTGTTCCCCAGCCCCCGCTCATCACCCGGCTCCGCGATGGCTGGCGGTTGCTGCTCACGGTGGGCTCGCTGCTGGGCGGCGCCGGCCTGGTGGTCGCACTGCTGGTCTACACCGCCTACCGGCGGGGGGTGTTCGAGCCCCAGCTGCAGATCAGTGTGCGGGTGCCGGATGCCCGCGGCCTGAGGTCAGGCAGTCGGGTGATCCTCTCGGGCCTCCCGGTGGGAGCCCTGCGTGGCCTCGAGATGGAGGCTGATGGCCAGGTGATGCTGCATCTGAGCGTGCCGGTCCGCTATCGCGGTGTGGTGAGCCCTGCGAGCAGCCTCGCCATCACCCAGGATTTGCTGATGGGCGATCAGCGGCTCACGCTGACGGCGGCACCACGTCCCCCATCCTCCGTCCCTGACCGTTTCCAGGTGGCCTACCGCAGCGGTGGCGGCCTCGAGGATCTGTTGGCCCGTGGACAGATCACCCTGCAGCAGCTCGATCGGCTGCTGCACACCGTGGAACGGCTGGCCGAGGGGGAGGTGTCCGGAACCCTGGCGCAGCTGCGGGGCAGCCTGCGGAGCGCAGAGGCGGTGGCGGGCACCCTTCAGCGCGAGGTGCCCGCCACGGCGGCGGTGCTGCGCGAGACCGGACGAGAAGCAGGCAGCACCGCCCGTGAGGCCCGCCTGGCCTCGCGCGAACTGGTGCTCACCCTGGAGCGGATCCGACCGGAGCTGAGCCAGGCCCTGCGGCGGCTGGATGGTTCCGGTGAGCAGGCGGAAGTGGCGCTGATCTGGCTCAATCGGCTGATCCACAGGCTCGATCCCGGCCATCGCCTGCGCGACCGGGACGCCGCCCCTCATCGTGATGCGGGTCCGCCCAGGGCCGACAGTGCTGCTGGAGGCACCGACGATGGCCCGACGGAGCGTTCCGCCGCTCCGATCCACCTTGGTGGAGAAACGTGATCGCTTCCCTGGCAGGGCCTCCCCGCCTTCACCCCAGCCGCCGCGCCAGTCGCAGCAGCAGGGTGCCGATGTCATCGCGGGCCAGGGCCTCCAGCCAGGGGCGATCGGCCTGTGCCTCCGCCTCGGACAGGAGCCCTGCGCTCTCCTGCTGCTCCCGTTGCCGGCGCCGGGCTTCCTCCTGAGCCTGTTCCTGCCGGCGTTCCAGATCGAGCAGGGCGCCGCCGGCCCGTGCCCACTCCAGCAACTGCCGCAGTTCGCCGGCGTCGAGCCAGAGGCCGTGGTCGCGGCAGCGGTCCACCACCACGCCGCTGCGTTTGCCGTGCAGGCTGCGGTTCATCAGCTCGCCGCAGCTGGGGCAGGGGCGATAGCGCAGCGGGGCCGGCGCCGCCCGCGGGGTTTCGCTGAGGGCCTGCAGCAGTCGGTGGTCGATCTGCAGGGCCGAGCGTCCTTCCTGGGCCACCAGCCGCTCCAGGGCCCCCAGCGGCAGGAACAGGCCGAGGCACTGCGGGCAACGGTCCAGCTCCAGCGGTTCTTCGCCGCCGAGCTGCAGGGATTCCAGTTCGCAGCGGCAGTCGGGGCAGTGCAGCTGGGGGTTGAGGCCGCGCGGCTGCAGGTGGCTCCAGCCCTGCAGGTCGAGATCGAGGCGGCTGCCGCACCAGGAGCAGATCAGACCGTGGTCCTGAAGGGGAGCCGAGCAGCAGGGGCAGTTCATGACGCTTCGTCCGGTTCGCCGTTCGCGGTGGCCGGGCCTGCGCCTGGCGGGCCGCCCTCCTCCTGGCTCATGTTCGTGGTTCGCATGAACGATTGAGCGGTCACGCTCGCCTGGGCGGCTGGGCGAACGGGTGGGACAGATCTGGCCATCCCAGGCAACGGTGGTGGCGGTGGCGGAGCACGGAGCGGCCGGGGCTGTGGAGACCCGTCGGCTGGCAGGACCGCGGCTGCGGCGGCTGGGGCCGTTCGGCTGTCTGCCGGCGGCGGTCCTGGCGAGGCCTGAGTGGATTCCCCCTCCACCCGCTGCACGCTGCGGCGCACCAGGGCCGCCTCCACCTCCGGCGGCAGGGTGAGGCCCTCGATCAGCAGCGAGGGGATCTCCAGCCCGAATTGCTGCGCGTCCTCCAGCAGCGCCAGGCGCAGGTCGCGGGCGAGCCACTCATAGCGGCTGCTCAGGTCGAACACCGGGCAGCCGCTGCGGCCCAGCACATCGGCCAGACGGCTGACGATCAGGGATCGCAGCGGATCCTGCAGGGTGGTCAGATCCATCCGGCCGCTGGCGCCGCTCACCTCGCGCACGAGCCAGGCGGGGTCGTTGACGCGCAGGCTGTAGCTGCCGAAGCCGCGCAGGCGCACCGGCCCGAGCTCCGGGTCGCGCAGCAGCAGCGGCTGGCGCGTGCCCCACCGGAGGTCGCTGAAGAGGCGGGTGCAGACGAACACCACCTCCGCCTTGAACGGGCTCTCGAAGCCGGTCGGCAGGCAGAGCAGGCTCGTGAGCAGCGGCAGGTTGGCCGTGGTGAGGGTGTGGCGGCCGGGTCCGAAGGCATCGGCGATGCGCCCCTCATCGAGGAACACGGCCCACTGGCCCTCGCGCACGATCAGCTGGGCGCCGTTGCGGATGGCGCTGCTCCGGCCGGCAGCTTCGCCGTCGCGGAAGCGCCAGGCCAGGGTGTCGCCGCTGGGATCGGGGGCGCCGGGGACGGCCTCGCTCCACTCGATGATGTTCAGCAGCAGCTCGGAGCGCAGCCGGTCCCAGACCTGCTTCATCGGCGGCGCGGCGGGCTGAAGGTGCAGCGGCAGGCTAGGAACGGGCCTGATGAGCGCCCAGGATCGCCGCCGCAACCATGGCGGTGTATCTGTATTAGCTTCAACGACAGGCGACGACGGGTCATGGCTTCTTCCCGCTCAGCAGGCTCTCCCCAGGCCGTGCGGTTGCCGCCTGAGCTGCTGGAGCGCCTGGATCGCTATGCCGCCGGCCTGGAGCAGCAGCTGCATCTGTCGGTGAGTCGCAGCGACGCATTGCGCCGGCTGCTCACCCTGGCGCTTGAGGATGCCGAGGATGCCGCTGAGGCCGAGGCCATCCTGCGTGCCGATGAACCGCGCATCAGCTGGGAGTCGCTCAGAAGCGGCCAGGCGGATCTGGGCGATGCGGGGGTCGATCGACCTGGCGGGTTGAATGACGTACCGGATTGAATTCGTCCGCTCGGCCGCCAGGGCTTACGCCCGCCTCGATCCGGTCAGCCGGCGCCGCGTCGACCGTGAGCTGGAGCGCCTGCGGGAGGCTCCGCGTCACCCGGGCGTGGTCCGTCTTCAGTCGGAGGAGTCGATCCACCGGGTGCGCATCGGCGATCTGCGCCTGCTGTTCAGCATCGAGGACGAGGTTCTGATCGTGTTGATCGTCAGGCTTGGCCAGCGGGGCTCCGTCTACCGCGGCTGAGCCCGAAGCCTGAGGCGTGTGCACACAGCCAGGCTAGGAAAGATCACCGTCGTTTCCGATCCGTGAGCGCTCCCCTGCCTGCCAGCGTCGCCCAGCTGCCGGCCCCCTGGCGGCTGATCGAGGGGGGCGTGACGGCGCCGTCCGGCTTCCAGGCGGCGGGGATCACGGCCGGCCTCAAGCCCTCGGGCAACCCCGATCTGTCGCTGCTGCTGGCACCGGAGGGGGCGGTGTGCGCCGGCACCTTCACCACCAGCCGGGTGCGGGCGGCCTGCGTCGATCTCTGCGCCGAGCGCCTGGTGGCCAGCGGCGGCCACGCCCGGGCGGTGCTCACCAATTCGGGCCAGGCCAACGCCTGCACCGGCGAGCGGGGTCTCGCCGACAGCCTCATGGCCACGGAGGCGCTGGCGGAACGGCTCGGGCTGCGATCGGAGGAGGTGCTCATCTGCAGCACGGGGGTGATCGGCGTGCCGATCCCGATGGAGACCCTGGTGGTGGGGCTCGATCCGCTGCTGGCGGCCCTGAGCGAGACGGGCGGCAACGACGCGGCGAAGGCGATCCTCACCACCGATCTGATCGACAAGCAGATCGCCATCGAGGCGGAGCTGGGGGGGCGCATGGTGCGCCTCGGCGGCATGGCCAAGGGCTCCGGGATGATCCACCCGGACATGGCCACGATGCTGGGCTATCTCAGCTGCGATGCGGGCGTGCCGGCGGAGATCTGGCAGGCGACGGTGAAGCGGGCGGTGGATCGCTCGTTCAATGCGATCACGGTGGACGGCGACACCAGCACCAACGACACCTACCTGGCGTTTGCAGCCGGCGAGGACCTGTCTCCCGAGCATTACCCCGCGCTGGAGTCCGGCCTGACGGCGGTGTCGCAGCACCTGGCGAAGGCGATCGCCCGCGACGGCGAGGGGGCCACCTGCCTGATCGAGGTGCAGGTGGAGGGCGCGGCCGATGAGGCCGGTGCGCGGGCGATCGCCCGCACCGTGTGCGGTTCTTCGCTGGTGAAGTGCGCCGTGCACGGCCGCGACCCCAACTGGGGCCGGATCGTGGCGGCGGCCGGCCGGGCCGGGGTGCCCTTCGATCCCGACAGCGTGGCCCTCTGGCTGGGCGAGCACCAGCTGATGGAGCAGGGCCAGCCGCTGCCCTTCGATCGCCTGGCCGCCAGTGCCTATCTCAGGGCCTGCGCTGCCGGCCGCTACCTGGGCGGTCCCGGTCCCGAGGGCGACACGGTGATGATCCGCCTGGTGGTGGGCGACGGCCCCGGAGGCGGTCGCGCCTGGGGCTGCGATCTGTCGGATCAATATGTGCGGATCAACGCCGACTACACGACGTAGGCCCCGCCTTCGTCCTCAGCCTGGTCCGTTCGTTGCCCTGCCACGGAATCCGATGGGACTGAATGGCAACAAGGCTCTGCAAAAGATCTGGCCGCAGGCGTGCGTTCGCGCCTCGTTGCAAAAGTTCATAGAGTCGGAGTGGTCATCGAGCGGGTCCTGGACGGGTCCGCTTTTTTGTGGGCCCGCAGCGCTCGCCGCTGCTATCGGGTGACCGCCTTCCAGATCCACCACGCGACAAGGGCGAGCACCACCCAGGGCAGCAGCGCCCGGAACAGCAGCAGCACCGCCACCACAAGCAGTGCTGACACGGCTGTGCGCCGCGCCAGCGCCTTGGCTTCGTCGGTCATGAACTGCCAGCGGGGAATCAGGGACACCGGCACCGGCAGCATGGGAGATCACGTTACGGGCTCGGTTCCGCCGGCTGCAGGCGCGCTGCACCACGGAATGTGCGACTCACATCAGGGAACCTCGAATAATCGCCGTCCATCTGTAGGCAGAACGGACAAAAAGCCTGCATCATCTGACCCTGCTTTCAGCAGGGAGCAGCAGTTCGGAAAGAGCGCTAGTCTTTGATCTGTTTGCTTGTCTCTTCAGGCAGCCGCCATTGTCGCGCCAGTGCAGTGCAGATACCGGAGAAAGTTGTAGGTCAGATTCCTGAGTCCCCACCATACCTGGTTTCTGGCCAACCCAATCCGCCTGGTCAGCTTCCCGCGCATGCAGGTTGTCATCGCGCCAAATACGTGTTCAACTCGGGCTCTCACCTTTGAGCGTAGCTTATTCCTCTCTTTGGCCTCCTTGCTGAGTGGATGATTCCTCGTTCCCTTTTCGTGGATATTGCTTTCATATCCAGCTAATTCCAGTAACTCCTCAAACTTCACTCCTGCATAGCCTGAATCCGCCCAGACGAAGTCATCGCTGTTCTCGGGATCGAGAACGTGGGTAAGCATCTGACTGTCGTGGATGTTGGCCGGGGTGATTGCGTATCTGCGGATGAAGCCATGAGTCGCATCGATGCAAATGCTATTCTTATATCCGTAGTGGCTGGTGCCGTTCTTCTTCACCCAGCGGGCGTCAAGGTCCTTCTGGCGCAAGCGGTTTGGCTTGTCTTCCCATCCTTCGGGCAGCTTGCCCTGCTTGATGGCTTCGTTCTCAGCTCGAGTATTTCTCTGCTTCGGCACAGGTACAAGCGTGGCATCGATAATCTGTCCACCACGAGCTTCCAGCCCTTGGGCTCGTAGGTGCCCCTCAAAACGCTCGAACAGCTCCTCAATGACGCCGGCATTGCGCAGCCGTTCGCGGAAGAACGCAACGGTGGTTGCATCGGGAATCGAGTTCATCACTCCAAGGCCGATGAACTCCTCGAACGACCGCCTGTCGTTGACCTGGAATTCCAGCTCCTCATCACTGAGGTTGAACAGCTGCTGCAACACCAGCATCTTGAAGAGGATAAGGGGGCCGATCCTTTTCCTGCCGGCATTGCTCTTGCGCTCATGGGTATATCCCTGTTCCAGCAGCGACCGAAAGCTCTCCCAGGGAATCGACTCGGAGAGGGTCGTCAATACAGGCTTCTTGTGGCGAAGCTTTTGGATCCTCTTCTCTTCATCCCAGAATCCGCGCTGGCCCATTCAGGTATGCTGGGCTTTTCTTATCTTAGGGAAGCTCTGATCAAGACCGGGAATTGAGCGCAAGCGTGTCTCATTCTCGTCAATGAGACACAAGTGGGGTATTTTGTCCTTGGCTACTCGCCAGGTGCTCCAATCCAGGGCCTGACTGGCTTATTTCTCGTGAGTTCCCCGATCATTTTTGGCTGCTCACCCTCAAGATGGCACACTTATTCTGTCATTTACGCTGTAGAAGGACAACGTTCGCGCACCATCCAGAGATTGGCGAGGGCAAACAGCATCGTCAGCTTGAGGTTGTTCTTGCGGATGCCTCGGTAGAAGACCTTCCGAAATCCAAACTGGCACTTGATGATCCGAAATGGATGCTCCACCTTTGCCCTGACATGTGCTTTCGCCGCCTCCATCAGATCCAGCAGTCTTCCCTCTGGGGTGTCCGCTAGAACTCGGCGCTGTCCGGGCTTCATGGCGATGCGCATCTCTGCTTCGCAGTCCTTGAACGCCTCACGCTTTTCGATGCCGATGTGGCCAGAGTCGCCGTAGATCACGCGTTCCTCGCCATGGACGCGATCGGGTGCCGTGTTCAGCTCATGGACGTTGGCAGCCGTGCTCACCACGGAATGGACCAGACCCGAGGCTGCATCCACACCGATGTGGCACCGCATCCCAAAGAACCACTGGTTGCCTTTGGCCACCGAGTGCATTTCAGGATCCCGCTCGCCCGTCTTGTTCTTGGTTGAACTGGGAGCGTTGATGATTGTGGCATCGAGGATCGTACCCTCCTTAGGGACTCCTGAAAAATCCAGATCCATTGCGCCGCGGCTGGTCTCAAGCATGAGAAGCCGCTAAAATGGCCGTGAACCAGGCAATCCGTGATTGCCTTTACTCCTGATCACTCCAGATGTACCGGAGGCACAATAACGGTCAGATCTCAATCAAGGAGTTCCACCTGCCATTTGGCGGCACACTTGATCCCGAGAATCGCTGGGTTCAACTGGAGGGGCTGATGCCATGGGATGAGCTGGAACAAGCCTATGCCCCTCAATTCAACGCCACAATTGGCGCTCCAGCCAAATCAGTGCGGATGGCCTTTGGTGCTCTCTACATCAAACAGAAGTTGGGGTTAAGGAACCCCTGAAAAACCCGATAGAATCAGTACAGTTCCAATAATGAGACTGGCAGCGGATGGCGGCCCCCCTCCAGTTGGGTTTCACGGACTACGAGCAGACCTACGCCAAGAAGAAAACGCGCCGGCAGCGCTTCCTCGATGAGATGGAAGCCACAGTGCCCTGGGATCCTTTCCTGGCCTTGATTTCGCCTGTGTACCACAGGCCTTCTGCCAAGGGCGGGCGCCCACCGTTTCCGCTGGAGGTGATGCTGCGCATCCACCTGCTGCAGCAGTGGTTCACGCTTTCCGATCCCTTGATGGAGGAGATGCTGATCGATACCCCCTGCTTCCGCCGCTTTGCTGGGATCGACATGGTTGAGGACCGGATCCCTGACGAGACGACGATCCTGAACTTCCGCCACCTCCTGGAAGAGAATCGGATAGCAGAGCAGATCCTGGAGACGGTGAACCAGAGCCTGCGGGAGAAGGGCGTGATGCTTAAGGAGGGTACGATCCTCGATGCCACAATCATCAACGCTCCCAGTTCAACCAAGAACAAGACGGGCGAGCGGGATCCTGAAATGCACTCGGTGGCCAAAGGCAACCAGTGGTTCTTTGGGATGCGGTGCCACATCGGTGTGGATGCAGCCTCGGGTCTGGTCCATTCCGTGGTGAGCACGGCTGCCAACGTCCATGAGCTGAACACGGCACCCGATCGCGTCCATGGCGAGGAACGCGTGATCTACGGCGACTCTGGCCACATCGGCATCGAAAAGCGTGAGGCGTTCAAGGACTGCGAAGCAGAGATGCGCATCGCCATGAAGCCCGGACAGCGCCGAGTTCTACCGGACACCCCAGAGGGAAGACTGCTGGATCTGATGGAGGCGGCGAAAGCACATGTCAGGGCAAAGGTGGAGCATCCATTTCGGATCATCAAGTGCCAGTTTGGATTTCGGAAGGTCTTCTACCGAGGCATCCGCAAGAACAACCTCAAGCTGACGATGCTGTTTGCCCTCGCCAATCTCTGGATGGTGCGCGAACGTTGTCCTTCTACAGCGTAAATGACAGAATAAGTGTGCCATCTTGAGGGTGAGCAGCCAAAAATGATCGGGGAACTCACGAGAAATAAGCCAGTCAGGCCCTGGATTGGAGCACCTGGCGAGTAGCCAAGGACAAAATACCCCACTTGTGTCTCATTGGCGAGAATGAGACACGCTTGCGCTCAATTCCCGGTCTTGATCAGAGCTTCCTTAACCGACGAAGAGACTGTCCATCAGATCAGAGAGAACGCCTATATGCAGTTCTTTCTCGGCTTTGCGGGTTACACAGCCAAGGCACCGTTTGATGCCTCGATGATGGTGCATTTTCGCAAACGCTTTTCTGACGAGGATCTGCGCCGTATCAATGAGCTGGTGGTGCAGCGCGGCAAAGAGATCCTTCTGGAAGCACTTGCTCAGGTAGCAGACGATGACGACCATGATGATCCTGATTCCAGAGGAGGAGGCGCTCAGCTGGAACTTGATGCGTTGATCAAGCCTGCTGACTGGCCAGAAGGAAAGAATTGGGGCATTCTCACGATTGATGCTAGTTGCACTCCTGCCGACATTACCTATCCCAGAGACCTCAGGCTCCTCAGCGAGGCTCGCACAACGACCGAGCGAGTCATTGATGATCTGTGCAGTCAGTCATCGGGATTCAGGAGACATCGACCTCGCTACGACCGTGGCCTTGCTCGTGCTCATTTCCTGAGAGTGGCGAAGCAAAAACGGCCACGCCGCCGAAAAGTGAAGGCTGCCATTAAACATCAGCTTGGATATGTGCGGCAGAATCTCAAAGCCATTGATGCTCTGATCGGCTGTGGGGCAAGGCTTTCTGAGCTCAAGAGGCATTGGTGGCAGAAGTTGTTGGCCTGCAGCGAGTTGGAGCGGCAGCAGGGCCTTCTGCTCGCCTCTCAGACCAACAGCATTCCAGACCGCCTGGTGAATCTTGTGCAGACCCATATCCGCCCAATGGTGCGAGGCAAAGCACGTGCTGCGGTGGAGTTTGGTGCCAAAATCAGTGTTTCGGTTCAAAACGGCTTTCCGTTCTTGCACCGCATCAGCTGGAACCCCTACAACGAAGGAGAAGACCTGATCGCTCAGGCGGAAAAATACAAGCTGGATACAGGATCTTACCCAGAGCGCATCTGCGCCGACCGGATTTATATCACGGCCAAGAATAGGCATTTCTGCATGAGGAACGGTATTCGCCTCTCCGGCAAGCGATTGGGCCGCCCGCCCAAGGATCCTGATGTCACCACTGCACACAAGCAGCAGCTCCGATCTGATCAAGCTCGACGCAATGAAGTGGAAGGCGTCTTTGGATATGGAAAGCGCAAGTATTCCCTGGATCTGATCATGGTTCGTCTACCAGCTGGTGCCGAATCCTCCATCTCAATGGCCTTTGTCGTGATGTGCGCGGAAAAGGTCTTGAGGCTGCTGCGCCTCTTTTTTGCCCTTCTTTTTGGGTGGATCTACAGCTTTCTTATGGCCTGGTCAGCGATCAGAGCTCCTGCGGTCATCTGCAAGCCAGACTTTTGAGATCTGGCCCACTTGATGTCACGGCGCTTGCCGGCCTGATTAACGCGAAGCAAACGGACGAATTCGGCGCCGATGGGCCGAGAATCTTTTTCAGGAGTCCCTCCTTAAGCATCACGCCCTTCTCCCGCAGGCTCTGGTTCACCGTCTCCAGGATCTGCTCTGCTATCCGATTCTCTTCCAGGAGGTGGCGGAAGTTCAGGATCGTCGTCTCGTCAGGGATCCGGTCCTCAACCATGTCGATCCCAGCAAAGCGGCGGAAGCAGGGGGTATCGATCAGCATCTCCTCCATCAAGGGATCGGAAAGCGTGAACCACTGCTGCAGCAGGTGGATGCGCAGCATCACCTCCAGCGGAAACGGTGGGCGCCCGCCCTTGGCAGAAGGCCTGTGGTACACAGGCGAAATCAAGGCCAGGAAAGGATCCCAGGGCACTGTGGCTTCCATCTCATCGAGGAAGCGCTGCCGGCGCGTTTTCTTCTTGGCGTAGGTCTGCTCGTAGTCCGTGAAACCCAACTGGAGGGGGGCCGCCATCCGCTGCCAGTCTCATTATTGGAACTGTACTGATTCTATCGGGTTTTTCAGGGGTTCCCTAGGTGACGGTTTATGCGAGGGATCTGCCTCTCCCTATCCGCGAGAGGAGCGACGCCAGCCCATGGATCGACACCGGTTTCGGCAAGGCACATCAATCGACCATCAAGAAGACCAAGACCAATGCCATGTAGCCGCAGGCCCGCGCAGCGGTAACGAGGGGTGATGACCCTCAGGAACCCGTCGCCAACCACCGCTGCAGGAGTGGGGCTGGATTCCGGAGCTGACCGGCATCGAGCCGCAACAGGCAAGGACCGGCACAAAAGCTATGCAAAAAATGCATCGACTTGGCGGAGTGGGGGCGTGGGTACGCGGCGGAGACGCAGAGTTGCTGTAGAACTGTTTCCAGTTGTGCCTTACGGCGTCAATCAGGAGGGCCCTTGCTGCGGATCGCCATGCGCCAGGCTCTCGACTACAAGCCGCGGCCGACCTGGTCGCGTCATCCGGGGTCAGATCGAAGTCTTGACCAGTGCGCGAGCAGGTCTGTGCAGCTTGCCGAGGTCGAGCAGAGCTGATGGACGTCTTCTCCTTCCGTGACCGGGTCGTCGAGGACTACGGCCAGTTCAGCCGCAGCTTCACCCAGATCAAGGCGCCCGATCTGCGGGACTTTGTGGATGGCCGCTACGGGGCGGGCGAGTACTGGCCCTCACCCCTGATCCAGCTCAACCCCAGCTTTGTGGGGGGGTGGCAGCATCAGCCAGTTGGTGGAGGAAGGCCTGCTGCATCCGGAGTGCAGCCGCATCTTCCGCTGGGGCAAGGAACCGGCCAGCCAGGACTGTGACGACGGGGTGGAGCTGCGGTTGCACCGCCACCAACGGGAAGCGATCGTCATAGCGCGCGCCGGCGGCAGCCTGGTGGTGATCTCCGGCACGGGCTCCGGCAAGTCGCTGGGTTACATGATCCCGATCATCAATCGGGTGCTGGAAGAACGGGAACGAGGCGACCAAAGCAAACGGATCCGGGCGATTGTCATCTACCCGATGAACGCCCTCTGCAATAGCCAGATTGAAGAACTGCAGAAATATCTGGGTTGGGGCTATCCCGAGGGGCCTCGCGTCACTTTTGCGCGCTACACAGGTCAGGAGAGTGAGGAAGAACGCGAGAAGATCAAGAACGATCCCCCCGATATCCTGCTCACGAACTACGTGATGCTGGAGTACATCCTCACCCGCCAGGATCCGCTCGATCAGAAGGTGATCAGCGATGCCCAGGGTCTGGAGTTCCTGGTCCTCGATGAGCTGCACACCTATCGAGGACGGCAAGGTGCTGATGTGGCGTTGCTCGTGCGCCGTGTTCGGCAGCGGCTGAATGCCGATCTGATCTGCATCGGTACCTCCGCCACGATGGCATCTGAGGGCACTGCCGCCGAGCGCAACGGCACGGTGGCGCAGGTGGCTAGCAAGTTGTTCGGCACCGAGATCCCGGTGGAAAACATCGTCACCGAGACGCCGGAGCGCCTCACGGTGGGCGATCTCCCCTCGGCAGCAGAACTCAGCTCTGCCCTGGATGCCGACTATTCACCCGATGCCACCGCGGATTGGACAGCAGACGATCTCCGGCAGCATCCTCTGGCCCGGTGGGTGGAGCTGCGGCTGGGTCTGGAGGGTGAGGATGGCCGCACTGATGGCAAGTGGGTACGCTGCCGGCCCCGAACCCTTCAGGATGCGGCCCTCGAGCTCGCCACAGCCAGTGGTCGTCTCGCGGACGATGCCGCCCCCACTTCCGACAAAGCATGTCAGGCCAGGGATGCGGTACTCCCCAACCTGCGGCAGTTCCTGCTGGCGGCTTACCAGGTGGAGGTTGGTCCAAACCGGCGATTCTTTGCTTTCCGCCTGCACCAATTCGTCTCGGCCGGTGGTGATGTGCACGCCAGCCTGGAAGCGCCGGGGCGCCGCTACCTGACGCTCAAGGGCCAAAAGTACCAACCGAATGCCGGCCGCCAGGCCCTGCTATACCCGGTGGTGTTCTGCCGCAGCTGCGGGCAGGAGTTCCATCCTGTCTGGGCCCAGCTGCACAACCGCCGGCCGGAACGGTTTGAGCCGCGGGAGTTCTCCGATGAATCGTGCCTGCGGGAACGGGATGTGGTTAATGGTTACGTCATGCCCGATGCAGAGACTGCATACGAGGCAGAGGATCTGGAAAAGGCCCGCTTCCCTGACGGATGGCTTGAGACCAGCAAAAGTGGAGAACTCGGGGTCAAGAAGACTTTCCGGGATTATGTACCAGTGCCTTGCCGGCTGGGAGCTGATGGCACCTCAACCAATGATGGACTTCCGGCCTGGTTCCTTAAGGGCAGTTTCCGCTTCTGTCCCAGCTGTGGAGCAGAGCACAATCCTGCTGCCAGTGAGTTCAGCAAACTCTGCGGCCTGAATTCGGAGGGACGCAGTTCGGCCACCACCACTTTGAGCTTGGCGGTGCTGCGTCAGCTGCTCAGCTTCCCGGATGATGAAATCCCAGACAACGCCCGCAAGCTGCTGGCGTTCAGCGACAACCGCCAGGACGCCTCGCTGCAGGCGGGGCATTTCAACGACTTCGTGCGGGTGCTGCAGCTGCGCTCAGGCCTGGTGGCAGCTCTACGGGCCAGGCCGGAGCGGGAGCTGAGCCTGGAGACCCTGGCGCTCGACACCGAGAAGGCCCTGCGCCTGCGCGCCGATGACTTCATCGCCACCAAGGGCGTCAAGCCCAACGTGGAGGCCGAGCGGCGGCGTGCCCTGCGCGGAGTGCTGGAGTACCGGCTGCTGGTGGATCTGCGCAAGGGCTGGCGGCTCACCAATCCCAACCTCGAGCAGCTGCGGCTGCTGGAGATCGACTACGCCGAGCTGGTCAACTGCGCCGAGGACCAGGCTGACTGGCAGCAGCGTCATCCCCTACTCGCCCAGGCGAGTAGTGAGGAGCGATTCTTGATCCTGCATCGCCTGCTGGAGGAGCTGCGCGAGCGGCTCGCGATCGACTGCGACGCCCTCGGCCTTGAGGAGTTCGAGCGTCGCCGCAAGGCCTGCTTCGATCTGGAGGAGGTGTGGGCGATCCGGGCGGATGAACAGCCGGAGCTGGCCCGCACCGTGCTGATGAACCCGGTCACCTCGGAGCAGCGGTTGCAGCGGCTGGAGGGTTTGTCGCTGCGTGGTGCGTTCGGGCGCTGGCTCAAGGCACGGGAACGCTGGCTGTCGGTGGAGGAACTGCACCGCGGCCTGAAGTGGAAGGACGACCTCTATCAGGAGATCACCGGCCACCTACTGGCGATGCTCACGGCCTGGGGCCTGGTCAAGCCCAAAGAGGTGAGGGTCGGCAAGCGCAAGAGCGAAGTGCTGCAGGGCTGGCGGCTGAACAGTTCGGCACTGCGCTGGACGCTGGTGGATCCTGATGCTGCCCCGCAGGACAGCTACGCCGAACGACTGTTGCTGCAGCAGGAGAGCAGCGGCCGGCGTGGACCGGTGAACAAC
The DNA here is from genome assembly GCF_015840715.1 of Synechococcus sp. CBW1004. NCBI lineage: Bacteria > Bacillati > Cyanobacteriota > Cyanophyceae > Synechococcales > Synechococcaceae > Synechococcus > Synechococcus sp. CBW1004. Next base: position 2,360,124 of record NZ_CP060397.1, on the reverse strand, counting down.
TATTTCCGCAGCCTCTACGAGGATCTGGCCTCGCTGATCGCTGATCCGGAGCAGGCGGAAGGAAGGCCGTTCGTGCAGACCCTGGAGGCGCGGGAGCACACCGCCCAGGTGGATGCCGGGGTTCGGGAGCAGCGAGAGAAGCAGTTCCGCGAGGCCCGCCTGCGGCTGCTCTACTGCTCGCCAACGATGGAGCTGGGCGTTGACATCTCCTCGCTCAACACCGTCTACATGCGCAACGTGCCGCCGACACCGGCGAACTACGCCCAGCGCAGCGGCCGGGCCGGGCGCAGCGGCCAGCCGGCACTGGTGCTCAGCTACTGCGGCGCCACCTCACCGCACGACCAGTACTTCTTCTCCGATCCCACCCGCATGGTGGCCGGCGCCGTGAGTGCCCCGACGCTGGAGCTGGCCAACGAAGAGCTGCTCAAGGCCCATTTCCGGGCGCTCTGGCTGGCTGCCACCAGGCAGCGACTGCCGGGCAAGGTGAAGGAACTGGTGGATCTGGCTACCGAGGGCAGGCCGCTGGTGGCGGATCTGCGCGATTCTCTGGCCAGCGATGACGCCTGCCGCAGCGCCCAGGCCGATGGCCAGGCGATCGTCGACGACCTGCTGGAGAACCACTGGCTGGGCAGCACCCCGCCGCCCTGGCTCACGGGCAGCTGGTTGGACTCCCTGATCCGAGGGGCAGCCATCGATTTCGATGCGGCCCTGCGGCGTTGGCGGGAGCTGCTGGAGGCGGTCGACAGCCAGTTCGCCCAGGCCCAGAAGGATCTGGCCAACCATGCGCTGAGCGAGCGGGAACGGCAGGCGGCCGATCAACGCCAGCGGGCGGCCCGGCTGCAGCAGCAGCTGCTGTTGGCCGACAAGCCGGGCAGCAGCAACAACAACGACTTCAGCACCTACCGCTATCTGGCCAGCCAGGGCTTCATGCCCGGCTACAACTTCCCGCGCCTGCCGCTGATGGCCTACATCCCCGGCACGCGCGAGCAGGTGGGAGGCGGCACCTTCATCACCCGCCCCCGTTTCGTGGGCATCAGCGAGTTCGGCCCCCATTCGCTGATTTATCACGAGGGCAACACCTACAAGGTGCGCGGCGCCATCCTCGGCCTGCAGGACAACGCCGTGGCCAGCGGCACGGCCACCCTGGCCACCCAGGACGCCCTGCTCTGCGGCGCCTGCGGCCATGCCCATGTCGGTGCTTCCACGGAACTGGAACTCTGCCGACACTGCGGAGCACCGCTCAAGGAGCAACCGGAAGGCAAGGCGGTGCGGGTGCCCCGGCTCTATCAGATCGAGCAGGTCAACACCCGCCGCGCCGAGCGGATCACCTCTGACGACGAGGAACGCCAACGGCTCGGCTACGAGCTGCTCACCACCTATGAGTTCCCGCAGGAGAACGGCGTGGTGAAGGTCGCGCGGGCCCAGGTGAGCAGCGGCGGCCAGCCGCTGCTGGAGCTCAGCTACGCCCCTGCCACCCAGATCAGCCGCATCAACCTCGGCTGGCGGCGGCGCGAGAACCGCAGCGACATGGGCTTTCCGATCCACCCGATCACCGGCCGCTGGGGCGGCGAAAAACAGCTGGCCGCCGGCACCGGCTCCGACGGCGATGGCGCCAAGGGCGAAGGTGACGACGACAGCGCCGAAGTGGGCTACGTCAAGATCACACCCTTCGTGCAAGACCGCAAGAACGCCCTGCTGCTCCAGTTCGCCAACAACTGGGAGCCCCTGCAGCTGCTCAGTCTCAAGAACGCACTCAAGCGCGGTATTGAGGTGGCCTTCCAGCTCGACGGCAGCGAGATCGCCGCTGAGCTGATGCCCAACGACGAGGAAGCCAACGCCCTGTTGCTCTATGAGAGCGCCGAGGGTGGCGCGGGCGTGCTCAGCCGCCTTGTGGAGAGCCCAACGGCACTGCGGCAGCTGGGGCGCACGGCGCTGGAGGTCTGCCACTGGAAATTGAGCGATCCTCTGCCGACATCCGAGACAGCCCTGGAGGATGCCGATCCCGAATGCGAAGCCGGCTGCTACCGCTGCCTGCTCGGATATCACAACCAGCGCGAACACGACCGCATCGATCGCCGGCTCCCAGAGCTCAAGCAGTTCCTGCTCGATCTTGTACGCGGCGAGCTGGTGGGCCAGGGTGGCTCAGACAGCCGCAGCGAACGGTTGGAGCGGCTGCGGGGTTTGTGCCAGAGCGGTCTGGAGCGCCTCTGGCTCGACACCGCTTTCCGTCTTGGCCATTACCTGCCCGATGACGCCCAGAAGGAGGTGAGCGGCCATTTCGTCACCCCCGATTTCACCTACCGGGAGGCGGGGGTGGTCGTCTTCATCGATGGCCCGCACCACGACCAGCCCCTGCAGCAGCGGCTGGATCAGCAGAAGCGCCAGGCCCTCAAGGATGCCGGCATCCGCGTGGTGGTCTTTGACCAGCACAGCGAGGAATGGCCCGAGGTGTTCCGCGAGCACGCCTGGCTGTTCGGGGAAGGCAAGGCGACTTCCCCCCGATCGTCAGCGGCCGAGAGGACGCCGCCTTCCTCAGGTGATGGTGGGACAGCCCAGAACATTGGCGATGCCTTCGATGCGGTGTTCGCTCAACACCAGCAACTGTTCGGGAAGGAGCCACAGCCATGACCAGCACCCTCACTCAGGCCCCAGCGCTGCCCGACATCCCCAGCCCCGGCTCGATCGTGCAGGTGCGGGGGCGGGAGTGGGTGACCCTGCCCCAGAGCCGTGCCGAGAAGCAGGATCAGGTCCTCCGGCTGCGGCCGCTGGGCGGCGGGGATCAGACGATCGCCACCCTGTTCTGGCCGCTGGAAGCAGAAGCGGTAAGACCCGCTCACTTCCGATACCCCGAACCTTCTTGCAGCGGCTCCCAAAGCTCAGCGCTGCTGCTGCGCGATGCCCTGCTGCTCAAGCTCCGCGCCGGACAGACAACCCACGTCAGCCTGCCTGAGCCATCCCCAGCTCCTGCATCCGCTTCCAGAAGCCGCTCTTGCGGGCGTGATCGCGGCGGATCGCCGCGATGTAGGCGTCGTGGCCCGGGATCTCCCCCCAGTCGGAGATGCGGTGGCTAAGGCGCTCACAACTCTGCAGATGGCGGGCCGCATGGCCGTAGCGGCTGGAGCGCGCGTTGCTCAAGGTGAAGTCGACCATGGATCGCAGGGCGATGGTGGCCGCGAGGGGGTGGGCCTGACTCAGCTTTTGGGCGGCGGCATCCAGAAGGGTGTAGTGGTCGCCATCGAGCTGGCTGCGGCGGTTCAGCAGGAGCTCCGACGCGCGAGCGAGGGACGAGGGCCAGCTGATCAGGAAGCTCAGTGCCTGATCCACCGAGGGGTGGGCGAGGGCCTGCTCGATCGCCTGCTGCTCCGCAGGCCCATCCTCAAAGGCCGGCAGGCGATCGAGGTAATCCCGCAGCACGTCACTGCGAAGGCAGCGCGCAAACAAGCCCCAACGGGCGGCCTGAGCCTCGTCCTGCCGCTTCAGGGCCTCCAGCGTTTCGATGTGGGTCTCCTCCCACTCCATCTCCGGCCAGCGGGAACGATCCGGCGTGGCTCGGGTGAGGAATGCCAGCGCGTCTTCTGGTCTGCCAACCGCCAGCAGGCGCCGGGCGATGCCGGTGGCAATGCGGGGATAGCCCTGCTGTTCTGGCGTGTACTGGGCGATGTAGGCATCGATGTCGCCCATCGCCGTGGCCACCTCCTGAAGCCCCAGCTTCACGGTCCACTGCCGCGAGCTTTCCTCACGCTCATGGGCGTAGGTGGGGCCGCCGGAGCCCCAGCCCACCTGCTGCCACTCCTGCCGCGGCGGGACGGGAACCGGTTGCTCCGCCAGCTGCTCGAAACGACGCTTGAGCAGCTGCAGTCCCTCGGGGCCCAGGGCCTGCTTCACCTGCTGGATCACCCCGTCGAACACCCCATAGCCGTTGTCACAGAAGGCCTCGAACACCGCCTCCGCCAACGTGGCGGGGTTGGGCTGCGCCGCCTCGGTGATCCGGCCCAGCTCGCCCATCGCCTGGCGGAACAGATCACCCATCAGGCCACTGCTGTCATCGCAGCGGCCCAGCACGTTGTTGCCCAGCTCCAGGAACTGCCACAGCAGCTCCCGGGCCGCCAAAGGCTCGGCCTGGGCGATGGGGCCAGTGATCGCCTCCAGCTGCAGGCCCAGCTCCTGCAGTACCGCCCAGCGTTTCTCACGCTCCAGGAAGCCCTGCGACCGCCCGATGGTGGCCAGGCGCTGGCGTACCTGCGCGGCGGCCTCCTGGGGACTGGTGGCCTGGGCTACGGCCAGGCGGATCCGCCGCTTGATCGCTGGGTCGCTGCCTGCCAGCTCCAGCAGCAGCTCTGCCAGGCGCTCGGGGCCCAGGGCGATCAGCACCTGAGCATTCAGGCTCGATGAACGGGGCACCGGCGGGGAGCCACGAACGACGATCCAGCCTGGCGGATCCGGGCGGAGCGGCCAGACGCGATCGCCAGGGTCCCAGAACAAGCCCCAGGGCATGCCTCCTGCTCGGGCGTCATGGTGCCATCAGGCAACGCATGAGCCCCTTAAGATGTCATCACATAACGTGTCTTGGGTGTTCCGCCGGCCTTGGCCCAGCTCAGTCCCATCGTCCAGCACCCCCCGGCGGCCCTGGAGCAGGCTCTGCAGCGGCTGGGGCGCAACATCCGTACCGCCCGGCTGCGGCGCCGCTGGCGCCTGGAGGACGTGGCCGAGCGGATGGGCGTGAGCCGCTTCACCGTGGCTGATGTGGAGCGTGGCAAGCCCGGCACCTCCATCGCCGCCTACCTCGGAGCCCTCTGGGTGCTGGGGCTGCTCGATCAGCTGGAGGCGGTGGCCGATCCTGACCGGGATGCAGAAGGCAAGGCACTGGAGGCCGCCCGCCAGCCCGGCCAGGCCCCTCGCCGTCAACGCTTCGACGACGACTTCTGATCAGCCTCGTCCATCCCCCTTTGCCCAGCCCTGGCGCTCTCCTGTCATGCCATCGGATCTCGAGTGCTACGTCTACGTGGTCCTGCCGGGCAGCACGGCGTTCGTCACGGCGGGCCGGTTTTCGCAGAGCAGTGATCGGCAAGGCCAACCGGTGGGCACGTTCGTCTATGGCCGCCGCTACCGGGAGCGGCAGGACGCGGTGGAGCTCGATCCGGTGCAGCTGAGGCTGCGCCAGGGCCCCTTCGAGACAGCCCGCCTGGGTGGCTTCTTCGGGGCCCTGCGCGATGCCTTGCCGGATCACTGGGGACGCCGGGTGATCGCTCGCCATGGCGGCCTGGGGGAGCCCAGCGATTTCGATCTGCTGCTGCTCGGACCGGACGATCGCTGCGGTGCGGTGGGCTTTGGCCGCGGCGTTGATCCACCGGCGCCGCAGCGCCGCTTCCATCGCACCCTCGATCTGGAGCGCATCAAGCAGGCGGCTGATGCGATCCTCCGCGAGGAACCCCTCCAAGCAGGCTCAGCCCTGGAGCAGGTGGAGGAGCTGATTGGCCAGGCCGGCACGTCGATGGGCGGCGCCCGCCCCAAGACCACCGTGGAGGCCGACAACGCCCTCTGGCTGGCCAAGTTCCCAGCGCCTTCCGACACCTGGAACCAACCGCGCGTGGAGCACGGCCTGCTGTTGCTGGCCCGCCGCTGCGGGCTGCAGGTGGCCGAAAGCCGCCTCACCAGAGTGGGCGATGCCGATGTGCTGCTGGTCAAACGCTTTGACCGCGACTGGAGCGAGACGGGATACCGGCGCCATCGCATGGTCAGCGCCGTCACCCTGCTGCAGGCGGATGACAGTGCCACCGATCGCGGCAGGTGGTCGTATCTGCTGCTGGCCGATGAGCTGCGACGCGTCAGTGCTCAGCCGGCGGCGGATCTGCGGGAGCTGTTCGGCCGGATCTGCTTCAACGCCGCGGTCTCGAACATCGACGACCACCCCCGCAACCATGCGCTGCTGGCCAGGTCAACAAGCTGGCAGCTCAGCCCCGCCTACGACCTCACCCCCGCACCGCTGCAAGCCGAGACCCGCCGCGACCTGGCCATGGGCTGCGGCCTGGTGGACCGCAGCCCCAGCCGCTGGGCCAATCGCCGGGCGATCCTGGCCGGGGCCGGTCGCTTTCTGCTCAAGCCGGCGGAAGCCGAAGCGATCGCCACGCGGATCTGCAACACCGTGGCCAGCAGCTGGGAAGCCACCCTGCGCGAAGCTTCGGTGAGCCCCGCCGACTGCCAGCGGCTCAGCCGCGCCTTCCTCTACCCAGGGCTGGAGCTGGATCCGGAGATGGTGGACTGATGGCAGGCGATCAAGACGCAGGCGGAAGGAAGTCAGAACATCTTCATCTCCAAGCCAGTCAGCCAGTTGTCAAAGCGAGGGCAACGGCTTCGCACATGGGCCAAGCCAGCCTTCTCGATCGCATCAGGCCCATGCAACTTTTTGCGGTAGTCAGGAATCAGCCGCTCCAACCTATGGCTGGGCGATGTTTCCTTGGAATTATTGATCTCTTCAGGCTGCAGTGAAGCCACCTCAGCCTGAAGGCGGGCGAGCCCAGCCAGTTGATCTGGAGCGTCGTAGATCGTTTCGAGATCAGGAAGACAGGCCATCACCAGGGCCTCGAACTCATGCAGTTGCAGATAGGGGATGAATCGCCAGTCATCGATCCTCTTTCCCATGACCTGTTCCAGGCGATCGCAGCGATCAGCCTGGCTGCGATCTGAGGCGATACGATCGCGCCCTGGAAAGTCATCAGGCAGCCCATAGAGGTCGAACAGGGTTGTCAGCCTGAAGTCACCCGATGGGTTGTCCTTCAGGCAGTTGCGGATGTCTCTTTCCCAGTCGGAATAGCAACCGCCACCACGAGCACCCTTCCCCTTGTTGCCTCTTGCAGCTGCCTTGGCTTTGCCAACAATCGTGGACGAGACAGCAATCCCATAGCTCCACAGATGGGGCTGCAGAATCCGTCGCACGAAGTTGTCCTCTGTAGAGCCCTCCACGGCCACAATCAATCGCCTGACCGGATCGGCCATCAAGGCTTGCCTCCGATCACGCCCTTGTCGTAAAGCTCGCTGAGGCTGTAGTCCTCCAGCCAGGTCTGCAGGGCTTCACTGCTCAGCCTTGTCAGCTTTGTTTCACCGTGCTGCCGCTCCACCACCACCACCTCATCGGGGTTGAAGTAATCCAGCAGCTCCGTGGACTGTGTGGAGAGAACAATCTGGGTATGGCGTGAGATCGAGCGGCAGAGCTCGGTGATCAAGGCAATGGCGGAGGGATGCAGACCAAGCTCGGGCTCGTCGATGCTGATCAGCCTGGGCAAGCGTTCGCTGGGCTGCGAAAGCACCGTGATCAGCGCCAGTGCCCGCAGTGTGCCATCAGAGAACTGGTGGCAACCGAAGCGTTCGTCGCGATCATCGATCCAGTCGAGCCGCACACTGCCATTGACCGCCACAGGATCCAGCTGCTTGATGGCTGGGGCGATGTGGCGGCAGTGACGGTTGATCCGCTGCCAGGCCTTCTGATCGGCGCTGTCGTCGCTCTCCTTCAGGCGGAGCAGGTAGGCCGCGAGATTGGAGCCGTCAGAACGAGGATAACGATCGTCCTCTCGACGCGCATGCGTGCGCAGCTTGGATTGGGCCGAGGTGTCGTGGAAGTGGTAGAAGGTCATCCGGCCCAGCCAGGCATTCAGGGCCACTAGAGCCTGGCGGTCGGGGGAATCATCAGGATCGAAAGAATCCTGAAGTCGTGACTCACGATGACCTGAGCCGAGCTGACTGAATGAGCCAGTCCCATCAGGATTGATGCGTTCCGCGGTTTCCGATTGAAAGTAGAGCGTGTCGCCCGGCGCAAAAGCCAGACAAGCCTCGTAGCGGTAGGTCACACCCAGATCCCGAATCACCACACCAAGCTCGACAGCATCCGTCGCTTTGGGGCCGTAATGCAACAGAGCGGACGCGAAACCGTGATCAGCCACGTAGCGCTGCAGGGAGCGAGTCCGCAGTAAGGGGATCAGGCGCAAGGCCTGGAGGAGATTGGATTTGCCGGCACCGTTCGGGCCGATCAGCACGGTGAGCCTGCCAGGCTCAAGGCAAACCTCCTTGAGGGAACAGAAGCCGGCAACATGGATCTCCTGGATGCCGTCCTGCTGGTCTTCAGGACGTGCGACCGGCTCAGGCGATGGCTGCATGGCGTTCCTCCGGCCTCTCTGGCAGTCTGCCGGCCAACGCCTCCTGCAGCACCGCCTCCAGCAGCCCCCGACGACTCTCCTCGCCCTGGCTGAGCTGCTGCTCCAGCTGATCGCAGAGGGGGGGATGGATACTCCTCACGGGTTGGATATCGGCGCCTGGACCTGGGTCTGACGGTGGCGGGTGAGCAGAGCCCGGATATCCCCTACCAGATGCCCCAAGGAGGGGTTGTTCTGACAGGCCTTGACCATGTCCATCGCAGGGAGAAGGTCGAGACAAATGTCCATTGGGTCAGTGAGGACAACGACTCCGCCGTGCTCAAGAGCTTGGGTGAGCCACTGCTTGTAGACAAGCCGCCCCGGTTGTGTAGGAGGAGAAGGTACAGGTACGCTGAAAAGCGCCTGGAAAGCTGCTGGATCAGCAGTACACCAAACCTCAACATGTGGATCGGGACAACCGATCAGGACACTGGGATAAAGAGAAGAATCGACAGATTTCTGAATGGCGCGAAGCGTAGGATGCCAGCCTGTACTATTTGCATCGATCAGCACGAGCAGTGCGTCTCCACGCGGCTGATCACTGGAGCTCAGTGCCCGTTGCCATGCCTTCAGGGCTGCAATGGCACGGCCATGGCCTCCTCGAGAAGAATGGAGGTTCAACTCAGGTGTCGAGACACCCGCAGCTTTGGCCAGCACCTTGATGAGGTTGCGAAGGAAGGTCTCATGTCCACTGTCTTCACAGAAGATATCGATCACCAAGCGACTAGCCATCCAGCCAGCCTCCAATGGTCATTGCCTGCAGAACCTTGGCATCGTCACTAGCGATCAAGCCCTCATTGATGTCTGTGGCGTCAAAGAGCGGCCCCAGAGGGTTAAAGGTTTGGTAGGTGGAACCATCAGAGGATGTGCCACAGCGAATCAATCGCACTTGGCTGGCGTGCAGTTCTCCATCCCTAATCATGCGCACAATATCAACGACCACCTGTGGGGAGTGGGTGGTGACAATGACCTGCTGGCTGCGGGATGTGCGAGCCAAGAGTCTGGTGACCACTTCGATTCTACGCGGATGTACCCCATTCTCAGGCTCTTCAAACGCAACCAGACCCTTCTGGAACGGATTGGCCGCCATGGCACACAGCGCCAGTAACCGTAGCGTGCCTTCCGAGACCACCCTCGAAGGAAGCCAGATTCCGTCCATCTGAATCCTGAGCTCCAATTCGCCACGCTTTTCGTTGAGCTCAGTCTGCAAGTCCGTGATGGATGGAATCGCCATGGCGATCACACGCCGCACGGCTGCAAAAGCATGTGGCTGTTGATGAATCAGACGATGGAGATAGGGGACGAGCCACTCGCCACGACTGCCGATATCCTGGACGTCACGAGGTGGCACGGGTTGCCGCATCGCAACCATTGGATCTAGATAGAGGATTCGCCAGGCCCCAATCTCGCGGTGCAAGGAATCAAAAAGGGGATAGCGCTCCGTACCTGTATATTGTCGATTCGAAACCACGGTATGTGATAATCCAACATCCTCCTCGAAGGGATGGCTTGGTGAGCCCTTACGTCGTATAGCGATAACCTCTGAAGGGCCGGCTTCTTTTGCGCGTGTAGTCTTTTCAACGCTACAGAAGCGGGGCTTGCGATTGGCCGTCAGCAGCTCAAGCCTTTCATCTTGGACAGACAGCTGACCCGTTTGCGGCTGGATTCCAACTTCGACCTGGTAGGAGAGAAGATCGGGCCTACGCTTGATACCTTCCGGCGGAGTCAGGCTCATCTCTGCATCCAACCGCAGGGTCGGCATGGGGCTATGGAGCAATTCCTCAATGCCACCTGAGGGCAGAGAAAAGGCCTCCAGGGGATTTCCCCGTATCCCCGTCGGAGCGAAGGCCTCATTCAAGGTGCGCTCGCCTACAAGCCTGGACAACAGCAGGAGAGCCTCAAGCAGATTGCTCTTACCTGCCGCATTGGGCCCAAACAACACAACGAGAGGCGCCAGGTCAACGGTGGCCTCGCGGAGGGATTTGAACCCCCGCACATGGATACGTTCCAGCATGGTCAGGCTCTCCCCTCCAACACCAAGTCTGCCTGAGAATCCGCCAATGCCTCCTGCAGCACCGCCTCCAGCAGCCCCCGACGACTCTCCTCGCCCTGGCTGAGCTGCTGCTCCAGCTGATCGCAGAGGGCCATCAGTTCGTCGACCTTGGCGACGATGCGGTGTTGTTCGGCGAGGGGTGGGAGGGGGATAGGCATTTTCCTGAAATCACCGACATTGACACCTTGCAGCGCGACCCCCTTTGTTTCACCCCTCATATAAGACTGGCAATATGGAGAGTCAATGGCAATCCGTATATAAGGTCTGCAGAGTTGACTTGAGATGGGCAGTCGAATTACGTGCTGAGTAATGTTGCCCCCTGCGAGGCTAGCAGGAACGAATACCGTTTTTCCGATTGTGCCGTCCTTGGAAATAAGTAAGTCCCACTCTTTCAGGGTTGTCTTGCGGAACTTCTCGGCCCGAACGGGGTCGCAGCATGGCAACCTGCTGGTGTCAATAGAACCCGTCTTCATTTCGGTGACTCGCACAGTGGGGACGCCATCAGCAACCCAGACTGGTTTCAGGATTCCATATGTAACTGTCTCGTCTGGCGGCACTATCGCCTCAATCGTTGCCCAGGTCCAAGAATCTGGAAGAGGGAGCTTAACAAGCGTCTTTGACTTGTCATCAAACGCCGTGGGGATCGGTTTTCGCTTTTTCTGCCACGGTGCCTTCAAGACTGCACTGAGCAACTGCTCCGCCGGCTCATCCTCCGGATCCTGCTCCACCAGCTTCCCGCGCACCGCCAGGTTCAGGATCGTCTGGCGCAGCTGCTTGATCTGGGCGGGGGTGTTCGTGAGGCTGGGCAACACCTGCAGGGCAAAGCGGGCGTCGCTGCGGAAGGCCTCCGGGTCGTCGCTGGGTTGGTTGAGGCGCTGCAGGCTGGCGGCCACCAGGCGCTCGCGGCACTGCACGCGTTGCGTGCGGGCGGCCTCCAGCTGATCGCACAGGGTCATCAATTTGTCGACCTTGGCGACGATGCGGTGTTGTTCGGCGAGGGGTGGGAGGGGAAGAACGAAATTCTCAACATCTTGTCGGGAAATACCAGGGATCAGACTTCTTGCTTCACTTTGCAGCTTGACGGCAAGCCGATGAGTGACCAAGGCAAGGTAGCGATCGTTCCATCCAATTGCTGTTAATGCCATGAGTTGACGACTTATCGCTACCTCTTGGATATCACAGATTGCTATTTTGCCAACTCCGGATCCCTTTGCCGTCAACAAAAGCTGGCCCTTGAAGGCAACGGCTTTGCGCACAAGCGCATACCTGGTGATACAAATGCCGCCAGGCGAGAAGTCTGAAGGGCCCGTAATGTACGGCAGTCCATCTGCAGGGTTTTCTGAGTATTCGCTTGGCTGCAGATGTTGACCCGAAATAAGATCAATTAGGCATCCAAGCCGACTCAAGCTCCAGCCCTTAGGAAGTTCTTCTAATACTTCCTCTCCGGTTATGGGCGGTAATGGCTTAAACCTCTTGATCTTTCCTGCTTGGGCCAATCTCGCCTTCTCTGTCGAAATCAGCCTGATCAACTCCTCCGCCGGCTCATCCTCCGGGTCCTGCTCCACCAGTTTCCCCCGCACCGCCAGGTCGAGGATGAAGCGGCGCAGCCTGGGGATCGCGTCTGGGGCTTCGCTGATCCGCTCGAACAGGGCCAGCAATCGCTCGGCGTTCATCGCAGCAGCGCCTCCGCCAGGATCGCCTTGAGCTGATCGCGCAGCTCGGCCGCCTTCTGCTCAGCGGTCTGCAGGTCGGCCAGCAGCTCCTCGGGGTCGCCGTGGTCGGCAGCGGCCACATGGGGATTCTTGAGGTCGAGGTTGTAGTTGCGCTCCTGGATCTGGGCGATCGGCACGCGCCAGGCTTGCTCGGTTTCTTTCCGGCCCTTGCGGTTGGGGCCGCCCCACCAGGCCACACAGTCTGCGAAATGCTCTGCGCGGATCGGGCGGGTCATCGAATAGGCCTTCTGCCCATCAGGCACGGGCTGCTCGTAGTACCAGATCTCCTCGGTGGGCTTGCCCTTCTCGAAGAACAGCAGGTTGGTGCCGATGCTGGCGTAGGGCTTGAACACCGAATTGGGCAGGCGCACGATCGTGTGCAAGTTGCACTCGGTCAGCAGCTGTTTCTTCAGCCGCGTTTTCACCCCCTCGCCGAACAGCGTGCCATCGGGTAACACCACGCCGGCACGGCCACCCGGCTTGAGCAGACTGATGAACAACGCCAGGAACAGATCCGCGGTTTCGCGGGTGCGGAACTCGGCCGGGAAGTTGTCCTGGATGCCGTCTTCCTCAACGCCACCGAACGGCGGATTGGTGAGGATCACGTTCACCTGATCGGCCACACCCCAGTCGCGATAGGGCCGAGCCAGGGTGTTGTCGCGCCGCACGAAGCTGGGATCCTCGATCCCATGCAGCAGCATGTTGGTGACGCAGAGCATGTAGGGAAGCGGCTTCTTCTCGATCAGCCGCAGTGCCGCCTGCATCGCCTGTTCATCGGCCAGCGTCTTCACATAGCGCTCGCGCATGTGGCGGATCGAGCAGGTGACGAAACCTCCCGTGCCGCCTGATGTATCCAGCAGCGTCTCGCCGGGTTGGGGATCGATGCGATCCACCATGAAGCTGGTGACGCCCCGAGGCGTGTAGTACTCGCCCGCATTGCCGGCACTCTGCAAATCATTGAGCAGCTGCTCATACACATCCCCGAAATGCTTGCGGTCGGCCAGGTTGTTGAAATCGATACCCTCCACCTTGTTGATCACCTGGCGCAGCAGCTGACCGGACTTCATGTAGTTGAAGGCATCGGCGAACACCTCGCGCACCACCTGGGCCCGGTGGGGGTGGGAACCCTTGAGGGGCATCTCCTTGAGATAGGGAAACAGCTCCTGGTTGATGAATTCCAGCAGTGTGTCGCCGGTCATGCCCTCTGGATCCTTGGCCCAGCTGCGCCACTGCAGATGCTCCGGCAGTGGTGAGCGGTAGTCATCCTCGGTGACTTCCAGGGCCTGGTCCTGGTCGTCGATGATCTTGAGGAAGAAGAGCCAGCACAGCTGCGACAGGCGCTGGGCATCGCCATCGACACCCACGTCCTTGCGCATGATGTCCTGAATCGCCTTGACGGCTGTCCGCGCAGAAGTGGTGCGCGCTGAGGTGGCCATCCCTCAGGCAGCCTCCCGGTAGAGCTCGGCCTGCAGGTCATGCACGGCCCGCTCAAAGCCCCCCTTGCCGCCGAACTCACGGATCAGCTGCAGCTGGGTCCCCATCTGACTGAAGGGTGGGATCGCCAGGATCCTGACGTTGTCGAGCTCGTCCACCACGCCCTCCGTTGCGTACTTGTCGAGCAGTGCCTCCAGCACCGCTCGTGCCTGGGGACCGTAGCGGCTGAAGACATCGCAGCGCAGGCGGGCCGCCCGCTGGGCGCGGCTGAGCGGCGGCTGGTCGTAGGCGATGTGGCAGATCAGATCAAACGGGTCGAGCTCGCGGCCCACCTCCTCCTGCAGCGCCTCCAGCAGCAGGCCCTCCTCGGCCAGCTCCTGCAGGATCACCTGCTTGCGCTCCTCTCCCCGCCAGCGGCGCAGGAAGCCGTCGAGATCGGCGTACTGCTGGCGCACCAGCCGGCGCGTGTAGTCGCGCAGCGATTCGGTGACGAGCTTGCCCTGCTCATCGAGATACTGCACCCGCTCGCTGAGCACCAGCACCGGCCGGCCCTTGATGTAGACCTTGCGGCGCGGTTCCCCTCCCGGTCCCGTCCCTGTTCCCTGTTCAGGGCCGCCGGAACCATCGCTCCCGCCGATCAGGTCGGATTCCCCATCCAGGTCCCCAGCACCATCTCCCTCCAGCCCATCAAGATCCTCACCCTCCGAGGTGGTGCCGGTTTCCGGCGGCAGTGGCGGATCACCCTCACCGGGTTCGTAGATCTGCACCGGTTCACCGTCGAACTCGGGATCGGCGAAATGATTGCTCGCCTGGCGGAAATCCACCAGGGTGAAGTACTCCTTGCCCGACTCGGCATGCAGGCGGGTGCCGCGGCCGACGATCTGCTTGAACTCGGTCATCGAGCCCACCTCACGATCGAGCACGATCAACCTGCAGGTCTGCACATCAACGCCCGTGGACAGCAGCCGTGAGGTGGTGACGATCACCGGCATCGGCTCCAGCGGATCGATGAAGTTGTCGAGCTGCAGCATGCCTTCGGTGTCATTCCCCGTGATCCGCATCACATAGTTGGGGTGCTGCTGCACTAGATCCTGGTTTTCGTTGATCAGGGCCTGTCGCATCAGCAGGGCGTGCTCGGTGTCGACGCAGAACACGATCGTGGGCTGGAAGCGATCGCCACTGGCCTTGAGGTATGCCGTGATCCAGCGGGCGACGCGGCGGGTGCGCTCATCGATCACCAGAACTCGGTCAAAATCCTTCTGGTTATACTGGCGGTCCTCGATCTCCCTGCCGTCTTTGTCCACCTCACCCCGTTTCGGGCGATAGCCGTGTACATCAATATCGAGATGCACACGGATCACCTTGTAGGGCGCCAGGAAGCCGTCGTGGATGCCCTGGCGCAGCGAGTAGCTGTAGATCGGTTCACCGAAGTAGTGGATATTCGACACATACTTCGTTTCCTTTGGTGTGGCGGTGAGCCCGAGCTGGGCGGCGCTGGCGAAATACTCGAGAATCTCGCGCCAGGCCGAATCTTCCGCCGCGCTGCCGCGATGGCACTCATCCACCACGATCAGATCGAAGAAGTCGGGTGAGAAGTCCCGATAGAGCTTCTGACGCTCGTCTGGCCCAGTGAGTGCCTGGTACAGGCCCAGGTAGATCTCGTAGGAGGGATCGATCCGGCGCTGTCTGTCGAGCGCCAGCGTCAGCTCCTGCAGCGAGCCATCGGCCTTCTCGATCGTGTTGGAGCTCGTGCTCAGCTTGGCCATCGCCCCTCCGAACGGCCGAAAGTCGTTGGTCATCGTCTGGTTCACCAGCACATTGCGATCGGCCAGGAACAGCACCCGCTTGGCCTGCTTCGCCTTCCACAGCCGCCAGATGATCTGAAACGCCACGAAGGTCTTGCCCGTGCCGGTGGCCATCACCAGCAGCAGCCGCGTCTGCCCCTTGGCGATCGCCTCCACGACCTTCTGGATCGCGTTGCGCTGGTAGTAGCGGGGCTCCTTGCGGTTGCTGCCGTCGTAGTAGGGCTGCAGCGCCACCCGTTGCTGGTCATCCGAGAGCCCCTTCCAACGGCAGTAGCGACGCCAGAGCTCCTCAGGAGCTGGGAAGGCCTCCAGACTGAGCTGGCTCTCGCGCTGCTCGCTCAGCCCGGTGCGGTCGTGCAGCACGAAGCCATCACCGTTGCTCGCGAACACGAACGGCGTCTGCAGCGCCTCGGCGTAGGCCAGTGCCTGTTGCATCCCATCGCCGACGGCATGGCTGTTGTCCTTGGCCTCGATCACCGCCAGCGCCACCTGCCCCACCAGCAGCACGTAGTCGGCCCGCCGTGGCTGCCCCTTGGCCACCAGCCGTCCGCGCACGGTGATCCGGCCAGCCGTGAAGGCGTGCTCGCGCAGGATCTGCTCCCGCAACCAGCCCGCCTGGTGAAGCGCCGGCGTAATGAACCGGTCGCAGATGTCGGTTTCGCTGAGGCGCTCCTGGGGCATCGGACCGTGGAGCGCCGGTACAGATCATTCTGAACGAACGCGGCCCGAAGGGTAGGGCTGCGCCATGGCAGCGAGCGTGCGATCAGAGGTCGTCCTCCTCGTCTTCCTCGTCCTCCTCGTCGTCAGGAAAGCTGTCCAACCAGGTCTGATGGTCCTCTTGGATCAGGGCCTTGAGTTCCTCGTCGTCTGCCAACTGACGGTAGTGGTAGATGGTGCGCCCCTTGAAGCGCCGTTTCTTGGTGAGATCCAACAGCCACGTGATGCCATCGTCATCGTCTTTGGTGATCACCCAGATCTGGGCATCCTCGCGCTTGAGCATCGGGAAGAGCCTGTATTGCCTCAGGGGGTGATGCGGTTGCAGATAGGCGTCCAGAAACGCCAACGCTGAGTCCACCACCTCCAAGGGGACCATCTGCCAGGGATCGAGAATTTCGAGGACCTCCCTGGATGCCACGGCCGGGTCTGAGTCGAAGGCTGGTTGTTGCCATTCGGGCACTGTGCTGGGGTCGTGATGCAGCTGGCCCGCGGCCTTGAGGCTGAGATAGCGCTTGTGGAATGCACTCCACAAGCCCGGCCCCAGCTGAGCGCGAGCGATGAACACACCATCGCAGACGATCTTCTCGGCAAAGGGACAAAGGGCGGTATGAACCACATGGCCACGGGCGCCGAAGATGGCACCGGGGGGCTGGGTGAGGCCGATGGCGCTGTAGCCCTCGCTGCCATCGGCACTCAGAAAGATGGCGCCTCGCTTGAGATCCTTAAGGTGCACATATTCTTCCAGCTTCATCTGTCGCAGGGCGTCGAGAACCTCGGGATCGGTCCAGGTGCCCTGCCGTCTGAGAAACGTCTCCGCCTCATCGAGCAGCTCAGGAGTCTCCTGCAGTCGCTCCCTTGCATGCACAAGGGAGGCCGTCGGGTTGTCCGGCGGATCGAGGGCTGCGATGGCATGCACGGCTAGGGCCACCTGCTCGTAGGTGGCCATGAAGCGCTTGGCATCCTCTGGAGACAGAAGCATCGATCAAGCTTCGCTCAACCCAGCCTTACACCCTCGCCACGGCAAGGCGCAATCAGGCCTTTGCGGGCGCCACCTCGCTGCCTATCCGGTGCTGGATCTGGCGTCTGTACGCCGTGAGCTCCAGCGCCTGCGAGCTGAGGGGATGGAGCCATTGCCTTTGGACGCTGCGGCCTGGAGGTCGTTTCAGGCCCTGGGCCACTGCCCGGAAGTGTTCCTGCGGCCCCCGGATCTGCTTCAACGCCGCAGTCTCGAACATCGACGACCACCCCCGCAACCATGCGCTGCTGGCCAGGTCAACAAGCTGGCAGCTCAGCCCCGCCTACGGCCTGGCCATGGCCTGCGGCCTGGTGGACCGCAGCCCCAGCCGCGCCTTTCTCTACCCGGGGCTGGAGCTGGATCCGGAGCTGATGGGCAGAGGCAGGGCCACTGCTTGGCTCCTGGCAGGGGCACGATTCACCAACGTTCAGCTCACCCCCCATCAACTTCAAGGGCAGGCTGAAACTGGAGCTTCAGCAGCTCCTGCGGCAGGGTGATTTCATTAAGCAGAATGGGAGGCGGCTGTAACGTTCTCCATGGGAAGAGAACGTGAAGTGAAAGTGTAAATTATTAATCTTTAGCCGAATCTGCTCAAGTCAGGCTAGCATGAGACCTAAGTAAACGATGCAAGAGGGCTAGGCTATTTAGAGGGAGGTTAAAAGAGCGATGCGCTTGGGCTGACCCCCTTGAAGCATTGGAGTAGGCCTTCGATGAAGGAATCAAGAGTTGGGGCGAGACGTAAAAATCCGACGGCGCAGCTTCCGTGAATACCCAAATGCACACGCAGCACCCATCAGCGGAAGCGGTCCGGGCACGTCTTCAACTGCTTCAACTGTGAGAGACCGGAATTGCAGAGAGCTAACGGGGCCTGGAAAGGTGGAGTTATCGATGTTATTGGTGATCAGAATCGGCGTGTTGGCGGATGCGATAAACTGATTTGTAAAAAGTTGAGAGGACCAATCTGGAAAGCTAGTTTGAAGTGAAGAAAAACTGCCCTGAGAAAAGGTAAGTGAGGGAGTTCCCGGAATCTCATAATCATTAAATCCAGTTAGGTATGATACTAATTTAACTGACTTATTGAACTGAAGCTGTAGGGAGGATGTAAATTGGCAAAAGTCTTCTGAAGCACTGCTATTGCCGGAAAAGCATAGGCCATCGGAATCCGCTTTTGATAGATTTGTTGACGAGACAAAATTTGAAATCGTCAAAATTATGTCATCTTGCGTTAAAATTACCTCGGCCAAGCCGGTTAAGCCTCCTCCGTCGAAGTTGTACGTTGTGAGAGCTTTTGCTTGGCTGCTGGCAAGTACAAGAAGTACAGCGCTGATAGCTGATCTTTTGATGAACACTTGATCTACATTACAAAACCTGCACGAAATTTGCACGAAGTTCGGCAGGCGCGATCCGGGGGGGGCACTTTTTGAACTGGCACAGGGCTGCCGGTCGCTGGCGGCTCTCGCATCCCCCGGGAGCTCGCCGTTACGTTGACGCCATCTTCTCCAGTGCCATGCCCTGGTCCGCTGCCGACATCCCCGATCAGTCGGGTCGGCTGGCCCTGATCACCGGCGCCAACAGCGGTTTGGGGCTGGAGACGGCCCGGGCGCTGCTAGCCAGGGGAGCCTCGGTGATCCTGGCCTGCCGCTCGCCGGAACGGGCCGAGCGGGCCCGCCAGCAGCTCTTGCCCGACGCCCGGGATGGCGCTGCCATCGATCTGCTGGAGCTGGATCTGGCCCACCTGGCCTCGGTGCGCGCCGCCGCCTGCCAGCTGCAGGATCGCTATGGCCGTCTCGATCTGCTGATCAACAACGCCGGCGTGATGGGTCTGCCGCGCAGCCTCACCCGCGACGGTTTTGAGCGTCAGTTCGGCATCAACCACCTCGGCCACTTCGCCCTCACCCTGGCCCTGCTGCCCCTGCTGCGCGGCCAGCCCGATGCCCGGGTGGTCACCGTGACCTCCGGCGCCCAGTATTTCGGCAGCATCAGCTTTGACGACCTCCAGGGCGAGCGCCGCTACGACCGCTGGCAGGCCTATGGCCAGAGCAAGCTGGCCAATGTGATGTTCGCCCTGGAGCTGCAGCAGCGGCTGGATGCCGAGGCCGCCGGAGTCACCTCCCTGGCCGCGCACCCCGGTGTGGCCCGCACCAACCTGCAGCCGGCCTCGGTGGCGGCCAGCGGTTCCTGGGCGGAGGCCCTGGCCTATCGGCTGATGACCCCCCTGTTTCAGAGCGCCGCCCAGGGCGCCCTGCCCCAGCTCCACGCCGCTACGGCGCCAGGGGTGCGGCGCGCTGGCCACTACGCACCCGATCAGATGGGAGGGATGCGTGGCTGGCCCACCGAGGCCCGGGTGGCACCGGCCGCTCGCGATCCCGAGCAGCGCCGTCGCCTCTGGCAGGTGAGCGAGGAGCTCTGCGCGGCCGCTTAGCTGGCCCAGCCATCCCTTGATGGCCGGCGCTGAACACCGGCGGCGGGCAGTCGGCCGATAATCCAGGTTGCGCGCCGTTCCCTGGCCGATCCAGCCCACCCATGCTTCCGCCTCCCCCAGCGGTCCCGCTCCAGATTCCTGCCTTCGCAGCCCCGGGAGTGAACCCTCCCGCTCGCTCTGAACGGTCGGGGTCGCTGTGATCCCGCTGTTGGTTCTGGCCGCCCTGATCGCCCTGCTGGCCTTCTTCTCGGCCGGCGAGATGGCCCTGATCCGCCTGCGCCCCAGCCGCGTGCAGCAACTGGTGGAGGATGGCCAGCCTGGCGCCGAGGCGGTGGCCAAGTTGCAGCGCCGGCTGCGCCGGGCCCTGGTGGCCACCCAGCTGGGGATGGTGCTGGCCCTGGTGGCCCTGGGCTGGGCCGGTCGCGTTGTGGCCGAGCGGCTGGCTCTGAACGCTGCGGGCCTGCTGCCCCAGGCTTCGGTCGACCTGGGGGTGTTTCTGTCGCTGGCGCTGCTGGCCACTCTGCTGGGCGGTCTGGCGCCCAAGGCATGGGGTGCTGCACCGGCCCGAGCACTCCGCCCTCAGCCTGGCGCCCCTGCTGGATGCGCTCAGCCGCGCGCTCGCTCCGCTGCTCAGCCTGGTGGAGCGGTTGGCCTCCCTGCTGCTCCACCTGCTGGGTCTGCCCCGCAACTGGGATGAACTGGTGCCCGCCCTCTCGGCTGGCGAACTGGAGAGCCTGATCGAAACCGGCAGCGTCACCGGCCTGATGCCCGATGAGCGCAACATCCTCGAAGGGGTGTTCTCCCTGCGCGACACCCTGGTGCGGGAGGTGATGGTGCCCCGTGCGGGCATGGTCACCCTGCCGCTGGAGGTCACCTTCGCCGAGCTGATGCGGGCGGTGCATGACACCGCCCATGCCCGCTTCCCGGTGATCGGCCGCTCCCTCGATGACGTGCGCGGTCTGCTCGATCTGCGCCACCTGGCCGATCCGATCGCCAGCGGCCTGCTTCGGCCTGAGTCCCCCCTGCATCCCTACATCCGCCCCGTGGCCCGCGTGCAGGAGAGCACCCCCCTGGCCGAGCTGCTGCCCTTGATCCGCAGCGGCCAGCCGCTGCTGGTGGTGGTGGATGAGCACGGCGGCACGGCGGGGCTGGTCACCGTGGCTGACCTCACCAGCGAGATCGTCGGTGAGGACGACAACCCCCTGGAACCCGACACCGATCTGATCAGCCTGGATGCGGGCCGCTGGTCGGTGGCCGGTGATCTGGAGATCTGCGAGCTCAATCGCCAGCTGCCGCTGCCCCTGCCGGAGGCGGAGGAGCACCACACCCTGGCCGGTTT
The DNA here is from genome assembly GCF_015840715.1 of Synechococcus sp. CBW1004. Taxonomy (NCBI): domain Bacteria; kingdom Bacillati; phylum Cyanobacteriota; class Cyanophyceae; order Synechococcales; family Synechococcaceae; genus Synechococcus; species Synechococcus sp. CBW1004. The sequence continues at coordinate 2,339,444 of NZ_CP060397.1, read as the reverse complement.
CGTGCTGGAGCGGCTCCAGCACATTCCGGCCCCTGGGGAGGGGTTGCGCTGGAAGGGCTATCAGTTTCGGATCCTGGCCATGGACGGGCCCCGGATCGAGCGGGTGCAGATCGAACGGCGCCCCGGTCCGGAACCCTGAATCAACGCAGCGCGAACGGAGCGATCACGCATCACCGATAATTGAGACATTTGGAAGCCTTGCCATGAACCCGGTGCGTGTGGGTGTCATCGGCATCGGCAACATGGGCTGGCACCACGCCAGGGTGCTCAGCCTGATCAAGGATGCGGAGCTGGTGGGTGTGGCCGATCCGGATCCAGCCCGGGGGCAGCTGGCCACCCAGCAGTTCGGTTGCCGCTGGTTCGCCGACTACGGGCACCTGCTGCCCCATGTGGATGCGGTCTGCATCGCCGTGCCGACCCTGCTCCACCACCGGGTGGGTCTGGCCTGCCTGCAGGCCGGCAGCCATGTGCTGATCGAGAAGCCGATCGCCGCCAGCCAGGAGGAGGCCGAAGCGTTGATCAGGGCCGCGGATCAGGCCGGCGTGCTGCTGCAGGTGGGCCACATCGAGCGCTTCAATCCCGCCTTCCGCGAACTGGTCAAGGTGGTGGCCGGCGAGGAGGTGGTGGTGCTGGAGGCCCGCCGCCACAGCCCCAACCCCGATCGCGCCAACGACGTGTCGGTGGTGCTCGACCTGATGATCCACGACATCGACCTGGTGCTGGAGCTGGCCGGCGCGCCGGTGGTGCGGCTGGCGGCGGCCGGGGGACGCAGCGCGAGGCCCCATTGGGACCGAACTGTATCGCCGTTGTGCTGGTTTCTGCACCTGCTGTGCACTACATCTGGTGTGGGGCCTCGCGACAAGGGCACAGTTGCCCGCCACTGGTGGTGCGACCCTGTGCAGCCCAGTGCGGCATCCAAGGGCTCCTACCTGTCGAACGCGTGGCATGCCGATGACACAGTTCGACACACGAAGAACCTGAGATAGGCATTCCCCAGGCATAGCCTCGCCGAGATCCCTTGCTATACCTGAGCTCCGGGCTGTCTCATAATCCGCCTTAGGCGAGTTCGATCCTCGCGACCCCCATCACACACTGAGCAACGCAGGAGTTGGGCTTCCGTGGCGGGTGCGCCGCCCTCGGGCTGGATCAGGGCACGGGGTTCCTCGACTGCCGTGGCGCTGTCGCCCAGCTCTTCCGCCAGACCGCGATCGAGGCGGCCAGGCTGCGCCGCAGCGCATCGGCCACCAGTCCACGTCCCAGGCCCTGGCCTTGATGCGGTATCGCTGCAATCCTCCAGATCAGCCAGCTGGGCCGTGGTCTGCTCAGGCGTGAGGGAAAGCAACGTGCGATCGAGCAGCCCATCCCGTGCCCGTTCCTGGCAGCTGAGCAGCGCAGTGGCCGCGGGTCAGGCAGGCAGCCACCAGCACTGTCGTGCGATCCGCTCTGGAGGTGGGCCGGCTGCCGGGAGCGCACCCCATTGACAGCCAGTGCGATTCTCAAGAAAGAGTGGGACTTTGTAAGGCCAGAAGCATGAAAGTCACCGTTGAGCTTTCAGATTCTGAGATGGCAGAGATCATGGATCTCACGGGCGAGCGCAAGAAGGGCCCCGCCATCCGGCGTCTGATGGAAGAGGCCCTGCAGCAGCGACGCCGGGCGCAGATCGCCCAGCGGTTCCTCAACGGCGAATGGGGCGTGGAACTGGACACTTATGAGGCCGACCAGGAGCGGGAGCGACAGCGCGCGCAGGAGATCAGCCCATGACCCTGCTGATCGACACCAGCCTTTGGATCGACTTCACCCGATCCCGCAGCCCAGCTCTCCTGAAGCAGTTCATTACCCCCTATGTGCTGGATGCCACTGCCCATCTGGCCGAGCCGGTGCGCTTCGAGGTTCTTCGAGTCGCACGACCGGAGGAAGCACGCCTGCTTGAGGCGCAGTTCAACACCCTGCCCTGCCTGTCCACGCCATCAGATGTCTGGCAGCAGGCGATTGCCCTTGGCCAGGCCTGCCGTCAGGTCGGCCGCACGGTATTGAGCCTTGATCTGCTGGTGGCCGCCGTAGCACTGCACCACAACGCGGAGCTCGTGAGCTTCGATGCCGACTTCGAAGCCATCGCCTCCGTGAGTGCGCTGCGCCTCAACCGCCTGAACCGTCCTGTCTGAGCCCAAAATCACGACCGCCTGCTGGCGCTGGGGCGCGCTTCTCCGACGGGTCTGGGGCAGCAGAACGTGCCCTGCCACAATGCTGAGCACTGTGGCTCCGGTCTCTGGGCTGATCAGATCGCGCCAGCAGCGCGAGCCAATCGCTTTGGGGGCCTGGCCGGAATTGTGGGCTTCAAACGGGCCTTATCGGCTTCTGATGCCGTCGTTGTAGCTTCTTGGGCGCCTTGGCAGCTTGAAGACAGTGCTCTGCTGCCATGCGCTCGCCGTTTCGTGATTCACCGCCACTGCGTCTGTGGCGATCCAGCCAGCGATGGCGCAGCAGCGTTCTGAGCAACTGGCGCGGCGATCTGGCGGGAGGCATCACCACCGCCGTGGTGGCCCTGCCGCTGGCGATGGCCTTCGGCGTCACCTCCGGTGCCGGTGCGATCGCCGGTCTGTGGGGCGCCATTGTGTTGGGCTTTCTAGCTGCGCCACTGGGCGGAACACCGGCGCAGGTGTCAGGCCCCACCGGTCCCATGACCGTGATCATGGCGGGCATCATCACCACCATGGTGGCGCGCTACGGACCGGCTTCGGGCCTGGCGATGGCGTTCACCGTGGCCTTGGTGGCAGGCCTGCTGCAGGTGGTGTTCGGCCTGCTGCGGCTCGGTCAGTACATCGTTCAGATTCCCTACTCGGTGATCTCCGGCTTCATGTCGGGCATCGGCGTGATCGTGGTGCTGCTGCAGCTGCCCGTGCTGCTGGGGCTGGAACTGCGGGGCTCGATTCCGCAGATCCTGGCGGCTCTGCCGCAGCAGGTCGGCTCCATCAATCCTGTGGCGCTGCTGGTCGGCGCCTCGAGCTTCGCCGTTGTGCGCTGGACGCCGAAGCGATGGAGCCATTGGCTGCCGGCACCACTGCTGGCGCTGATCCTGATCAGCATCCTCAGCCTGCTGCTGCCGCAGGACGCCGTGACCAGGCTCGGGGCGATTCCGCAGGGCTGGCCCCACCTGCAGTGGCCCCAGCTGCGCCTGGACGACCTGCGCCTGATCGGTGGCTATGCCATCACCCTGGCTGTGCTCGGGTCGATCGATTCCCTGCTCACCTCGTTGGTGGCTGACAACATCACCCGCACCCAGCACCACTCCAATCGCGAACTGATCGGCCAGGGCATCGGCAACATGGCCGCCGCTCTGGTGGGTGGCCTGCCCGGAGCGGGCGCCACGATGCGCACGGTGACCAACGTGCAGGCCGGAGGCCGCACGCCCCTCTCGGGCATGGTGCATGCTGCCGCGTTGCTGATGGTCACCCTGGGCGCCGGACCGCTGGCCTCGCTGGTGCCACTGGCGGTGTTGGGGGGAATCCTGCTCCATGTGGGGCTCGAGATCATCGACTGGCCCTTCCTGCACAGAGCTCCGAAGGTGTCCTGGAAGGCCACGGGGTTGATGTGGCTGGTGCTGCTGCTCACCGTTTTCTGGGATCTCGTGACCGCCGTCGTGATCGGCGTCTCGATCGCCAACATCATCACCATCAAAGATCAGGCCGACGCGCTCCAGCAGGCGACACAACGACTGGCAGGGGGCGATGATCTCAGCACCCTGAGCCCCCAGGAACAGCAGCTGCTGGAGCAGGCGGGTTCATCGGCGGCGCTGCTGCGGCTCGAAGGGCCGCTCAGCTTCGGCGCCAGCCGCTACCTGACCCAGCTGCTCAGCGACAGCACCGCCTACAGCTGCCTGGTGCTTGATCTGAGCGCTGTCAGCCATCTGGGAGTCACCGCATCACTGGCCATCGATGCGTTGTGCCGTGACGCGGCCAAACAGGGGCGGCGCGTGCTGATCGCCGTGCCCCAGGCGCGGTTCCGTGACCGACTCAACCGCTTCGGGGTGTCGCGCTACGGATCAGCACAACTGCTGCCCAGCCGCGCGGCGGCGATCGCCCAGCTCGACGCGGCGCGGGTAACGTGAGTTGACGCCCCTGACGGCTCTGGTCAAGGTGACAAGGAGCCCCACCTGAACCCGCGACGCCTATGGATGCCCTGCAGCAAGCATTGCTGATCTTTGCCGTGGGCGCGGTGGTGACCGCCTCCACCACGGCCATGATCGTGCGAGGCCATCTGCAGTGGCGCGGCCGCGATCCCTGGGAGCAGCACTGAGACATGGACAGTGGGGTTGTGACACCGCTGCTGTCGCCCGGCATCGCCTGGGCACTGGTGGTGGTCTTCGCCGTGCTCTGGATCGCCCTTGGTGTGGCCTGGGGACGGGGCGGCAAGGGCGACGCCGACGACTACATGCTCGCCGGCCGCAACATCGGCCTGGCCCTCAGCACCGCCACGCTGATGGCGTCGTGGGTGACCGGCAACACCACCCTGCTGGCCCCCGAATTCGGCTACCGCAATGGCCTCTGGGGGATGTTCAGCTATGCCCTGGCCGGCCTGGGCTTGATCCTGTTCGCACCCCTGGCGATCCGCATCAAAAGGCTGATGCCCCACGGGCGCACCAGCGGCGACTTCATTCGCCTGCGCTACGGCCGCGCCGCCTGGTGGGTGTTCATGGCGATCACCGCGGTTTACACCCTGGGCTTTCTGATGACCCAGGCCATGGGCGCCGGGATCCTGCTGGAGGCGCTTTCGGGCTTTGATTACCGGCTCGGCATGGTGGTGGTGATCGGCGTGTCCACCGTTTACACGCTCTATGGCGGCATGCGTGCGGTGGTGGGTACCGACTTCATCCAGTCGCTGCTGATCATGGGGTTGCTGGTGGTGGTGGCGGTGCTGGCGTTCCAGCGCTTTCCGCTCGAGCTGGTGCACAGCAGCCTCAGTGCGAGCCATCCCGATCGGCTCAACCTGCTGCTGCCGGCGGGCCTGCTGATCGCCTGGAACTCTGCGCTGTTTTCGATGGGCGAGGTGTTTCACAACAACATCTGGTGGTCGCGGGTGTTCTCCAGCCGCGCCTCGGTGGTCGTCAACGCCTTCGTCCTGGGCGGCCTGGCCTGGATGACCGTGCCGATCGTGACGGGCTCGCTCGGCCTGGTGGCCCTGGCGCAGAACCTTGCGCTGCCCCAGGTGAACATGGTGTTCCCGGTGATGGCCTCACAGCTGCTGGGCGCCGGCGGCGCCGCGCTGGTGTTTGTGGTGGTGTTCGCCTCTCTGACCTCGACACTCGATTCGCTGCTGGCCTCCACCGCCGATCTGGTCGCCGAGGATGTGGTGTTCAAACTGCTCAACCCGCAGCTGAGCGATGCCCAGCTGCGCCAGGCCACCAAGCTGGTGGTGGTGGGGCTCGGCCTGCTCACCCTGGTGCTGTCGTGGCCGCGGCTCGATTCGCTGGCCTCGGTGCTGTTTTTCACCGGCGCCCTGGTGGCCTCGACCGTGTGGCCTGTGGCCTATGGGCTCTACTGGTCACAGGCCAACCGCCACGCCGCCATCGCGGCCATGCTGGCGGGCAGCGCCGTGGGGCTGGTGGCCTATGTGCAGATCGCCCCGTACTGCGCCGCCTTGTTTTCAACCGCGGTCTCGGCGCTGGTGATGGCCGTGGGCAGCAGCCTCAGGCCCGAGCGCTTCCAGTGGCACCTTCTCAGGGAGGCCTGACCCGATGCTTCACGGCCTGGCACCGACCGTGTTGGCGAGCACCAGCTGGATGGCCAGTCTGCAGCTGCTGCGTCTGGTGGTTTACGGCAGCCTTGCCGCTCTGGCGCTGGCCGTGGTGGTGCTGCTGTTGATCTGGTGGCACGAATGGCGCTCAGGCAAAGCCTGGTGAGGCGGCCATGCCGGGAAAGTCAGGCCATTACTCTGTATCAACCGCTACCAAATCAGGTCAAATTTGAAGATTCGCTTGCGATCCGTGCAAGGCGGAAGCACGTTCATGCATGGTGTTAAAAACGCAGAAGTGCAGCGCAACACGCTTCGCTGCCCTGGTTGTAGCCCTCGCATTCATGGTGATCCTGACACCCGAAAAGCATGCCGATCCAGCCGCCTCGATCCGGTTTCGCCCCCTCGGCCCTGACACCTACGGCGCCACCCAGCCCCAGGCGCTGCTGAGCAACATCCAGGAAGACGGCGAAGCCCTGCACGACCTGGCGGATCAGCATGTGGTGTCAATCCGGCCATTTCGCGCCGAAACCCTGCTGCAGCTGTTCCGGCTGGCGGCCAAGTTCGAGAGCAATCCCAAGCGCTACATCACCCACAACACACCCCTCAAAGGCAAGATTCTGATCAACGCCTTCTACGAGCCCAGCACGCGCACGCGCCTTTCCTTTGACAGTGCCTGGCACCGCCTGGGCGGGGATTCCATCAACATCACCGACCGCAGCAGCACCGGCATCGCCAAGGGCGAATCGCTCACCGATGTCGCCCACATGTTCAACAACTATGGCGACTGTGTGGTGCTGCGCGACAACCATGCTGAAGCCGTCTACGAGATGACGGAGGCGCTGCGCATCCCGATCATCAATGCGGGCAATGGGATCGACCAGCACCCCACCCAGGCGATGGCCGACCTGTTCACCCTGCTCAAATGGAGACCGAGCCTCGCGAACACCAACGTTCCCGCCAGCTCCAGGATCCGCATCGGCATCGTGGGCATTCCCAATCGCATGCGCACGGTGAGATCGCTGCTGCACATCCTCGCCAAGTTCCCCCAGATCGTCGACGAGCTGGTGATCATCCACGACGCAGCGACGCACCCCTCAGATGATCTGTTCGATCCAGGGCAGCTAGAGGAGCTGCAACAGGCGGGGCTGACGCTGCGGCTGAGCACCAATCTGCATCGCGAGATTCCTGAGCTCGATGTGATCTACATCAATGCCATCGCCTGGGTTGGTGACAGCTATGAAGTACACGGCAGCTGCTTTCGCCTGACGCGCGATCTTCCCTACAAAGCCGACGCCATCGTTCTGCATCCCCTCGCCCGTGGCCCGGAACTGAGCACCTGCATGGACGACACGCCGCACAACTGGTATTTCAGCCAGGCTCGTGGAGCCGTATTCCTGCGCATGGCGCTGCTGACCTGCCTGGTGAACCGCACCGACCGCGTCATGGATGTGATCTGAAGCATGTGCGGAATCGGCGGCATCTTTCACAACAACCCTGCGGAGGCGGTGGATCCGCAGCTGCTGGTGAACATGGCCGCGATTCAGGTGCACCGCGGCCCCGATGGTTTCGGTGTGCGCGGCATCGACGATGCCGGCGTGGGCTTCTGCCATGCCCGCCTCTCGATCATTGATCTCAACGAGAACCGCGCCCGCCAACCGTTCATCAGCGGCGATGGCCAGCTGCTGATGGCGCACAACGGCGAGTTCTACGACTTTCAGCGCATCCGCGCCGACCTGACCGCCCGCGGCATGCGCTTCACCAGCAAGAGCGACTCCGAAATCCTGCTGCGGCTCTACCAGCAGCAGGGCCTCGAGAGCACCCTGCCGCAACTGCGGGGCGAGTTCGCCTTCGCCCTCTACGACCGCAGCGAGGACTGTCTTTACCTGGTGCGCGATCGCTTCGGCATCAAGCCCCAGTACTGGTGCCTGACGCCGCAGGGGTTGGTGTTTGGCTCGGAACTGAAGGTGTTGTTTGCCCACCCGGCCGTGGAGCGGCGCTTCACCTCCGAAGGCCTGTTCCACCAGCTGATGCAGACCATGGTGCCCGGCAGCACGGCCTTCGCCGGCATTCAGCAGGTGCGACCCGGCCATGTGCTCAAGGTGCAGCGGCGCGACGGGCAGCTCGAGGTCTCGCAATGGTGTTACTGGGATCTCAACTTCCCGCGTGAGCACGAGCGCGACCGCAGCCTGGGCGAAGCGCACCACATTGCCGCGATCCGTGAGGCGCTGCTCGAGGCGGTCGAACTGCGAATGGTGGCCGATGTACCCGTGGGCTGCTACCTCTCCGGCGGCATCGACAGCTGCTCGATCCTGGGGCTGGCTGCCGCCGTGAGTCAGACCCCGGTCAAGGCCTTCACGATCGGCTTCGATGACGCCCGCTACGACGAGACGCCGATCGCCCGGGAGATGGCCGATGCCACCGGCGCCGAGCAGGATGTGCTGCGCCTCAGCGGCGAGCAGCTCTACGGCTGGATGGAGCGCACGCTCTGGCACACCGAACGCACCATCTACAACACCCTGGCGGTGGCGAAGTTCCTGATGAGTCGCCACGTCAACGATGTCGACTACAAGGTGGTGATGACGGGCGAGGGCTCCGATGAGCTGTTCGGCGGCTATCCCGCCTTCCGCCGCGACATGTACCTGCACGGCCTCGACGACCTGCCCGAGGAGGAACGCCGCAGCTGCCAGCAGCTGCTGGATCAGTCGAACGCCCTGGTGCAGGGCGCCATGCTGGCGGCGGATCAGATCGATGATCCCGATCTCACCGCCGTGGTGGGCTTCACGCCAAGCTGCCTGCAGCCCTGGTTGGCCTGCGCACCGCTGGTGCCGGAGCTCCTGGCCGACGAGCATCGGACGGCCCTGGAGGGCTATTCACCCGGCAGGGCAATCGCCGCCGAGCTCAACCCCGAACAGCTGGAGGGGCGCCACGCGCTCGATCGCGCCCAGTACGTGTGGATCAAGACCATGCTCGAGGGGCAGATCCTCACCTGGGGCGGCGACCGGGTGGACATGGCCAACTCGATGGAGGCTCGCCCTGCCTTTCTCGATCATCACCTCGCCGAAGTGGCGGTGCAGGTGCCGCCGGAGCTGCGCATCAAGGGCAAAACAGAGAAATATGTGCTGCGCGAGGCCATGGCGGGCCTGCTGCCGGAGGTGCTCTACAAGCGCGAGAAATTTGCCTTCATGGCGCCACCGGCCCACACCGAGCCGAAGAAATGGCAGCAGATGAAGGAGCTGGCCGACACCCACCTCAACCCCGAGGCCATCGCCGCTGCGGGGCTGCTCAGCGCCGAGGGGGTGAACCGTCTGTTCGCACGCCACGATGACCCCGCCACCTCCGATGCCGAACGGGTGCAGTTGGATGCGGTCATCAACCACCTGCTGGGCGTGCAGATGCTGCACCGCCTGTTCATCGCCACCGACATCCCGGCCAAGGCCAGGGCGATGGCCGATGCGCTGGGCTGGCACCCTGAAGTGTCATCGTCACTACAGGAGAGCGCTCGGCGACCGGAGATTCTCTGTTGAGCTTTCTGAGGTCATCACCGCTTGTCTCTGGCGTCCCCCGTCGCGCCACGTCTTCAGCCCAATGGGCTCCGCCTGCTGGCGGCGCTTGAGGCGATGGCTGAAGTGGGCGCCCAGCCCGACGGCAGCATCTGCAGGCGTGGCTTCAGCCCTGAAGACCGGCAGGGCCGTGAACTGCTCGGCAGCTGGCTGCTGCAGGCCGGGCTCACGGCGCGGGTGGATTCCGCCGGCAACCTGATCGCGCGCCGCGAAGGATCCGAGCCCCACCTGCCGGCCCTGGTCACGGGCTCCCACCTCGACACGGTGCCCACGGGGGGCCGCTACGACGGCGCCCTGGGGGTGATCGCCGGGCTGGAAGTGCTGCGCTGCCTGCAGGACTGTGAGCACCAGCTGCGCCACCCGTTGGAACTGGTGGTGTTCGCCGATGAGGAATCGACGATGGTGGGCTGCAAGGGCATGACCGGTGCCGCCAGCGCCGATCCGGACGCCTACACCACCAGCAACGGCGAATCGATTGAGCGCAACCTGGCCCATCTGGGTGGCGATTGGGCCCATCTGGCCGAGGCCCGCCGCAGCGACGGCGAAATTGCCGCCTTTCTGGAGCTGCACGTGGAGCAGGGCGGTGTGTTGGAGCAGCGCCAGCACACGATCGGTGTGGTGGAGGGCGTGGTGGGGCAGCGGCGGTTCACGATCCGCGTGCAGGGGCAGGCCAACCACGCCGGCACCACCCCCATGCACGACCGCCAGGATGCCCTGGTGGCCGCCTCCCAGGTGGTGCTGGCGGTGCAACAGCTCGCCGCTGGCCATCCCGGGCAGCCGGTCGCCACCGTGGGCCGCCTCGACGTGTGGCCCAACGCCGCCAATGTGGTGCCCGGCGAGGTGGTACTGAGCGTGGACCTGCGCGATCTCAGCAGCGCGGTGCTCAACGCCCTCGAGCGAGGGCTGCGTCAGCAGCTGCAACGGATCGAGGCCAGCAGCGGCTGTCGTCTGGTCATCGAACCCCAGTTCGAAGTGCAGCCCACACCGGCGGACCCCACCGTGATGGCCACCATTGCCCGTTGCGCTGCAGACCTGGGTTACAGCGCCAGCCCATTGCCGAGCCGTGCCAGCCACGATGCACAGGAAATGGGGCGCCGCTGGCCCATGGGAATGATCTTTGTGCCCAGCCACCGCGGACTGAGCCACTCGGCCGCCGAATTCACCAGCCTTGAGCAATGCCTGGCCGGCACCAGTGTGCTGCTGGCGAGCCTGCTGCAACTTGATCGCGCGCTGGATCCAGGCCGGGATCCATGACGTTCTCGATCCTGGCGCGGGATCCGGGCAACGGACGCTTCGGGGTGGCCGTGGCCACCTTTCATCTGGCTGTCGGATCCACCGTGCCGCACATTCGCTCCGGTGTGGGTGCCGTCGCCACCCAGGCCCACACCAACCCTTATCTGGGCATCTGCGGGCTGGAGCGTCTTGAACAGAACCTCAGCGCCGAGCAGGTGAAAGCCAGCCTGCTGCGCGACGATCCCCAACGGAACCTGCGCCAGTTTCACCTGATCGATGCCCGCGGCCAGACCGCCGCCTGGACGGGCGCAGACTGCGGTGAGTGGGCGGGTCACCGGAGCCGCGAGGGGGTTGCCGTGGCGGGCAATCTGCTGGTGGGGGAAGCCGTCCTGATCGCCATGGAAGAGGCCTTTCTCACCAGTGACCCCAGCTGGAAGCTTGGACGACGCCTGATCCACGCGCTGCATGCGGGCGAAGCCGCCGGCGGCGACAGGCGTGCCAGCCACGCCACCTCCGCAGCCCTGCAGGTGAGTGGCGAGGCAGCTTTCCCGCTGCTCGATCTGCGAATCGATTACCACGACCAGGCCCTCTCTGAGCTGACCCTGCTCTATGAGCGCAGCCAGATGCACTGGGCGCAGACCTGGCGCGACGAACTAGCCCAACGGCCGATCATCAGCCGTCATGTGGCCTGAAAGCAGACCGCGATCTTCTCGGTCGGTTTCACTCGTCCAATACGTCGGGATCGCCGTTCAGCGTTCGTTTTGCCTGGCGATTTGCCTAAGGAACCCCTGAAAAACCCGATAGAATCAGTACAGTTCCAATAATGAGACTGGCAGCGGATGGCGGCCCCCCTCCAGTTGGGTTTCACGGACTACGAGCAGACCTACGCCAAGAAGAAAACGCGCCGGCAGCGCTTCCTCGATGAGATGGAAGCCACAGTGCCCTGGGATCCTTTCCTGGCCTTGATTTCGCCTGTGTACCACAGGCCTTCTGCCAAGGGCGGGCGCCCACCGTTTCCGCTGGAGGTGATGCTGCGCATCCACCTGCTGCAGCAGTGGTTCACGCTTTCCGATCCCTTGATGGAGGAGATGCTGATCGATACCCCCTGCTTCCGCCGCTTTGCTGGGATCGACATGGTTGAGGACCGGATCCCTGACGAGACGACGATCCTGAACTTCCGCCACCTCCTGGAAGAGAATCGGATAGCAGAGCAGATCCTGGAGACGGTGAACCAGAGCCTGCGGGAGAAGGGCGTGATGCTTAAGGAGGGTACGATCCTCGATGCCACAATCATCAACGCTCCCAGTTCAACCAAGAACAAGACGGGCGAGCGGGATCCTGAAATGCACTCGGTGGCCAAAGGCAACCAGTGGTTCTTTGGGATGCGGTGCCACATCGGTGTGGATGCAGCCTCGGGTCTGGTCCATTCCGTGGTGAGCACGGCTGCCAACGTCCATGAGCTGAACACGGCACCCGATCGCGTCCATGGCGAGGAACGCGTGATCTACGGCGACTCTGGCCACATCGGCATCGAAAAGCGTGAGGCGTTCAAGGACTGCGAAGCAGAGATGCGCATCGCCATGAAGCCCGGACAGCGCCGAGTTCTACCGGACACCCCAGAGGGAAGACTGCTGGATCTGATGGAGGCGGCGAAAGCACATGTCAGGGCAAAGGTGGAGCATCCATTTCGGATCATCAAGTGCCAGTTTGGATTTCGGAAGGTCTTCTACCGAGGCATCCGCAAGAACAACCTCAAGCTGACGATGCTGTTTGCCCTCGCCAATCTCTGGATGGTGCGCGAACGTTGTCCTTCTACAGCGTAAATGACAGAATAAGTGTGCCATCTTGAGGGTGAGCAGCCAAAAATGATCGGGGAACTCACGAGAAATAAGCCAGTCAGGCCCTGGATTGAAGCACCTGGCGAGTAGCCAAGGACAAAATACCCCACTTGTGTCTCATTGACGAGAATGAGACACGCTTGCGCTCAATTCCCGGTCTTGATCAGAGCTTCCCTAACCATGGCGCCAGGGGTCCATTTCCTCATTGTCGTGCCTCGCTGGCCCTGGCGGATCTCCTCCCAAGGGCTGGGCGTTGGGCTTGAGAACCTCGTATTGGACTGGGTTCCCGTGAAACGGAGAGGGTGGGATTCGAACCCACGGAAGGTTGCCCTTCAAACGATTTCGAGTCGTTCGCTTTCGACCACTCAGCCACCTCTCCCGGTGGGGCTCACGCCGACTGCCGCGGGGACGGGAGTGCACAAGCCGGCCGCAATTGTACGGGCCGTCACCCCCCGGGGGCCTGCAGGGAACCACTGTCGCCGCTGGCGCGCCAGGGCGGTGGCAATGCGCCGCTGCGCCCCGATCCGCTGATCCAGCGCCAGCCACCGGAGCTGCCTCGCCGCTGCAGGGCCCGCCGCTCCTGCGGCCTGGGCTGGAACCCCAGCCACACCCCCTGTGGCGGCGTCTCGTCCAGATCCTGCCAGGCCTGCAGGGCCTGCCTGTCGGGCAGCAGGAGCCACCGCTGGCTGCCGAGCTCCAGATGCAGGGCATGGCTGTCCTGCGTCAGCGCCTGCACCGCCAGTCCCGGACTCTCGAGCCGCTCCCCCGCCGCCAGGGGCAGGCTGTCATCGCCATAGGCCACCACAAGGTCGCTCTGCTCCCTCCAGCAGGCGGGATCCTGCGACGCGACCGGATCAAGGAGCAGCACCCAGTCCAGACGCGGCAGGCCGAGTCCCTTCACCAGGCTGCCCACCTGGCGGCAGCTGAACGGATCGGCGCGGCTGCTGATCAACGCACCGCGGCCCTGGCTGCGTGCCAGCAGCAGATCGCGTCCTTCGCCGGCACTCCCCTGGTGCACCAGCAGCAGCTGATCGGCCCGCAGCAGCTGCAGATGGGCCGCCGCCACCACCAGGAGCAGCAGCAGCGCCATCGGCCTGAGCCAGCGACGCGGCAGCGGCAGCAACAAGCCCAGGACCGCCAGGGCGAACAGGGCCACCAGCAGCGGCAGCGGCCGTCCGATCTGCCACTGGGCCATCGGCAGGCGTGCGAACCAGGCGGCGATCGCCAGCAACAGCCTTGCCAGCGGATCCACCGCCAGCAGCAGCAGGGGCAGCAGGGATGGCACGAGCAGCGCCACCGCCGCCAGCAGCATCGCCGCCAGGGTCAGAGGTGTCAGCAGCGGCCCGGCCACGAGGTTCGCGGGCACCGCATAGAGCGGCACCACCCCGAAGTGCAGCAGCTGCAACGGCAGTGTCCAGAGGGTCGCCGCCAGGGGCACCGACAGGGCCGGCGCCAGCAGCCGCTGCAGCCAGCCCGGCCGGCCGCCCCGTCCATCAGGAAGCCGCGCCGCGATCGCCTGCTCCAGCGGCGAGGCCGTGATCAGCAGGCCGGCCGTTGCCAGCACCGAGAACTGGAAGCCCACATCCCGCAGCCAGGCGGGCTGGAGCCAGAGCATCGTCACCGCGGTGACCAGCAGCAAAGGCAGCGGCCTGGCGCGGCGGCCGCACTCCAGTGCCAGCAGCGCCACAGCCCCCATCAGCACCGCCCGCACCACCGAGCCCTGTGGCCCCGCCAGCAGCAGAAAGGCGAGGATCGCCCCTGCCGAGAGCACCAGCCGCAGCGGCCGGGGGAGGGGCCGGCCCAGCGCCGTCACCACCCCCAGCAGCACCGTCAGGTGAAACCCCGAGGCCGCCAGCGCATGGGAGAGCCCCGCGGCGCGGAAGGCCTCGCGCAGCTCCAGGGGAAGAGGCACCACGGCACTCCCGAGCACCAGGGCCGCCAGCAGACCGCCGCGTTCGGCTCCGGCGGCATCGATGAGCCGCCCGGCGATGCGCTGGCGCAGATCGAGGATCGGCGTCGCGGGGCGCTCCAGCACCTGCAACTGCTGCACCCGCAGGCGGGTCCGCACCCCCTGCCCCGCCAGCCGCTCGGCCGGACCGGCGAGCAGCGGATGGGGCGCGGGCCGCAGCCGCCTCAGCTCACCGCTGGCCCGCACCTGCCAGCCCTGGCGCAGGGGCGGGCAGGGATCCAGCGCCAGCTCCGTGCGACCAACGGCGGTCTGCAGCAGCGCCTTGCAGGGGCCCTCGCCTGGCTGCACGTCGGACGCAGGCGGCGGGGCGGGGCTGGCAGGCCGCGGGGATGACGGCGGCGGCCGGCGGGGATCCTCGAGCAGGGCGCCCCGCAGGGTCACGGGCACCGGCCCATCACCACCGGCGAGCCAGCGCACCGGATCAGCGGGTCCCAGGGCGGCCGGCCGCAGGCGCAGCCCGAACAGCACCAGGAACGCCAGGACCAGCGCCACTGCGATCAGCCGAGTGGCCAGCCGCGTGGCCACGCCCGCACCCTGGCGCCTGCCGGCGACTGCTGCGCTGACCATGCCCTCGGCCGACACCTGCCAGGGGAGAGTTCCCTCCGCCGGGCAAGGCCAGCCCTGCCGGCGCGGGTGCGGCTCTTCGTCGCCTGCCTGGGATCAGGCGGGCACCGGCTCAGCGGCGCGCTGCAGCAGCGCGCCGGCCTGCTCCCGGGCCAGCAGCGGGAAGCCCAGCGCCTCGCGCTCCGCCAGCCAGGCCTCGGCCACCTGCCGCGCCAGATGGCGGATGCGGGCGATGGTGGCGGTGCGCTCGGTCACCGAGATGACGCCGCGGGCCTCCAGCAGGTTGAAGGTGTGGCTGCACTTGAGCACGAAATCGAGCGCCGGCGCCGGCAGGCACGCCGCCACCAGATCGGTGGCCTCGGCCTCATACAGCGCGAAGAGCTGCTGCAGCCGCTCCGGGTTGGAGGCCTCGAAGTTGTAGGTGCACTGGCCCTTCTCGAACGGCAGCCAGATGTCGCCGTAGGAGCGGTTGCCATCCCAGGAGAGCTCCCAGATGCTCTCGACATCCTGCAGATACATGGCCAGCCGCTCGAGGCCGTAGGTGATCTCGATCGACACCGGTGTGCAGTCGATGCCGCCGCACTGCTGGAAATAGGTGAACTGGGTCACCTCCATGCCATCGAGCCACACCTCCCAGCCCACGCCCCAGGCGCCGAGGGTGGGCGACTCCCAGTTGTCCTCCACGAAGCGGATGTCATGCTCGGCCGCCCGGATGCCGAGGGCCTCCAGGGAGGCCAGGTAGGTCTCCTGGATCGCGTCGGGGCTGGGTTTGATCAGCACCTGGTACTGGAAGTAGTGCTGGGCGCGGTTGGGGTTGTCGCCATAGCGGCCGTCGGTGGGACGGCGGCAGGGCTCCGGATAGGCCACCGCCCAGGGCTCCGGCCCGATCGCCCGCAGCACCGTGTGCGGACTCATGGTGCCCGCACCCTTCTCGGTGTCGTAGGGCTGGAGGATTAGGCAGCCCTGCTCCGCCCAGAAGCGGTTGAGGGTGGCGATGATGTCCTGGAAGTGCATCGCGGGTCGGGGGAGCTGCGTGCCGGCCATTCTCCCTGTCGCTGCGTTCAGGCCACCAGCTCCAGCA
Source organism: Synechococcus sp. CBW1004 (assembly GCF_015840715.1). Lineage (NCBI taxonomy): Bacteria > Bacillati > Cyanobacteriota > Cyanophyceae > Synechococcales > Synechococcaceae > Synechococcus > Synechococcus sp. CBW1004. The sequence goes on along the minus strand of NZ_CP060397.1, from coordinate 2,323,469 downwards.
GCCCCATCAGCCCCCCGGCCAGAGAGCGATGGCCGACGTGCTGGAAGCCCGCCTGCCGGGCCAGCGCGCACAGCGCCTCCTGCGTGGGGAAGCGATCAAGGCTCGCCTGCAGATAGGCGTACTGCGCCTCGAGTCCGGCCAGCCGCGCCGTGGGCACCACCACCCGGCGCAGCATCAACCGCTGGAAGCGTTCCACGGTCGCCTCGCCGAGGCCGGCCTGCGGATCGGGGCGGCGGAAATCGAGCACGGCCGCTCGGGCTCCAGGCCGGAGCAGCCGCCGCAGCTCCTGCAGCCCGGCGCCGGGATCGGCCAGGTTGCGCAGGCCATAGGCCATCACGGCCCCGTCCATGCAGGCCTCCGGCAGGCCGGTGGCCAGGGCATCGCCCTGCTGCCAGCGCAGGGGCAACCAGGGCTGGGCGGCGGCCCGGCGCCGGGCCAGGGCCAGCGGCGCAGCGGCGGCATCGAGACCGAGCACCTCGCCACCGGGCCGCACCCGAGCCGCCATGAGCAGCGCCAGATCGCCGGTGCCGCAGCAGAGATCGATCAGCCGCTGGCCTGGACGCGGCTGCAGCCACAGCAGGGCCTGACGCTTCCAGAGGCGATGCAGGCCCAGGCTCAGCAGGTCGTTGAGCTGGTCGTAGCGGGGTGCGACGGCCTCGAACAGGCTGCGGACCGCCGCCGGATCACCGGGCTTCACCGGCGCTGGCCTGACGGATCAGATCCTCGGAGTCCCAGGGCAGCACGAGAGCATCGAGACTGACACCGGCCTCGACGGGGGGAGGGGGCAGCAGCAGGCCCCGCGCCTCGAGCCGTACGGGACTGGTGAAGGTGATCACCATCACGGTGGCCAGCCCCACGGCCGCGGAGCAGACCATGCAGCCGGCCAGCATCAGCGAGAACTCCCGCCGGTCGTTGGCGGCCTGCATCAGCTGCAGGGCCCAGGCGACCAAGGCCACCACCAGTGCCACCATCACCAGGGCGGTCAGGGTCAACAGCGGTGCCGGCAGGGCGAGGAGGGCGGTCAAGGCAAGGCGGGGGTGCAGCCTGGACTGAGGCCTCTCAACGTAACGAATCGCTCAGCTGGGACGCGAGCAGGGGACGCAGGGGCAGGCCGCGGCCGAGCAGATCCCGCTTGATCTCCTCCACCGTCAGAACGCCGTCGTGCAGCAGCGAGGCCAGCAGGGCGGCCGCCGCCCTGCCCTCCTCCAGGGCGGCGGCGATGTGATCGATGCAGCCGGCGCCGCCGGAGGCGATCACCGGCACCTCCACCGCCTCGGCCACGGCACGGGTGAGCTCCAGGTCGTAGCCGGCCTGGGTGCCGTCGCCGTCCATCGAGGTGAGCAGGATCTCGCCGGCGCCGAGGGCCACCACCCGGCGGGCCCAGTCCACCGCGTCCAGACCGGTGTTCTCGCGGCCTCCCTTGACATAGACATCCCAGCCGGGGGTGTCCGCCTGGCGGCGGCGTGCATCGATCGCCACGACGATGCACTGGCAGCCGAAGCGCTCGGCGCCGCGGGCCACCAGATCGGGATCGCGCACGGCCGAGGAGTTGAGGCTCACCTTGTCGGCGCCGGCGCGCAGCAGCTCGGTGATCCCCTCGACGCTGCTGATGCCGCCCCCGACCGTGAACGGAATGGTGACCGCCTCAGCGGTGCGGCGCACCAGATCCACCAGCGTGGCGCGGCCCTGGTGGCTGGCGGCGATGTCCAGGAACACCAGCTCGTCGGCGCCGGAGGCGCTGTAGCGGCAGGCCAGCTCCACCGGGTCGCCGGCATCCCGCAGACCGACGAAATTGACGCCCTTCACCACACGGCCATCAGCCACGTCCAGGCAGGGGATGATCCGCTTGGCGACCATGGGTTCACTGGTAGTGTTGCGCCACCTTTACGACGCGGGGCCATGTCCCAGGCTGCCATCACCATCGGCTCGAAGGTGCGGGTCACCCGGGTGCGCGACCGTATTCCGGCCGATCTCGTGGCCACGCTGAAGTCCGACGCCACCGGCACGGTGCGCGACTTCCGTGTGACCGACGGCAAGGGCATCGGCGTCGTGGTCGATCTGACGGCCGGCGGCACCACCTGGTTCTTCGACGACGAAATCGCGCCCGCCTGAGCGGATGCATGAGCGGGCCGACGTGGTGAGCGAATCCTCCGAAGACCAGTCCAGGCTGCCGGAAGCCCCTGCGGCCGGCAGTCCATCTCCCGAGAGCAGCGTGTCCGGCGGAGCGCGGCAGCTGCTCGGCATGAAGGGCGCCGGCACCACCACCAATCTCTGGAAGATCCGGCTGCAGCTGATGAAGCCGGTCACCTGGATCCCTCTGATCTGGGGTGTGATCTGCGGTGCGGCCGCCTCCGGCGGTTATCACTGGCGCCTGCCGGATCTGCTGGCGGCCCTGGCCTGCATGGTGATGAGCGGCCCGCTGCTGGCGGGCTACACCCAGACGATCAACGACTACTACGACCGCGAGATCGACGCGATCAACGAGCCCTATCGGCCCATCCCGTCGGGAGCGATCCCGCTGACGCAGGTGAAGCTGCAGATCTGGGTGCTGCTGCTCGCCGGCCTCGCCGTGGCCTGGGGCCTTGATCTCTGGGCCGGCCACACCACCCCGGTGCTGCTGCTGCTGGCACTGGGCGGTTCCTTTGTGAGCTTCATCTATTCGGCGCCGCCGCTGAAGCTCAAGCAGAACGGCTGGCTCGGCAACTACGCCCTCGGTGCCAGCTACATCGCCCTGCCCTGGTGGGCCGGCCAGGCGCTGTTCGGCCAGCTCACCTGGACCACCGCCCTGCTCACGCTGGTGTACAGCCTCGCCGGCCTCGGCATCGCCGTGGTCAATGACTTCAAGAGCGTCGAAGGAGACCGGGCTCTGGGGCTGCAGTCGCTGCCCGTGGTGTTCGGCATCCAGCGGGCCAGCTGGATCAGCGCCGCGATGATCGATGTGTTCCAGATCGCGATGGTGGTGGTGCTGATCGCGATCGGCCAGCACTTCGCCGCCGTGCTGCTGGTGTTGCTGATCGTGCCGCAGATCACCTTTCAGGACATCTGGCTGCTGCGCGATCCCCTCGCCTTCGATGTGAAATACCAGGCCAGCGCCCAGCCCTTTCTCGTGCTCGGCATGCTGGTCACCGCCCTGGCGATCGGCCACAGTGGCCTGATTCCGCAAGGCGGCACTTCCGCTCTGTCACTGTGATCCAGCAGGGCCGCTCGACCCGATCGCCTGCCGACGCCAGGGAGGCGAAGCCGGTGGCAGGGCGGGCGAGACGACTCCGGGCCTCACCGATGCTGGTGCCGGCCCTCACCGCCGCAGCCATCGGGGTCGGTGTGTCCCTGGGCCAGGCGGCCATCACCTCGGCGATCGACAGCACCCTGCCCGACGCCAACCGGATCAACACCTTCAGCCGGCCGGGCACGCTCACGGTGCTCGACGCCAACGGCAAGGTGATCGTCAAACAGGGGCCGGCCACGCGCGAAAAGCTGCCCCCCGGGCGGATGCCGCTGCTGATCCGCAAGGCATTCGTGGCGGCCGAGGATCGCCGCTTTTACCAGCACGACGGTGTCGATGCCGTCGGCATCCTGCGGGCGAGCCTGCGCAACCTCAGCCAGGGCTCGGTGGAGGAGGGTGCGAGCACGATCACCCAGCAGCTGGCGCGCACGGTGTTCCTGAGCCAGGACCGGACTCTCTGGCGGAAGCTGAAGGAGGCGCTGCTGGCCGGCAAGATCGAGCGTGAGCTCAGCAAGGAGCAGATCCTCGAGCAATACGTCAATGTCGTCTACCTGGGCTCGAGCGCCTACGGCGTCTCCGACGCCGCCTGGGTGTACTTCTCCAAGACTCCGGAGCAGCTGACCCTGCCTGAGGCGGCCCTGATCGCCGGCATGCCGCCGGCGCCCTCGGTCTATTCGCCGCTGGTCAATCCTGAATTCGCGCTGCAGCGGCGCGCCATCGTGCTGCGGCGCATGCGCGAAGCGGGCTACATCGACGACGCCCAGCTGGCGCAGGCCGAATCCGCCCCGCTGGGCCTGAACCCGGCGGAGCCGAAGTATTTCCATAACCCCGCCCCCTGGTTCACCAGCTGGCTGGAGCAGGAGCTGCCCAGGGTGCTGACCAAGGAGCAGCTGGAGGTGGGTGGCCTGACGGTGCGCACCGGCCTCAACAAGGACTGGCAGATCGAGGCCCAGAAGGCGATCAACAACGGCGCCGGCAGCATGCAGGGCGCCCTGATCTCGATGGAGCCGGGCACCGGGCTGGTGCGGGCGATGGTGGGCGGCAAGGACTGGGAGAAGAGCCAGTTCAACCGCGCCACCCAGGCTCTGCGCTCGCCGGGATCGACGTTCAAGCTGTTCGCCTACACGGCGGCGCTCAAGTACGGCATGAAGCCGGAGGACACGATTTCGGCCCGGGAGCGCTGTTACAAGGAAGGATGGCCGCCGAAGCGCTTCTGCATCCCCGGCTCCGGCGGCGCGATCCCCCTGTCGCAGGCGTTCGCGCGCTCGATCAACTCCGCCGCCGTCGCCCTGGCCGAGAAGGTGGGCTATCCGCGGGTCATCGGCGTGGCAAGGGATCTGGGCATCACCGGCACCATCGGCGAGTACCCGTCCATGGTGCTGGGCTCCAACGAGAAGACGATGCTCGAGATGGTGGCGGCCTACGCCGCCATCAACAACCGTGGTGTCTGGGTGAAACCGCTCCCCTTCGAGGAGATCTACGGCCCGGACGGCGAGCTGCTGTGGAGCCGCCGCGTCGATGCCCCCAGGCCCCGGCGGGCCGTGAGCAGCGATGTGGCCGACGCGGTCATGTGGATGCTGCAGCGGGTGGTGACCAGTGGCACCGGCGGCAGCGCGGCCCTGCCCGACCGACCTGTGGCCGGCAAGACGGGCACCGCCGAGGGCGCCCGCGACCTCTGGTTCGTCGGCTCGATCCCCCAGCTCACCACGGCGGTGTGGTTCGGCTACGACGAGAACTTCAAGACCGGCAGCAGCAGCGCCCAGGCGGCGGCCACCTGGGGGACCTTCATGCGCGTGGTGAGCAAACAGCTGCCGGTGCAGCCGTTTCCGCCCAAGCCCACGCTGAGCGGCAGTTTCCAGCCGTTCGTGCCGCCGAAGCGCAAGCCCGGCGAGGCCAACGCGCCCTCGGCGCGGCCCCAGGCCAGCGATACCCCCCCGTCTCTGGAGAGCGAGGGCATCCGCCTGGAGCCACCGGAGGAGCGCAACGATTCGCTCGACGCGCCGCCCCCGCGCGAGGACAGCCGCACCGAGCCGCCCGACGCGACGGTCACCAGTCCGCCCCGCTCGCCTGAGACGCCCTCCCGCCCGCAGCCGTCGAGGCAACCGGAGGCCGCGGCTCCTGCCCGTGCTCCAACCCCTGCGCCGGCGGCCGCTCCGGCCCCGGCGGCGGCTCCGCCGGCACCTCCGGCACCGCCGCCTCCCCCGGTCACGCCACCGCCCCCGCTGGCGGCACCATCGCCGCTTCCCTGAGCCCCACGGGCTCCAGCACCGCCACATAGAAGCCATCACCGCCCTGCGGCTGCGGCCACCATTGCCGTTGTTCGAGCAGCGTCATCTCCTCGTGGGATGCGAGCAGGGAGGCGATCTGATCCTGGTTCTCGCGCGGGTGCACCGTGCAGGTGGCGTAGACGAGCCGCCCTGCAGGAGCCAGGAGCGGCAACACGGCCTCGAGCAGCTGCTGCTGCAGCGCCACGAGCGCTTCGATCGCGTCCGGCTCCAGCCGCCAGCGGGCATCGGCATGGCGCGCCAGCGTCCCCAGGCCGGAGCAGGGAGCATCCACCAGGATGCGGTCGAAGGCGCCGCGCCAGTCGGGCCGAAGGGCAGGGAGATCGCTGCCATCGGCGGCGAGCAGGCCGATCCCCGTCAGCCCGAGGCGCTCGGCGTTGAGAGCCACCCGCTTGAGACGGGCCTCGGAGCGGTCGACGGCCCACAGCTCCCCCTCGCCGCCCAGAGCCTCGGCGATCTGGGTGGTCTTGCCGCCGGGTGCGGCGCAGAGATCGAGCACCCGCATGCCGGGACGGGGATCGAGCAGGGGCACGATGCGCTGGGCATTGCGGTCCTGCACGCACCACCAGCCCTCGGCATAGCCCGGCAGAGCGCGCAGATCGCCGGGCCGATCCAGGAGAGTGAGCGCGTCGGGCCCTTCGCTCAGCGGCTCGGCGGCCACCCCGGCGGCGGCGAAGGCAGCCAGCAGGGCGTCGCGCTCCAGGCGGCCGCGGCGGCAGCGCAGATCGAGAGGCGGCGGCATGTTGCAGGCCTCCGCGAAGGCTTCGGCGCGCTCCACCGGCAGCCAGGCGAGCAGTTCGGCGGCGAGCCAGTCGGGCAGGGAGTGGCGCAGCGCCAGGGCGGCAGCCGGATCGGCGGGCAGTTCCAGGCCGCTCCAGGGTGCGGCAGGGGCCTCCCCGCGGCGGCGCAGCAGCGAGCGCAGCAGGCCGTTGACCACCGGAGCCAGACGGGCCAGGCCGCCGGCACGGGCCAGCTCCACGGTGGTGCTGACGGCGGCGGAATCGGGGATGCGCGCGCAGAACAGCAGCTGATAGAGGCCCACATGCAGCAGCCAGCGCAGGCGGGGGGGCTGACGCTCGGCGCTGACGCGGCCGAGGGCATCGATCCAGGCGTCGAGCAGGCGGCGCATGCGGATGGCGCCGTACACCAGTTCGGTGGCCAGGGCCCGATCGGGACCGCTCAGCGACGCACGGGCGAGCAGGCGCTCGAGGGCGGCATCGGCATAGGCGCCGGCCGCCACCGCCTGCAGGGCATTCCAGGCCAGCTGGCGCGGCGCCAGGCCCACGGGCGTGGTCCCCGCCGCAGCGGAGGGTGCCTCAGAGGAGGCGGAGGGGAGCATGCGACGGCACCGGCTGATCCAGATGTACCGGAGCGGCCGCCCAGGTGGTGCCGCAGGGCCCTCAGCGCGGGCCGTTCTTCGGAGCCCCCTCCTCCCCGGGGCAGGGGGAGCGCCAGCGGAAGCGGGCCAGGGGCAGACGCCCCTCCCCATCCACCGGGATGCCCTCGGCCAGCAGCAGCTCGCGCTGGATCCAGTCGCTGCCCTCCCGCGAAGGGGTCATGGCGATGCGGCCGGCGGCGTTGACGACGCGATGCCAGGGGATGGCGGAGGGCAGGGGCAGGCGCCGCAGGGCCCAGCCCACCTGGCGGGCGCAGCCCCAGGCGCCGATCAGCTCGGCGATCTGCCCGTAGGTGGCCAGCTGGCCGGCGGGGATCAGGGCCACGGCGGCATAGACGCGCTGGTCGAAGCCGCGCCGAGCCGCCACCGGGTCCGGGGAGGCGATGGCGGGCACCGCCTGCTCGGGCACCCGCTCCTGCCCTGCAGGCGATCGCGCCCCTCGCCCCCTCAGCTCCGGCATGCGCCCCACCCTCCGACCGACGGCCATGCTGGCTTGATCCCCTGCGACGACCCCATCCCATGCCCCTGCTGCCCCGCCGGTTCGAGCGCCTCAAGGCGGTGCTCGATCAGCGCATGGCCGATCTCACCGTGGTGCTCGAGCACGTGCACAAACCCCACAACCTCTCGGCGATCCTGCGCAGCTGCGATGCGGCCGGGGTGCTGGAGGCCCACGTGATCAACCTGAAGGGCCGCACCCCCACCTTCAATGACACGGCCCTGGGCAGCCAGAAGTGGGTGGAGCTGCGCAGCCACGGCGACACGGCGGCGGCGCTGAGGCAGCTCAGGGACCAGGGCTTCCGGCTGGTGGGCACCCATCTGGGGGTGGAGGCGATCGACTACCGCGACGGCGACTACACAGGCCCGACGGCCTTCCTGCTCGGGGCCGAGAAGTGGGGCCTGAGCGACACGGCGGCGGGACTGGTGGATCAGGCGGTGTTCATCCCGATGCGCGGCATGGTGCAGTCGCTGAATGTGTCGGTGGCGGCGGCGACGCTGCTGTTTGAAGCGCTGCGCCAACGGCGCGCCACCGGTGTGCTGCCGAGCCATGGCGAAGGGCTGCCGGCGGCGCTGTATGCGCAGCGCCTGTTCGAATGGGCCTATCCGGAGGTGGCGGCCTGGTGCAGGCAGGAGGGCAGGCCCTACCCGGAGCTGGATGCGGAGGGAGCGATCCGCGAGCAGCTGCCGCGGACGCTGCGGGTGCGGTGCTGAGGCAGAGCGGGGCTGAGAAGCATGGGAGTCGGTATCACCGATCGGCCATCAGCCCCGAGCGCGTCGAGGTTCGTCGTCACGGCGTCAGCGGGCCGCTTCAGAGGTTGAGAAGGAAGTCAGCGACCGTCTGAATCAGCAGCCCATCGGCGAGCTCCGGTTGATTCATCAGTGGTCCGAAATCCCGGAGGTCCCCGGTGAGAAGCACATCGGCTCGGCAGGCGTGGGCGGCACGATAGATCGGCCAGTCCTTTTCCGGCAAACACGCCGGACAGGGGAGGTCGATGCGATCGCTCACGAGACGAATGGGCCTGATGATGTCCTGAAAGCGATGGACGCAGGACGGAAACTTGCGGATGAGATTGCGGTGCGCTTCCTCCTTGGCATAGGCGCTGGTAGCCAGTTGCCACAAGCCGCTTTGGCCGAGGCTGATCACCAGCGCCGCTTTACCACCGGGATTGTGCGCAGCGGTGAAGAGGACGTTGGCATCCAGAAAGAGCCGCTGCATGCGTCGACAGAGTGCTCAGGCCTGCTGCAGGCGGTGGAGGATCGCTTGCCGTTCGCAGGGCGGCAGGGCATCGGCCTGATCCCACTCCTCGATCTCAGTATCGCTGTAGCAATCCATCCCCAGCACAGCCGCGGGCTTGAGGCGCAGTTCCCCGTCGCACTCCTCGACGATCACGGCTCCTCCGGGGGTGATGCCGAGTTGCCGACGCATGCCGGCCGGAAGCGTGATCTGACCACGATTCGAGACCATGAGCACTTCACGGCGGGCACCATGGCGCGCACCGCCAGAGGAACGGGTCACAGGATCAACGGAAATTCGGAATTTCAGCTTAGCCAGTGACTGAGGGCCAAGCTGGCGAGCGAAGCCGATCCGACAGGCGGTAGGCGGCGGCCTCGGCTCCCAGGACGCCACGGCACACGAACGCCAACGCCAGCAGGCCAGCGACGTGGATCGCCATGAGAAGGCTCACTGTGACGACTGCTGGTTTCACTCCCGGCGGGTCATTGCAATCACGCGACCATCAGCCGCCAGCGCAAGCACCGCCTCGCGGTTTTCGGCACACACCAGGGGGAACTGCTCGGGTGTAAGCCGCAGATCGGCAGAAAGACGCAGCGAGAGCGGCGCCTCGACAGACGCAGGTGGAGCTGCTGGAGTGCTGGCCAGAGACATCTGCATCGCTCTTCCCTGCGATCGCCGTAGCGAGGGCTGGCGACACAGCTCGGGATCGGCGTCGCGTCATCGCGACTGGGTATCGGGAGGCTGAGGGTGCCGTCCGGGCGCTGGTGCCCTGTCCTCAGGCCTCCTTCTCAAACCGCACCGCGCTCGGCAGCCACAGCGCCAGCGCCAGCAGAGGCAGCTCCAGCAGGAGGGAATGCCCTGCGATCAGCAGGACCAGCAGCACCAGGATCGCCAGAAACTTGCAGAACAGGCCGAAGACCTCATCGCGATGCGAGATGCCCCGCATCCAGAGGACACCCGACAGGAGCAGCAGCAGCACTTCGCCCCACCAGGTCATCCTTAGCCCACAGACGATGTCATTTCCGGGACGTTAGCCCGGCTCACCAACGCCGCCCATGGCCCCAGCCGCCGAAGGACCGGCCGATAGGAAACCCCGCTCAGCTGCTGCGCTCCGGCTGGCCGGCCAGCCAGCTCTCCAGCCCCTCACCCAGAAACGACAGCCCCAGCACCAGCACGAACATCGCCAGCCCCGGGTAGAGGGCCGTCCACCAGATGCCGGTGGGCACGGCCGTGAGCGCCTGCTGCAGATCTCCGCCCCACTCGGGGATCGTCTCCGGAAGGCCGAGGCCCAGGAAGCCGAGACCGCCGAGCACGAGCACCGCATCGGCGGCGTTGAGCGTCAGCAGCACCGGCACCGAGGTGATCACGTTGCGCAGCAGGTAGCGGCGCAGGATCCACAGCGGGCCGGCCCCGAGCGAGCGGGCCGCCTCGACGAACAGCTCGGCCTTCACCTGGGCCGTCTGATTGCGCACCACCCGGAAGTACTGCGGAACGTACACCACGCACAGCGCCGCGGCGGCATTGGGCAGGCCCCGGCCCAGCAGGAAGGCGAGCACCACCGAGAGCAGCAGCACCGGCAGGGTGTAGAGGGTGTCCATCAGCAGCACCAGGCTGCGATCGACGCCACCGCCCAGATAGCCGCTCACCATGCCCAGCGGCACCCCCACCAGCAGGGCGAGCACCAGGGCCACCAGCACCACCTGCAGGGCCACGCCGCTGCCGGCGAGGGTGCGCACGCACACATCCCGGCCGAGGCGATCGGTGCCGCACCAGTGGGCCAGCGAGGGCGGGGCGTAGATGGGATTGGCCAGGCCCGCGTTGGGATCCGCCAGCCAGCCCAGGTGGATCAGCAGCGGGGTCAGCAGAGCCACCAGGCCATAGAGCAGCACGATCACCACCCCCCAGCGGGCCATGCGCCCGGAGAGCGTGCGGGGCCGCCAGCGCAGGATCATGGGGCAGGCTTCGAGGCGCGCCCCATCCAAGCGCAGCCATGCCGGGCCGGGGAGGCGGCAGGGCGCAGCGCTGGCAAGGCAGGGCGCGACGCCGGAGTGTGCTGCATTAAACTTTGATCTAACTGATACGGCACATTCAACGGCCAGACAGATGTCAACTCAGAACATCTGTCGCTGGTTGTCGAGATCAGCCTGTTTTCAGCCGCTGCTGCACCCATCATCAGGATCGCCTCACCCCATCTCCTGTTCCTGAATCCACGCCTTTCCATCGCAGGCTCGGGCCTGCAAGCACGTCATGAGTCCCGCCCGCCTTCTCATTGTCGACGACGATCCGGAACTGCGACATTTCCTCACCACCGAGCTCAAGGTGGAGGGATATGACTGCAATGAGGCGGCCACCGGTCAGCAGGCACTCGGGAAGATCCGCAACGAATCCTGGGACCTGGTGCTACTGGACTGGACACTGCCCGATTTCAGCGGCGTGGAGGTGTGCAGGCGCATGCGCCAGGGCGGCATCGGCACGCCGGTGCTGATGATCACGGCGCGCGATGAGGTGCGCGAGCGGGTGGAGGCCCTCGATTCCGGCGCCGACGACTATCTCACCAAGCCGTTTTCGATCGAGGAATTGCTGGCAAGGGTGCGGGCACGCCTGCGGCGCAGCGGGCTCAAGGACAGTGAGGATGGTGTGCTGCGCATCGCCGATCTCATGGTCAACACCGCCAGCCGCGAGGTGAGTCGTGGCGGCCGTCCCATTCACCTGACGGCGCGCGAATTCGATCTGCTGCTCTATCTGCTGCGCCAGCCGCATCAAGTGCATGAACGCCGGGCCATCCTTGATGCCCTCTGGGGCACCGACTGGATGGGCGATGACAACCTCCTCGATGTCTATATCCGCTATCTGCGCAAGAAGCTTGAACCGGCCGGCAGCCCGACCCTGATTCAGACGGTGCGGGGGGTGGGCTTCATGATCAAGGAGGGGCTGCCGCGCTGACGACAGGCTGGCGACACAGCCCCCTGGATCACGCCCCCCCGGCTGCCGCGAGACCCGGGCTTTCCGGCTGCTCGTCGTGGACGGGGAGATGGAGCTGGAAATCGGCGCCCCCCTCCGGCGCGTCGGTCACCAGCACCCGGCCTCCCATCGCTTCCATCAGCAGCTGCACCACCGCCAGCCCGATGCCGCTGCCGCGGGTGTTGACGGCGGCACCACCACGGGCGAAGCGCTCGAAGATCAGTTTCCGCTCCTCGAGGGGCACGCCGGGGCCGCGATCGCTCACATGCAGGATGACGACCCCATCGCGAGCCTCGGCATACAGGCGCACCGGCAAGGGCGCAGGGCTGTAGTTGAGGGCGTTCTCGATCAGCACCACCAGGCACTGGGCGAGCCGCTCCGGATCACCGGCGGCCAGCGGCAGCGCGCTGGCCTCCGAAGGGGGCTGCAGGCGCAGGCGCCCCTCCGCCCGGGGGGAGAGGCGCTCGAAGGTGTCGAGCAGCACATCCTCGGCGTCGATCGCCTGACGCCGCAGGTGCAGGCGACCGGCATCCTTGCGGGCCAGATCGAGCATGTCGCTCACCATGGCGCCCATGCGCCGGGCCTCGGTGGTGATCAGGGCCAGCGAGGGGGCCAGGGCAGGAGTGGTGTTCTGACGCTGCAGGCTCTGGGAATGGCCGGAGATCAGGGTGATCGGGGTGCGCAGTTCGTGGGCCACCCCATCGACGAAGGTGCGCTGCCGCTCCCAGGAGGCGGTGAGGCGCTCCTGCATGGCGTTGAAGGTGGCGGCGATCGGCCGCAGCTCATCGGGCTGGCGCTCCACGTCCAGCGGCGGCGGCGGATTGGCGAGGGAGCGATAGGCAGACAGCTGATCGCTGAGGATGCGCAGGGGCCGGGCGAGGCCGAAGCGCAGCACCAGACGCAGCAGCAGGCAGGTGATCAGGGCAGACACCGCGGCGGCCGCCGCCAGGAGCTGCAGCGAGAGCTTCTGCTGCGACACCGAGTCGGTCACGTCCTGCCGCAGCAGCAGCGCACGCGGCACCCCGTCACGCAGCGTGAGCGGCGAGATGCTCTCAAGCCGCGCACGCTCCCCCTCCCAGCGGAGCCGCGGCGGATGCTCCGAGCCGGGGGGGAGCAGCTTCAGCTCGGTGCCGGGCTGCAGCAGCGCACGCACCGCGGAGGGGAACGGCTGAGTGGGAGCAGGCTGCTGGATCAACGCCACGCCGATCCGCTCCACCAGCTGCTGGTGCTGCTGGCGGCGGCTGATCCGGTCCAGACTGAGCGAGAGCAGCACCAGGGCCGTGTAACCGGCCAGGACGGCCAGCACAGTGGCCGCCTGCAGACGCAGCCGCAGCGAGGCAGGGCCCCGGGGAAGCCAGCGAGCCAGGCTATCAGAGAGATCTGAAGCTTTTTTAAGCCTGCGTTCAGGAGATTCTTGCCTGGCTCCCCGAAAGCCTGCTATAAAGGTTGCATCCCTTTCCATCCGAGCTCCCCCCAGGGATCCCCCACATCATGACCCTGACTCAGAAGCGAGCCCAGGCCTCCTTCCGGACACGCCTGCTCATGCACCTCGCCGAGCGCAAGCGCCGCAAAGGCACCGAAGGCTTCACCCTGGTGGAGCTGATGATCGTGGTTGCCGTGATCGGTATTCTGTCGGCGGTGGCTCTACCGCAGTACCTGACGGCACGGAACGCAGCTGCAGCCGGCGCTGCAATCGGTGAAGCGATCGGCAAAGCCAAGGAATGCGGAACCTTGGCCGCATCTGACATTGGCTCCGCACCGAGCGGCGAAACTTGCACCTCCGGCGGCGGAACGGTAGTGTCGGGCACCTGGACATCTGGGGTTGATGGCCTCCGCTGCCTTGGAGCCACATCAGCAGCAGCAAACACCAAGGCCACGATCACAATTGCGGACAACGGCGCACTCTCTTGCGCTTTCAGCTGAGCATAGCAAAACCCAAAACAACTAAGAATCTTATAGCCCTTTAAATTTTGCCATCCCTCCAATTTTTATTGGGGGGATTTTTAATGATTTAAACAAAGCATTTTCAATCGCAAGACAAGCAAGTCACAAAGAGCTGTATACCACGAAGCACGCATGGATCAAGATCTGTTGGCTGCTGAAGCGCAAGCGGAAAGAGGAAACCTGAAAGCAGCCTGGCGACTTTATAGAAAAGTAATCAAGGAAACGGATTCTGCCATTGCGATCAAAAGCTTATTGAGATTCGTCAAACAGAGCATAGACTCCCCAGGTGAGACCCTTCTACGAATATCGACTTTACTCAATCACTCGGCCAACGCTCAACTGCTAATCGCCACAGAGCTTTTAGACGCGGAGAAGCCGCATTTAGCTCGCAAGATCATAGAGAGAAGGCTCGCATCCTTCCCGAATGAATTGAATACATGGACATTAGCCTATGCATGTTCCATGAAAGCAAAGGCATACGACTCGGCCTCAGAAATAGCCAAGAAGCTGGCAACTCTCTCGCCTGATTCAGCACTCTACCATGATTGGCAGGGACGCGCCTGTCATCTCGCTTTTCAATCTGACGAATGCGCATTAGCATACGCAAAGGCTCACATTCTTGAGCCTGATAATCTCATCTTTTTTCTCAATGCCCACAATCGCTGCAATAGAGTTGCCAGAGATGGACGTACGGCGAACGCGATGGCCGCAAAGCTAGCCTGGTCGGCCCAAGCCATCCGCTCCCATCTAGCATCCGGTGAAACATGGCATATTTCCGGAGAGTATGCATTGGTTCCCTATGCGTTCCATATCGCCTATTCGCCCTTTAATCTCCGTTTAATTTATGGTGAGTATATGTCAGCGCTCACAGATGCCTTTACCCCTTACCTGGAGGATGCCTTCAACGATGCAGCGGCAATCACTGAGTCATTTCATTTAATCGGTAAGCCAGACCCTCAGGCCTCACAACCGAGGAGCCCAGGAAATCGAGTCATAAATAAGAAGATACGAATCGGCTTTTTGTCCCGATATTTCTACTCGCATAGCAACACGCAGGCTTTTATGGGCTACTTTATGTATATCGATCGCTCTCATTTTTCCGTTGTGGTCATACACAGACATGAAACCATAGCCGATGAGATGCAACAATCAATCAATAGTCTGGCCGACGAGGTCATTTACCTCGATAGCTCTTTATCCTTTTCCTGCGCAACCATAAGAAGCTTAAGCCTGGATATTCTCTTTTTCACAGATATCGGCATGGATCCATTCGACTTCTTGATTCCCAATATGAGGCCATGTCCGATACAGATCACCGGCTGGGGCCTGCCTCACACGACAGGCCTTCAATCTATTGATTATTATTTAACAAGTGCTTGGATCGAAACAGATGATCATCAGGATGAATATACCGAAAAACTGGCGCGACTTGAAGGCCTTCCATGCTGCTTCCCTCGCAGCTTGCTATATTATAGATACAAAGAACGAATCACTGAGAGAGCGTATTTTATGCTTCCGGATGATATCTTCATTTTTGGCTGCACCCAAACCCTCGGCAAGGTGCACCCCGATCTCGACTGCATGATCGAAAAGATTTCCCGCGGCATGCCCGAGGCCTATTTTGCCTTCATGAGCTCAGGCACAGACGGCCTCGACAGGGAATTCCTGGAGAGGATACAGCGGCGAGCTCCAACAGCAGCCAGCAAGACCATCCTGATCAACAAGTGCGGCGCTGCCGATTTCTTGTCATTATGCAATTGCTTCGATCTGCTATTGGACACGCCCTATTACGGGGCGGGAATCACTGCTTATATGTCCACGTATGTGGGGACACCCACCATATGTTTCAAGGGCAAGAGGCTCAGAGACTCCACGACATCTGCGATTTATCGCCATCTGGGCATTTCAAATCCCCCCATAGCCAGCTCCATCAATGAGTACATTCAGATCGCCCTGCAGCTCGCCAGGGATCCAGTCGAGCGGACGCGTTTAAAAAATGAGCTCATTGAAGCAGCACATCGCCTCTATGACGACCAGACATTCATACGAAGCTTTGAAGATTTTTGCAGTGAACTAGTCAAGGCAAATAATTGAAATTCGGGCATTTCCCGGTTAAGTCTTTGCACCATAAACACAATCAAGAACGATTGGCTGATGCTTCAAATCAGCAGTGGCAGATCTGCTTCCCTTTTGCGAGCACGTCCCGCTTGCGCGATCAAAAGGCAATCTTGGGACCGAGTAGAGGGGTGTCCCCAGTGTCTCCTCAAGTGCCACAATGGATAGAGTCTCATCGGTAAACGCACACTCCTCTTATCGATGCCCCCCCATCCACCTCCGATCAAGCGTTCGACGTTCGCTGATCTGGCCAATGCCTGTGGTACAGACAAGGCCGCTGTCCACGGCTATCAGCGATTTTATCCGCTTGTGCTGGCCCAGCTCAGTGGCGCAGAGCCGTTCACAATCGTGGAGATCGGGTTTGGAGATGGTGCCAGCATTCATCTCTGGAGGGGGCTCTTCCCGCATGCCTTCCTGATCTGCATCGACCGGGATGTCAGTCAAGAGGGTGAGGGCTACGTCGTGATCCAGGCGGATCAGGATCAGCCCGACCAATTGCAGGCAGCCCTGCGCAGTGCGCCCAGTCCTGTGCGGCTTGTCATTGATGATGGCTCCCACCTGCCTCGCCATCAACTGAGCACTCTGAGCGTACTCTTTGAAACGATTCTAGAACCCGGAGGCTTCTACATCATTGAAGACATCGAAACGTCCTACTGGCTGGCTGGCAATCTCTACGGTTATCAGATACGCGCTGGCCTTTTTTCTAAATGGTCGGCAATCGAGGCGCTTAAGCTTACCATAGATTATGTTAATCGCGCCTATCTTTCCGAGGAAGACAGAAATCTCCTGGAATACTCGATGCTACTGGCCGGCTTGGATCCTGCGACTGCGCGCATGATCAGCAGTGTGACCTTTGGGCAGAATTGCGCACTGCTGATCAAGAATGAGCCTGGCGACAGCGACTATCAGGAGAGATCTTATGGCTTTGCACCATTCACGGCACGCCATTAAGCCAGAATACTGGTGAGACATCAAGGAGATTCGTCTTATCATTAATAGAGAATTAACGTCCCGCAATCGAAAACGCTGTTGGAAGGTCATTTCAAAGGTCGAAAGACTTCTTGACCCCTCATCGTCCAGCATTCCTCTCAGTTGGGAGAATCAATCATCCCAAGCTGTACCAAGACCGGCAGGGTGGCGCTGAGGAAGCGCCCGATGTGGCGGTTGATGTGTTGCGTGCAGTCCGCCACATCATTCACATTCAAGGGGTCCCCATCGGGACCACGCAGCTCTGCGCCTGTGGCCTGCAACCCGAGGAGCACACAGCCGCTGAGGATCTCACCGTCCAGGCCTTGCCGCAGCCCCTCAAGGATGAGAGCATCGATCAGGCTGAAGGGCTGGGCGCCATGGCCCACGGCGGGCGCAGCTAAATATCCCAGGTTGTGACCACCCTGCATCAAGGCCATCAGGCGCGCATTCACGTCGCGGCAAGCGGAGATGGCGGCGGTAGCTGCCGTACCCCGGTCCAGGCCTATCCGATCGGCGTGAAGCAGCAGGCTGGTCAACACCACCAGCTCCTCAGGCGGAATAGCGATGGCCTGATGCAGCTCGGCCAGAGTTGAAGGCTGGGCGGCCAGCAGCGCCTCCAGCTTCTGCAGGCTGCCGCTGTGATCAGCAATTCCACCCAGGTTGGTCTCGATTCGGTCGGGGCCACCGGAGTCTGCTGACCGTGAGCGCGAATCGCCGTTGCCAGAGCTGCGCAGCCGCAGCTCAGAGAGGCGCTGCTCCTGGGCCGCGCGAGTGAGTGGCAACGGACCCTTCACGAACAGATCGCGGCGGAAGCTCTGGTTGATGGCCAGATCCTGCAGCGCTTGGCGGATGGTGGGATCGCCCTCGGCTGAGAGTAGCGCCGCCACCGGGGGCGGTAGAAGAGAGGGAAAGTTATCCGGAAGGCTGGCAGAGGCGGCATAGCTGAGTTTGTAGGAGGCGGCCAGCTGATGCACCACGCCCACGTAGAAGGGCTGCCAATGCTCAGCTCCGTACTCGCCACAGAGATAGTCAGGGCGGTTGATGGTGTTGATCTTCCCAATCTGATTGGCCAGGAGGGGAAGAGCCCGGCCAAGCGCAGAGTCATGCTGGAGCAGCATGCCCAGACTGGAGCTCGCCCGTTCCATGGCCTGCATCACGTTGGCAGCACCAAGGCGTTGCCGCTCCAGATCCGCAAGGGCCTTGAAGGACGTGCGATCCAGCCAGCCCGGGAAAGTGTTGTAGGAGCAGTAGAAAGCCCCGCCGGAGCGCAACAGCCGGCCGGAAAGCTGCAGGAGGGCAGTACGCACTTCAGGTGCGATCCAGCTGAGAATCCCATGGGCCACCACATAGTGGAAGTGCAGGTCTGCAGCAAAGGGAAGTTGGGCATCATCCGCCGCCAGCTCCAGAAAATCGGCCTCGTGGAAGCTCACATTGCTGAGGCCAAGCTCGGCCACCAGCCACTGGCTGTGGGCGATATGGCTGGGGTGGAAGTCGATGCCGATGAACTGTCCCTCCGGATAAGCCGCGGCCAGGAGACAGAGGCCGAGCCCCATGCCGCTGCCCAGCTCCAAGTAGTGAAACGGGCTGCCTTCACCACCTACCCGGGGCGGCCGCTGCCGCTGGCTGAGCAGGGCGAAATCAATCCAGTTAGGCGCCAGCTCGCGGAAGCTATAGCAACCGTAGGTGAGGCCGGTGTAATAGCCACCGCCCCAGGAGCTGGATCCTCCGATTCTCAGTTCTGCGGGGACGGCACGCTGGGGCTGGGGTGCCTCAGTCGCCGCGCTTTTCTGCTGCACGACGGAACCCTCCTGACCAGCGCGGTTCTTGCGCGCTTCAAGATTCAGGCTGATCGGCCGGCCGGCAAAAACCAGGGTGCTGCAATCGTCAAACAGGCCGAAATCGTTCACCCGCCTGATCTCATTGAAACCTGCACTGGAGAGATAAGACGTCAACAGCTCTTCATTCAGCCCCACACAGTGAAAGTCATACTGATCGATCTGCCCGCCAAACATCATGCGCATCACAGCGAAGCGTTGTTCAGAGGTCAGCGCTTCGCGACTGGAATAAAGCTCACAGAGTGTGTCCAGATCAGGAACACTCACCATCAGGCGGC
The DNA here is from genome assembly GCF_015840715.1 of Synechococcus sp. CBW1004. Lineage (NCBI taxonomy): Bacteria > Bacillati > Cyanobacteriota > Cyanophyceae > Synechococcales > Synechococcaceae > Synechococcus > Synechococcus sp. CBW1004. The sequence continues at coordinate 2,304,731 of NZ_CP060397.1, read as the reverse complement.
CATCTGGGGCCAGAACACGTTGCCATTCAGCCAGGGCAGCCGGCAAGGCCGACTGGTAGCCCAGATGCTCCAGAACATGGGACGCATACACCTCGGCGAACGTGCCATCCGCAAAGCGAGACAGGTCTTCGGCCCTGCCCACATGGTCCACCCATTCCGCTGGGATGGCATTCAGAACTTCCCAGCCTTCACGGGCAACCGTGCCACCGATATGCAGCCGACGAGTCATGAAGGGCCAGCGCGAAGCATTGATCTGCTTACGATAAGCCTCCTGCGCCCCCTTGTGCATCCAGGGAACCATTGTCTGTCATCGGCGCGCAGGCAAGGAGCAGAAGGCTTGCAAGCCCTCACAGGAGATGTGGAGCATCTGCAGGAAAGAGGCTCAACTGGATAAACCCGTTGCAAGATCTCTCGATATGACGTCACGCCAGATGCTCCAGTGCGCCACAGCCACATGCCGTCAGCTGATGACCTGGGCGGCCTTGCGATCGATGACACCATCGGATCTCCCCAACCTGCTTCGCCCTCCCGGCCGAGTTCGACGCCCCCGATCTGATCACTCAAAAGGCAGCACGCCAGCCGGCCGCCATCATTGCCCGGTTTTTGAGGCGCTGGCACGCGAACAAGCATTCCCTACATCACAATCAGATTGACGCTGGCCATAGGCAGAGTACGCTTGGAGTAAGGATTATCGCAAAAACATCGGCAAGACGCTGGCCACCGTGAATGCCCCTCGTCGCCTCCAGCAGGCTGGTGCCGCCGTGGGCAGGAACGGTGCCGCTGCGTTCACGCTTCTCGAGCTGATGATCACGTCAGCGATTCTTGTCGTGCTGACGGCCGTGGCCTTCCCCCTCTACCAGCAGACCCGCAACGCTGCCCTGATCGGTTCCCTGGTGGGTGAGCTCACGGGCTTCGCCAGGGCCTGTGCCACGCTCAACGCATCAGGCCTGAGCGAGACTCCCACCCCGCCGCCCGTCTCCCCGGAGCGGGGCGGCGTGGAGATCCTGCAGGGCTGCACGGCCGCCAACCAGGGCGCCACGCTGCAGGCCTCCTGGGGAAGCGCCCGCGCCAGCGGCATTCGCTGCCTGAGCAGCACAAGCACGCTCAGCTCGAGCAAGGCCACCTTCACGATCACCACCGACAGCACGCTCAGCTGCCTCTTCGAAGACTGAGCCAGGCGCTTCACGATCACGCCCAGAGTGCCCCCCGGCTTGCCATGCCTTTGATCCTCCGGGGAATTCATCAGGCATACGGCACAACCCCTAAATTGGCGCCGTCAACTCCATTTCGGCTGCGGAAATGGCGGTGGTCAGGCGATTCCTGAAGCCTCCAGCCTGGGGCTCCTTCCTGTTGGGCCGCGGGGCACCGGCAAGTCCACCTGGCTGGCGCAGGTCTTTCCAGGCGCCCCAAGTCGCGCTTTGTCCTCAGCACCTCCAGAGCACCGCTCACAACCACGCTAGACTGTTGTACAACCAGCTGGACAAAGAGCATGCAGGTTGTGAGTTTCTCCGAGGCTCGCGAGAGCTTCAAAACCGTTCTGGATCGCGTCGTCGCCGACGCCGATGTCACGTTGATCACCAGACGCCACGCCAAGGACGCGGTTGTGATGTCCCTCGACACTTATAACAGCCTGATGGAGACCGTGCATCTGCTGCGTTCTCCCGCCAACGCAGCTCATCTGCAGCGCTCCCTGGAGCAGGCCGAACACGGTGAACTGCTGGAGCAGCCTCTGTGGGAACCGGATCGCGCTGATGCCAACTGCTGAGCGCCTGGCCTGGACTCCGGCAGCCTGGGAGGATTACTTGTACTGGCAGGGTCAGGATCGCAAACAGTTGCGTCGGATGTACCAGCTGATCCAGGCCTGCCTGCGGGAACCCTTCACAGGCATCGGCAAACCGGAGCCATTGCGTGAAAATCTCTCCGGCTGCTGGTCCCGCCGGATTGATGACGAACACCGGCTTGTCTATCGCCTGGAAGCCTCACTGTTGGTGATCCTGGCCTGTCGCTACCACTACCGCTGAAGCTAGCAGGATGCGTTCTGCCGCCATCCAACTTGGCGCTGGCCCCTACAGCTGTGGCGCTGGCCCCAGGGATGCCTGAAAGTGCCGGTTTCGTTGTTTTGATCGTGGTCGCCGCCGATCCATGAGTAGGGCTGGAGCATCTTTTCTCGTTCCAAGCAGGCCCACCAGTTGCCTGGCGCAGCGGCTGGAGATTCCGGCTTTCAGGCAGGCCCGCCTCAATGCTCTCCTGGCTGTCTGACTCTTTCGTCGAAAGTGGGATGCTTCCCACCTTGGCATTGTCAATCATTGCCAGGTTCCAAGTGGCGCCCTGACAGCCGAGGGGAGAGGGGAAGTACGATTGATGAGCCGAACATGCTGTGCCGCAATCAGTCTCAGGGTGCCTTCCGGCTTGGATGTGAAAGGGTTTGGGGCTGCGGCTACCTTGGCGCGGGCTCCTCTCTGAGTGTGCCGCTGATGTACTTGTGCAACACGCTGCTGATCAGTGTTTGATAAGGAATTCCCTCCTGCAGGGCGCGCGCCCGTAGGGCTTGAAGGTCGGGACTGGATAAACGGATGTTGATGCGCACGTCTTTCTGGCCTGTGGATCGAGCTGCGGCTCGCAACTGAGTGAGCAACTGCGGTGAGGCAACGGAATGCAGTGAACCGGCTTCAAAGTCATCGAGGAGTTGTTGCTCTTCGGGTTCAAGACTGGGAGTGGCTTGCATGATCACGTTTCTGAGATGTAACGACGGGTTGCCCTGCGGCTGGGAATGATGGTCTTCAGAAGCAGACCGTCGGCCGTCTCGACAAAGGGGACGAGGTGGGCGTAGTCATGGAGACGCACCACCAGGATGCGCTGACCCGGGTAGCGCTTGGGGTTGGGATGAGCGAGCACGTCGAGCAGCTCACCAGCCTCAATGGCCGCCACCACCGCCTCAAAGCTGACGCCCCGCTCAGCGATGAGCAACGCGTTCTTTTCATGGCTCCAGATGAAAGGGCCCATGGGCTCAGCCTAGTCAGCTTGTCTGCCTGATGTCATCAGGCCTGCTCCCGTCAGGCGCCGGCAGCACCCCTAAACTGGCACCGAAAACTCCATTTCGGCTGCGGAAATGGCGGTGGTGCGGCGATTTCTGCAGCCTCCGGCCGGGGGCTTCTTCCTGTTCGGGCCGCGGGGCACCGGCAAGTCCACCTGGCTGGGGCAGGTCTTCCCAGGCGCCCTGCGCTTCGACCTGCTGGCGCCAGAGGTGTTGCGCTCCCTGCAGGCCCGGCCCGAGCGGCTGCGGGAGCGACTCGACGCCATGCCCGCGGCCGACACCGTGGTGATCGACGAAATCCAGAAGGCCCCCCAGCTGCTCGATGTGGTGCATTCGCTCATCGAGGAACGCCCCTCGCTGCGCTTCGTGCTCACTGGTTCCAGCGCCCGCAAACTGCGCCATGGCGCCGCCAACCTGCTCGGCGGTCGCCTGGTGTCGGCGTCCATGCCGCCCTTCCTGGCCGCCGAACTTGGTTCGGCCTTCGACCTCACCAGGGCTCTGCAGATCGGCCTGGTGCCCCTGATCTGGCAGGCCGCGGATCCCCAGGCCAGCCTCGCCGCCTACGCCTCGCTCTATCTGCAGGAAGAGGTGCAGGCCGAGGCGCTGGTGCGCCAGATCGGCGATTTCGGCCGCTTCCTGGAGGTGATCAGCTTCTCCCAGGCCAGCCAGCTCAACCTCGCCGCCCTCGCACGCGAGGCCGAAATCCCCCGCAAGCGCGCTGAAAGCTATCTGACGATCCTGGAAGATCTGCTGCTCTCCTTCCGGGTGCCCGTCTTTCAACGCCGGGCCCAGCGGCAGCTGGTGCAACATCAGAAGTTCTTCTATGTCGATGCCGGCATCTACCGCGCCCTGCGGCCACGTGGCCCTCTCGACGCCCCGCAGGAGATCGAAGGTCTGGCCCTGGAAACGCTCGTCGCCCAGCACCTGCGGGCCCTCTGCCAGCTGCGGCGGCGGGGGGAGAGTCTCAGCTTCTGGCGCACCCGCGCCGGGCTGGAGGTGGATTTCGTGATCTACGGCCCCGACCGCTTCTGGGCAATCAAGGTGAAGCGCAGCCACCGCATCGACAGGCGCGATCTGGCGGGCCTGCGCGCCTTCGGAGACGACTATCCCGAGGCCGAATGCCTCCTGCTGTCCTTCGCCCCGGAACCGCTGCTGATCGATGGCATCCGCTGCGAGCCGATCGAGCCCTGGCTGAGGCAGCTGCGTCCCTGAGCCGCCGGACGTCGACCGGTCAGGTCGCCCGCAACATCCGGCGGATGGTGCTGCCAGCCTGGTGTCGATGACGTCCACCGACAGCGCCATCCACAAGCCCCTGCCCCCCTCCTTCTTCGCCCGCCCCGCCGAGGACGTCGCGCCGAAGCTGATCGGCTGCCGGCTGGTGCGGCGCCTGGCGGATGGCTGCCTGCTCTGGGGGGTGATCGTGGAAACGGAGGCCTACTGCCAGAGCGAGCCCGCCTGCCACGGCCATCGCCGCCGCTCGCCCAGCAATGAAACCCTGTTCGGCCCGCCCGGGCGCTTCTATGTGTACGTGAGCTATGGCATGCACCACTGCGTCAATGTGGTGACGGGCCGCGACGACTGGGCCAATGGCGTGCTGCTGCGCGCCGCCTGCCTGCCCGGGGAGCCCGAGCGGGTGGCGGCCGGCCCGGCCCTGCTGGCGCGCCGCTTCGGCATCGACCGCTCCCACGACGCCCGTGGGGTAGATCCCTCAGAAGGGCTCTGGCTGGCGCCCCGCGATGCCGATCTGCAGCATCGGCTCGAGTCTTCACCGCAGCCGCCGCTGGTGCAGACCGGCCGCATCGGCATCAGCCAGGGGCAGGAGCTGCCCTGGCGCTGGTACCTGCGATCCAGCCGCTCCGTCAGCCGCCGCGCCCCCGGCGACCGCACCCCCAGCCGCCAGGAGGCCTGGACGCCGGGTGAGGCTTAGCGTGCCGACAGCACCGCCGCAGGCCCTTGAGCAGCTGGAGTCACCGCCATGTGATCGATCTGGCGGCCTTCAGCGAGGGTGATTTCGCCACCGTGCTGGCGCTGGCCCAGCGCTTCCGCTCCCTGCCCGTCTCCGGCGCCCGCAAGCTGCCGGCCCTGCAGGGACGGCTGATGACCACCCTGTTCTTCGAGCCGAGCACCCGCACCCGCAGCAGCTTCGAGCTGGCCGCCCGTCGCCTCTCCGCCGATGTGCAGACCTTCTCGCCCGCCTCCAGCGCCCTCAGCAAGGGGGAGAGCCTGCTCGACACCGCCCTCACCTACGTGGCGATGGGTGCCGACCTGCTCGTGGTGCGTCACCGCTGCGCCGGCGTGCCCCGCGGCCTGGCCCTGGCCCTCGAGGCCGCGGGCACCTCGGTGTCGGTACTCAACGCCGGCGACGGCCTACACAGCCACCCCAGCCAGGGCCTGCTCGATCTGTTCACCCTGGCCCGCCACTTCCAGCCCGACGCTCCCACGCCGGAGGCCCTGCGCGGCCGCCGCATCGTCATCGTCGGCGACATCCTGCATTCGCGCGTCGCCCGCTCCAACCTCTGGGCACTCACCGCCTGCGGCGCCGATGTGGTGTTCTGCGGCCCGCCGACGCTGCTGCCGGAGGCCTTCGCCTCCTTCCTCGACGCCCCGCCGCCCGGTCTGCAGCGTGATCCGGTGCCCCAGCGGGGCCAGCTGCACCTCTGCCGCCGCCTCGAGGACGCCCTGCCCGGCGCTGACGCCGTGATGACGCTGCGCCTGCAGAAGGAGCGCATGCAGCAGCACCTGCTCACCAGCCTCGACACCTACCACCGCCTCTACGGGCTCAGCCACGAACGGCTCGCCCTCTGCGGCAGGCCGGTGCCGGTGCTCCATCCCGGTCCGGTGAACCGCGGCGTCGAGCTGGCCGGCCGCCTGCTCGATGATCCGCAGCGCAGCCTCGTGGACGAACAGGTGCGCAATGGCGTGCCCGTGCGTATGGCCCTCCTCTATCTGATGGCCACCCGCGACGGCGGCGATGGGGGCCAGCTCGCCTGAGGGAACCTCAGAGCAGCTTGAAGGCGTCGACGACCAGGCCGTAGAGCACGCCCATCCGGGTCATGTCGAGCAGCTGCAGACCGAGGCGATCCCCGGGGCGCTGCAGCAGCTGCCGCCTCAGCCGCACCGCCACCTCCAGCAGCAGCACGCACACCATCGCCGAGATCTGATCGATCTCACTGAGGGCGCCGGTGATCGTGCCCAGGCCGCCGCCGATGACGAAGCCGCCCAGCAGCACGATCAGCAGCAGCGAAGCCCGGCGCCAGGGGTTGGTGGCCCAGCGCTCCAGCCCTGCACCGGCGGCGGCGATGCGGCGCTGAAAGCGGGTCTGCTGGTAGCGGGGGGAGGGCGTCACCGAACCGTCGGATGCAGACAGAGGCTCAGCCGGGGAGCCGCACAACGCACGAGGGCGCCTGAGACAGGCTCCCGATCGACCAGCCTGAAAGCGACACCATCGCGAGGGTGGGGTGCAGGGCGGCCATCATCCCGGAACCTGGCACAATCGGAAGGCGGACCAACCGATGGCCAGGACGCCCAGGCGGTGATCCCCATCACCCGGCCCGCGCCCTGCACTTCTTGTTTACACCATCTCTGGCGTCTTGGCAGTGGTTGGACGCCACAGATAGGGGATGCCAATAAAAAAGCCCTGGCCAGGGGCCGGGGCCGGGTGATGGGGACGACACAAGGGAACCAACGGCTGCAGGTTGCCGCAAGTGCGCCGGGCCGCCATCTGGATCGTCCTGGGAACCCCTTGACGGCCTCGCCCTGAGACTCAGGAGAAGGGGAACCGATCCCGGTTGCCCAGGTGCTCACGCCTCAGAGATCGCCATCCTTCTTGCGGCTGCCCTTGCCCTCCAGCAGCTCCAGCAGGGCCTCCATCTGGGCCATCACGCCACGCACCTCACCCGCCTCGGGCAGCAGACCGTCTTCCATGACTCCCTGATGCATCTCGCGCAACTCCTGACGGATGTAGCGCAGGTGACTCACCACCTGCTCTCGTTTGGATTGCGACATCGATCAGGGACGGAACTGACGGTTCAGATCACCCTTTTACATCATCGCGTGCCACCGCCCCCCCTACTTGCGGCCGAAGCTGTCGCGCGCCCGGCGGTAGAAGTCGGCATCCACGACAGCCTCGCCGGCCTCGAGCGCCAGGGATTCAATGCGACGCCGCACCGCAGGCCGCACGAAGAACGGCACCTCCCGCAGCAGCTGCTCGGCCTCATCGCTCCAGGAGATCGCGGGCTTCATCGGATCACAACACAGCACATGGACAATCGCAGGGCGGCCGGAGGCGCACCTGCCTGCGGAGGCAGATCGGGGCCGGCAGAGAGACGGAACCCCAGCTGGCGTAGGCGGAAATGGAGAATAGGGGACTCGAACCCCTGACCTCTGCGGTGCGATCGCAGCGCTCTACCAGCTGAGCTAATTCCCCCTGGTGGGTGCATTATTGCTCCCTCCCCCTCCCTCCGGCTCAGCCGGTGGCGGCTCCTGCAACCGACCCATGGGTTCCCCTTCCTCCAACGGTGGCGCCACGGCCGACGGCCGCACCACTGACAACGGGCGCGCCACCGCCATCTCCCCGGAGCTGCTGGCCAGCTTCGATGAGGCCAAGGCCGCGGAGCTCGCCCGCCGCCTCGAGGAGGACGACTACCCCACCCCCTTCGCCGGTCTCGACGACTGGCACCTGCTGCGGGCCCTGGCGATTCACCGCCCCGATCTCGCCGCCCCCTACGTGCATCTGGTGGATCAGGAGCCCTTCGACGAGGACTGACATCCATGTAGGCCTGCGGGCTGCTGCCGCAGGCGAGCCCTCAGGCGGGCACTGACTGCGGCGAACCCACCGACCTCCAAAGGAGAGGCGTGGGGGCAATGAAGCCGGCCATTTCAATCAGCGAATGGGGCCGTGGATCCGGTGGTGGCTCAGGCCGCCAGCCGGGGGGCGGCTCCATGCCCACCCTGCTGGCCCTCCTCGAGCTCGGCCAGGGCTTCGGCACCGGCTCCCTGGCTGAGCAGATCGAGGAAGGTGCGCAGCTGCAGCCGCGGGATGTAGGGCCAGCCGCCGCTGCGCTCCATTTCCGACAGCAGCCGGAACAGGTCATTGCGATCCGCCGGCAGGCTGGAGCGGAACGGGCCGTCCTGAATCGAGCGGTGCAGCTTCTCGAGGCTGCGGAGCAGCGCCAGCAGAGCCTCCGGCTGACCCTCCAGCTCCAGGGCCGCCTCCTCCAGCTGAGACAGCGGCTGGGCGATTGCGGGCAGCGGCTGCGCGGCAACCTGCTCAGAGGTGCTCTGAGACGCTTCAGCGCCGGCCGGACCGGACGGGATGGCGGGGGGAGTGCTCTGGCTCATCGCACTCTCATACAGGATGTTGAGAGGGGCTGCAAGCACTCTGGGCTGGCGGTTTGCCACCGGTAGGATCCCGGCCAGCCCAGTTCCCGTTCCGTCCCTGCGGCTTCTCCCCATGCGTTTTCGTCCCCTGCTGGCCCTGGTGCTGGCCCTGTGTCTCACCCTGGTGACCGCATGCAGCGGCGGGGCCAAGGCTGTCGATCGGGGCAACCTCACCTACGACGACATCCACAACACCGGCCTGGCGAACAACTGCCCCACCCTGCCGGATTCGGCCCGCGGCTCCATCGCCCTCAACACCGGCGGCAAGTATCAGCTTCGGGAGCTGTGCCTCCACCCCTCCGAGGTGTTCGTGAAGGGTGAACCTGCCAACAAGCGCCAGGAAGCGCAGTTCGTGGCCGGCAAGATCCTCACCCGCTACACCACCGCTCTTGACCAGGTCTACGGCGATCTGAATGTTCAGGGCGACGGCATCACCTTCCAGGAGCAGGGTGGTCTCGACTTCCAGCTCGTCACCGTGCTGCTCCCCGGAGGTGAGGAGGTGCCCTTCGTGTTCTCCAGCAAGCAGCTGAACGCCACCGCGGATGGCGCCGCCCTCTCCACCAGCACCGACTTCAGCGGCTCCTACCGCGTTCCCAGCTACCGCACCTCCAACTTCCTCGATCCCAAGGCCCGCGGCCTGACCACCGGGGTCGAGTACGCCCAGGGCCTGGTGGGCCTCGGCGCTGACAGCGAGGGCATCGAGCGCGAGAACATCAAGCGCTATGTCGACGGCACCGGCACCATGGAGCTGTCGATCACCAAGGTGGACAGCTCCACCGGTGAGTTCGCCGGCGTGTTCACCGCCATTCAGCCCTCCGACACCGACATGGGTTCCAAGGATCCCCTCGACGTGAAGATCACCGGTGAGCTCTACGGCCGCCTCGACCAGGCCTGATCCTTCCCACCACGGCTGCCGCCAGAACGGCAGATCCTCCGGGGGCCGCAAGGCCCCCTTTTTGATGGCGCAGCCGCGAGCGCTCCAGTGGGCTGCCCGAGCCCGGCCATCCCCGGTGAGCAGGGCGGCCAGGGCCGGCACATCCCCGGTCCTCAAGGGAGCTCCCCTCAGCGGAGCCTGCCCGCACCAGGCGTCCCGAAGCCGGCGGCGGCCCCTACCCCGGCGGTGTCAGCCCCCCTTCCGGGTGGTCCGGTCTGGGAGAATCCCCCGACTGCTCGCTGCCGCGTCTTCCGATGTCCCTCGCCGAAGCCAGTCCCACCGCCGCCACGGGTCTGATCGCTCCCCACGGCGGTGTGCTGGTGGATCTGATGGTGCCGGACGCGGAGCGCGACGCCGTCCGCAGCGGCATCGACCGGCGCGTCGAATGCTCCGACCGCAACGCCTGTGACGTGGAGCTCCTCGTGGTGGGCGGCTTCTCGCCCCTGCGCGGCTTCATGCATCAGGAGGACTACGAATCGGTGGTGAGCGGCCATCGCACCAGCAGCGGCCTGCTGTTCGGCCTCCCGATCGTGTTCGACACCGACGACGCCACCATCGCCATCGGCGACCGCCTGCTGCTCACCTACCGCGGCCAGGAGCTGGCGGTGTTCACCGTCGAGAGCCGCTGGGAACCCGACAAGGTGAAGGAGGCCAAGGGCTGCTACGGCACCACCTCACTCGAGCACCCGGCCGTGCGCATGATCGCCACCGAGCGCGGCCGCATCTATCTCGGGGGCCGGGTGCAGGGCCTCGAGCTGCCCCGCCGCGTCTTCCCCTGCCGCACCCCGGCCGAGGTGCGTTCCACCCTGCCGGCCCGCGAGGACGTGGTGGCCTTCCAGTGCCGGAACCCCATCCACCGGGCCCACTACGAGCTGTTCACCCGCGCCCTCGACGCCACCAACGTCAGCAAGGGAGCCGTGGTGCTGGTGCATCCCACCTGCGGCCCCACCCAGGACGACGACATCGCCGGCGAGGTGCGCTTCCAGACCTACGAGCGCCTGGCCGCCGAGGTGAACAACCCGCGCATCCGCTGGGCCTACCTGCCCTACTCGATGCACATGGCCGGCCCGCGCGAAGCGCTGCAGCACATGATCATCCGCAAGAACTACGGCTGCACGCACTTCATCATCGGCCGCGACATGGCCGGCTGCAAATCGAGCCTCACCGGCGACGACTTCTACGGCCCCTACGAGGCCCAGGACTTCGCCCGTGACAACGCCCCCGAACTCGGCATGGAGACGGTGCCCTCACTCAACCTCGTCTACACCGAGGAGGAGGGCTACGTGACCGCCGAGCACGCCGAGGCCCGCGGCCTGCATGTGCGCAAGCTGAGCGGCACCCAGTTCCGCCAGATGCTGCGCGGCGGCGAGGAGATCCCCGAATGGTTCGCCTTCCGCAGCGTCGTCGAGGTGCTGCGGTCCGCCGCCTGAGACTCAGGAGCCCGGGGCAGCGGCCGGTGCGCCGCCCTGCCCTGCAGCTCGGTTAACGTTACGTAACTTCCTTCTCACCCCGGAGACCGCCCCGTGAAGAAACGCTGGCGCAACGCAGGGCTCTATGTCCTGCTGGTGATCGTCTTCCTGGCTGTCGGCACCGCCTTCCTCGATCGTCCCGCCCCGGCCAACGCGCCGCGCACCCTGCGCTACAGCGACTTCATCGAGGCCGTTCAGGGCAATGAGATCTCCCGCGTGCTGATCTCGCCCGATCGCGGCACCGCTCAGGTGGTCGAGAACGATGGCCAGCGCGCCCTGGTCAACCTCGCCCCCGACCGCGACCTGCTCAAGATCCTCACCGAGCACAACGTCGACATCGCCGTTCAGCCCAGCCGTGAGCCGGCCGCCTGGCAGCAGGCCGTCGGTTCGCTGATCTTCCCGCTGCTGCTGCTCGGTGGCCTCTTCTTCCTGCTGCGCCGCGCCCAGGGCGGCGGCGGCAACCCCGCCATGAACTTCGGCAAGAGCAAGGCGCGGGTGCAGATGGAGCCCCAGACCCAGGTCACCTTCGGCGATGTGGCGGGCATCGAGGGCGCCAAGCTCGAGCTCACCGAGGTCGTCGACTTCCTCAAGAACCCCGATCGCTTCACCGCCGTCGGCGCCAAGATTCCCAAGGGCGTGCTGCTGGTGGGCCCTCCCGGCACCGGCAAGACCCTGCTCGCCAAGGCCGTCGCCGGTGAGGCGGGCGTGCCCTTCTTCTCGATCTCCGGCTCGGAGTTCGTCGAGATGTTCGTCGGTGTCGGCGCCAGCCGCGTGCGCGACCTGTTCGAGCAGGCCAAGAAGAACGCCCCCTGCATCGTGTTCATCGATGAGATCGACGCGGTCGGCCGCCAGCGCGGCGCCGGCCTCGGCGGCGGCAACGACGAGCGGGAGCAGACCCTCAACCAACTCCTCACGGAGATGGACGGCTTCGAGGGCAACAGCGGCATCATCATCGTGGCCGCCACCAACCGCCCCGACGTGCTCGACGCGGCCCTGATGCGCCCGGGCCGTTTCGATCGCCAGGTGGTCGTCGACCGCCCCGACTACGCCGGCCGCCTCCAGATCCTGGGCGTGCATGCCCGCGGCAAGACCCTCGCCAAGGACGTCGACCTCGACAAGGTGGCGCGCCGCACCCCCGGCTACACCGGCGCCGACCTGGCCAACCTGCTCAACGAGGCCGCGATCCTCGCTGCCCGGCGCCAGCTCAGCGAGATCTCGATGGATGAGGTCAACGACGCGATCGAGCGCGTCATGGCCGGCCCCGAGAAGAAGGACCGCGTCATGAGCGAGCGCCGCAAGCGCCTGGTGGCTTACCACGAGGCCGGTCACGCCCTCGTCGGCGCCCTGATGCCCGACTACGACCCGGTGCAGAAGATCTCGATCATTCCGCGCGGCAACGCCGGTGGCCTCACCTTCTTCACCCCCTCCGAGGAGCGGATGGAGTCGGGTCTCTACTCGCGCGCCTATCTCCAGAACCAGATGGCCGTCGCCCTCGGCGGCCGCGTCGCCGAGGAGATCGTCTACGGCGAGGACGAGGTGACCACCGGCGCCTCCAACGACCTGCAGCAGGTGGCCCGCGTCGCCCGCCAGATGGTCACCCGCTTCGGCATGAGCGACAAGCTCGGCCCGGTGGCCCTCGGCCGCAGTCAGGGCGGCATGTTCCTCGGCCGCGACATCGCCGCTGAGCGCGACTTCTCCGAGGACACCGCCGCCGCCATCGACGAGGAGGTGAGCCAGCTGGTGGCCGAGGCCTACCGCCGCGCCACCGAGGTGCTCACCGGCAACCGCCCCGTGCTCGATGAGCTGGCCGAGATGCTCGTGGAGCGCGAGACCGTCGACGCCGAGGAGCTGCAGGAGCTGCTGATCCAGCGCGACGTGCGCGTCGCCAGCTACGTCTGAAGCGGAGCCGAGTCGGCGCCGGCACCACCGCCCCGCCTTTGATGGCAAAGCCCCCAGGCCTGTTCCTGGGGGCTCTTGTTTTGGCAGGGCCGGCCCTCCCATGAGCGGGTGAGACGCGCACCATGGACAGGCCTCACGCGGATGCGTGCGCTCCAGAGGCCCCCGGCGCTTCAGGATGAAGGGATGCCCAGCGCCGAGTCTCTGATCCAGTCCCTGCGGGCGCAGCCGCTGCTGATCGTGCTGCGCCCCGGCGACCCACTGCAGGCAGAGCCCGCTCTGAAGCGCCTGCAGGCCCTGGGGCTGCGCCACGTGGAGATCGCCTGGCAGCAGCGGCCGGGCTGGGCTGAGCAGATGGCGGAGCTGATCCAGCGGTTTCCCGCGCTCGAACTGGGAGCCGCCTCCGTCTGCAAGCCGCAGGGGGTGGTGGAGGCCGCCGCAGCCGGCTGCCGCTACGCGGTGTCCCCGGTGCTCGATCCGGCCCTGCAGCAGGAGGCGGCCCGCCGGGATCTGGTGCTCGTGCCTGGTGTGATGAGCCCCAGCGAGGTGCACCACGCCCGGCAACTCGGCTGCGCGATCGTGAAGCTGTTCCCGGCGGTGAGCGTCGGCCCAGGCCACTGGCGGCGCCTGCGGGGGCCCCTGGGAGCAGCACTGCCGTTCTGCATCGCCGCCGGCGGTCTCACGTCCGCCGATGTGCGGCCCTGGCTGGAGGCCGGCGTGGATGCGGTGGCACTGGGCTCAGGGCTGGGGGCCCTGGAGGAGGAACCCTGGCTGGAGTTGCTGGCGGCGCTGGGCACAGCCCCTGACGCCGGCGATCTGGTGGGCTGCTGTGAGCGAGCCCCGGCCGATCTGTCTTCCAATCCAGCCCATCTGAAGGGCTTCGGCGCGCGTTGAAGCATGGCGCTGCTGCTCGACAACGGCCCCTGGGTGTCGCTGTTCAGTTGTCGTTTGCCTTCAGGAGCAGATCAGGCCATGGACGCCAGACGATCCCGCTGCTCTGCCCTGTCTGATCCACACGGCCCCCGCCCATGAGAGACGTCTGCAGGCCCTCCTACTGGAGCTGTTGAGAAGCCCAGTCCAGCAATTCTCCGGCAGCCTGGAGAGCTGCCTCGCCATCCTCAGGGCCGAAAACATCGGCAGGCAGCTCGTCTCCCAGCGCATCCGGGTAACGGGTGGGGGCATACAGCTTGTCGAGAACGCGGGCCTGACGCTGCCAGCGCACGGCGAGCTCTTCGTCGAGCGTGCGCAGCAACGCGGTGAGCGAATGGCTGCGCAGATCACGGTCTTCTGCGGCCAGCAGGGCCTTGATCGCCTTCTCTCCCACCTGCTGCGACAGGAAGCAGGCCTGGGCGGACTGACCCGCCGCCTGCAGCAATCGTGCCGCCCGCAGATCATCCTCGGCCTGGCGGATCCACAACCGGGCCCGATGGCGTGCGCTCTCCAGGCTCATGGGAAGCGACTGCCAGCCAGCAGTGGAATCGCCTCAGACCGCACCGATCGCCAGAACGGGGCATCGCCATGGCGAGCCAGGAGCTGAGCGGAGGTGACCAGCGGCTGCAGCGGCAGCCTGCAGTCCTGCAGTGCCTCCAGCACCGCCTCGTAGGCCTCGAGCAGACGGCGGTCGCCCAGGCCCATCACGAGCAGATCGACATCCGAACGGCGGCTGGCGGTGCCCCGCGCCCAGCTGCCGAACAGCCAGAGGCCTTCCGGCCGCACCTGTCGCACCAGGGTTTCCAGAGCCGGCAGCAGTTCGCTTCGCAGGCCCTCCGGCAGGTTCCCAGCCTGGATGCCGCCTTCTGGTGTTGTCATCTGGGCATTATCGATCGGTTGGGTCAGCCGAGAGCCCAGGATGCGATCCAGATTGACGCTGCCCTGATCCCCACGGAGATCCGCTCACCAGAGGCTGCACTGCCCCTGCTGACGCAGCAGGTGATCAGCCAGCACCAGCGCCACCATCGCCTCCACCATCGGCACGGCCCGCGGCAGCACGCAGGGGTCGTGGCGGCCCTTGGCGGCCAGGGTGGTGGCGTTGCCCTCCGAATCGATCGTCTGCTGCTCCTTGCGGATCGTGGCGGTGGGCTTGAAGGCCACCCGAATACGACCCACCGGTGGGTTGCCCACGACGCATTCAATCACTCAACTGCAGGAGTCGCCCTCGCGGCTGATCGCCTCGATCCGCTCGGCGGCGTGAGCGCTGCCGCCCCATCTACAGGGCCATCCGAGGGGACTGCATTCTGGAGGACATGGGGTGGTCAGTGGGGCATCGCCATCTGTGAGGGCCGCTCAGTTCCTTGGCGGCTCGTCCCCGTCGCGGCTGAGCTGGCGGATGTAGTCGGCTTCATCGGCCTGCCGATCGGAGCGGCGAGCGCGCCACTGACATCGGCGTTTCAGGGAGATCTGCCAGGAATCCAACAGCGAGAGATCGGAGTCTTTCGCCTTGGCAAAGATCGCGAAGCCAAAGGCCAGTGCCAGGCAGGAGAGGGCGTTGAGCAGCAGCTCGGGGAGCAGCCGCAGCGGATTGCTGCCTGGAAGGGCGTTTCGCTGGCGCTGGAGTTGCGCCTGGGCCTGATCGAGGGCGAGGGAGGACTGGGCCTTGAGCACCGGCAGCGGCAGAGCCAGTTCAGCCGGGGAGATGGTGGGGCCGCTGAGGGCCTGGAAGCTGGCGCTGAGATCGGCGCTGCTGCTGGCCTGCCGGGCAGCCTGCCGCAGTTGCTGCACCTTCGCCTCGGCCCGAGCCAGGCGGCTGAGCTGCTCAGCGTTGCCGCTGCTCTGGAGCCGCAGGGAGGCGCTGATCAGCAGGGGGGCCAGCAACAGAAAACCGAAGGCGGCGCCAATCGCCAGCTGGGCGAAACGCTGCTGGCGCTTCCTGATGCGCGGATCTTCAGGATCCAGATGCCGGGCCAGCTGCAGCAGCGCCAGGGCGGTGAGTGGCAGGGTGCCCGCATTCAACAGCACAGCGCCGAAGCGGCGCTGCCAGGCGGGATCCAGCAGCTGGATGGGGAAGAGGCTGCCCAGTACCAGCACGACGAAGAGCACCACGAACACCAGCGCCAGGCGGCTGAAGTTGCGCACGGACATGGGGAGCAGCAGGCGGGAGACCAAGACAGACCGGCTCCGCAACCCAGCCGGCGAGCCAGGCTGGAGAGCCAAACAACGGAGCCACCAAAACCAGGGATGGCGACCAACCAATAAAAAAGCCCCGACGAGGCAGGGCCAGACAAGCAAATGGAGCGAAACTTCAAGCCTGGGGGCGGGAGCCATCGCGTAGACGCGCTCTCAGGCGACGGCTGTGCGCGAAGGCTGCCGCAGCGCCGAGAAGGGGTAACGGGCCTGGAACGCTGGCAGCGGCAGGAGAAAATGACAAGGTTGAACTGGCTGAATCCAGGACACCAGTAACTCCGCAGTCGATAGCATCGAACAAATCCAGAAACGAAACACCAGGCACACCAGTTCCGCATACCGAAGTGTCATTCAGCGCCAAGGCAGTAAATTGATTGATCAATCCAAAGAAATCAGAGGAAAGAATTTGCCCACCGCCAACAGTAAATGAACTAGATAACATATCGGAAGGGGATATTGATATTGGCGTCGGACCCAGGCCGAGCGCGGCGGGGTACGAATCGATCGTAACCAAAGAGGCCGCGAACGTGCCGTCGCCATCGGGCAAGGTGATGCTACCTTTGACCGTACCGGGAACAGCGCCATCTACATTCATAAATTCATAGTTAAATAGAGCGGCTTTCGCTTGGGTTGCGCTCAGAAGTGATGCCACGAAAAAGGAAGCAATAGTGACTTTTGAGGGCTTCATTTAACTGAATATTCCAAACTAAGCTTACGGCTTGCTTTTTTTTGGGGGGGGTATGTGCCAGATCTCAGGGCGAACAATCTTCGGATTTCTTTACCGCAAGCAAGCGGTTGGGCCGTGGACCTGAGCATTTCATGACGGAAGCGAGCCTGCCATCGCGGGGGAAATCCCCTACGCGCCTTCTCGGTGTCATCGACGCAGGCGACAGTCGAGAAGCGTGAATTTGCACACCGTTTTGCAGCGGATGCGATGGCTGCCAGTGCAGAGGTGGAAGGCTCCGAGCCGTTGATGGCGTTCGGGACCCCTGCTCTGGCCTTGGATTTACCGGATCGCTGCAACTCCCGGATCCGTGCCGCTGGGCCAGTGGGCCTCGAATCCAGATCAGCTGCTGCCGAGGCTCTTAGCCTGAGCGCAGCGACCGATCGGTCCATGCTTGCCCCGTCGAATCCCAGGGAGACGCCGAGCGCCACGCCGGTGCGCCCGGGCACCCTGAGCCCCGATCAACCCTTCGGCGCCCTCACCCTGCCCGTGGCGCTCACCACCAGCCTGCGGCTCAGCCCCGAGCAATTCGAACAGCTCTGCCAGGCCAACCCCGAGGCGGTGCTGGAGCTGGCTGCCGACGGACACCTGATCGCCATGACACCCACCGGCGGTGACACCGGCGCCCGCAACGGCGAGCTCTTCTTCCAGATCAAGGCCTGGGCCCGGGCCCAGGGCGGTTGGATGGCATTTGACAGCTCCACAGGCTTCCGGCTCCCCGATGATGCGGTGCTCAGCCCCGACACCTCCCTGGTGGCCCTGGATCGCTGGCAGGCTCTCACGCCCGAGCAGCGCCGCCGGTTCCCCCCTCTGCCCCGATCTGGTGGTGGAGCTGGCGAGCCCCAGCGATGAAGGCCCCCGAGGGCTCACCGCCCTGCGCCAGAAGATGACCGCCTACCAGCGCAACGGCGCCCGCCTCGGCTGGCTGCTGATCCCGGCCGAACAGGCCGTGGAGGTGTGGGGACCGCTGGAAGGCGGTGCGCATGGCCGCCGGATCGAGGCCGCCAGCCGGCTGCAGGGGGAGCGAGAGTTTTCGGGGTTGGTGATCGATCTGGAGCCGATCTGGGCGGAGTGAGGCCGGTGCCTCGACCCTCCCCCTCATCACCAGAGGCTGCACTGCCCCTGCTGACGCAGCAGGTGATCAGCCAGCACCAGCGCCACCATCGCCTCCACCATCGGCACGGCCCGCGGCAGCACGCAGGGGTCGTGGCGGCCCTTGGCGGCCAGGGTGGTGGCGTTGCCCTCCGAATCGATCGTCTGCTGCTCCTTGCGGATCGTGGCAGTGGGCTTGAAGGCCACCCGCAGGCGGATCTCCTCGCCGTTGCTGATGCCGCCCTGGATGCCGCCGGAGTTGTTGGTAGCGGTGCGCAGGCGGCCGGCCTCGCTGGGCAGGAAGGCGTCGTTGTGCTCGCTGCCCCTGAGCAGCGTGCCGCCGAAACCCGAGCCGATCTCGAAGCCCTTGGTGGCCGGCAGCGACATCACCGCCTTGGCCAGATCCGCCTCCAGCTTGTCGAACACCGGCATGCCCAGGCCGACGGGCGGGTTGCGCACGATGCACTCGATCACGCCGCCGCAGGAATCCCCCTCGCGGCCGATCGCCTCGATCCGCTCGATCATCCGCTCGGCGGCCTCCGCGTCGGGGCAGCGCACGATGTTGCTTTCGATCGCCTCCAGGCTCACCACCGCCGGATCAATCTGGGCCTCGATCGTGTGGATGCGCTGCACCCAGGCCAGCACCTCCGTGCCGCCCGCTCTGGCCAGCAGCTGCTTGGCGATGGCGCCTGCCGCCACCCGGCCGATCGTCTCGCGGGCCGAGGCGCGGCCGCCGCCGCTGCGGGCCTGGATGCCGTACTTGGCCTGGTAGGTGGCATCGGCATGGGAGGGGCGGAAGGCCACCGCCATCTCCTGATAGTCCTGGGGGCGCTGATCCTTGTTGCGCACCACCATCGCGATCGGCGTGCCCAGCGTCACACCATCCAGCAGGCCGCTGAGGATTTCGACGCGGTCGTCCTCCTTGCGGGGGGTGGTGATTTTGCTCTGGCCTGGCTTGCGGCGATCGAGCTCGGCCTGGATGGCCTCGAGATCCAGAGCCAGCCGCGGCGGGCAGCCATCGACGATGACGCCCACTCCGCCTCCGTGCGACTCACCGAAGGTGTGGATGCGGAAGAGGGTGCCGAAACTGCTGCCCATGGGCCGTCTGCGCTGAGGCTGAGCCTACAAACGCAGCCCGGCCGGCCTGCCAGGCGCCCTGCTTAGCGTCAGGGGCCCTCCGCGAGCCTCGAGCCTTGCGCAAAGCCGAGCGGGCGGCCCTCATCCTGCGGCGCCTCGACGAGCACTATCCCGAGACACCGGTGCCGCTCGATCACAGCGATGCCTTCACGCTGCTGATCGCGGTGCTGCTCAGCGCCCAGTGCACGGACAGGAAGGTGAACGAGGTGACGCCGGCCCTGTTCGCCGCTGGCCCGACGCCGGCGGCGATGGCGGCCCTGAGCGAGGAGACGATCCTGGGCCACATCCGTCAGCTGGGGCTGGCCCGCACCAAGGCGAAGAACGTCAGACGGCTCTCGGAGCTGCTGCTGGAGCGCCACGGCGGCGAGGTGCCGCGCAGCTTTGAGGCGCTGGAGGCCCTGCCGGGCGTCGGTCACAAGACCGCCAGCGTCGTGATGGCCCAGGCCTTCGGCGTGCCGGCCTTCCCGGTGGACACGCACATTCACCGCCTGGCGCAGCGCTGGGGCCTGAGCAGCGGCGAGAGCGTGGCCCGCACCGAGACCGATCTGAAGCGCCTGTTCCCCCGAGAGGCCTGGAACAGGCTGCACCTGCAGATCATTTTCTATGGCCGCGAGTACTGCACCGCCCGCGGCTGCAACGGCACGGTCTGCCCCCTGTGCCGCGAGCTCTATCCAAACCGCCGCCGGCCGGTGCTGACCCAGAAGGCCTGATCAAGCCGCTCTGAGGTCCGACAGGCATCGGGAACGCTCCGCGTCGGGGATGCACTGCCACCCATCCGGGATCTGCAGTGGCCGGTGGCCTGCTGCCCCCCTTCCGGGACGCGGCGACAAAAATGCCCCCTCCGAGGAGGGGGCCCGAGCTCAACAGAGCGTTGAGGGTTGGAAAAATCCCGAGGATCAGCCGATGACCGGAGCGGTCAGCGCCACAGGCGTGGCCTCAGCAGCAGCCAGGTCGAGCGGGAAGTTGTGAGCGTTGCGCTCGTGCATCACTTCCATGCCCAGACCAGCGCGGTTCAGGATGTCCGCCCAGGTGTTCAGCACACGACCCTGCGAATCAAGGATCGACTGGTTGAAGTTGAAGCCGTTCAGGTTGAAGGCCATCGTGCTCACGCCCAGGGCAGTGAACCAGATGCCGATCACAGGCCAGGCAGCCAGGAAGAAGTGCAGGCTGCGGCTGTTGTTGAACGAGGCGTATTGGAAGATCAGGCGACCGAAGTAACCGTGGGCAGCCACGATGTTGTAGGTCTCTTCCTCCTGGCCGAACTTGTAACCGTAGTTCTGGGACTCAGACTCGGTGGTTTCACGCACCAGGCTGGAGGTCACCAGCGAACCGTGCATGGCGGAGAACAGGCTGCCGCCGAACACACCGGCCACACCCAGCATGTGGAAGGGGTGCATCAGGATGTTGTGCTCAGCCTGGAACACCAGCATGTAGTTGAAGGTGCCGCTGATGCCGAGGGGCATGCCGTCGGAGAAGGAGCCCTGACCGAAGGGATACACCAGGAACACAGCCGAAGCAGCGGCCACAGGGGCGCTGTAGGCAACGCAGATCCAGGGGCGCATGCCCAGGCGGTAGGAGAGTTCCCACTCACGACCCATGTAGGCGTAGACGCCGATCAGGAAGTGGAACACCACCAGCTGGTAAGGACCGCCGTTGTACAGCCACTCGTCGAGGCTGGCGGCTTCCCAGATGGGATAGAAGTGCAGGCCGATGGCGTTGCTCGAAGGAACAACGGCGCCGGAGATGATGTTGTTGCCGTACATCAGCGAGCCGGCAACGGGCTCACGGATGCCATCGATGTCCACAGGGGGAGCAGCGATGAAGGCGATCACGAAGCAGATGGTGGCGGCCAGCAGGCAGGGGATCATCAGCACGCCGAACCAGCCCACGTAAAGGCGGTTGTTGGTGGAGGTGACCCACTCGCAGAACTGCTGCCAACCGGAAGCGCCGGAGCGCTGCTGGAGAGTGGCGGTCATGAGAACGGTTGAGGTGGTGCCCCGGTGCCGGCGACAGGACAGACCTGAACGCAGACAGAGAGACGGGAATGAAGGGGCGGGTTCCCGCCCGACGGCAATGTAACGGATCTTTGCGGCGTTTGTGAAGGAGCCGTCATGAAGATTTCCTGAGCGGGGCGGGAGGCCCCGGATCCGCCTCTGGGCATGGGTGTTCCGGGCGCCGCGCTGCTCGTTCGGCTCGCTCCATCCGGCCCCTGCAGGCGCCCCACCCACGCGGGGGCCATGGCCGATCCCGGGGCTGCAACCGGCCTCAGCGCGCCATGGCGGCAGACCATCCCGAGGCCCCCGTTCCCTCGCCTGCGATCCGCCGTCGCTCGCACCTGTCCGTGGCAGGCCGCGGGATCGGCGCCGAGTTCGGCCGTCCATCCACAGCTCCCCACGGCAGAGCACCCGGGGCCTGTCTGGTCAAGCCCAGGCCGGGCTGCTAGGAGGTAGCCAGACCGGGCTCGATCCGCTGATGACCAAGCGCGCCGCTCCGCTCCTGCGCAACAGCCTGCTGGTGCTGCCCCTGCTCGCCGCGATGGCCCTGAGCGGATGTGAGAGCAAGGGCAACGAGCAGAGCCGCCGCATCGATCAGCTGGTGCTCAAGATCCAGCAGCTGGAGACGCGGATCAACCAGATCTCCGGCCAGGTGAGGCAGCCGCAGCAGGGGCCGCGCGTGCCGAAAGGGGCGATCAAGTCGCTCACCTACCGCACCGCCGAGGACGGCAACCGTCTCCGCATCTACTGGGCCGACGGCAGCCAGACCGATCTGGAGTGCAACCAGGAACAGGCGACCCTGGCCTGCGGCTGAGGCGCTGGCCTACGTCTGAGACTCTGGCGTGCGGCTGAGCCCATGGGCGGCGGCCGTCTCAGCCCCCGGCACGCTCCAGGCGCCGGGCCATCGCCTCCAGCGCTTCTGCCCAGGCGGTTTCCCCGTCCCAGACCTCGCGCTGCGTGAGGCTCAGGGCGATGCCCTTCTCGCCGTAGGCGGCTTCGTTGATGAACACCGGCCAGACGACACGATCCTCCAGACCGGTCGGGGGCACGTAGGCAAGTGTGGCCCCCTCGCCATCCAGAAACAGAGGATCCCCCTGCTGCAGCGGCTGCCAGTCGCGACCCAGGCGTTCGGGATGCAGCACCGCGGCCGGTGAACCATCGGCGTGACGAGGCAGATCCAGGCTGCCGAGGTGGCGATGCACCACCAGCTGCGGCGGCAGCCGCAGCGTCCCCAGCGCCGCCCGCTCCAGGGCCGCCAGGCCACTCTCCAGCCCCAGCCTGGTCTGCCGCAGGATCGCCGGCGCCAGCACCCCCTGGGGCACGGGTCCCACCTCGATCACCAGGCCGCAGGGCCAGCGCTCCACCAGATAGCCCGTCTGGCGTGCATCGGCCTCATGCAGATACACCGGCAGGCCCAGATCGCCCTGCACGGCGGCCGCCAGCGCCAGATCCGCCGGCCGGCGGCCGTAGACCACCAGGCTGTTGCCCATCGCGGCGGTGGTGCTGTGCAGATCGAAGGCCACCAGGCAGGGCGTCGTGCCCGTGGGGCCGCAATCGGCGAGCAGCTGGCGGGCCCGCTCCACCTCCAGGGCCACCGGTTCCGTGGCCTGCAGCAGCGCCGGATCGAAGCTGCGGTTGAGATCGCGCTCCAGGTAGCGGCGGCAGGCGGCCCGGGCGGCGGGATTGCCCAGGCGCCACTCCACCACCAGTTCGGTGTCGGGTGCGCTGCGGGGGTCCCGCTGCCAGCGATCCAGCAGCCAGGGGGCGTTGATCTCATTGCCATGGGTGCCGGCCACCACCAGCACGCGGCCCACCGCCCGTGTGTCCTTCACCTCGATGCCCATCGTCGCCACCGCCCGGACCTGCGCCAGCCTGGCGCAGGAGCGCCAGAGTGAGGCCATGGCCCCTCCCGCCCTTCTGATCCGCACCGCCCGGGAGCTCTGGCACTGCCAGTGGCGCCAGCTGATGGGAGGCCTTGGACCGGCCGACGACCAGGGCCGCTACCGCAGGCCGGCCAGCCCCTTCACCACCCTGCCTCCTGTGCCGGACGACGCGGGCGAGCCGGGCGCCCACGTGCTGATCGTCGGGCGCAGCTGCCCCTGGGCACACCGGGCCGCCCTGGTGCACAGCCTGCGGGGTCTGGCCGCCACGATCGAACTGCTGGTGGTCGATCCCGACCCCCAGGCGGGCCGCTGGCGCTTCAGCGAGCCCTTCGAAGGCTGCGACACCCTGGCCGCGCTGTATCAGCGCAGCGGTGCGGCCCGCGGCACCCGCGCCACGGTGCCGGTGCTCTGGTCGCGCCGGCAGGGAAAGGTGGTGGTGGGGGAGAGCGCGCGGTTGATCGAACTGCTCGACCTCTGGCCCTCGCCATCCCCGCTGCGGCTGGATCCACCGGAGCGCCACGAAGCGATCCGCCGCTGGCGCGAACGCCTGCAGAGCGCGGTCAACGACGGGGTGTATCGCTGCGGCTTCGCCCGCAACCAGGCCGCCTACGACGACGCGGAAGCTGACTTCTGGCAGACCCTTGAGGCCGCCGAGGAGACGCTGCAGGCGCAGGCGGCTGGGATCCCGACGCCGCAACCGATGGGGAACCTGAACAGCGCGCAGCCCGACCCGGCCGGGACGTCCGCAGGGGCGGGATCGGCAGAACGGGAGCAGCCCTCGGGAGACCCACAGGGCCCGGCCTCGCCTGGCGGGCCCTGGCTCGCCGGTGGCCCCACCCCGAGCCTGGCGGATGTGCAGCTGTTCACCACGCTGGTGCGCCTGGAGCTGGTCTACGGGCCCCTGTTCGGGGTCAGCCGGCGCCCGCTCTGGCAGCTGCCGGCCATCTGGGACTGGCGGCGCCGCTTCCACGCACTGCCCGGGGTGGCCGCCACCTGCTTCCCTGAGGCCTGGCGGCGCGACTACTTCGGCGCCCTGTTCCCGCTCCACCCCTCGGGCATCATCCCGGCGGGCCCCGACCTGGCCTCGCTGCTCTCGGCCATGCCCCCCTCCAATCCCCTCGCCACCTCCCCCCTCGCGGAGGCCCCCCAGCCATGAGCTCCTCCTCCCCGCCCGGCCCCGCCGCCTCCGATCCTGTGTTTGAGGGGATGTTCGGCACCTACACGATCACCGAACGGGACCGCCGTGAGGTGCTCGGCTACCGGCTGGCGCTGACGGCGGTGGCCGTGGCGCTGCTGGCGCTGCTGCTGCAGTGGCAGCAGTGGGGCCCGGCCCTGACCTGGCCCTGGCTGCTGCTGATGGGCGCCGGCCTGGGTCTGGCGCTGCGCTGGATTCACATCTATCTGCGGCCATTGCACCGGGCCCTGCAGCTGTTCTGGCTGCTGGGCTGCCTCGGCGCCGCCGCCCTGGCGTTGCGCGTCGGCCCGGACGCCCTGCTGCCGACGCTGGCCGCCCAGCCCCTGTGGATCCTGGCGGTGGGACCGTTCTTCGCCGCTCTCACCGGCATCGGCTTCAAGGAATTCTTCTGCTTCCGCCGCCCCGAGGCGATCGGCGTGACGCTGCTGCTGCCCGTGGCCCTGCTGGGCCGCCTCAGCGGCCTGCTGGCAGCAGAACCCACCGGTGCCCTGCTGCTCGCCGCGGCCGCCCTGCTGCTGGTGCTCTGCCTGCGCAAGTTCCCGATGGAGGCCGCCGCCGATGTGGGCGACAAGAGCGTGTTCGAGCATCTCGCCCGCCAGCGCGCGGCGACCGGCTCCCGGAGCGGAGCGGCCGCATGAGTGCCATCTCCCTGGTGGGGGTGCGCAAGGACTTCGGCATCCGCACCCTGTTCGACAACCTCACCCTGCACCTCGGCGAGCGCGAACGGCTAGGCCTGATCGGCCCCAACGGCGCCGGCAAATCAACGCTGCTGAAGCTGCTGGCCGGCCTGGAGCCCCCCGGGGCGGGCGAGCGGCGGGTGGACCCGCGCAGCCGCGTCGTGCTGGTGAGCCAGGAGCCCGAGATCGATCCGGAGCGCACGGTGCTCGAGCAGGTGTTCGCCAGCAGCGGCGAGAAGATGGAGCTGCTGCGCCGCTACACCGAGGTCAGCGCCGCCCTGGCCCACGCCCATGAGCACGGGCAGGACGACACGGCCCTGCTGGCCGAACTGGGCCAGCTCAACGCCCGCATGGACCAGAGCCAGGCCTGGGGCCTGGAGCAGCAGATCCGCGAGGTGCTCGACCGGCTCGGCATCGATGACGTCGGCCGCCGGGTGGGCGATCTCTCCGGCGGCTACCGCAAGCGGCTGGCCCTGGCGGCGGCGCTGGTGGCCGACCCGGATGTGCTGCTGCTCGATGAGCCCACCAACCACCTCGACGCCGACGGCGTGCAGTGGCTGCAGGGCTGGCTGCAGCGCTTCAGCGGCGCCCTGGTGCTGATCACCCACGACCGCTACGTGCTCGATCAGGTGACCGAGCGGATCGTCGAGGTGGACCGGGGCGAGGCGCGCGCCTACAGCGGGAACTACGCCTATTACCTGCAGCGCAAGGGCGAGGAGGAGGCCGCCGCCGCCGCCAGCGAGGCCAAGCTGCGCGGCGTGCTGCGCCGCGAGCTCGAATGGCTCAAGCGAGGCCCCAAGGCCCGCAGCACCAAGCAGAAGGCCCGTATCCAGCGGATCGAGGCCCTGCGGGAGACCCCGAAGCGCCAGAGCAAGGGGGAGCTGAGCCTGGCCAGCGAGCGGCGGCGCCTGGGCAGGCGGGCGATCGAGATCGAGGCGCTGAGCGTCTGGGCCAGCGACGAGGCTCGCCAGGCCGGCGCCGAGCCGCTGCTGCAGGACTTCACCTACGACTTCAGCCCCGAGGACCGGGTGGGGATCATCGGCCCCAACGGCTCGGGCAAATCCACCCTGCTCGATCTGATCGCCGGCCGCCGCCGGCCCCAGCTGGGGCGGGTCGAACTGGGCAGCACCGTCAAGCTGGCCTGCTTCGACCAGCACAGCGACACCGCCCTCGACGGGGTGGATGCCGCCGGCCGCGAGCGCAAGGTGATCGACGTGGTGCAGGAATCCGCCAGCCGCGTCGAGCTGGCGGGCAGCAGCCTGACGGCCTCGCAGCTGCTGGAGCGCTTCCTGTTCCCGCCGGCCCAGCAGCACCAGCCGGTGAGCCGTCTCTCAGGCGGCGAACGGCGCCGGCTGCACCTCTGCCGGCTGCTGATCGAGGCACCGAACGTGCTGCTGCTCGATGAGCCCACCAACGACCTCGACGTCCACACCCTGGCCGTGCTGGAGGACTTCCTTGAGGACTTCCGCGGCTGTGTCGTGGTGGTCTCCCACGACCGCTGGTTCCTCGATCGCACCGTCGATCGGCTGTTCAGCTTCCAGGGCGGCCGGCTCGAACGGTTCGAGGGCAACTACAGCGCCTATCTGGAGCGGCGGCAGGGCGAGCGGAGGAGCGCTCGCGAGGCGGCCGGATCTGCTCCCCAGGCGCCTGCAGACCGGGCCGACACGGCAAGGCTGGAGACCCAGGGCAGCCCGGCCACCAGGGCCGCCGCAGACGAGGCCACCGCTGCAACGGCCGCTCAGGAGCAGCCCCCCCGACGCCGCAGCTACGGCGAGGGCCGCGAACTGGCAAGCCTGGAAGCCGAGCTGCCGCAGCTGGAGAGCCGCCGGCAGGAGCTCGAGCAGCGGCTGGCCGATCCCGGCGCCGCGGACCACCGCCAGCTCGAGGCCCTCTCCCAGGAACTGGCCGAGCTCCTGGAGCAGATCAGTGCCGCCGAGGAGCGCTGGCTAGCGCTCAGCGAGCTCACGGCCTGAGCGACGGCGGCGGCAGGCATGGGTGACCTCCGCCTCTGCGGGAGCACCGCGACCGCTGCCGGGTGAGGCGGCGCCGGCGTCACAGGAGCGGGGCGGCAGGCCGCAGACCGGTCCGGCGGGATCGGGCAGGCGCCAGGGCTGCTGCCGCACCGGCTCACCGGACGCTTCCGCCTGCTTCATGGCGGTGGGCTTGTAATCGACCGCGCTGCGATGGGCCGCCATCTGATCGCCCATGCGGCGCAGATAGAGATCCTGATACCAGCTGATCCGGCTGTGTTCGTAGGCCTCGCAGGCCTCCTGCGGCGAGCCGAAGCGCTGGCTGACCATGCCGCTGGGGGCGCACTGTTTCCAGTCGAGCACCTCCTCGAAGGCCAGCCCCCGCCGCCACTGGCGCTGCTCGGAGAGATAGCAGTGATCCTCCGGACCATTGATCCAGAACAGACGCCCGTTCTCATCGATGAAGTGACGGCCGCGCCGTTTGCGGATGCGGGTCATGGGCACACCTGCCAGGACAGTCCACTTCGGTGCTAGCAGCGGCAGACCGCAAGGCGCCATCGTTGCGGTTGGCTACGGAGATCAGCGGCCGCCCACAGGGGGGCGCGTGGGAGGGGGCATGGTCCGTAAGGTATGCCCGGTCCGTACCGGCGAGGCCGGTGTCCGCATGAAAAGCATCGACGAGCACATCGAGAAGGACAGGCTCGAGATCGAGGCCGCCCGCGCCGAAGGCAACGACGGCAAGGTCCGTCACCTCGAAGAGGAGCTCAAGGGTCTCGAGGAGTACAAGCAGCACCACCCCGAGGACAGCCACGACCCCACTCCCCTGGAAGTGTTCTGCGATCTGAACCCGGAAGCCCCCGAGTGCAAGGTCTACGACGACTGAGTCGTCGTCCGCACCCATGCTCCGCTGCAGCCATCAACGCGCCGGGAGCCCATCAATCAGCTTCAGCCGGGCCGCAGGGCCCGGTTTTTTTTGGCCTTGCGCCCCATCGGGGAGGCTGCTGCCATGGCAAGGGGCTGTTCGCAGGCCCGAGGCTGCCCGCTGCCGCAGCCAGTCGCGCTCAGGCTGAAGGCTCGTAGCGCGGCCTGGCGACCGGCTCCACCGTGGTGATCTCCTGGACTGTGGGCGACTGCTCGGCCGCCGCGGCCTCCAGCTGGGCCCAGACGGTCGCCTTGAGCCGTTCCAGGCCCACGCCGGTGGCGGCGGAGATCGCCAGGGTGGCCAGCACGCCCTGGCTGTGGGCGTGGCGCTGCAGGTCCTGCATGGCGGCCTCCAGCGCGTCGGCGTCGAGCAGCTCGATCTTGTTGAGCACCAGAAGCCGCGGCCGCTCGGCCAGGCCGTGGCCATAGGCCTGCAGTTCGCCCTCCACCACCGCCACATCGGCGAGCAGATCCTCGCCGCCGGCATCCACCAGGTGGATCAGCAGGCGGGTGCGCTCGATGTGGCGCAGGAAGTCATGGCCGAGGCCCGCCCCCTGGGCGGCACCCTCGATCAGGCCGGGAATGTCGGCGAACACGGTGCCATCACCACTGGGCTTGCGCACCACCCCCAGGTTGGGCACCAGGGTGGTGAAGGGGTAATCGGCGATGCGGGGCCGGGCGGCGGACAGCACCGAGATCAGCGTGCTCTTGCCGGCGTTGGGCAGGCCGATGATGCCCACCTCCGCCAGCAGCTTGAGCTCCAGCTGCAGCTGCCACTCCTCGCCGTCCTTGCCCTCGGTGGCCTTCTCGGGGGCCCGGTTGCGGTTGCTGAGGTAGTGGGCATTGCCCAGACCGCCGCGGCCGCCGGCGGCCACCATCAGCTCCTGGCCCGGCTCGGTGAGATCGCCCAGCAGGATGCCGGTGCGGCAGTCGCGCACCTCGGTGCCACAGGGAACCTTGATCACCAGGTCATCGCCACCGGCTCCGGCGCAGCGGTTGGGGCCACCCCGGCGACCGGGGGTCGCCTCGAAGAGCCGCTTGTACTTGAAGTCCAGCAGGGTCTGGAGATTGCTGTCGGCGCGCAGAAGCACGTGGCCGCCGCGACCGCCATCGCCGCCGGAGGGTCCGCCGGCCGGCACGTACTTCTCTCGGCGGAAGGCCACGATGCCGTCGCCGCCGCGGCCGGCCCGCACCACGACGCGGGCCTGATCGATGAACTGCATTCGCTCAACCCTAGGATCCGCCGGTCGCGGCAACCGCTTGGCCGAGGTCCGATTCCAGCAGGTCCGCAAGACCTACCCGCCCCGCCGCGGTGATGGCGATCCGGTGGAGGTGCTGGCCTCGCTCGATCTGACGGTGGCAGATGGCGAATTTCTGGTGCTGGTGGGCCCGTCCGGCTGCGGCAAGAGCACCCTGCTGCGCATGCTGGCGGGCCTCGAGACACCCAGCGGCGGCGAGATCTTCGTGGGCGACAGGCCGGTGAGCCGGCTGCGGCCTTCGCAGCGGGATGTGGCCATGGTGTTTCAGAGCTATGCGCTCTACCCCCACCTGGATGTGGCTGACAACATCGGCTTCGGGCTGCGCCGCCGCACGCCCCGCACGCCGCTGCAGCAGCTCCAGGACCAGGGCCATCGCCTGACGCGCAGCTGGCCCGCCCCCCTGCAGGTTCCCTCCGCCCGCGAACGGCGGATCGAGGCGCGGGTCCAGCAGGTGGCGGAGATCCTCGAACTCGACGGCCTGCTGCAGCGCCTGCCCAAGGAGCTCTCCGGCGGCCAGAAACAGCGGGTGGCCCTCGGCCGGGCGATCGCCCGCGAGCCGGCGGTGTTCCTGATGGATGAGCCGCTCAGCAACCTCGACGCCAAGCTGCGCACCGGCACCCGCAGCCAGATCGTCGATCTGCAGCGGCGCCTGGGCACCACCACGCTGTACGTCACCCACGATCAGGTGGAGGCGATGACGATGGGCCATCGCATCGCCGTGCTCCATGCCGGCCGGCTGCAGCAGCTGGGCTCGCCGATGGAGCTGTACCGCTGGCCCGCCAACCTGTTCGTGGCCCAGTTCATCGGCAGCCCACCGATGAACCTGCTGCCGGTGCGGATCGTGGCCCCGGGGCAGCTGCAGGTCGCCGGCCAGCGCCTGCTGCTCGAGGGGCCGCTGGAGGAGCTCAGCGCCGCCCATGTGGGCATGGGCCTCACCGGCGGGCTGCGGCCGGAGCACCTGCGCCTGGCGCCCGCCACCAACCGCAACCTGACGGCCGTGGTCTGCCACCTTGAAGCCCTCGGCAACGAGCAGCTGCTCACCTGCCGGCTGAAGGAGGGCGATCATCTGCTGCTGGTGCGCACAGGTCCCGAGCAGGCCGTGACCGTGGGCCAGGACGTGCATCTGGAGGTGGATCCGAGCGGCTGGCGTCTGTTCGATGCCGCCGGCGAGGCGCTGCTGCGCGGGCCGGGTCCCCAGGAAAGGAGGGAGCCTCAGCTGCCGGTGCTGGGGTGAGCGACCGCGGCGGCAGGTCATGAAGCGCGGGGGAGCGGGCTGAAACAGCGCGAGTGGCGAGCGGTGCTGGTTCCTGCGCCCCTTCACTTCACAAAAACCACACTGCAGCCCGGCCCGCCGTCGCCCTTGTCCGCGTCGCTGACCCGCTCCACGTAGGGGATCGTCGCCAGCCAGTCGCGCAGACCGCGCTTGAGCTTGCCGGTGCCGATGCCATGGATCACCCAGATCGGCCCGTTGGCGCCGCGCAGCCGCTCCTCCACCGCCGCCTCCGCCTCATGCACGCGCAGGCCGCGCACATCGACGGTGTTGGCCTCGGTGCGCACATCAGGGCCGCGACTGGCCGGATTGCGGCGACTGCGCACCTGCACCTGGGGCAGCGGCGGCGGCGACGCCTTCTCACCGTTGAGCCCTTCGATCGCCGAGAGATCCACCGTCGTGCGCAGCACGCCGCAGCGCACGGTGAGCTCGCGGCCGTCCTCGGAGAGGGCCAGCACCTGGGCCGCCTTGCCCAGGGCCAGCAGCCGCACGCGATCGCCCACGGCAGGCCGCCAGCCGCCGTGGTCCACGCGCTGGGGCTGGGGGCTGTGCTCCTGCTGCAGGCGCTTGAGCCGCTGGCCCGTGACGCGGGCCGTTTCGGCCGCCTCGCGCCCACCGCTGCGGCCGCCCTGGCGCAGCCGCCGGATCAGACGGCGCACCTCCCCCTGTCCCTCGCGGATCGAGTGTTCGAGTTCGCGGCGCCGCTGCTCCTGGATCTCGGCGCTCTGCTCCTTCTGCTGCTGCCAGCGGGACAGGAGCTCCTCGTGCAGGAGCTCGGTGCGGGCCAGCAGGGCCGCTGCCGCCTCCGCCGCCTCCTGCTGCTGCTGGCGCTGCCGCTCCAGGCCCTCGATCACCTGGTTCACCTCACCGCTGCCGCCGGGCCGCAGCTGCTCGGCCGCCGCCTGCACCACCTGCGCGTCCAGGCCCAGACGGGTGGCGATCGCCAGGGCGTTGCTGCGGCCCGGGATGCCCCACTGCAGGCGATAGGTGGGCGAGAGGGTCTGCTCGTCGAACGACACCGAAGCGTTCTCGAAGCGGGAATCGCCGTACTTGAGCGCCTTCAGCTCGCCGAAGTGGGTGGTGGCGATCGTCAGGCGGGCCCGGTCGGCGAGGTGCCGCAGCAGGGAGGCCGCCAGGGCCGCCCCCTCGGTGGGATCGGTGCCGGCGCCCACCTCATCGAGCAGCACCAGGCTGGCGCCGGCGGGGTGGACGACGGGTGGCGGGGTGGACCCGCCGTTCGGTGCCGCGGCAGCCGACGCCAGGGCCGCCAGGATCCGGGCGATGCGGCGGATGTGGCCGCTGAAGGTGGAGAGGTTCTGCTGCAGCGACTGCTCATCGCCGATGTCGGCCAGCACCTGGCCGCACCAGGGCAGCCTGGGCGTACCG
Source organism: Synechococcus sp. CBW1004 (assembly GCF_015840715.1). NCBI lineage: Bacteria > Bacillati > Cyanobacteriota > Cyanophyceae > Synechococcales > Synechococcaceae > Synechococcus > Synechococcus sp. CBW1004. The sequence goes on along the minus strand of NZ_CP060397.1, from coordinate 2,273,391 downwards.
CTGCAGGGCAGGAACAGACCGGCGCGGGCCATCAGCGCCGCCAGGCCGATGCTCTTGAGCGTGACGGTCTTGCCACCGGTGTTCGGACCGGTGATCGCCACCACACGCAGTTCGGGGCCCACCCGCACCGTCACCGGCACCACCGGAGATCCCTCCTCGCGACGCTGCTGCCAGAGGAGGAGGGGATGGCGCAGATCCCGCAGCTCGAACGGGGTCTCGGGGTCGTCAGTCAGCTCAGGCCGGACCGCTCCGAGCCAGGCGCCGTAGCGGGCCCGGGCCAGGCCGGCATCGAGCCGCACCAGGATCCTCTGCAGATGGTGCAGGGCCTCGGCCTCCTCCCCCACCAGGCCGCTGAGCTCCAGCAGCACCGCCCGCTCCAGCTCGCGCTCCTCCCCCTGAAGCTCCCGCAGGCGATTGCCGAGGGCGATCACCGCCTGCGGCTCGATGTACACCGTCTGTCCGGAGGCGGAGCTGTCGTGCACGAGGCCCTTCACCTGGGCGGCGGCGCCGGCCTTGACCGCCAGCACCGGCCGGCCGGAACGCTCCGAGAGCACCGTGTCCTGCAGCATCGGCGCGTAACGGCGCAGCAGGTCCTGGAGCCGCTCGCGCCGCTCAGCCAGGGCTGCCTGCAACCGGCGGCGCAAGGCCGCCAGCTCGGCGCTGGCCCGATCCGCCACGCGACCGCCCTCCTCGAGGCAGAAATGCAGGCGCTGCTCCAGCTCCGGCAGGGTGCGCAGCTCGCCCACCAGAGCGCTGCAGACGGGCCGCAGCTGCGGATCCTCGATCTGGCGCCGCAGCCGGCGGGCCGCCGCCAGGGTGGCGGCCAGATCCAGGAGCTCCTCGCCTCCGGCGCAGCCCCCCTTGGCGCAGAGCTGCACCGTGGCGCGGATGTCGGCCACCCCCTGGAAGCTGAGGCCGCCTTCGATCAGGCCATCGAGCGCCAGCAGTTCGGTGGTCTCCGCCAGCAGCCCCAGGCTTTCGGCGGGCGATGCAGGCAGAGGCAGCAGGCGGCAGTGGCGCCGTCCCGCCTCGGTGCCTGCGAAGCCGGCCACGTGCTCGGCCAGCCGCGGCCACTCGAGCAGCTCCAGGGTGTCGGCGGCGATGTCCGGTTCAGGGGCCGAGTGCGACGGGATGGCGGCCGACGCGGCAGCCCGTTCAGCCGCTGGCAGGTCAGCCGCTGGCAGCAGCCCGGGAGCCTGCGGGGAAATCACCACCCCCAGGCCGGGATCTGTCGGCAAGGACACCGCAGCCGCGTCTGCCGGCTGCCACGTCGGCCCCGCGTCCTTCAGGTCAGCAGGTGGAGGGCCGGCAGCGGCAGCGCAGACCTGCCGGTCCGTCGGCCCATCCGGCACGGTGGCGGCGCTCTCGTTCACGGCAGGGATGGGGTCGGTCGTCTGGCTCACCCGCAAACGCCGTCCCTGGCTGGCGTGAGCGAGGCGATCGGCGCCTCGCCGGTGTTGGTGGGAATGCCTGCGGGGGGCTCATAGAGCACCTCCAGCCAGTTGCCCTCCGGATCCTGCAGATAAAAGGAGGCGGTGCCGTCGCGGTGATCGTGCACCGGGCCCACCGGATGGCCGCTGGCCACGAGCTGGCCATGCACCGCATCCACAGCGGCGCGGTCCTCAAGGTGGAAGGCGAAATGGGGACCCGCCGCCTTGTACTCAGGGCTGAGCAGGGCCACACCATCGCCGGTGACCGGCGACTGCAGGTAGGCCCAGTCGGGCGCATCCCAGGTGAGCCGCAGCCCGAGGGCGGTGTAGAAGGCCTTGGCCCGTTCCATGTCGGTCACCCGCAGGGCCACATGGCCGAGGCGATGAACGGCGGGCTCTGCGCGGTGGGGGGCTGGAGCCATGGCGGGACGGCGCACGGCCTGCATTCTCGGGCAAGGCGCAGTTCAGCCAGGATCCCGAGGTGGAGGAGAACCGGCTGTATGGCTTCGCAGGAGCCTTCGGCTTCCGTTGCGCTTCGAGCTGGTGCACAACAACCCTGCGCACCCTGCTGATCGCCCCGGCCGACCGCGCCGGCTTCCTGGTGCTCTGCGGGCACTCGGCGTGCGGGGGCCAGGCCCCCAGGACACCCGGCCTAACCCGGTCCGTTGGCGGCGCGTAGGGGCTCCTTCAGCGCCGCCTCGCCTGCATGCAGCTGCGGCTCGGGCGGCACGGGACGTTCAGCGTGCAGCGCCTCGATTGCCAGCGCCACCTACCATTCGCATGGTGAATGAAATTCATCCAAGACGTGAATCCATTGCCCCGTCTGGTCAGCGGCGCCCTCGCCGATCGTCTGGCGGTGATGCCGGCGGTGGTGGTCACGGGGGCGCGTCAGACCGGCAAGAGCACCCTGGCTGAGCAGCTCGTTGCTGGAGGCAGGCGCTACCGCACGCTGGATGACTTCGACGTGCTCGCTGCCGCCAGAAGCGATCCGGAGGCCCTGGTGGGAGGGCACGAGCCGATCACGCTCGATGAAGTGCAGCGCGAGCCCTCTCTGCTCAGCGCCGTGAAGCGGGCCATTGATCGAAACCGCACAGCGGGGCGCTTCCTGCTCACCGGCTCGGCAAACCTGCTGCTGATGCGGCAGGTGTCTGAATCGCTCGCCGGCCGGGCGAGCTACCTCAACCTCTGGCCGCTCACCCGCCGTGAGCAGCTCGGGCTGGGAAGCGCCGGCCGTTGGGAGGAACTGCTCGCCACGCCTGAAGAAAGCTGGCACGACCTGCTGGCCAACGGGGACGGCCAGCCCGAGGACTGGCGGGCGCTGGCGCAGCGGGGCGGCTTCCCAACGCCAGCGATCGAACTGAGCAACCCTGCCGAGCGCGCCATCTGGTTCGACGGCTACGTGCGCACCTATCTCGAGCGCGACCTGCAGGACCTCGCCTCGATCAGCTCCCTGCCCGATTTCCGCCGGCTGATGCAGGCGGCCTGCCTGCGCCTGGGGCAGCTGCTCAACCAGACCGAACTGGGCCGTGACGTAGCGCTGCCCCAACCCACGGTGCACCGCTGGCTCAATCTGCTGGAAACGTCCTATCTGCTTGTGCGCCTGCCGGCCTATGCCGTGAACCGCACCAAGCGGCTGATCAAGGCCCCCAAGCTCTACTGGGGCGACACCGCCGTCGCCCTGCACCTGGCCGGAGCGGAACCGCAGGGCTGCCATCTCGAAAACCTGGTGCTCCAGGATCTACTGGCCTGGCGCGATGCGCGCGTCCAGCGGGTGGAACTGGGCTACTGGCGCACCACCCTCGGCGAGGAGGTGGATCTGGTGATCGAAGCGGGGGGCAGACTGCTGCCGATTGAAATCAAGGCCACGGCATCACCGCGGTTGGCGGACTGCACCCACCTGAGGAGCTTCCGCGCCGAATACGGCAGCCAGGCCCGCTCGGGTCTGCTGCTGCACACCGGCACGCGCATCGAATGGCTCACAGCCGATGTGCTGGCGGCGCCGTGGTGGCGGGTGCTCTGAGCGCAGCCATCGACCGAAGGGAATCGGATCCTCACCGGTGTTGGCGGGAACGCCGCAGGCAGGCTCGTCGTGCACCTCCTGCCAGTTGCCCTCCGGATCCTGCAGATAGGAGGAGGCGGTGCCGTCGCGATGGTCATGCAGCGGGCCGATGGGATCGCCGGTCGCCTCCAGCTGGTCGTGGCCCGCATCGACTGCGGCCGGGTCCTCGAAATGGAAGTCCCCTGGACAGGATCCACGGCATGGAGCAAGCTGCCTCCCGTCGGGCGGAGAAGCCGGCCATGGCGAGGTTCACCGGCCAACCCCACCCGCAGGCGCCTCGGCGAGGCGCCTTCTTTATGGCTGCTGCCGAACACCAAGCAGGGCCGGAAAAGCCAGCAATCACCCCATAGCACGGACCAGACCCAAGCCGACCGGTCAATGCGCCAGTTGCACAGGCGTCCAGCCCCTTCGGGTGCGTCAGGGCAGCGGAGCAAAATTGCGATGACAGTTTAAAATCAGAGATACCGTGCAACGGTTTAAGATTAAAGGAATTGCCTAATTACTGGCAGTTGCAACAGCCCCGCTCATCATCAATGCAGGCGCCAGCCGAGCCACCCTGTTTATCGACCTGATTGAAGTTTCGCCAACACGAACAGAGGTCAGAGCATCCGGCTCTCTCAATCTAACAGGCCTTACTAGCACTAATCTTAGCGTAAATTTTGGAAACGCCGCTGCACGGTCGGGCCTCAACACCAATAACGACGTCACTCGCTTCAGTGAACTGATTGCGAGCACACCAGGCCGATACTATTCAATTTCTGGGATTGCGAGCCCATTCACCTTCGATAACGCCAATCAGCCAGGTTGCTCAGCAACTGGAAACTGCCTCGCACTCGCATCTCCAGCACCAAGCACAACAGTTCCTCTGTTCATTAATGCTGGCAGCTCAACAAACGCGAATGTGCCGGGATCTACCATCTGGCTTGCAAACTCTTATGCCAGTGGAGATTCAATTCTCAATTCATTTTTCCTCGATCGCAGCCTTGCCCAGCTTGGGCTTGCAACTCCCACAGTGACCTTCACACTCGCCGGAAGCAGTGAAACCATTGTATTCCGAGAGGTTCCCGTTCCCGGGCCGCTTCCCATTCTGGGAGCAGCCACCGCCTTCAGCTTCAGCCGTCGCCTGCGTTCGCGGGTCCGGAGTGCCTCCAAGGCTGAACAATCCCAACAAGCGTGAGTAGAGAGTTCTCTTCACTCCTAATCAAGCCTTGCGCCTCCTCACCAAGCCCTGCGAGAGCAGGGCTTTTCTTTTATCCACTCAGCATGTACGCGCGCAGCCTCAGCCGGCTCAGCCTGGTGTTTGCATTCCTGTATGTCCTGCTGGTCGTCTCTGCGGCCATCCCACCAAAACTACTGGATTACGACTGGATCAGTCGCGTCACTGCCACCCTGATCAACGGCTCGAGCATGCCGCTTCTTGCGCTTCTTGTTCTTGTCGTGGGCAGCAAGCTTTATCCGGAGAATCAGCTCCTGTACAAACGCCGCCTGCTCTTTTCTCGCCTCGCCGGACTGGCAGTTCTAGGTTTTCTGTTCCTGGTTCCAGTGCACATTTATATGGGGATTCTACAACAAACTGGCACATCCGATCAGGCTCGTGCTCTTGATGCTTCGGAACAGCAGCTCAAGACCTATCGCCAGGCTGCCAATCAGGCCTCCAGCGTTGCCGATCTTCAGCAACGGATGTCCAAGCTGGGTGCACCTGCACTCAACCCAGCGATTCTCGCTCGCCCGCTTCCAGATGTCCAAGCCCAGTTGGATGCCGGCTTTGATCAGATCGCTAAACAGATTACCCAGCAACGCCAGGCCTTGGCGGCGCAATACAGTTGGCGTGCCCGAGCGCCGCAGGTCTTGCGCATCGTCATCGCCTGTCTCGTGCTGGCGTTCGGCTTCGCATCCTTCACCAGTCCAACGCCAACAGGTCCGGTTCTGATGGACAGCGTCCAGGACAAGCTGGCGACGTTTCGTCTCAGGACATTGTTCCGTTCTGGGCCGGCTGGTAGATCAGCACTTCGATCGGGTCCATTCAAGGCTCTGTCAAACAGCATTCAGGCGTACATGCTGGAGCGTCGCCGCAGACAGTCGGCTAAACAATGGAACAAGCAGCGCTATGGAAACGCTAAAAGAGGCCCCCTGGGCCTGCTCCTGAGCGCCATGCAAAACCTGGAAGCCGTTTTGAACAGATTTTCACTGTCAAGCCGGGCTGGCAAACCAAAAAAACAACAGAGATCAACATCCATGCATCGCGGGGAACCATCATCCGGTCAGCGCAGCGAGCGACAAGATCAGCCTTGATCCTTAGGGCATTCTCCAATGCCTGGCATCATCCTGCTACCAAGGCAGCAGGAGTCAGGCTGCTCTCTCGCTCCCCAGCGCCCCCTTCCCTCAGCCCTGCCGCAACCAGGCGGCTGCGTCGCAGGCGTGATACGTGAGGATCAGATCCGCTCCGGCCCGCCGGAAGCTGAGCAGCGTTTCGAGCACCACCGCCCGCTCATCGATCCAGCCGCGCTCGGCGGCGGCCTTCACCATCGCGTACTCGCCCGAGACGTTGTAGGCGGCGATCGGCTGCTCGCTGGCCTGGCGCAGGCGATGAATGATGTCGAGATAGGCCAGGCCGGGCTTGACCATCAGGATGTCGGCCCCCTCGCTCTCGTCGAGCTGGCATTCGAGGATCGCCTCGCGACCGTTGGCCGGATCCATCTGATAGGTGCTCTTGTCCTTGGGGATCGGCTTGCCGGCGGCGGCACGGGGGGCCGAATCGAGTGCCTCGCGGAAAGGACCGTAGTAAGCGCTGGCGTACTTGGCCGTGTAGCTGATGATCCCCACGTGCTCGAAGCCCTCGTCATCGAGGGCCTCGCGAATGGCGCCGACGCGACCGTCCATCATGTCGCTGGGGCCGATCAGATCGGCGCCGGCACGGGCCTGGGCGACCGCCTGACGGCAGAGGATCTCCACGGTCTCGTCGTTGAGCACCACGCCCTCGGCCGAGACGATGCCGTCATGGCCGTCGCAGGAATAGGGGTCGAGCGCCACGTCGGTCATGATCGCCATGCCGGGATGCACCTCCTTGAGGCGGCGGATCGCCCGCGGGATCAGGCCGTGCTCGTTGAAGCACTCGGCGCCGTCCTCGCTCTTGAGACCGTCGGCCACCTTGGGAAACAGCACGACGCAGCGGATGCCCAGATCCCAGGCGCGGCCCACCTCATCCACCAGGCCCTCGAGGCTCCACCGGCTGGCGCCGGGCATGGCGCCGATCGGCTCGTTGGTCGCCCCCTCATGCACGAACAGGGGGTAGATGAAGTCGGTGGGAGCGAGATGGTGCTCGCGCACCAGGGCCCGCAGGGCAGGGGTGCGCCGCAGCCGCCGCGGACGGTAGGTGAGCTCCATGGGGGGGATCGGTCTGGCCGGATCCTACGGACCAGTGCAGGCCTGGCTCATCGGTACCAGGCGATCAGGGCCACCAGGACGAAACCGATCAGCGCCGCGACCTGAGAGCGGACATCGACGCGGTTGATGCGTCGCATCACCCGCTCGCGCTGATCCTCGCTGGCCGCCTCCATCTGGTTGCTGCCCCAGAGGAACAGCACGAACAGCCCCACCGAGACGACGTAGCCATAGATGAAGAGCTGATCGAGGAAGGTGAGATAGGAGGTGGGTGGCATCTCCGCCTTGTAGGACTGCTGCATGAACACCAGCGTCAGCAGCGCCGTGGGCGGAATGGCCAGCCTGGCGTCCCCCAGCGTGCCCTCAAGGGTCGGCGCCAGCAGCACCAGGCACATCACCAGCAGAAGGGGCAGGATCCACTGGGTGAACATCGCCCAGGGATCGGGGCTGTACTCCACCCAGATCTCGACGCGGCTGTAGGTCTGATCCGAATCCTTGCCGAAGGCGGTGGGATAGGCGTGATCGGCCGCCCGTACCCGCACCCCGCGCAGCTGATAGCCGTAGATGCTGCTGTAATCCCCCAGCAGCCCGCGGCTGCCGGACTCCGGCAGAAGCCGGACCCGCGAGGCCGGATCGGCGAAGGAGTCGGCATCGGTTTCGAGAATCAGCGGCAGCCGGATCGACTCGAACGGGGAGCGGCGCTGATCGATCTCATTGACATAGAAGTTGGCTGCAAAGCGAAAGGAGAACAGACGCGACCCGTCCTGCAGCGGTGGCTGCTCCTCGTCGAGCAGCTCGATCAGCCCATCCCAGTTGTCCACCTGGTTGACGAACTCCACCATGTCCTTGGGGCTGATCCCACGGCTGTTCATCAGCGCCAGCACCGCCGGCGGCACCTTCAGCCAGTACCAGCCATCCGCCTTGAAGGTCTGCTCGTGCAGGGACAGGCCATAGATGTTGCGCACATGCAGCCCCACCCGCACCGTCAGGGGATCGTCCGGTGTGGCGGGCGCCGCGGCAGCCGCTGACTCGGCACGCGCCGTCGGTAACGCCTGAGCCGCAGGGGCGAAACCCATCAGGCAGAGGCTCAGGACGAGCGACAGGAGCAGCCGGCCCAGAACGCAGCGACCCAGGCGCCATGACCGCCGTGCTCGTTCCATCGACCGCCTGCAATCAGGGCCCGCCAGTCTGCACGGGTGGAGGCAAGCGCCTTCAGAGACGCGCCGCGGCCGCCCAGCCCTCCCGTGGATCGGCGCTGCGTGCCTGGCGCAGCTGCTCCAGCAGCTGGCGCTCCTGCTCACTGAGGGCCTGGGGCAGCCGGAGGGTGGGCGTGAGCAACAGATCACCACGGCCATCCCGCAGGGGCCAGCCCTTGCCCTTGAGCCGCAGGCTGCGGCCAAGGCTCATGCCGGGGGGCACCTGCACGGTGGCTTCCCCATCGGGAGTGGCGACCCGCACATCGCCACCGAGGGCCAGTTCATCGAGGCTGAGGGGCAGCTCGGCGCGGAGCTGGTCGCCATCGAGCCGCCAGATGGGATGGGGCTGCAGCTTGAGGGTGAGATAGAGGTCACCGCGCCGGCCGGTGCCGGGCTGAAGGTTGCCCTTTCCCTTGAGCCGCAGACGGCTCCCGTCCTTGACGCCGGCGGGGATGCGCACCTGCACCCGCTCCTCGTTGACGGCCAGGGTGCGCTCGCAGCCGCGGAAGGCGTCGGTGTAGCTGAGACTGAGGGTGGCCTCGGCGTCGAGATTCACCGGCCGCGCCGGACCGGGGCCACCGAAGCCGGAGAACCCGCCGGGGAAGCCGCTGCCGAAGCCGAACCCGTCCGGAGAGCCGGCGAAGCCACCGCCGCCGGGACCACCGAAGCGGCCCAGCAGGTCGTTGATGAAGTCGTCGAAGTTGCCGTAGCGGCCGAAGTCGACATCAACCCCGGCGCCGCCTCCGGGACCGCCGACCTGGTTCCAGTACTGCCCGAACTGCTCGTAGCGACGCCGCTTGTCGGGATCCGAGAGCACCTCGTAGGCCTCGCTGACCTCCTTGAAACGAGCCTCAGCATCCTTGTCGCCGGGGTTCACGTCAGGGTGGTACTGCCGTGCCAGGCGCCGGAAGGCGCGCTTGATCGCGTCGGCGTCGGCACCGCGCTCCACTCCGAGCACCTTGAAGTAGTCGCGGTAACCGTTGGCAGCCATCAACGTTCGCCCTGTGGGTGCATTGTCTCAGCCTCAGGCGGCCATCCAGGGGCGCGGCGGAGGGCGGAAGGCCGAACGGGACGCCGCTTCTAGAGTCGCGCCGGAGTGTTCCCGACCGGCCCGATGTCCTTCCACGCCCGCTCACCGATGACGCTGGCCCTGGCAGTGGCGGGCCTGCTGCTCGGGGCGGGCGGCGCTCCCGCTCACGCCGGCGGCCCCCCGGTGGATCAGGCTGCTGGCGCAGCCACCCCCGCCAGCACCACCTCCAGTCTCGGCAAGGCCTTCGGCCCCTCCACCCCGGATCAGATCGCGCTCGTCGAGCACCTGCGCAACAAGGGCGTGGTCTTCTACGGCGCCTTCTGGTGTGTGCACTGCTTCAAACAGAAGGTGCTCTTCGGGGAGCAGGCCGGCAATCGACTGCCCTATGTGGAGTGCGCCAAGGACGCCGCCGGCGCCCAGGCCTGCAGCGCGGCCGACGTGCTGGCCTATCCCACCTGGGTGATGGGCAATGAGCGCCGCGTCGGCGTGCAGAGCCTGCAGGAGCTGGCTGTCTGGACGCAGTTCAATGGGCCCACCAGCTTCAGCGACGCCAAGCCCGGTCTGTGATCCGGCCCCGGCCGGTGGGCCTCAGGGCGCCAGCCGGGCCCGATGCAGGCGGCTCTTCTCGTACCAGTCAGCGAACTCCGGTGTCCAGGCCTGCAGATGCGGCCAGAGCAGATCGCAGAGGGCGCGGATCTCCTGCTGCGCATCGAGCTTGGCGCGCAGATCGAGGAAATGCAGAAGCGCCCGCAGGCTGAAGCTCACGACGAAGTGCTGGCGGTAATCGAAGGGCAGGATGCCGCGGGCATGCTCCTCGGCATAGCCGGCATCGAGCAGGTCGCGGTAGCGCTCGGCGGCAGACCGGCAGAGCTGCAGATCGATGGCCCGCTGGCCTTCGTCATACTGATACTTCTTGCCCTGGCGGTCGCTGTAGCTGCCCACGGGCCGCAGGTAGAAGACCTCCTCCAGATCCAGTTCGCCGTTGGCGGCCTTGCGGATCCGGTCGCCCGTGTACCGCATCGACTGCACATCGAAGCTCACACCCACCCGATGGGTGCGGGCCTGCTGCATCACCGAATGGGGAAACCAGCCGACATTGAGCACGATCTGCGCATGCTCCAGCGGGCCGTAGTGGCCCCGCTCCCCCGCCAGCAGCCGCTTGACGCAGATCTCACCGGCCCGCTGCTCATCGGGCCAGTCGTCGCGATCGGCCGCCACGAAGCCCTCGCTGTAGTCCTGGTGCATCGCGGCATAGACGCACTGCTGAGGGTTGGGGGTGGCGGCGATCAGGTCGACCCGGAAGCGGGGATCCATGGAAGTCGAGGCAGGAGCGATGCGGGGGAAAGGGCAGGCCCTGGCCGCCCAACGATGGCACCGCGTCCCCTCCGGCGCATGGGCAGGCATCCGTGCCGTGTCGGCGGACCGGCGAGGGCTCGTCCTTGCTGACGCAGCGGGAGCCGGCCGGATCAGCCGTGGCTGCGGGGACCCGCCTGGGTGGCGACGGCGGCGGGAACACTGGCCGGCAGGCGGCTGGTGGCGCCCACACCGGGCAGCTGCGGCAGCGGCTCACCCTGCAGCAGCGCCGTGGTCAATGACGCGAGCTCGGTGGCGCTGCGGGCGCCGATCGAGCGGCCCACCGGCTGGCCGGCGGCATCGAACAGCTCCAGCTGGGGAATGCCGTTCACCTCGAAGCGCTCCACCTCCGCCTGCCAGCGAGGGTTCTCCACATTGAGCAGCACCACATCCAGCTCGCCGCGGTGCTGCTGCTCGAGCCGATCCATCGCCGGCGCCATCGCCCGGCAGGCCTCGCACCAGTCGGCATAGAACTCCACCAGCGTGGGACGCCCATTGGCCAGGGCCACCGCCAGATCAGGCGATTGACGGGCCAGGCGCTCCAGCGGCGCCTCCGGATGCAGCCCTCCCCGCAGCCAGAGGAGCAGCAGCGCCAGCAGGGCGGCCACGGCCGCCAGCACCATCCGCTCGGTGCGGCCCATGGCGCCTGAGGCCGGCCGCGGCCCGGACGGGGAGGACAGCGCAGCGGGATCCGGCGGGGACGGCGTCATGACGAAAGCGCCTGATCAGAGGAATGGAACGGGCACTCTGACAGCGCTGAGCGGCCGGCCGCGGCCCCGTGCCGCCTCACTCGGCGGCGGAGAGGCCTGCGTCGCAAACCCTGAGGTGCCACCTCGGAGGCACCTCAGGTGCGTCGCGGCCTCGTGACCCTTGAGGCCGCCGCACGCCGGGCCGGGAGGGAACCGATCACCATTGCTAGCTTCCAGGCAAGCGAAAGGTCGAGGTGAAACGGCGGCTCACAGTGCATTTCCCGCGGGAATCGGTGCATCTGCCGATCACCTACCGGCTCGCCGTCGATTTCGATATCGCCGCCAAGATCCTGCGCGCCCAGATCGCCCCCAACCAGAGCGGCACGATGGTGGTGGAGCTCTCCGGCGACATCGACGAACTCGACGCCGCCGAGCTCTGGATGGAGCGTCAGGGCCTGAGGCTCGACCGGGTGCCCGGCGAGATCCGCATCGATCCGGAGCACTGCATCGACTGCGGCATCTGCGCCAGCATCTGTCCCAGCGGTGCCCTGCGCTTCGAGAGCGCCAGCCAGCGCCTGCGCTTCGACGCCCCCCGCTGCCTGGTGTGCGAACAGTGCATCCCGAGCTGCCCTCTGGAGGCCATCTCACTGGTGCTGGAGAGCTGATGACGACCGTGCTGAACCTGATCCTGCTTCCCCTGCGGGCACCGATGGTGCTGCTCCTGCTGCTGGTGAGCACCTACCTCGGCCTGCACTGGAGCCGCCCAGGCTCCTGGGCCGATGCGGGCATAGGGGGCGTCACCCATCTGATCTGGTCGGCGGAATGCCTTCAGGCGCTGGTGGTGGTGGTGGTGTGCACCATGCCCGACCTGCTGCTGCGGCGCCTCTCTTCAATCATGGCCGCCAGTCGCGTGGCCAGTCTGGTGATCACCCTGCTGCTGGTGGTGACCGGTGGCCTCTATCTGCTGCATCTGGAGGTGCTCTCCAACGTGCTGATCCTGTCCTCCAGCGTTCTGCTGGCACGCCTGGATCTGGTGCGCCTGAGGGTGGTGCCACCACCGTTCGTGATGACGCTGATCCTCTGCGTGCTGGTGCTCGGGGGCATCACCCTCGGCCGTGCCCTCGAACTGCAGATCAGGCCCTATGTGAACGTGCCGCAGCCGACCCGGACCCCTGCCGCTGTCGATCGACGTCCGGTCCGCAGCCGGACCCGGCGTGAACCCGATCGCGCCATCCCGCACCTGCCCGGCAACGCCCCCCCGGGGCCAGCACTCTGAACGGCGCTGGCGGCGTCTGAATCACCGGCGGGGCAGTCGTCCGATGAGCTGGTGAAGACGGGAGATCCAGCGGAATCAAGGCCTGGCTTCGAGGGGTTCGAGCCCGTCCCTGTCGCGCATTCCGTTCCACGTGCCATTGCTGCTGTGCCAACGGGCCGACAGCCCTGATGCCGGCCCTGGCGCAACGGACTCGCCCCAGCCGCTCGCCACTCCCCTTCAGCCGACTCGCTGCCGCTGCAGGGCTCCGGCTGCGCAGGCCTGCACAGGCTCCCCCCTCTGGCTCAGCACCCCGGCAGGCGGCCCTGCTGATAGCTCCAGGCGTTGCCCAGCACCTTCTTCACGTAGAGGCGCGTCTCGGGGTAGGGAATCGCCTCCACCCAGAGCTCCGGGGCCTGGCGCAGCCGCGGGTTGATCCAGCCGGCCGTGGCCCCCGGACCGGCGTTGTAGCTGGCGACCGTGAGCAGTGGATCACCCTGCCACTGCTCCAGCAGACGGCGCAGATAGAGGCTGCCCAGGTCGGTGTTGCGCGCGGGATCCTCCAGCTCGCTGCCGCTGAGAGACCGGCCGGCGAGCTCAGCGGCGGTCTCGGGCATCAGCTGCATCAGCCCCACCGCCCCCACCACCGATCGGACTCCGGGGGTGAAGCGCGACTCCTGCTTGGCCACACCAAGCAGCAGGGCAGGGTTCAGGCCATGCTGATCTGCCGCGCGGCCGAAGTGCTCGCCGAAGCGGCGTGGATGCAGGGCGCGCTCCAGCTGGGTCTCGAGGGCGCACTGATCGGGCGGCAGGCCCAGCTGGGCCCGCTCCAGCTGGGCCATGCCGGTCCAGTCATCACCGACGCCCTGCCGCAGTCTTCCCTCCAGCGCCAGCTCCAGGGGCTGACGCGGTGTCCGGCCGCGGCGGCCGCTGCGCCAGGCCTCCCAGGCCTCATCGCGCTGATCGAGGCGCCACAGGCGATCCAATGCGGGGTCACCGCTGTTCAACGGGTGCCAGGCCGGTTCTGCGGGGGCCTGCGTGGCCGGGGACCGCATCGCCAGATCGCCCTGATCGAGGCGCACCGCAGCACGCCAGCCGTAGTAGCCACCCGGGTGGCGCTGGCTCAGCTGCCGCCAGCGGGCGCGGGCCTCATCACTCTGGCCCAGCTGCTGCTGGGCGTAGCCCAGCCAGAACAGCTGCCGCGCCGCCAGGGGAGGCGGCAGGCGATCCGGCTCCAGCGCCTGAAGCAGCGTCCGCGCCGCCGCCCACTGCCCCGCCAGCAGATGGATGCGGCTGCGCTCCCACTGCAGATCCCAGATGGCCGGATCCTTCGGCCAGCGCCGCAGCGCCTCCAGCGCCGCCCGATCGTCCGGCCCGGCCAGAGCCCACCTGGCCGCCAGCGGCGCACTGTCACGCCAGCGCCGCGGCAGGCGGGCGATCGCCTCCTCAACGCCGTCACCCTCCTGGATGGCCAGAAGCCGCACCGCCTCCTCCGCCTCCGGACCTGAGCCGCCCGCGAGCTGCACGAGCAGGGCAAGGGCCTGAGACCGGCGTTCAGGTCCGGCGCGGAGCAGGCCACGGGCCAGGGCCAGGCTCCCCTGGGGAGTCAGGGAGGCCTGAGGCCTGAGACAGGCCAGAGCGGTTTCGCCATCCCCCAGTTCCGCCAGGGCCGAGGCCACCACACCCCGGTCAGCCGGTGTCAGCGGTCCCTGGAGGCAGGCCTGGCGCAGGCGCTCCTCCGCCCCGGGCCAGCGGGCACCCCAGCGGGCCAGATGCAGCAGACCGGCCAGGCGGGCCGGGGCCGACGGGCCGGCCTCCAGCGCCGCGGCCAGGGCGGCGGGATGGGCCGGGAAACGCCGCAGCAGCTCGGTGCGCAGCGTCGACGACTGCCGGCCCAGGCTGTAGAGGGCATCGGCGCTGGCCGGATCCTGCGGGAAGCGGCGCAGCAGGCTCCGCCACTGAGCAGCGGCCTGGGGATCGCGCTGCAGCCGTTCGGCAGCACGGGCATCCCGCTTGAGCACCAGCGCGGCAAGGGGATCGGGCCCCCAGCCCTGGTGACGCAGAAGCCGACGCTGCAGGCGTGGATCGGCCAGGGCCTCCGGGCGGGCGGCCAGCAGCAGGCTCGCCTCACGCCGCCGCACCGGATCGACGGAGAAGCGCCGCACCCGCTCCAGGCCGGTGACGGGGGTGAGGGGAGTCAGGGCAGGGCGCAGGCCCAGCAGCCCCCACCCGGCCAGCAGCACCCCAAACGTTCCCAGACAGGAGACCGCCAACAGGCGCGGCAGACGGATCAAGGACCGGCATGCGGCAATGGCAGCATTCTGGGTACTGACTCGCCTTATCCCCTTGGCCGGCCTCCCCCCCGCACGGCGCGCCGATGGAGGCCGCAGGCTACTGCCGCTGCTGCGGTGGCGCCGCGCGCCGTCCGGGAGCGTGCTGCCCGGAGCCGGACAACGCCGCAGGTTGCTGATCGCCTGGCTGCTGGCGGCCGCGACCGTCCTGCTGCGGCCCTGGCCGCCGTTTCAGTGGCTGCCTGGCTGGTGCGTGGGGCTGCTGCTGCTCTGGGCGATCGGCGAGCTCGTGGGCTGGCTCTGGTGGCCGCAGCGCTCCGCGTAGCCTGACGCCCCATCCATCGGGGGCAGGGGCAGGGTGAACGGCAGCTCAGCAGGGGTTCCCACCACGACGCCGGCGTCCTCGCCCGCTGCCGCCACAGCCTCGCCGATCGGGCCCGCCCTGGGGGAATCCGTCACGGGCTTCGGCACCGACGGCATCCGCGGCCGGGTGGGCAGCACGATCACACCGGCACTGGCCCTGCAGCTCGGCTACTGGTGCGGCCTGGTGCTGCCTCCGGACGGGCCGGTGGTGATCGGCAGCGATTCCCGCAGCAGCGGCCCGATGCTGATGGCGGCCCTCACCGCCGGCCTCACCGCCGCCGGCCGCGAGGTGTGGGATCTGGGCCTCTGCCCGACGCCGGCGGTGCCCGGCACGATCCGACGCCACCAGGCGGCCGGTGGCCTGATGGTGTCGGCGAGCCACAACCCGCCCCACGACAACGGCATCAAGGTGTTCGACAACGGCGGCTCCAAGCTCGGCCGTCAGATGCAGCAGGCGATCGAGGCGGGGCTGCGGGGCGAGCGGCCGTTGCCGGCCTTCCACGGGGAGGGCAGCAGCCAGGGGCGCACCGATCTGATCGAGACCTATCGCCGCTCGCTCGTCGAGAGCGCCGGTGGCCGCCGCCTCGATGGCGTCCGGGTGGTGCTCGATCTCTGCTGGGGCTCCGCCACCGCCTGCGGCGAATCGGTGTTCCGCGAGCTGGGGGCCGATCTGACCGTGCTGCACGGCAGCCCGGATGGGCAGCGCATCAACCAGGGCTGCGGCAGCACCCACCTGGAGCCTCTGCGTCAGGCGGTGCTTGAGACCGGTGCCGCCATGGGCTTCGCCTTCGACGGCGACGCCGACCGGATGCTGGCGGTGGACGGCCGCGGCCGGGTGGTGGATGGCGATCAGATCCTCTACCTCTGGGGTTCCGCCCTGATGCAGGCCGGCGAACTGCCGGAGAACCGCATCGTGGCCACGGTGATGTCGAACCTCGGCTTCGAGCGGGCCTGGACCGACGCGGGTGGCGTGCTGGAGCGCACCGCCGTCGGCGATCAGTACGTGCATGCGGCGATGGAGAAGCTCGGCGCCGGCCTCGGCGGCGAGCAGTCGGGTCACATCCTCTCGGCGCGCCACGGCATGAGCGGCGATGGCCTGCTCACGGCGGTGCAGGTGGCCACGCTGGTGCAGGGCCGCGGCCAGAGCCTGGCTGAGTGGATGGACGGCAGCTGGCAGCCCTATCCGCAGAAGCTGGTGAACGTGGTGGTGCCGGACCGCCGGAAGCGGGTGGGCTGGCAGGACTGCGCACCCCTGCGCGAAGCGGTGACGCAGGCGGAGCAGGCGATGGCCGGCAGCGGCCGGGTGCTGGTGCGCCCCAGCGGCACCGAACCGCTGCTGCGGGTGATGGTGGAGGCCGCCGAGATGGAGCAGGTGGAGCACTGGTGCAGCAGCCTCGCCGCCGACGCCGAACGCTGGTTGAACGCGGCCCCGGGGGCGGCCGGCTGACCTGAACCGAAGGGCTTCAACCCGCTGAGGGCACTCCCTCCGCCAGCTCCCGGGCGATGGCCAGGGCCCCACAGGCCGCGTCTCCGGCCGGTGCGCCGAGACAGGCGCCAGGCAGCCGATCCGCCAGTGCCTGCTCGAACTGCCTGCGGAACAGGGGCAGATGGCTGATCGCCCCCCCAAGGGCCGCCACCGGTGGGGCGATCAGATCCAGGGCCCGGGCCACTGCCGCCACCGACTCCGCCAGGGCCTCGCCGTGGCGCCGCAGGATCGTCAGGGCGACGCCATCGCCCGCCGCCGCGGCCTCCTCGACCGGGGGCGCCAGAGCAGCCAGCCCGGACGGCACGAATCCGGCGCTCACCGCCCGGGCCTTGATCGCCTGCGGCGCGCCGGCATCGGCGGGATCCAGATCCAGGGCCTGCCAGAGCCGCTGGCGCAGGGGTCCATCCGGCTGGCGGCCATCGGCCATCTCGAGCGTGAGGGCCAGACCGTCGCGGCCGATGTCGAAGGCGGAGCCGGCACCATCCAGCAGCCAGCCCCAGCCGGCGCAGCGGTGCTCCCGGCCCTGGCCATCGCGACCCAGGGCGATCGTGCCGGTGCCGCTGATCACAATGATTCCAGCTCCTTCGGGGAAGGCGCCGCGCAGGGCCGTGCGCTCATCCCCGCCGACCCACAGTCGCCCCGGTTCGAGAGCCAGCGCCTCCGCGGCGAGGGCCAGGCCCCTGAGCTCCACGGCGCTGTCCCGCTCAATGCCACTGGCTCCCACCGCCGCCGCCAGCAGGGCAGGCCCCCCGGTATGGCCCCCCAGCCGGGGGCAGAACAGCCTCTCCCCCGGGGCCCCCGGATCGCCCGATGCCATCGGCTCAGGACTCCGGTCAGCGGCGCTGCCGCCACCGTGGAGCCTCCGCAGGGCGTCACGCAGGCTGACGATGAGGGCCTGACGGAAGCGCTCCTCGCCCGCCGCCGCCGCCAGATGGCTGACCCCGGGGCCCTCCCCCTCGGCCAGCACCCGGCCGCTGTGCTTCTCGGCGAGCCGGCAGGTGGTGTGGGTCTGGCCTGCGTCGAAGCCGGCGATCAGAGCGGCCTGGGAGAGCCCGATCGCCGCGGCCGGCTCCTGAAGGCCGGAGTGGCCAGGGCCGGAGCCCGCGATCGCCTCAGCCATCAGCCGCGGTGCCCTGGGGCCCCTCCGCCTCACGGCGGCTCGCCCCGACGCCGCTCACCGAGGCGGCCACGGTGGCGAGGCTGAAGAGGGCGACGAGCTGCACCTCCGGCCGGAAGAAGATCGTGTCGGTGAGGCCCTGGATCGCCAGCGCCACGAACACCGCCACCGCCGCCAGGCTGGGCAGCACCAGGGGTCCATGGGAGCGCCACTGGGCCAGACCGGTGCGCACCGCGGTCAGAAACAGCCCCACCCCCGCCAGCAGGCCCGGGATGCCCGCCTCGACCGTCCATTCCAGGGGAATCGAATAGGCGCTGAGGGCGTTGAACTTGGGCTGCTGGTAAAGCGGATAGATCAGGTTGAAGGCGCTGTTGCCCGGGCCGATGCCGATCCAGGGGCGGTCCTGAATCATCTCCAGCACCGCCGTCCAGACGTTCATGCGGAAATTGTTGGAGCTGTCCTCGCGGCCCGCCACCAGGCTCATCACCCGCACCCGCAGCGGCTCCACCTGGGTGACCAGCACCACCAGAACCGCGGCACCACCGAGCACGAGCAGCACCGGCAGAGTGCGGCGCCAGAACAGGGGCCAGTGGCGAATCGCCCGCCAGATCAGCAGCAACGCCAGCGTGCCCAGGCCGGCCACCATCCCCATCCAGGCACCGCGGCTGTAGGTGAGCACCAGGGCCACCACCCCCAGCACCAGCGACACCAGGGCGAACAGCCGCTGGGGACGTCCCTGCCAGCGCAGCAACGCCACCAGGGCCAGCGGCAGGATCGGCAGCAGGTAGCCCCCCAGCAGGTTGGGGTTGTCGAGGGTGCTGTAGATGCGCACCGTGCCCTGGGCCACGGAGTTCGCATCCGACCAGCGGGCCAGGGCGCCCGGGGCGGCATAGAGCTGGCGGATGCCGATGACGCTGGTGAGCAGCTCACCCGCCAGGAGAGCCGCCGCGATCCTGTCCCACCAGAGCGGAGCGCTGGCCAGGAGCTGACGCATCAGGGCGTAGACACCCAGGTAACTCACCAGCTTGAGCAGGCCCTTGAAGGCCGCGAGGGGAACAGGCGAGAAGCCCGTGGCCAGCACCGCCAGGCCGAGCACCAGCAGCAGCCAGGCGTTGATGGCACCGATCCGCCCCGGCGGGGTGCGCAGAGCCCACAACAGCCACAGCAACCCGCAGGCCGTGATCAGCAGCGTCAGGCCGGCGCGGGTGATCACGGGAAGGCTGGCCATCAGCGCCACCAGCACCCAACCGGCCAGCAGGGGCAGATGCTCCGCCAGCCAGCCCCCGTGCCAGGAGGCCAGCAGCCCCTGCCAGCGCAGCAGCCATGGCGTTGGGAACAGCCGTGGCGATGTGGCGGAGGGGGGAGAGGACATGGAGAGGGTGGAAGGGCCAGGGCCCCTCCCTGCCGGCACGCCTGGGGCGCATGCCCTCGGCCCGGGAAGGAGGATCTGCCGGATTATCGGTGCGGCCGAGCCATTGCTCCAGGTGCGCGGCAGTGACAGCGGCAGACCGGTCTCGGACGGCTCCGGGGAAGGCAGTCTCCACGCGAGAGCACGCCCAGACCCGCCGGGATGGCCCTTCGCGAAGGGCGCCAGAGCCACACCACCCGTTGAACGGCGCAGCGCTCCCCGGTCAGACCGGTTCGGTGAGCGTCTGACCGGCGGCCTCCGCCTCCTGCAGCGCCCGCTCGAGCCGCTCCAGCGACGGCAGCGGCAGCGTGTTGCGCCGGTACAGCACCCGATACACCGGCAGTCCCTGGTCGAGCACGTAGGTCTCCCGCTCGGTCGGCACCGGCAGGGGGTTGCTCAGGCGCCAGGGGCGTGCGTCCTCGGCGGGGCGCTCAAAACAGCCGCTCAGCTCCACCAGCTGCACCATCGGCTCGATCACGGCCGGCACATCGCTCTGCACAAACAGCTCCCGGCCCGGGGCCAGGGCCGCCGCCAAACTGAGCAGCAGCGTCGGCTGCAGCACCCGCCGCTTGTGGTGCTTCTTCTTGAACCAGGGATCCGGGAACTGAATCGACACCAGGTCCAACCGGCCCTCGGGCAGCTGCGCCAGCCAGTCCTGGAGGCTGACGTTGGCGTTGCAGAACAGGTAGTGCAGGTTGGCGAGCCCCTCGGCCTGACGATCCGCCTCCGCGGCCACCACCAGGGGCCGGCGGATCTCCACCCCGAGGTGATTGCGCTGCGGCCGCCGGCGCGCCAGCTCCAGCAGACAGCGGCCGCGGGCGCAGCCGATGTCGAGGTGGAGCGGCCGGGTGGGATCAGCGAACAGATCCACCAGCGGCGGCAGGGGCCGCGGCAGCTGGTGGTAGCGACTGAGGGGATTGACGTGCTGGCGCACCATCAGGGGCGGAAGGTCGAGAGGTGAGTCGGCGGCGGAGCGATGGAGAGGGAGGGGTGAGCAGCGCGGCTCGGGCGATCCCAGCGATGGCCCAGGTCCATCTCAGCCGCCACCCTGATTCGCGAGGGATCGGTGACCCGGAATCCACATGGCCCGTGGTTCCGGGCCGGAACCCCACCGATCAGACGGCGGCGGGCAACGCCGGAGTGGCCGGGCTGCGCGGCACCAGGAAGCCCCAGCTGGCCGTGTAGCCATGCAGATGGGTGGTGCCGCCCACCGGGCCGATCTCGCCGTTGCAGAACACACCGCTGATCGGCACTGACGCGAAGGCCTCGCGGCAGAGACTCACATCACCGTCCGGGGCGCCGTAGAGGCCCTGGCCGCGGCCGAGACAGGCAAACAGAAGGGCTGCCAGCGGCGGCTCCTCCAGACGCTGCTCCAGGGCGGCGAGCAGCTGCCGGGCCTCCAGCCGCGAGGCCTCGCCGTCGCGCAGCTGAAACTGCACCTTCTGACCGACGCGCATGCGTTCGGCCACCGCCACGGCACCGTTGCGCGGGTCGACCCCGATGAGATTGCGCACCAGAAAAGCGGCGGGCTCCTGGCTCAGGCTGGCCAGGCTGAAGTCGCTGCGGCCCACTCCGAGGAACAGGGAGTTGCGCACCTGTTCACGCTCACTCGGGCTGAGATCGACCAGGATCGCCTGCAGAGCCGCCACCGGGCTGCGGCGATGCTCGCCGTCGCTCACCTCCAGCACCACATTGCGCTGAGCCTGCTCCACCTCGAGCACCGGGCCGATCGGCCGGCAGCCCTGGGCCAGCACCGGCTCGATCCGCCAGGCCCCGCCGATCAGACAGCCGACCGCTCCGGCGGCCACTCCGTCTCCGAACAGCAGCGAACCGTGGCTGGCGCTGTGGGGACAGGCGATGCCACCCACCTTGGGGACGCCGGGATAGGCGTAGTCGAGGCCGCTGATCAGGTCGTTGATGCCGGCTGCCGAGGGATCGACGAACAGCAGCAGCGACTGGCCCGCCACCGGGTCAGTGCCCAGCTGCTGGATCCAGAGTTCGGCGGGCCCGTCGAGATCGGGGAGGTTGGTGGTGTCGAGGCTGAAGGAATGCAGTTCGGCCCCAGGCAGGCGCAGCAGCGTCACCACAAGGGCTGGCTCCTGCTCGAGCTCATGGGGGGTGCCATCGGCATCGGTTCCGGCCACGCCGCCACCAAGGCAGCCCAGCCAGTGCTCGGCGCGCAGTTTCTGACGCAGGAGCGGCAGCAGACGCTGCAGATCGCTGGCGAAGCTGGCGGAAGCGAACACCAGCGCCAGATCGGCCGGGCCACAGCCGGCGAGCTGCCGGGCCACGCTCTGGACCGCCTCCTCCAGGGAGATCTCACGGGCCAGGGCCGTGCGGCACCAGGCCTGACCGGCAGGCGGCCGATCACGACGCGCCAGCCAGGGAAAGGAGGGAAAGGCAGCCATGGGCGGACCCTATCTCCCTGAGGGTGTACGGATAATGGCGCCTTCCCGAACCACCCGTCCGTGCCGGATCTGCTCTACCGCTCCCTGGTCTGGCTGGATATGCGCCTGGGGGTGCTGTTCGCGGTGGCCCTGCCCCTGGTGCTGCTGATCTGGAGCGTGCGTCGGCGCGAACCGGCGCTCCTGCGACTGCTGTCGCTTTACTGGAAGACCGCCAGCCTGATGCTGATCGCTCTGCTGCTGCTGGTCGACAGCCGGCCGATCGGCTACCCCCTGCTGGTGATCGCGCCGTTGCTCAGCCTGCTCTCGCTGTGGTTCTGGGTGGATCTCAACGAGGAGCTGGCGGACATGCCGCCCTGGCGCCCCCTGCCGCTGACGGTGCGCATCTGGCGCTGGAGCCTGACGCTGGTGTCCCTGCTCACCAGCGGCTTCGCCCTGACGGCCCTGCCCTGCCTGGGTGGCGGCCTCAGCAGCGTGGCGTGCCGCAGCTGGCTGGAGGCCCCCCAGACGCTCAACGCGTCGCTGGACCGGGTCTTCGACTTCATCTTCGGGGCGGACTGGACCCCGGCGGCCGCGGCCTTCGTCGGCTACGTGGCGCTGGTGGCCTACGCGGTGGGCCTGCTGCAGTGGCTGCTGGTGCGCCTGCCACGCCAGGGACGGGTGGCCGGCGGCTTCTGAAGGCGGCACCCGCGCCATCCCCACGATTACGGTCCGCCCGTGTCTTCGTCACGGCCATGGATCAGCCCGACCGCAGCACCGAGGTTCCGGCCTCCATCGCCGCTCTGCTGAGCGAGCTTGAGGAGCGCAGTCGCGCCCGTCCCGACCGGGTGCTCCGCCTGCGCGGCGTCCTGCCGGCAGGAGAGGCCTCAAAACCCTTCGAGCTGTTGATCTTCCGCGGCTTCTCCAGTCTCACCACCCATCCCACCGCCTTCGACCCGGACAGGCCCGCCCTGCCGGAAGGCAGCCGGATCGACAGCGCCGAACTGCTGCAGGCACCGCTGATCCCGGAGGCGGAAACGTCTCTGGCGGGACCGATGCACGTGGACGAACTGCTGTCCCCCTCCGCCTGGCAATGAACGCCTGTGGGCGGACGCGAGCGAAGTCGGACCACGCGCGGCCAGCAACGGCCACGACGGCAGGGCCTGACCACGGAGCTGACGCGCACGGGGAGTGCGCCTATCTTGCCGCCGGAGTGAAGGCGAAGAGCAGCCATCGCAGGCCATGTCCAATCTCGCCGGCAAGGCCTATGCGCTGACCGTCATCAGCCCGATGCGATTCACCTGGCTCAACAGGCTGATCTTCGCGGCGGTGCGCCTCCTCCCGGGTGCACTGTCCACCCTGCATCAGATGCGCATCATCCATTTCGCCCGCTGGGTGATCCTGCCGCGCGACCGATGGCCCGGAGCAGCGAAGGGCTGGAGAACTCGCCACGGCTACATGCTGTTCGCGAGCAACTTCAACAACACCTGGGACACCTATCTCGACGAGTTCTCTGACATCCTGGCCCGCAGTCTCGATCTGCTCTGGTATCAGGGAGTGGGCTTCCCCCGATCCGTGCCGAGCCGTCCGTTCAAGCACTACATCGACCACAACACGGTTGATGCCGGCCATTACTACAACGCCACCCCAGGCCACGCCGTCCGCGACATCCATCACGCCTTTCACGTGCGGCAGGCCATCGACACCCTGTCACGCCATCTCGACGTTCTCGAGGCCGATGCGACTCTGTCGGAACGTGACCGGGAACAGCAGTTCCGCGAACGGTTTCACGCGGCGTGGCGCACGCTCCAGAACCGCCTGCCCACCCCTGGCCCAGCCCCGCAGGTGGCCGCGGAAGTTCAGGCTCTCAACCAGGCCCGCCGCGACCGCATCGCCCGCCTCGAGGCCCTGAAGGGCAGCCATGGCTTCCAGCCACGTGTTCGGGCCGGCGGCAGCGACCACCCCGCCGCCAGCCATGCCGAGCTTTGACCGGGGCTATTACCAGTTCACCGCGCTGATCCCGCTCCGGCAGGACGGTGACGATCCGGAGATCTGGCGCTGGCATCCCATGCCCCGCTCCGCGTCCCACAGCCTGCGCGAACTGCTGGACAGCCTGCGCACGGTCGATGTCCCCCTGACCGCCCGGGAGGCACAGAGCGATGGTGCTCCTGCCCGATCGGTCCCCTTCAGCCGCAACGCCCGCACCCACTTCGCCCGGCTGGTGGTGGTCGATGACCTCGCCTACAACGGCCGACAGCAGCCCGACACCGCGATCGGCATGCTGCGCGATGTCCTCGCGGGGATGGGATGGACCGCGCTTCAGTTCGCGGAGCGTGATCAGGTCGATCATCTGCCGCAGCCCTATCTGCTGGTGCTCCTCGATTTCGATGCGCCCGACGGACAGCGCGCCAGCGTCGAGCGCTATCTGCACGAGCTGTGGTCGACGACCGAACAGGAATGGACGCTGATCCTCCGACACTGCCGTGGCTTCACGCGGGATCCGGTGCAGCGGGAGAAGTCATTCGTCGCACTGCTGGTGGAGCATGAGCTCGAGTCGACCTTCAGCTACTCCACCTACGGCTGGGCCGCCGCCAGGGTCAACCGCCGGTCCCTGAAGCCGGCGCCGGCGCCGGAGGGACAAAGGCGCCGACCCGCACGGCTGCCGGGAGTGTTGTTGATCGCGATCGTGGTGGTGATCAGCCTCAGCGTGCTGGTGGTGCACCACCCCGTGGCGGCGCTGGGCTGGCTGGCTCTGGGCCTGGGGCTGGCCATCCCCCTGCTCTGGCAGGTGCTGCTGCGCCTGGGCAACAGACCCGGTCCGGCGGAGCCGGGAACCGATCTGCGCTCGGTGCTCAAGGCGTTGTATCTGCAGAGCGCCTTCCTGGAGATGGCCGAAGCCTGGCAGAACCGCGACACCAGCGGACCCGCGTCGCTGCGGCACCACTTCCGCGATTTTCTGCATGCCGTGCAGCCCGACGATCTCGAGGCCCCCAGCCTCCGCCCGGGACAGATCCATTCCATCCGCGGCCGCACGCAGTCATGACAGCGTCTCTGGACCGAGCCGACATCCAGGGGCATGTGCTGCTGCCCTACGGACGCAACACCTATCCGATGGGCAACCTGCTGCTGTTCCATCTGCGACCGGGCGGCGGCAGGCGATCCGGCGAGCGGCCGGCAGCCGAGGCGCCTGGCTTTCTGGAGGCGCTGCTGCCCCAGATCAGCACCTCCCGGCTGGTGCGCTCCAAACGCACCCGTGGCTGGTATCAAGGCCGCGGCGACCGGCTACCCAAGTCTCCGCCGCTGACGATCAATGTGGCCTTCACCGCCCGCGGGCTGGCCGCGTTCGGGGTGCCGCAGAGCACCCTGGACGGCTTCCCGGTGGACTTCCAGGAGGGAATGCTCGCCCGCGCGGCCGTGCTCCACGATGACCCGCAGCAGTGGGATCGGGTCTGGTGCGAGGAGACGGGTGACGCCGAGATCCACCTGCTGATCCTTCTGAGGGTCAACATCGCCGGCCTGCTCCGCAAGGCCTATCAGAGCCACCCGGCCATGGCGCCCCACTCCGACGGCAGGGAACGTCCCAAGGCCGGCTACCACCCCCCGCTGATCCTCGAGCAGGCGCGCCGCATGGCCTTGAAGCGCCTGAATCTGCGCAGTGAACTGCTCATCCGCATGGCCCGCCGCCATGGTCTGGAGCTGCTGAGCGGCCACGGCTCCTCGGGCGGAGAGGGCGGCGAGGAGCGACGCTGGCAGTTCATGGAAACCCTGCTGCGCAGCCGCGCAGAGGACAGCACACCGGCCGAGGTTGACAGCCCGCAGGACCAGGGGAATCCTGACGATCTTCGCTATGGCGAATACGAACACTTCGGGTTCTTCGATGGCATCGGCGACCCCGTCTTTGCCGGTCAGCATCCACCCGAAGACGCGGATGATGAGCTGATCGGCCAGGGACGCCTCGATGCCTCGGGCTGGCATCCCCTGGCCACCGGCGAGTTTCTGCTGGGCTACCCGGATGAGGCGCAGGAACTGCCGGCGGCGGCCGTGCCGCTGAGCTTCAGCCGCAATGGAACCTTTTTGGTGGTGCGCAAGCTGCACCAGAATGTGGCCCTGTTCGAGCGCTCCCTCGTCCAGCAGCTGCCGGCGTTCCAGGCCTGGCTGGAGGAACGCAATCCTCCGGGGAGCGCCGTCGATGGCGACGCCCCGGGCCGTGAAGCGGCGGCGACCCTGCTGCGGGCAAAGCTGGTGGGCCGCTGGCCCGATGGCACCCCCCTGGTGGTCGCTCCCAGCTACGGGGAGTGGCTGCAGTTCCGGCGCCGGTTCCAGGAGCTGCGGATCGCCGCCCGCCACGACCCGGCCCTGCAGCAGGAGCTGACCGCGCTCAAGCGGCAGTTCCGCGACATCCGCTTCGAACCCGAGGACAGCGAGGGGGGACGCTGCCCCTTCACCTCCCACATCCGCCGCAGCAATCCGCGTGACAGCGGCGACCCCGCAATCGGCGATGAAGCCGGAGTGAATGAGCGGCGAAAGGCCCGTTCCGTGCTGACGAACCGGCGGCGCATGCTGCGGCGCGGCATGACCTATGGCGAACCCTGGCGGCGCCCTGCCGCGGCCGATGCGCCCCCTGAGGCTTACAGCGATGACGGTCGCGAGCGGGGGACCCTGTTCATGGCGCTGTGCACGAGCCTGTCCCGCCAGTTCGAATTCGTTCAGCAGCAGTGGCTGAACTACGGCTCCGAATTCGGCGCCGGCAACGACATCTGTCCGATCAGTGGTGTGGCCGCGTCCGAGCAGCAGCGCAGCAAGTTGATGATCGCCGCCCCCCAGGGGAGCGACCGGCCACCGTTCGTGCTGCGCCCCGCCACCGCGGTGACCTGCCGCGGTGGCGGCTATTTCTTCCTGCCCAGCCTCACCGCCCTGCGGCAGATCGCCCAGGGACTGGTGGATCCGATCTGAGCCGTACTGGGGGTCCATGGAGCACCGCTGCCCCGGTGGGCGCGGTGACAATCGCCCCGACCACCGGCTGTCCAGTCCCCTCCTCTCCGCCCCATCCATGGCCATGCCGCTCCCCCTTCCCGCTTCGCTGCTGCCGGCATGGTTCGCTTCCGCGCCGCACGGGCCGCAGGCCCTCCTGAGCTGGCTGCAGGCCCTCGGATCCTGGGCCCTCGCCCTGGGGCAAGGCCTGCTCGCCGCGATGCAGCGCAACGGCCCGCCCCCCCTGCCGGTCTGGCTGTTGTGGTTCGGGGTGCTGGTGCTGGCGATGCAGCTGCCGGGGCTGATTCCCCGGACCGGACAGCAGCTTGCGCGACTGCGGGAGCTGGCCAGCCGCCTCTGGCGCCTGTTGCTGGCTCTGGTGCGTGAGCTCCTGTGGGTCGATCCGACCCTGCGCCGCGCCCGCCATCAACGCTGGCGTCCTGTGGATGAGGAGGACTCACCACTGGGCCGGAGCCTCCGGCAGGTGCTGCTGGATCTGATCGCCCTGCCGCTGGACTGGGTGGCCAGCCTGGGGCCCCAGCGACTCCTGCGCCCGGATCCGGCAACCGAGGAGAAGGAGCAGCGCCGCCTCCGCTCCAGCGCCGCGCTGCTACCGCGGCTGCGCTGGGCCTGGGAGCGCCATGTGACTCTCTATCTGGGGCTGTCGGTGCTGCGCCTGGTGCAGCCGCGCCTCTGGCTACCCGGTGCCCTGTGGCGCCGGTTCGTGCACGCGGACAGCTATCCCGGCTTCCCGATCCGGGGGATGCTCTGGCTCACCCGCAACGCCGATGTGCGCGATGTGCTGGAGCGGCCCGAGACCTTCGAGGTGATCTACGGCCCCCGCATGCAGGAGGTGAGCCAGCCCCTGGATCCTCCCGGTGGCGAAGAGGTGCCCGGCGACCCGAGCGAGGAGGGCAATTTCCTGCTGGGCATGCAGGACACACCGCGCTACTGGCGCGACATCTCCAACATGCGGCTGGCCTTCCGGCGTGAGGATGCGGCCCTGTGCCGGCAGCTGAGCGAACGGGCGGCCGAATCGACCCTGCAGCGACTGATCAGCAGCCAGGGCCAGAGCGGCCCACTGCGCCTCGATCTACCGGTCCAGCTGGTCGTGCCGGCCCTGGAGGCGCTGGTGGGGGCCTACTTCGGCATCCCGTTGCCGCTGCGCTGCGGCGGCCGCTCCGGATCGGATCCTGCACCCGGCTCCGACCCGGGCGAGGACGAGGTGGATGTGCAGCACCTCTGGCTGGAGGATGTCTTCGACTACCTCTTCTATGACCTCAAAGGCGAGAGCAGCCGCCCCCGCGCGCTGCATGCCGCTCCGCGGGTGCGCACTGCCCTGCAACGGCTGATCCGATCTCGCAGGCAGGCGATGGAGAACGACCCCGCCGCCCGCGAGGCGGATGACGTGCTCAGCCGCTGCCTGCGCCTGCAGCGCTCCGGCACCCCCGGCATGGACGACGAGACCCTGCGGATCAATCTCACCGGGTTCCTGGTGGGGGCGATGACGCCACTGATCAACGCCACCTGCCAGGTGATGGATGTACTGCTGGAGCGTCCCCGGGCCCTGGCCCTGGCCCAGGCCGCCGCCCGGGACCCCGATCCCGACCAGACCCATGTCCGGCTGCGGGCCTGTGTGATGGAGGCGCTGCGCTTTTCCCCCGGCGATCCGGTCATCTATCGCTGGACATGCCGGGACAGCTGGGTGGGGGAGGGGTCACGCCGTCGCGCCATCCCCCGGGGCACGCTGGTCATGGCCTGGAACGCCTCGGCGATGTTCGATCCGGCCCTGGTGAGCGCCCCCTGGGCTTTCCGAACCGATCGTCCGGCGGGCGCCTATCTGCACTGGGGCCATGGCCAGCACAGCTGCGCCGGCGCCTACATCAACATGGCCGTGATTCCGGCGATCCTGGCGCCGCTGCTGCGCCGGGGCCGGCTCAGGCGCGCCGAGGGAAGCGCCGGCAGGATGCACAAGCCCGGGATCACCGTGCGCCATTTCGAGCTCCTGCTGCTGCCGATTGGGCGCGAGCGGACGCAACCCTGACAGGACCGGCACCACGGAACGGTAAGCAGACCATCGCCATGTGCGCATCTGACGCTGCAAGCCCTTGACCTCAGAAGAGATCCGATACCCTGGGCCGTGCCGGGAGAACTTGCCGCTCCGGGCGAGAGCACTCCCGCTCAACACGGGAAGAACCTGGCAGCTTGCAAGGCGTCGTCATGCCCGAACAGCCCGACGTCAACCTGGCCCGCCTTCTGCCACACGATCCAGCCGATCGCCTGCCGCTCCGCGCCGATGTGGTGGAGCTCCTGCGACGTGCCGGGGTGGAGTTCTTCCGCATCCCGATCGCCCCCGAGGGAGAGGCGATGCAGGCCTACTTCCTCTCCCCCGCCTACATCCATTGCCATTTCACCCCCACCTGGGTGGCGCAGGAGGGCTCGGCGCTCACCCTGCTGCAGGTCTTCCTCTCGAAGGTGCATCCGGAGGATCGCGAGCACATGAGCGGCGTCGCCCGCATCCTTCTCGGCAGCGAGAACCACAACTCCGATATCACCAGCAATCGCTTCCGCGGCGTCTCCGAAACCGGCCAGTGGTGCTGGTACGAGGTGCGCATGAGCGTGCGCATGGAGGGAGACCTGCGCATCTGCGAAGGCCTGATGATCAACGTCGAGGAACAGGAGGAGGCACGTCACAAGCTGGAGCGGGTCGCCTTTGAGGACCGCCTCACCGGTCTCGGCAACATGGCGGCGACGCTACGCAGCCTGCAACGACTGATCCACCCCGGCGGCGAGGCCAGGGCGATGGCGCCTCCCGATCCGGCGGACACCGCTGGTGATGCGCCGCCCAGCAGCGATCCTCAGGTCGCCAGGAACCCCGATCCCTTCGCGATCATCTGGCTGGATCTGGCCGGCTTCGGCCGCCTCAATTCACTGCTGGGGCGCAGCAAGGGTGATGAGGTGCTCATCTCCGCGGCCCGGATCCTGCGGGAGTGGATCCAGGACGGCGACCTGCTGACCCGGCCCAACTCCGACGAATTCCTGATCGTCCTGCCCGGTCGCGACAGCGACGCGGCCCTCTCGGCGGCCCAGCACCTGCAGCAGGTGCTCCCCCACCGCATGCAGTCCCACACCGATCTGCAGCGGGGGCTCAGCTTCCGGGCCGGCATCTGCAGCTACCCGCACCACGGCCAGGAGGCCGAGACCCTGCTGGGCTATGCCGCCGCCGCCCTCGACCAGGCCGCCCGCCACGCACCCGATGCCCTGGTGGTCTACAGCGAGGCGCTCACCGAGTCCGCCCGCGAGGTGATGAGCCTGGAACAGGAGCTGCAGCAGGTGCTCTCCCGCAACGAACTGCGGCTGGTGTTCCAGCCCCAGGTGGGGGCCGACGGGGCGCTGCTCGGCTGCGAGGCGCTGCTGCGCTGGCAGAGCCCCCAGCTGGGCATGGTCAGCCCGGGGCGCTTCATCCCCCTCGCCGAGGAGACCGGCCAGATCCATGGCATCGGCGCCTGGGTGATCGAGGAGGCCTGTCGCCTGCAGGCCCACTGGCGGGCAGAAGGGCTGAATCCGCCGCCGATGGGAATCAACATCTCCGCAGTCCAGCTCACCAACAGCCGCATCAGCGTGGCCGAACACCTGCTGAACTGCCTCACCAGGCATCGGCTCGATCCAGCGGCGCTGCATGTGGAGATCACCGAATCCGGAGCGCTCGAGGAGAACGGCATCCGCCAGCTCACAGCCATCCACAGTGCGGGCGTGGTTCTGGAGATCGACGACTTCGGCACCGGCTTCGCCAGCCTCAGTGCCTTGCTGCGCCTCCCAATCCACACCCTCAAGCTCGATCAGAGCTTCGTGCGCGAGATGGATACATCCGAGGCCTCGGTGGCGATCCTGCGCGCCAGCCTGGCCCTGGCCGATTCGATCGGCGCCACGGCCCTGGTGGAGGGGGTGGAGGAAAGCTGGCAGGCGGAGCAGCTGGTGGACATGGGCTATCGCCGTTTCCAGGGCTACCTGTTCAGCCGTCCCCTCGAGCACGACGCCTACACGGAGCTGCTGCGGGATCCCTCCCACCTGCGCCGCCAGGGCCAGGAGGCGGCATCGGCGCAGTCCTGACGACGGCAGCGGTGGGCCCCGGCCCCTCGGGCCTCAGCCCGTCAGGATCCCCCGGCAGCGCCCGCAGATCCGCCCCCCCTCACCGCTGGCCAGCCGGTGATCGGCCACATCGCTCTCGTAATGCCAGCAGCGCTCGCACTTCTCGCCGTCAGCCCTGGCCACCCGCACGGTGAAGCCGGCCTCGCTGGCTTCGGCCAGGGGCGCGGCCGGAGCCTCGCCACCGATGTGCAACTCCGACACCAGCAGCCAGTCCGCCAGATTGTCGACCTCGGGATGGGCGCTGGCGGCGAGGACCCGCTGCAGCTGATCCAGGGAGATCGCTGCCTCGGCCCCCTCGGCAACAGACTCCAGCTGCACCCGGGCCTCCAGGGAAGCCCCCAGACTCCCCGCCGCGCGACCGCTCTCCAGAAGCCGGTTCACCAGCGGCCGTAGATCATCACGCACCTGATGCAGGGCAGCGCTCTCCTCGTCACTGATCGCCTGCCGCCACTCCTGCGACGCTGTGGGCCAGCCTCGCTCGAACACCGAAGCCTCGGCCACGGGGTAAGGCAGGTTCTGCCAGATGTCCTCGGCCATATGGCACAGCACCGGCGCAATCAGCCCGGCCAGACGCTCCACCACCAGGGCCAGCACCGTCTGGCAGCTGCGACGGCGGAAGTCGCTGGGGCCACTGACATAGAGGCGGTCCTTGGCGATGTCGAGATAGAAGTTCGACAGATCCACCACGCAGAAGTTCTGCAGCGCCTGGAAGAAGCGGTAGAACTCGAAACGCTCGAAATCGGCGGTCACTTCATCAATCAGTGAGGCCGTGCGCTGCAGCATCCAGCGATCCAGCAGCGGCAGCTCGGCCACGGGCACCGCATCGCGGGAGGGATCAAAGTCATGCAGGTTGCCGAGCAGATAGCGGGCTGTGTTGCGCACCTTGCGATACACGTCCGCCAGCTGTTTGACAATGCCAGGGCCGAGCGGAACATCGGCGGAATAATCCACCGAGCTCACCCATAAGCGCAGCACATCCGCGCCGTAGGCCGGCTCCTGCTTTTCGTTCTTTCCACCCTCCACCAGCACGGCCGGATCGACCACATTGCCGAGTGATTTACTCATCTTTCGCCCCTTCTCATCGAGGGTGAAGCCGTGGGTGAGCACGGTTCGGTAGGGCGCGGTGCCGTTCACGGCCACCGAAGTCAACAGGCTGCTCTGGAACCAGCCGCGGTGCTGATCGCTGCCTTCGAGGTAGAGATCGGCGGGATAGCACAGTGGCGTCGTCCCATCCCCGGAACCGGTCGCGCCGTCGAGGCCACCAAGCACCCCGGCCCAGGAGGATCCCGAGTCGAACCAGACATCCATCGTGTCGGTGCCCTTGCGCCAGAGATGGGCCTCGTCGGTGTGGGAGGGCGGCAGCAGCTCGGCCTCCTCCTTCTCCCACCAGACATCGGAGCCGTGCTCAGCGATCAGGGCCTGGATATGGGCCAGGCTTCCCTCGTTCAGCAGCACTTCACCGGTCTCGCGGTGATAAAAGACAGGGATCGGCACCCCCCAGGTGCGCTGGCGTGAAATGCACCAGTCGCCGCGGTCGCGCACCATCGCCTCGATGCGGTTGCGGCCGCTCTCCGGCAGCCAGGTCACCCGGTCGATCGCCTCGAGGGCCTGCTGACGGAAGCCCTCCACCGAGGCGAACCACTGCTCGGTGGCGCGGAAGATGGTGGGTTTCTTGGTGCGCCAGTCGTAGGGATAACGGTGTGCGTAACTCTCCTGAGCCAGCAGCGCGCCGGCATCACGCAGGGCGGTGATGATCACCGCATTGGCATCCTTGAGCACGTTGAGGCCCGCAAAAGGGCCGGCCTCATCGGTGAGATTGCCGGCTTCATCCACCGGGCAGAGCACCGGCAGGCCGTATTGGCGACCGGTGTTGAAGTCATCGACGCCATGGCCCGGAGCCGTATGC
Source organism: Synechococcus sp. CBW1004 (assembly GCF_015840715.1). Lineage (NCBI taxonomy): Bacteria > Bacillati > Cyanobacteriota > Cyanophyceae > Synechococcales > Synechococcaceae > Synechococcus > Synechococcus sp. CBW1004. The sequence continues at coordinate 2,240,926 of NZ_CP060397.1, read as the reverse complement.
ACCAGACCCGTGCCCGATTCGGTGGTGATGTAGTCGCCGCCGATCACCACCGGGCTGGTGCGCTCCAGCAGCGGATGGCGGTAGCTGAGGCCCTCCAGCTCGGCACCCCTGAGGGTGAGCAGCGGCTGCAACGGCCGCTCCAGCTTCGCCTGCAGCGTCTCGACCAGCTCCTGGGCCACGACCAGGTAGCGCGGGGAACTGCCGGCACTGCTGCCATCGAGGCAGATGCAGTAATCGAGTGCCCCGTTCACCGACACCGCCAGATTGGCGGGCAGGGTCCAGGGGGTGGTGGTCCAGATCGCCACGAACAGCTGCTCGCGTCGGCCGGCGATGGGGCCGCTGATGCCCACGGCCTCCAGCCGGGCCGCCAGGCCATCAGGCAGCTCCACCACAGGGAAGGCGACGTACACGCTCGGAGAGGTGTGGCCCTCGGGATACTCCAGCTCGGCCTCAGCCAGAGCCGTGCGCGAGCTGGGGCTCCAGTGCACGGGCTTGAGGCCCCGGTAGATGTGTCCGGCCAGAACCATGCGACCGAAGACGCCGATCTGGGCCGCCTCGTAGTCCTTGTTGAGGGTGAGATAGGGGGCGTCCCAGTCGGCCCAGATGCCCCAGCGGCGGAACCCCCGGCGCTGCAGCTCCACCTGTTCGAGCGCGTAGGCATGGGCGCGGCGACGCAGATCCAGCGGGGTGAGCGAACGACGCTCGTCCTGACTGAGCCCCTGCAGCACCTTCAGCTCGATCGGCAGGCCGTGGCAGTCCCAGCCGGGCACGAAACGCGCCCGCCGGCCGCGCATCAGCGCGTGCTTGTTGATGACGTCCTTGAGAATCTTGTTGAGTGCGTGGCCCACATGCAGGGCCCCGTTGGCGTAGGGCGGCCCGTCGTGGAGCGTGAAAGGCTCGCCGGGCTGTCCATCGGGGGCACGGTTCTCACGGCTGAGACGCTCGTAGAGACGCTGGCCGGCCCAGAAGGACTGCAGTTCAGGTTCACGTTGGCGAGCATTGGCCCGCATCGCGAAGGGGGTCTGGAGCAGGTTGAGGGTGTGCTTGTAGGCCGAGCCGCCAGCAGCCTGGGGAGAGGAGGAACGATCTGAGGCGTTTCTGGCGGTCACGGCGCCTCACGAGGCTGCAGCCTGAGATTATCCCGCTTCGCCCCGCCCCCCTGGGCCGCACGCCTGGGTGAGCGGCATCCGCGCCGTCCATGGCGCGGATGCCGCCACGGGAGGATCAGGCGTCCTGCTCAGAGATCGAGGCCGGGGCAGACGGCTCCACCGGTGCACCGGCTGCCGGCGGCGGGTCCTCCGCCTGGGGAGCGGCAGCGAGCAGGGCGTCGATGCCGCCGAAATCGGCGACGATCCGAATGCCTGGATCCGCCCGGGGGGTGGCTGCGGTCCGGTTCTGGGAGATCCGCTCTCCACCCGATGTGGGGGTGATCGCCTCGGAGGCGCCGCTCGGCTCGTCGGTGGCCGTCGACGCGGCCGTAGCGGGAATCGCAGGCACGGAGTCGGTTCCGGGAGGAGGCGGCATCGGCTCATCGCCCTCCGCTCCGGCCACCGCCGGTGCCGCGGAGCCTGACGGGGCCTCCTCGCTGGACTCCCCGTCGGAAGCAGTCACTGGCGCTGCGGGGGCGGGTTGCCCCGGGGGCTCAGAACGCACCCAGCGCTTGCCATGGGAGCGGCTCTGGCGTCGCTCCGCCACCCAGGCGGAGACGACGGCCGCCCGAGAGACCGATGACTGCACCAGACTCGCCACCACGGCGGCCAGCTGGTTGAAACTGCGACTCCAACGCTCGCTGGAGCCCAGGGCCAACCGCTCCTCGTCGCTGAGGGCACGCCAGCGGCCCTGGGCCACCTCACCCCCCAGACGGCCCACCAGAAGCCCGCCGCAGAGCACGGCCAGCATCGGCGCTCCTGTGAGCCTCTCGGCGCTGGTCACCAGCACCAGACCCAGCAACAGCACCACCGCACCCCAGGCGGAGTCGCGGGGACGGCTCAGCTCGGTGACGAGCAGGGGAAGCAGCAGCAGGGACAACCCCAGCACCAGGGCCAGGAAACCCGCAAGGGTGGCGAGCATGGCGAGGCCGCAGAAGGCCCCATTCTGCGGAGCAGCGCACCTGCCAGCAGCCCGATCCCCCCTAAGAGTTTGCGGAAAAACCGTCAGAAACGCCGCGTTCCTCCCTCGCGTGATCTGATTACGCGCTGTTCGGGCTGGATTCGTTGATTCAGCGGTTCAGAACGCCAGATTTCAGGCGTTTTGCCCCGTTGGGGCTTCCTGGAAGCCGCCTCGTTGGCACACCTCTGGGCAACCACCTGTTCATGCCGCCGCCATCGCCGGTTTGAGCAGGTTGCCCAGCCGGATCAGGTTGTAGGCGATCACGTGCAGGCCAAACACTGCACCCACCTTTTCGGTGCCGCGCAGCTTGAACTGACGCAGACCGCCCCACTGCTTGATCCAGCCAAACACCTTCTCGATGCCGCGGCGGGCATTGATCGACTTGCCGTAGCCCTCATGGCGAGTGGTGCGGCCATCAATGGCGGAACCACCAGAGCGAGCAGTGTTCTGAGCCACGTGAGGTGTGACTCCGATGCGGCGCATCTCTGCGACAAAGCCCCTGGTGTCGTAGTTCTTGTCGGCACCGATCGTTTTCTGGTGGGCACCGGGACGATCTGCCGCCATCACCTTGGCGGCATCCCGCTCTCCGGTGCCCGTCGCTTGCGTGACGCGACAGTCGACGATCAGGGCATGGCGGTTGTCCATGAGCACGTGCCCCCGGTAGCTGGGCAACGCCGGATGGGCCTTGGATTTGCGGCACAGCAAGGCATCCGGATCGACGCCGGAGCGATGGGTCTTGTTGCTGAGCTTGATGCCGCGGAAATCCCCTTTCGCGCGCTTCCTGCCGGGCTTTGGAGCACCAAAGCCCTCGCCAGGGCCCGATGGCGGCGGCGGCGGATCGTCCTGCCCATCAATTCGCTCCAGCGAGGCATGGGACGCCCAGGCCTGCAGCAGGGTGCCATCCACCGAGAAGTGCTCATCGCTGAGCAGCGGCCTGACCTCCGGCGCACCCATCAACTTCTCCAGGAAGCGCCCCATCACCTCCTCGTTGAGCAGCCGCTCGCGGTTCTTGGTGAACGTTGTCGGATGCCAGATCGGATCATCCGGGCTGAGACCCACGTAGCCGCAGGCCCGGCGAAGCCGTAGCAGCGAAAGAGCAGGTTGTAGTGGAGCTGCTCCAGCAAAAGACGCTCCGAGCGGATGCCATAGAACGCCTGCAGCAACGAGGCCAGAAGCAGCTGCTCGGGCGGCACCGATGGCCGGCCTTCTGAGGCGTACAGCGCGCAGAAGGTGGGATTGAGTCGATCAAGGGCCTGATCGGCCAGCTTGCGGATCCGCCGCAGCGGATGACTGGCCGGAATCCGATCCTCGACCGAGACGTAGGAGAACAGCGAGCCGGTGCGCTCCTGTCGACCTCGCATCACAGGGTGGGCGGTTGCCCCATTTTCGCAGGGATGGGCGGGTTTTTCAGCGAACTCCTAAAGTCGGCAGGCGCAGCCGGCGGGTGATCGCACGGCTCCATGCCCATCTGGCGGAATCGGTAGACGCGCTGGGTTTAGGTTCCAGTGGCTGCGGCTGTGGGGGTTCAAGTCCCCCGATGGGCATCGGCTAGGCATCACGAACGCCATGGCGCACCCACAGCGCTGCCACGGCGCAGAGGAGTGCGCTGCCGTGGCGGCATGTCCGCCCTTGGCGCGCTGCAGCGACCGGAGGGTGGCTGGCCCGGCGCCGCACCCCGGCCGAAGGCTCAGCCGACGCCGGCGGCCGGGCATTCCGGTGAGCGAAGAGCACCACCTCCACCGTTCACGGGTGCTGGCTTCGTAGTCTGGCCAGTCCAATGGAGCTCCGGCTGGCCTGGCGGGTGATGACGACAGCGCAGATTCACTCCCCAGCGATGGCCGCTCCCCGCCCGGCCGCCTCGATCCAGAGCGTGCCGCGCGAGTATCTGGACCCACCGGATCCGATCAATCCCACTGTGGGGTTGTTTGTCGGTGGTTATCTGCTGGCGGCACTGACCATCTGGGGCTGGTTCGTGGGGCAGTGGCCGCTGCCGGTGCTGCTGATCCTCGGCTTCCTCGCACTCCATCTGGAAGGCACCGTCATCCATGACGCCTGCCACAACGCCGCCCACCCCAGCCGCTTCTGGAATGCCTTCATGGGGCATGGCGCAGCGATGCTGCTGGGCTTCAGCTTTCCGGTGTTCACACGGGTGCATCTGCAGCACCACGCCCATGTGAATGATCCCAAGAACGATCCCGATCACATCGTCAGCACCTTCGGGCCGCTCTGGCTGATCGCGCCGCGCTTCTTCTATCATGAAATCTTTTTCTTCCGCCGTCGTCTGTGGCGTCGCTACGAGCTGCTGGAGTGGGGCATCGCCCGCGGCATCTTCGTGGCAATCGTGCTGGCAGCAATCAAGTTCGATTTCCTCCCCTTCATCTTCAACTGCTGGTTCGCCCCGGCCCTGATGGTTGGCGTCACCCTGGGCCTGTTCTTCGATTATCTGCCGCACCGGCCGTTCCAGTCGCGCAACCGCTGGCATAACGCGCGCGTCTATCCAGGGCGTCTGATGAACTGGTTGATCATGGGCCAGAACTATCATCTGATTCATCACCTCTGGCCCTCGATTCCCTGGTTTGAGTACAAGCCCACCTATGAGGCCACCCGTCACATCCTCGACGCCAAGGGATCACCTCAGCGGCTCGGCATGTTCGAGAGCCGCGTCGATCTGTTCAATTTCCTCTACGACATCTTTCTCGGGGTCCGCAGCCACAAGCGCCGTCGCAGTCGCCTGCGCCCGCTCGCCGGTCTGATGCCTACCCGCCATGCCCGCCGCCGGGTTCTGGAGGTGCTGCATCGCACCGCCGTGTCTCCACCGGCCCGCTGACCCATCCCGAGCGCGTGCTGTGACCAAGCCTCAGGCTTCGGCACGCATGCGCTCTCACCTGGAGTCCGGGCCCATGGCGCTTCTGGCAGCGGCCTGACAGCAGCCCATCACGACCGGAAGCCGGGATCGCGAAGGGCCGCCACAGACAACGCCGGGTGCTCCCTGTCATCTTTTCCAGGCCTGTGCGCCACCGGGCAGCGCAGCTCAATCGCCGAGGATCTTCGGCACCCGGAAGAAATCTCCCTCGCGCTGGGGAGCAAGATCCAGCAGTTCCTCTCGCACCGGTGTGGGCTCCACCCGATCCTCTCGGGTGACATTCACCACTTCCACGGCACGGGTCGTGGGCGGCACACCCTCGGTGTCCACCTGCTGCAGATGGGCCACATAGTCGAGGATCCGCTCCAGCTGGCCGGTGTAGGTGGCGATCCGCTCCTCCGGCAGGTCCAACCGCGCCAGCTGCGCCACCTTGCGCACATCGTCGGCGGTGATGCGTGTCATCAGGATCGGCTTGCACTGAGGCGAGACTACGGTCCGGCGACGGCGGCTGGGCGCCATGGGCAGGGCCCTCCGCCCGGCAGACCCAGGGACAGGGCCCGGGACATCTCTCCCATGGCTCAGGCAAGTCCTTCAGGCGCCATCCGCAGGCGTCGTCCAGGGTGAACGGAACACCGGTCACCCCGGCCGGCCCACCTCCTCAGCACCTCATTCCGCCAGGAAGCGCTCCAGATCGGTCGCCAGCGCCGTGGCGGCCAGATCGAGGAAGCGCTCGCCATGATCGGGCTGCGCCAGGAAGGGATCGGAGCCCATGCGGCCATCCGGATGGCGGCGGCGGAAATCGTCGGGGCCGTGGATTGGCCCGGCCGGCGCAGGCTCGTCCAGGGGTCGGTGCTTGGCCAGCAGGGTGGGCTCGAGGTGCAGGGTCAGGGCGATCTCGCTGGGGGTGGCGTGGTGGCCCTCCCGGTCGCCGTACAGGCTGCGGGCCTCCTGCATGACCGGGCCGGCCATGAACCAGTTGGCCAGCTGACAGCGCAGCCGCTCGGCCACCGGCAGCCCGCGGGCGGCAGCGGTGCCATGGGCCTGGGCGAAGGCAGCGCGGGCGGTGGCGATGTTGCCGCCGTGGCCGTTGATCACGAAGATCCGCTCGAAGCCGTGACGCGCCAGCGACAGCACCACGTCATGCAGCACCGCCAGCAGGGTGGAGGGCTGCAGGCTGACCGTGCCTGCAAAACCCAGGTGGTGTTCAGCCATGCCGAAGTTCTGGGCGGGGGTCACCAGCACACCGGTGCGGCGCCCCACCTCCAGGGCCACCGCCTCGGCGGTGAGGGCGTCGGTGCCGATGGCGCCGGTGGGGCCGTGCTGCTCGGTGGAACCCAGCGGCACGATCACGCCGCGACAGCGCTCGAGGTAGGCCTCCACCTCGGGCCAGCTGCGCAGCTGCAGCCGAATCGCCGCCAGGTCGGCGACAGGGCCGGGCAGACCAGCCTCAGAACGAGCGGTGGAGGGCATTTCGGTCATCGCGGACACGGCTGGGCCTGGGATTCTGCGTAGGATCGACCCTATTCGCGGCGTTCCGATGCTGCAGCGCAAGCTTGATCGCTTCCTTCAGGAGCAGCGTCCGGTCTGGATCTATCTGCGCGACCAGCAGTGCTGGATCGAAGACGCGCTGATCGTCGAGATCCTCGGCGATCTCGTCACCCTGCGCCATGAGGACGACGACGACGAGGAGCGCTCCAGCTGGGAGCTGAGCGTGCGGCTCGAGTCGATCGGGGCCGTGAGCACCCGCCTCGCCAGCGTGAACCGCAGCGCAGCCAGCGAGGACATCGCCACCACCGGCGACTGCCCGGAGGCCGAGCGGCTGGGCAGCCCCTGAGGCCCGGCCTCAGGGTCCGCCATCCCGGCCGGCGTCCAGGGCACGCCAACGTCGCGGTTCCGGGTCTCGGCGCCCCGCGGTCAGGTGCCTGTCAGATGCCCCTTCGGATCCGAGGGCGAGTGCACTCCCGCACCTGAGGCACCCCAGCGAAGGGTCCACTCAGAGCATGTGCCGACCAGCCCTGGAGGTGCTGCTGTCGAAACCCCACTGCAGGGGCATGGAGGGATTGCCGAGGTCTGAGCGTCAGTGGGCCGTGCCGTTGCCGTCGTAGTCGTCAGTGTCGTAGTAGCCGCCCTTGGTGCCGAAGAACAGGGTGGCCAGCACGAACAGGGCACTGAGCCCCAGCAGGATCGAGCCCAGGGTGAAGGTGTTGCTGTCCATCGGGTCCAGAGAAGCGAGCGGGAGCCGGCAGCGGGCCGAGCGGCACCCTGCCGGATCGACTGCAGTCTGGCGTCTGCGGGCCTTGGAGCGCTGAATGGCGACAAACCGGCACGCACGGCAGGCGAGCAGCCAGCCACCCCCTCGCTCGGAACAGGTGCAGGGCTTCGGCAGCCATCCCAGACAAGGCAGAGACTGTCGCTCGACGTCCGGACGCGGGTGTCGCAGCGAGCTGGAGGCTCCGCAACGGCGGCGGCGGAGCGCAAACCTGCACCGCTGCCTCCCGGGCGGTGGTCAGCCCGCTGCCGTGCCGCGCAGCAGGGGTTCCGCCCACTCCTGCAGTCGGGTCAGCAGGGCCCACAGCAGACCCCAGCAGGTGCCCCACCACCAGGTGGAGCAGAACAGGCGCCGCCGCGGCGGCGCCATCTCGTCGGGATGCTGCCTGGGCAGCACCCAGGCCAGCTGAATGACGCCGTACACCACAAACAGCACCCAGACCGGCACCGTCAGCACGCCGAACGGGAAGCTGACGGGTCGCCACTGCAGCAGGCTCACCCCCGTGGCCAGGGCGATCAGGGCCGCGACAGCTCCGGTGGCACCATCCCAGCAGGCATACCGCAACCAGCGGCGCGCCAGCAGCACCGCCGGCAGCATCGTCGCCAGGCTCGTGAGCAGGTAGCGCAGCAGCAGCTGGCCCAGCGGCAGAGGCGTATCCCCGAGCAGGATCAACAGCATCAGCCCATTGAGCAGGGCCTCCCCCTGGCGGTGATGCACCCAGGGAGCGGTGATCCAGCGCCACACCCGATGGGGATCGCTGCTGTCCGCCAGGGTGAGCGGGGCGTCGCGCCGCAGCCGGGCGAGGGGACGGACCAGCAGCAGCTGCAGCACCGCGAGCACCAGCAGCAGCAGCAGCCCACTGCTCCAGGAGCGCGGCAGCAGGCGGCCGAGTTCGCCCCCCAGCCAGAGGAACACCAGGGCATTGGCGAAGCCGAGGGCCAATCCCGGGGCGATCGGCTGCAGATCCGCAGGCAGGTCACGGAACCGCTGACCCCACGGCTGGGTGGAGCCACGACGCGGACGCCGCCGTGGCGCTCCTGCCGGCTGCGCCGCTGGCGGCGTCCGGAGGGGCGTGGCGCCATCGGATGAAGATCGGCGACCCACCGGCAGGCCCGTGGCCGCTTCAAGCAGATCCAGCAGCTCGCCCAGTACGGCGGGGGCGTAGGTGGCCTGCAGATCCTGAACGAGGGTTTCGAGCAGGCTGCGGCGTGCCACCGGCGAGGTCTCCTGCAGCAGCGTCAACAGCAGGGGCTGCAACGCCAGATCACGCACGGGACCGCGCAGACGGGGATCGCTGCCGAGGGCATCGAGCAGCACACCCTCGATCCGTCGCGCCTGAAGCGGTTCACGGTCACCCCCGGCCAGCCAGGCATGCAGCTGGGCTCCGATCTCCCTCCCCTTCCCCATCGACCCGCTCGTGCCGCACGAGCCTAAAGGGAGGCCGCGAAGCCCCATCGCTGGCCCCACCGGCGTCGGCTGGGCCCCCTGATGCTGGAGGAACGGGACGGAGGGGCCAGGTCTTCCGGCCGCTGGCCGAGCTGATCAGCGGCTCTCACGGCTCAGACAAAAGCCCCCCTGAAGAGGGGGGCTGATGAGACGGCTCCACCACCGGAGGGGAGCAGCGACAGGGGGGTGGTGTTGTGCTCAGCTGCCGCGGCTGGCTGCGAGACGCGCACGGGCACGGGCGAGGGCCTGCTGGGCCTTCACCTTCTCAGTGCTCGAGGCCTGTCCTTCGAAGGCATCGGCGGCATGCTGGGCAGCCTCCAGTTCCTTCTCAGCAGAAGCGGCGTCGATGCGGCTGCCGAGTTCGGCGGCGTTGACGAGCACCGTGACCTGATTGGCCTCCACCTCGGCGAAACCGCCCATCAGGGCGATCGACTGCCAGGAGGAACCCTGACGAAGGCGCAGCACACCACTGTCAAGGGCGGTGAGCATCGAAACGTGACCGGTGAGGATGCCCACCTGGCCGGTGGTACTGGGAAGGATCACTTCGTCAGCGTTGTCGTCAAAGACGCTCTGGTCAGGAGCCAGAACGCGAAGAGTGAGTGTCATGGGGAGAAGCTCCGAAAGGGATGGGGATCAACCCTTGGCTTCCGCCTGGATCTTGGCCGCCTTGGCCTTCACCTCATCGATGTTGCCGACCAGATAGAAGGCGGCCTCCGGCAGATCATCGAGCTCACCGGCGAGGATCATGTTGAAGCCCTTGATGGTGTCCTCGAGCTTCACGTACTTGCCAGGCATGCCGGTGAAGATCTCAGCCACGAAGAAGGGCTGGGACAGGAACTTCTCGATCTTGCGGGCCCGGTCAACGGTGCGGCGATCCTCCTCGGAGAGTTCATCAAGGCCAAGGATGGCGATGATGTCCTGCAGCTCCTTGTAGCGCTGCAGGGTGGACTGCACAGCACGGGCGGTGCGGTAGTGCTCGTCGCCCACCACTGCCGGCTGCAGCATGGTGCTGGTGGAATCAAGGGGATCCACGGCGGGGTAGATGCCCTTGGAGGCCAGACCGCGACTGAGCACGGTGGTGGCGTCGAGGTGGGCGAAGGTGGTGGCGGGAGCCGGGTCGGTGAGGTCGTCCGCAGGCACGTAAACGGCCTGGATCGACGTGATCGAACCCTCGAGGGTGGAGGTGATGCGCTCCTGCAGCTCACCCACGTCGGTGCCCAGGGTGGGCTGGTAGCCCACAGCCGAAGGCATCCGACCCAGCAGCGCCGAAACCTCGGAGCCGGCCTGCACGAAGCGGAAGATGTTGTCGATGAACAGCAGCACGTCCTGCTTGTTCACATCACGGAAGTGCTCGGCCATGGTCAGCGCCGACAGACCAACGCGCATACGGGCGCCGGGGGGCTCGTTCATCTGGCCATAGCAGAGGGCCACCTTCGACTTGGAGAGGTCGTCGGCGTTGATCACACCGGACTCCTTGAACTCCTCGTAGAGGTCATTGCCCTCGCGGGTGCGCTCACCCACGCCACCGAACACGGACACACCGCCGTGTTCCTTGGCGATGTTGTTGATCAGCTCCTGAATCAGCACGGTCTTGCCGACGCCGGCGCCCCCGAACAGGCCGACCTTGCCGCCCTGGCGGTAAGGAGCCAGCAGGTCGATCACCTTGATGCCGGTCTCGAACACCTTGGGCTTGGTCTCCAGCTCGGTGAGCTTGGGAGCCTCACGGTGGATCGGGGCAGTGAGGGTGGTGTTGACGGGACCCTGCTCGTCGACGGGCTCACCCAGCACGTTGAAGATGCGACCCAGGGTGGCCTCACCCACGGGCACGGAGATGGGAGCGCCGGTGTCGAGGGCGGTCATGCCGCGCACAAGGCCGTCGGTGCTGCTCATCGAGACGGCGCGCACCCGGTGATCGCCCAGCAGCTGCTGAACCTCGGCGGTCAGGGCGACGTCCTGCCCGGCGGCGTTCTTGCCGGTGATGCGCAGAGCGTTGTAGATGCGGGGCAGCTTTCCGGCCGGGAACTCCACGTCGAGCACCGGGCCGATGACCTGCTTGACGATTCCTTGTGTGCCGGTCGCGGCGGGAGCAGCAGCTGCCATAGGAGAAGGAGGTGGCGGTGAGAGCCAGCGGGAGGGAATTCCCGCCTGAAGCCGGGCAACCTTACCACTCCCGCGGCCGGAGGAGCCCCGCCGCTACACCCGACCCGCCGCCGTGGCAACCCCCAGCGTCACCAGCACTCACGAAAGCTGACGCAGAGACCCGACGGCCCACCCCGGACACCCCCCGGACAACCCACGGACGGCCCCGGCAGGCCCGGTTCGGTCACCCGAACTGGCGCACAGGGCGGACAGGCTCATAAGTTGGCACTCGAAGCACGTGAGTGCCAGATCGCTCCGCCAGCCGCCATTCGGCGCTGCGCCGCCCGGCCGGGTCGGAGCCTCCCTGAGCGCACGTGTATCTTCCGCGACCAACCCATTCCTCATCCATGGCTGCTGTCTCCCTCAGCGTCTCCACGGTCAAACCGCTCGGAGATCGCATCTTTATCAAGGTGTCCGAATCCGAGGAAAAAACCGCCGGCGGCATCCTGCTGCCCGACACCGCCAAGGAAAAGCCCCAGGTCGGTGAAGTTGTGCAGGTCGGCCCCGGCAAGCGCAACGAAGACGGCTCCCGTCAGGCTCCCGAAGTGAGCGTGGGCGACAAGGTGCTCTACAGCAAGTACGCCGGCACCGACATCAAGCTCGGCACCGATGAGTACGTGCTCCTCTCCGAGAAGGACATCCTCGCCGTCGTCAACTGAGCACCGCTCAGCGTGGGCCTCTGAGCTGAGAGGCCTTGGTGGCACTGGCCGCTGAACCTCTCCAGAACACCTCAGCTGAGCTCCGGGCCCGCTGTCAGCCCATGTCTCAGGACTGCACCTTCGGCCCGGCCCATCGCACTCCCCAGGAAGTCCCATCCCGGCTTCCGTCTTCCATCCCACCCCTTTTCTTTCCGCCAATCCCATGGCCAAGCGCATCATTTACAACGAGCAGGCTCGCCGTGCGCTCGAAAAAGGCATCGACATCCTCGCCGAGTCGGTGGCCGTCACCCTCGGTCCCAAGGGCCGCAACGTGGTGCTCGAGAAGAAGTTCGGTGCTCCCCAGATCGTCAACGATGGTGTGACCATCGCCAAGGAGATCGAACTCGAGGACCACATCGAGAACACCGGCGTCGCCCTGATCCGTCAGGCCGCCTCCAAGACCAACGACGCCGCCGGTGACGGCACCACCACCGCCACCGTCCTGGCCCACGCCATGGTCAAGGCCGGCCTGCGCAACGTGGCCGCCGGCGCCAATGCCATCAGCCTCAAGCGTGGCATCGACAAGGCCTCCGAATTCCTGGTCAAGAAGATCGAGGAACACGCCAAGCCGATCAGCGACAGCAACGCCATCGCCCAGGTGGGCACCATCTCCGCCGGCAACGACGAAGAGGTGGGTCGCATGATCGCCGACGCCATGGACAAGGTCGGCAAGGAAGGCGTGATCTCCCTCGAGGAGGGCAAGTCGATGACCACCGAACTGGAGGTCACCGAAGGCATGCGCTTCGACAAGGGCTACATCTCCCCCTACTTCGCCACCGACACCGAGCGGATGGAGGCGGTGCTCGAGGATCCCTACATCTTGATCACCGACAAGAAGATCGGCCTGGTGCAGGACCTGGTGCCCGTTCTCGAGCAGATCGCCCGCACCGGCAAGCCCCTGCTGATCATTGCCGAGGACATCGAGAAGGAAGCCCTCGCCACCCTGGTGGTCAACCGCCTGCGCGGCGTCCTGAACGTGGCCGCCGTCAAGGCTCCCGGCTTCGGTGACCGCCGCAAGGCCATGCTCGAGGACATCGCCGTTCTCACCAACGGTCAGCTGATCACCGAGGACGCCGGCCTCAAGCTGGAGAACGCCAAGCTGGAGATGCTGGGCACGGCCCGCCGCATCACCATCAACAAGGACACCACCACCATCGTCGCCGAGGGCAACGAGGCTGCGGTGAAGGCCCGCTGCGAGCAGATCCGCAAGCAGATGGACGAGACCGACTCCTCCTATGACAAGGAGAAGCTGCAGGAGCGTCTGGCCAAGCTCAGCGGTGGTGTGGCCGTGGTCAAGGTGGGCGCTGCCACCGAGACCGAGATGAAAGACAAGAAGCTGCGCCTCGAGGACGCCATCAACGCCACCAAGGCGGCTGTCGAGGAGGGCATCGTCCCCGGCGGCGGCACCACCCTGGCCCACCTGGCTCCCGCCCTCGAGGAGTGGGCCACAGCCAACCTCTCCGGCGAGGAGCTGATCGGCGCCCAGATCGTGGCCTCCGCCCTCACCGCTCCCCTCAAGCGCATCGCTGAGAATGCCGGCGCCAACGGCGCCGTCGTGGCCGAGCACGTCAAGGGCAAGCCCTTCAACGAGGGCTACAACGCCGCCACCGGCGAGTACGTCGACATGCTGGCCGCCGGCATCGTCGATCCCGCCAAGGTGACCCGCTCCGGCCTGCAGAACGCCGCCTCGATCGCCGGCATGGTGCTCACCACCGAGTGCATCGTGGCCGATCTGCCCGAGAAGAAGGAAGCCGCTCCCGCCGGTGGCGGCGGCATGGGTGGCGACTTCGACTACTGATCCCAACCCGGGATCACAGTCAACGCACAACCCTGCCGGTTGTCAGCAAGCGCCCCCTCGGGGGCGCTTTTTTTTGGGAAGGCAAGCACCCCTGCATTGGAGCATCGCCAGAATCCACGGCCTCCCGGCTCTAGCCACCGAGCCTGCGTTCAGGGCAAGACCTTCAGATCGCCGCCATCGCGGCCTCGCCCTCCAGGAGCTGCCGCAGCCGCGGCTCGAGCAAGGCGAAGGCACGGCCGCGGTGACCGATGGAGGCCTTGGTGGCCTTGTCCATCTCGGCGAAGCTCAGGCCCAGTTCCGGCACGAAGAACACCGGGTCGTAGCCGAAGCCGCCCTCCCCGCGGGGGGCCTCCAGGATCTCGCCGGGGCAAGTGCCCTCCACCTCCAGGCGGATCCTGCCGCTGGGATCGGCCACCGCCAGGGCGGCGGTGAAGTGGGCGGTGCGGTCGGGCGGCAGACCAGCGCTGGCACGGCGACCATCGGCTGCGGCCAGTTCCCGCAGCAGGCGCGCGATCCGCGCCGTGTCGCTGTCCGCGTAGCGGGCCGACTGCACGCCGGGGGCCCCCTCCAGGGCCGTGACGCTCAGTCCCGAGTCATCCGCCAGGGCCCAGCAGCCGCTGGCGCGAGCCACGGCCGTGGCCTTGAGGCGTGCATTCTCGGCGAAGGAGGTGCCTGTCTCCTCCACCTCCAGCCCCTCAGGCTGGCTGCGGATCTCGAGGGGGAGCTCCGCCAGCAGAGCGGCGAATTCGCGGATCTTGCCGGCATTGCCGCTGGCAATCACCAGGGGGAGGGGCGCACTGCCAGAGGCCATCCGGGTCGGGGAGATCTGCGCGTCAGCATGCCCGACCCGCTGGCGGCCAGGGCAGCCACGGCAGGCATGAGGTCTGCCAGGTGGCGGCTGCCTTTCGCCCCTGACGCCAAGGCGCCAAGCGGACCAGGGAGGCGCGGGTTTCCTGGCGCTGCACACGGCGGATCGGGCCGGCCGCTCAGCCCAGCGATCACAACCGGGAAGCCGTCCCGGTCAGGAGCCGAGCAGCGCCGTGCACTCCAGCCGCTCCTGGCTGGCGTCACGACGGGCCACCCGCAGGCTGATCAAAGCCGCCAGATGCTCGGCGTCGTCGGCCACGCCGCAGAAACGCCCCGATCCCCAGGTATGCAGCCAGGGCAGGCCAAGGAAATAGAGACCGGGACTCTGGGTGACACCGCGCTCATGGACCGGCTGACCCGACCCGTCGAACACCGGCACGTCGATCCAGCGGAAGTCGGAGCGATAGCCCGTGCACCAGATCACCGCCGCCAGGGGCGTGGCGGACAGATCCAGCCCCGGATCGTCGCCGGGGGGCGGCTCCCAGCAGGGGGAGTAAGGCGCCTCGCTGGGCGCTGCGATGCCCTGCTGCTGAATCCAGCTGTCGATGCTGCTGCGGATGCGGCAATACACCGCATCGGCCTGATCGAGGTTGGCGGCCAGGTTGTTCTCGAAGGCGATGTGGCCCGGACCGATCGCCAGCAGGCGGCCGTGCAGCCGCATGCCCTCGCAGGCCCGGGCGCGCAGGTCGATCTCCCGTCCCCCGTCGCGGCCGGTGAGGTAGTGGTTGGTCTTGGCACGCACAGCCCTGGGGTCGCTGTGTTCGCTGATCGGCATGGCGTAGTAGCCCATGCGATCGAGCCAGTCGACCACGTCGCGGCCGCGGTAGCGGCGGGGGGAACGGGGGGCGGAACCGACGCTGAGATGCACCTCGCGGCCCTCGAGGAACAGGTCTTCAGCGATCTGGCAGCCCGACTGGCCGCTGCCGACCACCAGCACCGGACCTGGCGGTAACGCAGCGGCACTGCGATAGTCGCGGGCGTCCAGCTGCAGAACACCGGCCGGCAGGCGCGGTGCCTGGGGATGGCGGCGCGGCCGGTGATAACCGCCGGTGGCCACCACCACGTGGTCAGCCTCGATCTCGCCTTCGCTGGTGCCCAGGCGGTAGGCCGAGCCGTTCTGCACCAGCCGATCGACACTCACCCCCTCACGCACCTCAGCGCCGACGTGCGCGGCGAAGCGCTGCAGATAGGCCACGATCTCCTGCTTGCCCATGAAGCCATGCGGATCGGAGCCGTCGTAGGGGAAGCCCGGCAGCCGGCACTGCCAGTTGGGCGTCACCAGACAGAAGGAATCCCAGCGCTGCTGATCCCAGGCGTAGCCGATGCGGTGTTTCTCGAGCAGGAGCGGCCGGATGCCGCGCTGCTGCAGGGCCTGAGCCACCGAGAGGCCGGCCTGACCGGCGCCGACCACCACGACGGATCGGCGTGAACTGGGGCTGAAGCGACTGGACACGGCAGACAACCGGGGGAGAGGGACGAACGGGAGAGGCAGAGCCAGACGGGCCAACGGCCTGACACGGGAGACCCCGGGCAACCGGCTGAGCCACGCCCTGCCTGAGCGGGACGGATGCGAGGAAGACTCAGCCGATGGAAGGAACCGCGACGCCTGAGGGCATCCGCAAGGCGAGGACGCCAGTGATGCCCAACAGGGCTGAATGCGCCGGGTACGGATTCAGGAAATGGACCTGATCAACGATCATGCGGGCAACAACCTTCTGCCTCTGTAGCCGTTGACACCGACAACGAGTTCGACCGTTTTTGCGGCGACTCACGGACCACCCACCCGCGATTCGGTCGCATCGGCGACAAATCAAACGACGACCCAGCAGCAAAGCTTCACACGCCATTTCGACGCCCTAGTCCTCATGCCTGCCGTCACCCGCCCCGCCAACCAGCCGGGCGATTTTCTCGTTGACTATGAGGAAAAGGTTTTTCCCGATGTCAAAGCAGAACCCGGCGAAAAGGCGCTGATCACCTTTCACACCGTCGCCTTCGAAGGTTCGATCGGACTGGTGAATCTGCTGCAGGGCAGCCGCCTGATCAACAAGGGCTTCGAGACCTCGATCCTGCTCTACGGACCCGGCGTCACCCTCGGCGTGCAGCGCGGTTTTCCGAAGCTGGGCGATGCCGCCTTCGACGGCCATCTCAATTTCAACGCCCGCCTGCAGAAGTTCATGGATCAGGGCGGCAAGGTGTACGCCTGCCGCTTCGCCCTCCAGGCCCTCTACGGCCATGGTGAAGCGGCCCTGATGCCCGGCATCCGGCCGATCAACCCGCTTGATGTTCTCGATCTGGTGCTGATGCACCGCAAGGAAGGGGCCTTCATTCTCGATACCTGGACCCTCTGACCCCTTCGCCTTGATCGTCATCACTGATCACCTGCGCTGACTGTTCTGCCATGGCCAGCACCATCACCGTCGCCGCGGCCCAGATCCGGCCGGTTCTGTTTTCTCTGGAGGGCTCCGTGGCGCGGGTGCTCGCCGCCATGGCGGAGGCAGCCGCCTCCGGGGTCGAGTTGATCGTCTTTCCGGAGACGTTTCTGCCCTACTACCCCTATTTCTCCTTCGTCGAGCCGCCCGTGCGCATGGGCCGCTCCCACCTGGCCCTCTACGAGCAGGCAGTGACCGTTCCCGGTCCCGCCATCGACACGATCGCAGCCGCCGCCCGCCAGCACGGCATGCATGTTCTGCTCGGCATCAACGAACGCGACGGCGGCAGCCTCTACAACACCCAGCTGCTGATCGACGCCAACGGCACGATCGTGCTCAAACGCCGCAAGATCACGCCCACCTATCACGAGCGGATGGTGTGGGGCCAGGGCGACGGGGCGGGCCTCCAGGTGGTGCCCACATCCATCGGCAGGATCGGGGCCCTCGCCTGCTGGGAGCACTACAACCCCCTGGCGCGCTTCGCGCTGATGACCCAGGGGGAGGAACTCCACTGCGCCCAGTTCCCGGGCTCCCTGGTGGGGCCGATCTTCAGCGAACAGACGGCGGTGACGATGCGCCACCACGCCCTCGAGGCCGGCTGCTTCGTGATCTGCTCCACCGCCTGGCTTCACCCCGACGATCACGCCGCGATCACACCGGATGCCTCTCTCCATGCCGCCTTCCAGGGCGGCTGCCACACGGCCGTGATCAGCCCCGAGGGCCGCTACCTGGCCGGGCCGCTGCCGGAGGGGGAGGGGCTGGCGATCGCCGAACTGGACCGCTCCCTGATCACCAAACGCAAACGCATGATGGACAGCGTCGGCCACTACAGCCGCCCCGATCTTCTGGGCCTGCGCCTCAACGCCGAACCGGCCGCCCAGGTGAGCGCGATGGGCGCTCCACCCCTGGGCCATCCCGAGGCTGCGGCCCGCCTGCCGGATATCGCGACCCCGGCCCCGGCAGGGGAGGTGAGTCATGTCTGAGCTCGGCCGCCTCGTGACCGAACTGCAGGTGCGCGGCGTGGTGGATCCGGCCCTCGCGGGCGCCCCGATCGCAGGCAACAGCGGCCGCCGCGGTGGTGCCGGCCCCTCCGACCACCGCGCTCTGACCTTCGGCGACACCACGGTGATGGTGCCCGTCTACAACGCCACCGCCCAGGAGTCGCCCTACCGCCTGGCAGCCGAGGCCGGCGGCGGCGTGGCCCTTGAGGAGCGCGGCGGCGAACGGCTGAACGGCCTCAGCGCACCGCCGGAGCCTCGCTTCTACGGCCTCCGCACCGACGACGGCATCCCCTACCGCTCGATCGCCCTGCTGCATGGCCGCGATGTGCTGGCCACCACCCTGCTGCAGACGTGCATCCGCTTCCGGGACCGGCGCGACTCATGCCAGTTCTGCGCCATCGAGCAGTCTCTCGAGGACGGCCGCACCGTGGTGCGCAAGACCCCCGAGCAGGTGGCCGAAGTGGCCGAAGCGGCGGTGCGCCTCGATGGCATTCGCCAGCTGGTGATGACCACCGGCACCCCCAACAGCGACGACCGCGGCGCACGGCTGATGGCCGAGACCGCCGCGGCCGTGAAGCGGCGCGTGGCGATCCCGATCCAGGCCCAGTGCGAACCGCCGGAGGATCCGCAGTGGTATGCCCACATGAAGGAATCCGGCGTCGACAGCCTGGGGATGCACCTGGAGGTGGTGGAGCCCGAGGTGCGCCGCCGCATCCTGCCCGGCAAGTCCGAGCTGCCCCTGGAGCGGTACTTCGAGGCCTTTGAGCAGGCCGTGGCGGTGTTCGGACGCGGCCAGGTGAGCACCTACCTGCTGGCCGGCCTGGGGGACAGCGCCGACTCCCTGATCACCTGCAGCGAACGGCTGATCGAGCTGGGCGTCTACCCGTTTGTGGTGCCCTTCGTGCCGATCGCCGGCACGCCGCTGGAGGGCCATCCGGCCCCCACCACCGACTTCATGGTGGAGATCTATGCGGCGGTGGCGGCACGGCTGCGCGTCTCCGATCTCCGCAGCGATCAGATGAGCGCCGGCTGCGCCAAGTGCGGCGCCTGCTCGGCCCTGTCGCTGTTCGAGAAGGCGCCATGAGGGTCGCCGCAGCCGCCCGTAGGCCCGGGTCCCACCTGTCCCCTGCCCATTCACTCTCCACTGCCACCCCGCTCTAGATACCCCGATGGTCTTCCTGGATCCAGCCAGCGAGGCCGCCAGCGGCAGCCTCAGCACGGCCCCGGCGAGTTTCACCCCCTCGGTGCGCTGGGGCATCGCTGTCGATGCCGACGACTTTCAGCTTTCGCCCACCGCCAGTTCGCCGAGCTTCTCGTTCCACCTGCTGCGGCGGCGCAGCCCGCTGATTCCCAGCTACTGGGACCTGCGCAGCGCGATCTTCTGCGAGGAGCAGCACCTGTTCGAGCAGAGCGACCGCGATGCGCTCGACGAGCGGGCCTACCCGATCGCCGCGGTGAACCACGACCCGTCGCGGGGCATGGGAGGGCAGGTGGTGGGAGTGGTGCGCATCCTTGAGAGCGAGCCACGCCTCTGGTACGGCGGTCGCCTGGGGGTGCACCGGGACTTCCGGCGCCACAACCAGATCGGCAAGGGCCTGATCTGGAAGGCGGTCACCACCGCCCATGGCTGGGGCTGCGACCGCTTCCTGGCGACGGTGCAGATTCAGAACGTGCGCTTCTTCCAGCGGCTGCACTGGCAGTCGCTCGAAGAGCTGGAGATCCGCGGCATCCGCCATCACCTGATGCAGGCCGACCTGGCCTATTACCGGCCCTCGCGCGAACCGCGCCCGGCAGCACTGCTGGCGACACCGCCCGGCAGCAGGCTCGCGGCATGAGCGGGCGACCGGCGGCCCGGGGGCCAGTGCAGCCCGCCACGGCGGCCCCATCCCAGGCCACGGCAGGCGTAGGGAATGCCATCCCGGGTGGCGACCCGGTAGCCGGGCAACTGGCCGTTCTGGCAGCGCGCCTTGCGGCCGAGGCGGGACTCGCCGCCAAGCGCGATATCCAGCCGGCGGCGGCCACCTTCGCCCATCAACCCTTCCCGGAGCTGGGTCCGGCGGCAGCCCTGGGGGATGACGCGGCGCTGCTGCCCGCCCAGAGCGGGCGCCTGCTGCTGGCCTGCGAGGGCATGCATCCCGGCCTGGTGGAGGAGGACCCCTGGTTCGCCGGCTGGAGCGGCGTGCTGGTGAACCTCAGCGACATCGCCGCCATGGGCGGCCGGCCACTGGCCCTGGTGAACAGCCTCTGGTGCAGGGATCCCCAGCGCAGCGAGGCGCTGCTGGCGGGGATGCGCTTCGCCTGCGGGCGCTTCGCGATCCCGATGGTCGGCGGGCACAGCAATCTGCACAGCCCCTACGACGCCCTGTCGGTGGCGGTGCTCGGCACGACCGAGGGGCCGGTGCTGTCGGCCCGATCCGCGACCGCGGGAGATCAGCTCTGGATGGTGGTGAACCAGAGAGGCGCCTTCCACCGCCACTACCCGTTCTGGGATGCGGCCACCCAGGCGGATCCTGCGCAACTGAGGGCCCAGCTGGCCCTGCTGCCCCGGCTTGCGGCGGAGGGTCTGGTGCATGCCGCCAAGGACATCAGCATGGGCGGCCTGGTGGGGACGGCGGTGATGTTCGCCGAGGCGGCCGACCTGCGGCTCAGTCTCGATCTGGAGGCCATTCCGCGGCCGGACGGGGTGACGGAGGAGGCCTGGCTCCGCTGCTTCCCCAGCTTCGGCTTCCTGCTGGCGGTGCGACCGGAGCTGCAGAGCCGACTGGTCGACGTCCTGGCGCGCGATCCCGCACTGCTGGCCGCACCGATCGGGTGCTTCGCCGGGGGCGATCCGGCGCTGGTGCTGCAACGCGGCGCAGAAGCGGTCACGCTCTGGAGTGGCGGCGAGGGACTGACGGGCTTCGGGCCGCTCCACCAGGAGCCAGGCGACCCGGCAGAGACGGCATGATCAGCTCCTCACCGGGGCACTCTGCATTCGGTATCTGGGCCAGTTGCCCTCGCCGGCGCTGTCTTGCCTGTGACAGCCCGAGCGGGCCATCACGGCCACAGTCGCAGCCGAACGCTCCAGGGACCTGAACGATGCCGGAAGTGCGCCTGCAGCTGGAGTGGCCCGATGGTGACACCAGCGAGTTCTATTCCCCCTCCACGGTGGTGCTCGAGTACCTGCGGCCCGGTGACGCTCTGAGCGTCGCGGATCTCGAACAGCGCGGCGTCCAGGCCCTGCGGGAGGCCTCGGAGCGGGTACGAGCCCGCTATGGCTTCGCCTGCACCCGCACGGACGAGGAGGAACAACGTCTGCGCCAGCGGCTGGCCCGCTACGCCACGGGTTCGACGGTCAAGGTGACCCGGCAGCTCAGCTGAGCACGCGATCCCGGTCCTGGGAACCGATCGCGAACAACACATCCTCGGCCTCGCCCCGGAACAGGCAGGCCCCCTGACGATTGCGAAGGACCTCAGAAGCCTGTCGCGCCCTCCACAATCTGATCTGCGAAGGTCTGTGAGGCCGTGACAGCCCTGCTGTTCGGTCTGCCTACGGTCAAGCCTGGACCCGCCACCCACGGCCCGTCATGACCGAACTCGGCAAGTGCCCCTTCAACCACGGCGCCGCGCCGATGGCGGTGGCGGGGAGGGGGCCGTCTCCCCGCGACTGGTGGCCCCAGCAGGTGAACCTGGGCATCCTTCACCAGCACAGTCCTGCTTCCAACCCGCTGGGCTCTGGGTTCGACTACGCCGAAGCATTCCGCCAGCTCGATTATCAGGCCCTCAAGAGCGACCTGATCGCCCTGATGACCGACTCCCAGGAGTGGTGGCCGGCCGACTGGGGCCACTACGGCGGTCTGTTCATCCGCATGGCCTGGCACAGCGCCGGCACATACCGCACCGCCGATGGCCGGGGGGGGCGCCGGCACCGGCAACCAGCGCTTCGCCCCGATCAACAGCTGGCCCGACAACGGCAACCTCGACAAGGCCCGCCGTCTGCTGTGGCCGATCAAACAGAAGTACGGCAACCAGATCTCCTGGGCCGACCTGATGATCCTGGCCGGCAACTGCGCGCTCGAATCGATGGGGCTGCGCACCTTCGGCTTCGGCGGCGGTCGCGCCGATATCTGGCAGCCCGAGGAGGACATCTACTGGGGTAACGAAACAACCTGGCTGGGCGATGAGCGCTACAGCGGCGAGCGGCAGCTGGAGAACCCGCTGGCCGCCGTGCAGATGGGCCTGATCTACGTGAACCCCGAGGGGCCCAATGGCGTACCCGACCCGGTGGCCTCCGGCCGCGATGTGCGCGAGACCTTCGCACGCATGGCGATGAACGATGAAGAAACGGTGGCCCTCACCGCCGGCGGCCACACCTTCGGCAAGGCCCACGGCGCCGCCAGCGCCGATCTGGTGGGCCCTCCCCCAGAAGGAGCGCCACTGGAGGAGATGGGGCTGGGCTGGCATAACCGCCACGGCAGCGGCAAGGGAGCCGACGCCACCACCAGCGGCATCGAAGGGGCCTGGAAACCCCATCCCACCCGCTGGGACATGGGCTACTTCGACATGCTGTTCGGCTACGAGTGGGAGCTGATCAAGAGCCCTGCCGGCGCCTGGCAGTGGCAGGCCAGGGATTGCCGCGAAGAGGACCTGATCCCCGACGCGCACATCCCTGGGCTCAAGCACCCGCCGATGATGACGACGGCGGATCTGTCGCTGCGCTTCGATCCGATCTACGAGCCGATCTCTCGCCATTTCCACCAGCATCCGGAGGCCTTTGCCGATGCCTTCGCTCGCGCCTGGTTCAAGCTCACCCACCGTGACATGGGGCCGAAGACTCTGTACCTGGGGCCGGAGGTGCCTGAGGACGACCTGATCTGGCAGGACCCGATTCCGGCGGTGAATCACCCCCTTGTCGATGACGCCGCCATCGCCGGTCTCAAGCACCGTGTGCGGACTGCGGGCCTGAGCGTGGCCGAGCTGGTGAGCACCGCCTGGGCCTCGGCCTCCACCTTCCGCGGCTCCGACAAGCGCGGCGGCGCCAACGGCGCCCGGGTGCGGCTGGCACCCCAGAAGGACTGGGCGGTGAACCAGCCCGAGCAGCTGCAGCGGGTTCTGGGCGTACTTGAAGGCATCCAACAGGCGTTCAACGCTTCGCGCGGCGATGGCATGCGGGTCTCGCTGGCGGATCTGATCGTGCTGGCCGGTGGCGTGGGCGTGGAACAGGCAGCTGCCGCCGCAGGCCAGAGCGTGGAGGTGCCCTTCACGCCAGGGCGGATGGATGCCAGTCAGAAGCAGACGGATGTGGCGTCCTTTGCCGTGATGGAGCCTCAGGCCGATGGCTTCCGCAACTGGCAGAAGGGCCCGATGACTGTGACGGCAGAACACCTGCTGGTGGACCGGGCCCAGCTGCTGGGGCTGAGCGCGCCGGAGATGACCGTGCTGGTGGGCGGCCTGCGTGTGCTGGGCGCCAACAGCGGCGGCAGCCGCCATGGCGTGCTCACCGAGCGGCCCGGTGTGCTGAGCAGTGACTTCTTCGTGAACCTGCTCGACATGGGCACCAGCTGGAGCCCGGTCAATGAGACCGGTGAGCTGTTCGAAGGACGCGACCGCAGCAGCGGCGCCCTGCGCTGGACAGGCACCAGGGTGGACCTGTTGTTCGGCTCCAACTCGCAACTGCGGGCGATCGCCGAGGTGTATGCCCAGAGCGATGGAGCCCCACGCTTTGCCCGCGATTTCGTGAAGGCCTGGGTGAAGGTGATGGAGGCGGATCGCTTCGATCTGAAGCGCTGAGTCTTCTGCAGCCCCACATCCGTTAGGCGCGCGAGGGGGGCGTCCGCAACAAGCTCAATGCGTCCTTCGGCTCAACTGGATGATCAGAGCAGAAGTAGTCACGAAGCGTTCGGTGCAATCAGTCCGGGCAGACAGGACATTGAGCGCAGCAGGGGTCGATGATCTCGAACGATCGCCAAAGACCGCCAGACCCCGATGAGTGCGATAGTCGAAGGGGGACGTACTCAACCCCAGGAGCCAATGGCCGCTGATTGCACACATCCAACGCCAGAGAAGTGCAATCCGAAGTCATTCCTCAGACCATCCAGGGCGCCATCCGTGGAGACGACGCCGCTGGCGAAGCTGAGCGTGCGGGCAGGAAACACTCTGCTCAATCTCGCCCACAGCGACACTTTCCGCCCTTCCAGTTGGAGCATTTCTTCTGCCGACAGCCCTTTTTCTTGTCCTGCTGAATGGAACTGCGGCGAACCGACTGTTCCTCAAGAGAACCGATGGACGGGGCCATGGGATCGCAGGCGACACGCCTGCCATTGCGAATCATTCTCAGCTTAAAGGCCGGCTTCAGGCTCAGAGGGCCTCCGCCTCGCAAGGCACCACCGTTAGTAACTTTCGTCACAAGCCTCGCAGGCCTCAGCATTCCGCAGCGCGAAAGGAGACCAATCTGGGCTCAACCAGACACCTCTGGGATCCGATTCCATTGCCGTGGAGGATTCATTTGCGTGCAGGCTCAGATCATTGGTGTTCAGCTGCCTCCCACGACCGCTCGTTCTCTGCTATTGCCGCGTGCGGCCGACCCCAGCACCGCAGCAGCAGCACGGCAGTTCGCGCCCGGCGCACACCACCCAGCGGAGGCACGCCATAAAAAAAGCCACCCATCGGGTGGCTGATCTCGGTGCAGTAACTGCATCCATCATTGATCCTCCATCACGCCATGACACGGCAGTCCGGTCATGGCTTCACTGGAGGCTGGAATCAAGGTTTTACCTGGCATCGTGCTGCTTTCGCAGGGGGCTACCCCCCAACTATCATCGCCGCTGCTGCGTTTCACATCCGAGTTCGAGATGGATCGGAGTGGGACCACAGCGCTATGGACACCAGGATAGTCTTGATCCTCAGGTGAGCCCTGAGAACTGCATAGGTTGGGTCGTCCCTGCCTTGACAGAAACAACACGCCTGGAAAAGAAAGCTTTGAGTTGAGTGGTGGTCAAGCCCTCGGTCTATTAGTACTCCTCCGCTTCACACATTACTGCGCTTCCACGTAGAGCCTATCAACGGGTGTTCTTCCCGTGACCTTACTGGCTAACGCCATGGGAATACTCATCTTGAGGTGGGCTTCCCACTTAGATGCTTTCAGCGGTTATCCTCTCCGCACATGGCTACCCAGCGTTTACCGTTGGCACGATAACTGGTACACCAGAGGTGCGTTCCTCCCGGTCCTCTCGTACTAGGGAGAACTCCTCTCAATATTCCTGCGCATGCACCGGATATGGACCGAACTGTCTCACGACGTTCTGAACCCAGCTCGCGTACCGCTTTAATGGGCGAACAGCCCAACCCTTGGGACCGACTTCAGCCCCAGGTTGCGATGAGCCGACATCGAGGTGCCAAACCTCCCCGTCGATGTGAACTCTTGGGGGAGATCAGCCTGTTATCCCTAGAGTAACTTTTATCCGTTGAGCGACGGCCCTTCCACTCAGAACCGTCGGATCACTAAGGCCGACTTTCGTCCCTGTTCGACTTGTAGGTCTCACAGTCAAGCTCCCTTCTGCCTTTACACTCGTCGGCTGATTTCCAACCAGCCTGAGGGAACCTTTGCGCGCCTCCGTTACCTTTTAGGAGGCGACCGCCCCAGTCAAACTGCCCACCTGATACTGTCCAGCCCCCGGATCACGGGTGGCTGTTAGAACCCTAGCTCGCAAAGAGTGGTATCTCACCAGTGGCTCACATCGACCCGCAAGCCGATGATCAAAGCCTCCCACCTATCCTGCGCATTGCGAGCCCGGGCACAATACCAAGCTACAGTAAAGCTTCATAGGGTCTTTCTGTCCGGGTGCACGTAGTCCGCATCTTCACAGACAATTCTATTTCGCCGAGCCTCTCTCCGAGACAGCGCCCAGATCGTTACGCCTTTCGTGCGGGTCGGAACTTACCCGACAAGGAATTTCGCTACCTTAGGACCGTTATAGTTACGGCCGCCGTTCACCGGGGCTTCAGTCGCCAGCTTCGCTTGCGCTGACCAGCTTCCTTAACCTTCCGGCACTGGGCAGGCGTCAGCCCCCATACATCGTCTTGCGACTTAGCGGAGACCTGTGTTTTTGGTAAACAGTCGCCTGGGCCTCTTCACTGCGACCACCTTGCGGTGGCACCCCTTCTCCCGAAGTTACGGGGCCATTTTGCCGAGTTCCTTAGAGAGAGTTACCTCGCGCCCCTCGGTATTCTCTACCACCCCACCTGTGTCGGTTTCGGGTACAGGCAGTCATGCCTTAACGGGTATAGGGCTTTTCTTGGAAGCTTGACATCACCTGCTTCGCTGCCGTAGCAGCTCGCACTCACGCCTCAGCTCAAGCTGTTTTCGCCAGCTCTCAACGCCTCGAACGCTTGGACCAGTAACCAACTTCTGGCCAGGCTAGCCTTCTCCGTCCCCCTTCCCAAAACATGACCGGTACAGGAATGTTGACCTGTTGTCCATCGACTACGCCTTTCGGCCTCGCCTTAGGTCCTGACTAACCCTCCGCGGACGAGCCTGCCGGAGGAACCCTTAGGGTTTCGGGGCATGGGATTCTCACCCATGTTTTCGCTACTCAAGCCGACATTCTCACTTCCATGCAGTCCACGCCCGCTTACGCTAACGCTTCGCCCCACATGGAACGCTCCCCTACCATTTAACAAGTTAAATCCGCAGCTTCGGTACGATGCTTAGCCCCGTTCATTTTCGGCGCAGGATCGCTCGACCAGTGAGCTATTACGCACTCCTTTGAGGATGGCTGCTTCTGGGCAAACCTCCTGGTTGTCTGGGCAATCCCACCTCCTTTATCACTGAGCATCGATTTGGGGACCTTAGCTGGCGGTCTGGGCTGTTTCCCTTTCGACCATGGAGCTTATCCCCCACAGTCTGACTGCCTGGCTACACATTGGGTATTCAGAGTTCGTCTCGATTTGGTACCGCTCTCGCAGCCCGCACCGAAACGGTGGCTTTACCCCCCAATTGGAGCACCAGACGCTACGCCTCAACGTATTTCGGGGAGAACCAGCTAGCTCCGGGTTCGATTGGCATTTCACCCCTAACCACAGCTCATCCGCTGATTTTTCAACATCAGTCGGTTCGGACCTCCACTTGGTATCACCCAAGCTTCATCCTGGCCATGGTTAGATCACCCGGGTTCGGGTCTATAAACACTGACGATCGCCCTATTCAGACTCGCTTTCGCTATGGCTCCACCATTTCCGGTTTAACCTGCCAGTGCCTATAAGTCGCCGGCTCATTCTTCAACAGGCACGCGGTCACCCGATCAGTCGGGCTCCCACTGCTTGTAAGCTCACGGTTTCATGTTCTATTTCACTCCCCTCCCGGGGTTCTTTTCACCTTTCCCTCGCGGTACTGTTGCGCTATCGGTCACACAGGAGTACTTAGCCTTACGAGGTGGTCCTCGCGGATTCACACGGAATTTCACGTGCTCCGTGCTACTCGGGATACAGCTAGGCCAGATTCGTTTTCAGATACGGGGCTTTCACCCTCTATGGCGCGCCTTTCAAGCGCTTCTCCTAACGGCACTGGTACCACAACGCTGTCCCACAACCCCGATGGGCGAACCCATCGGTTTAGGCTCTTCCCCGTTCGCTCGCCGCTACTGAGGGAGTCGTTTTTACTTTCCTTTCCTCCAGCTACTAAGATGTTTCAGTTCGCTGGGTTGGCTCGCACCGCCCTATGGATTCAGGCGGCCGTTCTAGGGGTTGCCCCATTCGGAAATTCCCGGATCAAAGCGTGTTTCCAGCTCCCCGAGACTTATCGCAGGTAACCACGTCCTTCATCGCCTCTGTGTGCCAAGGTATCCACCGTGAGCCCTTTGTAGCTTGACCTATAAAATCTTTCCAATGCCATAGGGCTGTTGAGGCCCCTTCTCCCAGCGTCAAGGTTTGAGCTGACCATCCTGCTTTCGCAGCACAATCCACTCTCCTCCTGACGTCCAGGATCAAACTCCCTTACCCTCGGCAGGCTTGGAAGAACATTGGAAAGTCTCAGCTCTTAAACTCCATAGAATCCCAGCTCGCGCTGGGCATCCATGAGATGCTTTCTTTCCAAACTCACCTATGCAGTTGTCAAGGTTCTTGCTGAATTCATCGCTTCTCCTTCAAGAAGCCTGAATCCAGCTTCCAGGCAGCTGATCGTTCAGAATGCCTGGAGGCTAGATTCCTTTCCGCATCCTCACCTCTGTTGAGGCAACATGCGTTCAGCAGTTCGGTCACCACCGCAGCGACTCCTTCCTTCGCTACTCGAGATTCCTCGTTGGATGGAGGTTAGCGGACTCGAACCGCTGACATCCTGCTTGCAAAGCAGGCGCTCTACCAACTGAGCTAAACCCCCAGCAGTCAAGTCCTGCCTGCTCAGCAGGCGGTGAATGGGCCATCCTGGACTTGAACCAGGGACCTCACCCTTATCAGGGGTGCGCTCTAACCACCTGAGCTAATGGCCCAGGAGTACTTACCCTTGTGGGGTGACCTAGACAGAGTTCAGGAACTGAAACCACCATCACCATCGATCAGAAGTCTCCTTCTCATCATGGCAACCTGGCTTGAGGTACCGATCGACCTTCGAGATGACAGGACATCGGCCGGATCACAGAATGGATCCAACAGCAATGTCTGGTTTGTCTCCCTGTTAGGAGGTGATCCAGCCGCACCTTCCGGTACGGCTACCTTGTTACGACTTCACCCCAGTCATCAGCCCCACCTTCGGCGTCCTCCTCCACAAGGGTTGGAGTAACGACTTCGGGCGTGGCCAACTTCCATGGTGTGACGGGCGGTGTGTACAAGGCCCGGGAACGTATTCACCGCAGTATGCTGACCTGCGATTACTAGCGATTCCTCCTTCACGTAGGCGAGTTGCAGCCTACGATCTGAACTGAGCCACGGTTTATGGGATTTGCTAACTCTCGCGAGCTTGCTGCCCTTTGTCCGTAGCATTGTAGTACGTGTGTAGCCCAGGATGTAAGGGGCATGATGACTTGACGTCATCCACACCTTCCTCCGGTTTATCACCGGCGGTCTCGCTAGAGTGCCCAACTGAATGCTGGCAACTAACGACGTGGGTTGCGCTCGTTGCGGGACTTAACCCAACATCTCACGACACGAGCTGACGACAGCCATGCACCACCTGTCTCTGCGCTCCCGAAGGCACTCCCTCGTTTCCAAGGGATTCGCAGGATGTCAAACCCTGGTAAGGTTCTTCGCGTTGCATCGAATTAAACCACATACTCCACCGCTTGTGCGGGCCCCCGTCAATTCCTTTGAGTTTCACACTTGCGTGCGTACTCCCCAGGCGGAACACTTAACGCGTTGGCTACGACACCGAGGGGGTCGATTCCCCCGACACCTAGTGTTCATCGTTTACGGCCAGGACTACAGGGGTATCTAATCCCTTTCGCTCCCCTGGCTTTCGTCCATGAGTGTCAGTGATGGCCCAGCAGAGCGCCTTCGCCACTGGTGTTCTTCCCGATATCTACGCATTTCACCGCTACACCGGGAATTCCCTCTGCCCCTACCACACTCTAGCCCTGTAGTTTCCATCGCTTAAATGGAGTTAAGCTCCACGCTTTAACGACAGACTTACAGGGCCACCTGCGGACGCTTTACGCCCAATAATTCCGGATAACGCTTGCCACTCCCGTATTACCGCGGCTGCTGGCACGGAATTAGCCGTGGCTTATTCCTCAAGTACCGTCAGTTCTTCTTCCTTGAGAAAAGAGGTTTACAGCCCAGAGGCCTTCATCCCTCACGCGGCGTTGCTCCGTCAGGCTTTCGCCCATTGCGGAAAATTCCCCACTGCTGCCTCCCGTAGGAGTCTGGGCCGTGTCTCAGTCCCAGTGTGGCTGATCATCCTCTCAGACCAGCTACTGATCGTCGCCTTGGTAGGCCTTTACCCCACCAACTAGCTAATCAGACGCGGGCCCATCCTCAGGCGAATTTCATTTCACCTCTCGGCATATGGGGTATTAGCGGCCGTTTCCAGCCGTTATCCCCCTCCTGAGGGCAGGTTCCCACGCGTTACTCACCCGTCCGCCACTCACCCGAAGGTGCGTTCGACTTGCATGTGTTAAGCACGCCGCCAGCGTTCATCCTGAGCCAGGATCAAACTCTCCGTTGTAGATCAATCCCTCTTGAATCCACTCACACTTGCTTGCACAAGCACAATTGGTCCTCAGACTGATTTGCAATCACCCAAATCACTGATCTCTCAATCAGCCTTCAGTTGTTGCCCCTTCGCTGACACAAAGGTTTCGAGAGTGCTATCTTGATACAATCTCCATAGCTTTCCAGGATCTCAGATCCGGTTTGCCGTCCCATCGCTCGTCACTTTCGACAGCCCTCGGTCGTGAGAACCTCAGGCCATCCAACATCGCGATGCTTCAGCGTTGTTCTTTGACGGGACCTCACACCTTCACTGCTCGTTCATCGTCTCCCTCCGGCCGGCTCTCGCCTCCTTCCCTCCACCCGGTATCGACTGATACGCGAGGCTTTCGGAATCGCTTCTACAGTCACCTGCAGTTGCTTCCTTCAGGGACGACGCAGTGAAAGCGTCAGTTCCTAAACTCTTTACTTGTCCAGGTGCTCCCGCTTTCGGTCCCTCTCGGAACCTCGCGGGCTCGTCGTCTCGCGACGACCTCAGAAACCTACAACATCGGCGGCTCTCGCCTCCTCGGTTGTCGGTCCGCGCTTCCAGGGCTCTCGCCTCGGCCGCGCAGTCCAAAACCTTAGCACCCTCCTCGCATAAGGGCCAAGGGGGGTTTCAGGAAGATCAGTGTTCTTCCTGCAGCTGCAGGGCTTGAGCCCAGGGTAGGAACCGCTCCAGAGTCTCCTGGTTACGGGCAACCAGGACCGGGAACGGGGTGTTCGACAGGTCCACACCTGGGGCGATGGCCTCGGGGGCCTGCTGCAGCCAGACCAGAGGACACCCCAGTTCCCGCAACACCAGCCATGCTGCTGCCAGATCCCAGATCTTCGGCGTGGCCTCCAGAGCAGCCACGGTCTGTCCGAGGGCGACGCTCACCAGATTCAGGCTGGCCACACCGAGGAGTCGGATCTTGCCTGGGAAGCGCCGTTCCGGCAGGGCCTGCAACACCCGGATCGAGCGACTGCAGAGAGAGGCGCAACTGGTGCCCTTCAGCCTCGTCTGACTGGCTGGGGACATCAGGGGCTTGCCATTGCGCCACGCACCCTGGCCGTGAATGGCAACGATCCGCTGACGCAGTGGCGGCACATCAAGAACAGCCAGCACCGGCAAGCCCCGTTGATAACGGGCGATCGAGATGGCCCAATAAGGGATGCCAGCGGCAAAGTTGGTGGTGCCATCGAGGGGGTCCACCACCCAGTAGGCCTCGGTGGTCGGCACCTGCTGACGGCCCTCCTCGCTGAGGACTCCCTCTCCTGGGAAAAGCTCGGCCAGCCCATGCACCAGCTCGGCGTCACTCCACCGATCACAGGCGGTGATCAGGGAACCATCCGGTTTCACGTCCGAGGCCATGTGCCCGAAATCGGCTCTCTGGCGTTCCGCGACCCTGTCGATCAGGGCATCGAGACGGGGATCCAGGACGGAGGCCGGGAGGTTCATTCCAGTTCCATGGCGAGGATCCTTCGCAGACCCAGATCCGTATCCTCTCTGAACTGACGCACGTTCACACGCTCGAGAGCCAGCAGGGCCGCCAGGGCCACGAGGGCCTCGACGCCGAGGACCAGCGCAAACGGCGGATAGGGACCGCTGCCGAGCGGCAGGAGTCGGCCGAGGTCATACAGACCGCCTCCGATCAGCTTGCCCATCGCCCGGGAAAGGGCCTGGGCCAGCCCCCAGACTCCGACGAAGGTGCCTGTAGCCTGAGGCAGTGTCAAATCCAGCATCAGACAGAGGGCACTGTTGGTAGCAATGCCAGCCGAAAGGCCGAACAACAGCAGTACGAGCTTGAGCAGCGGAACGCTGGGCTGCAGCCCACACAGGAGAAGCAGGACCAACGAAGCGACGATGAGCTGGCACCCGAGACGGGCCGTGGCCAGCTTCCCAAGCCTCGGCACGATCCAGAGTCCCGCCATGAGCAGCCCCAGCAACGTGCCCATCCCCCAGAAGGCATTCAGCTGGGTGGTGTCGCGGATCGTCATGGCGAACACCTGAGCGCCGTAACTCTCGAGGACCGGGTCCTGCAGGAAGAGACCGAGCGTGAACAGCACCAGAAACAGGAAGAACACCAGGACCTGGCGGCTGGAAGTGATCAGAGCCCAGGCCTGAGGGAGGGTGACGCTGTCGTCGCGTGGCTCGTCACCGCTCGGATCACGGTCGAGCCGAGCAGGCTCCATGCCCCAGAGCGCCACCAGGGTCAGGCTCCAGACCACCACGGCGACCACGATCATGAAGCGCAGAAGCACCGGCTCCAGCAGAGCAGGATCGGTGACGCCATCGAGAGAACCCAGGCTGAGGCTGATGGCGATCGCTCCGATGACGATTCCCACGGTGAGCATGCACCAGATGATGCCCACCGCCCTGGATCTCTCCTGCTCCTCGGTGCGGTCGATCACCAGCGCCAGATAGGGGGTGGCTGCCAGTGACACACCCAGGCCGTACAGCGCATACAGACCGCAGAGGCCAGCGATGCCGAGGGCCAGCTCAGGCTGGCTGCCTGCCGAGAAAAGCCTTCCCAGACGAAAGGTGAGCGGCACCGACAGCACCGCCAGGAGACAGAAGGCAGCGGTCCCGAGCAGGACGTACGGCACCCGCCGCCGGCCCCAGAGCGGGTGCGCATCGGAGATCTGCCCGAACAGCACCCGTGATGGAGCAACGAACTGCTCAAAGGCCAGAGCGCCTCCCACGAGCAGGCCTGGGAATCCGAGCTCGCTGAGCATCACCCGGTTGAGCAGCCCCGAGAAGATGACGGCCAGGCATCCAAGGCATCCCTGGAACAGGCCCAGACGCAGGGTCGCGGGAATCGAAAGACCGGGTCGGGCGGGGCGGGCCAAGGGGATCAGGGACTGACTGGAGCCGTGAGCGGAGCGGAGAGCTGATCGGACGCCGCACCGGGGCGGAACTTCGCCTGACAGGCGGGGACCAGGGGCTGAGGCTCCACAGGGACATCGGTCACCCCTGGGATCACCGGCTTGGTGGACGGCAGGTTCACCACAGGGCACAGACCGATCTGGTCAAGGCCAGTCCGTCGGCGCAGGAGAGCGAGGTTGCGGTTGTAATCGGCAATCGCTGAGGTATAGCGCACTTCGGCCTGGGTGAGATCTCGCTGGGTGTCGACCACCTCCCGTTGGGTGGTGACGCCGGCCTGGAAGCGCAGGCGTGCAAGACGAAGGGACTCCCGCGCCGAAATCACCTCACGGGAGGTGGTGCTGATATTGCGGTTGTTCTGATCGAGCAGGTAGAAGCTTTCTTCCACCTCCTGACGAATTGTGTCGCGGCGATCTGCGAAGCGATAACGATTTTCCTGAGCGGCCTGTTTCTGCTGACGGTAGAGGGCGCGGGCACGACCGCCATCGAAGAGGTTCCAACTGATGTTCAGGCCGACACTATTGTCAACGTTCCAACCCTCTTCGTTGGGGATCGGCGTATTGACGAATTCATATCCATTGGAACGTCCGGCTGTGAGCGTATTGACGATATTGAGAAACGGCTGAACCTGAGCCAACTCAGCATTGGCATTGCTGTTGGCCCTGGAGATGTCCAGCAGCGCCTGGTCGAGCTCTTCGCGGAAGGTGTAGGCCGCCACGATGCTCTCCTGAAGCGAAGGCAGCCAGACCCCGATCACCCGCGAAGGATCCTTGGCCGTGGGGGTGACGTCCTGCGGCAGCGCCAACAGTGCGGCGAGATTGCGACGAGCGGCCGCCTGACCTGGTCGGCCTGTGGAATTGCGCCCAAGCAGAGCGGTGGTGAGCAGCTGCTGGTCTCGAGCCAGCTGGGTTTCGGCCTGAAGAACCTCCAGCTTGGTCGCGACACCGGCCTGGAAGCGCGCCCGGGCATCACGCAGGCTCACCTGGGAGGAGCGGACCGATTCCTGGCCGATCCGCACCTGCTCATCCGCCTCCTGCAGCTCGAAGTAGCGGGTCGCGGCCTGGAGACGCAGGTCACGCAGACCGATCAGATACTGATTCTTGGCCTTCTCGTAGTTGTCTCGCGCAGCCGCGATGCGCGGATTGCGGGCCGGATTGATCAACGCCCAGCTCGCCTGCAGTGCAGCCTGCATCCGCCAGATGTTGGAAAGAGTGAGGCCTTGCTGCTGACCTGTCCCGGTGAGCCCGGTACTGAACTGCTGCCCGCCGGTATAGGTGGGAAAGGGTGAGGCGTTGAGATTGAGCTGGGGGTACCAGAGCGAGATCTCCGCCTTCAGCGCGGAGGCGGCCTGCTCGACCTGGGTGGCCAACGCCTTGAGGTTGGGGTTGTTGACCTCCGCCAGCGTCTCGACGTCGGTCAGGCTGAGGGGCCGCAACTCACGGATGCGAACCTGCGACGGCTGATCGGGCAGGGCCAGCGGCGCGGGAGCTCCAAGGTTCTTCAGGTCCGGAGGAAGCACGGTGGCGGCAGGCGGGAGCACCGTCGCATTTGACCGGGGCCGATCGCCTTTCAGGGCCGGAGCCAGCTGCAGGTTCTGTGGGGCCGGATCCTGCGTCGCCGCAGCCGATGAAGGAGCCGACCCGGGTGGATCCGTCGCCGCCGGAGCGGAAGCGGCCGAAGGCAGGGCGGCGCCGGGGGCGCTCGCCTCGGCAACGGTGGTGGTCGCGGGTGCCTCCTGACTCGACGCAGCCGTCGGGCTGGTCTGAGCTGAACCGGGCAGAGAGCCCCCCGTGACCGGGGACACCATCAGTGCCGCGAGCAGAAGATGGTGACGGACCACAGGAAAGGCTGGATAAACGGTGCCGAGCTTAGGCACCCCCCCGTCAGGTTCCGAGACAGAGGGCCACCAGATCGTCCGCACCCCCGAGCAGATGCACCGGCACCGGCAGGGCCTGACGCAGCTCCGCCAGGGTGCGGTCATCAAGGAAGACATCCTCACCCTGACGCAGCATCACCCTTGGCAGGAGCAGGCAATCGCCCAGATCCCTCCCCTCCAGTCCCGCCAGCAGATCGGATCCGGTGAGCAGGCCGGTGACCACCTGATCCTGTCCCCAGTAGGGGCTGGGCAGGCCATGCAATCGGAGCGTGACTCCTCTGACGCGATTGAGCCGCTCCACCACAGGTGCCAGAGCCTCGGCCACGAGGCGTCCGACGACCCAGCTGCAGCGCCTCGGCTGCGCCACCGCCTCAGGCAGATCGCGCGTCGCCTGGTCGAGCTCCTCCAGGAAGGCGCGGATACTGCCGACGCCGTTCTCCTGCTGGGGCAGGTCCTCGTAGCTGGCTCGCGGAGGCAGGGGAAGCCCCGCAATCAGGTACCACTCGTCGGAAAGCCAGGCGAAACGACTCCCCAGCTCCTCCTGAAAGCGCCGCTGCAGGGGCTCCACCCTCTCGATCACCTGCCGCGCCGTCTGCCGATCCACCGGCCGCAGCGCATCGCCATCGGGCCGGAAGCGTGTGAGCCCAACAGGCACCACAGCCGTGGAGAGCACCGCCGGCCATTCCCCTCCGGCAAAGGAGGCCAGATCCTGCAGCGTGCGTGTCAGAGCCTCACCATCGTTGAGACCGGGACACACCACCACCTGGGCATGGATCTGGAGCCGGCGCGCCGCGAACCAGCGGAGCTGGTCCATCAGCAGGGCCCCGCGGGGATTGACAAGCAGACGGCTGCGGAGCTCTGGATCCGTGGCGTGGACCGACACGAACAGGGGAGAAAGGCGCTGCTCCTCAATCCGTTGCCAGTCGGCTGCGGTGAGATTGGTGAGCGTCAGATAGGAGCCGTAGAGGAAGCTCAGCCGGTAGTCGTCATCCTTGAGATAGAGCGTGCGGCGGCGCCCGGGAGGCTGCTGGTCGATGAAACAGAAGGCGCAGTGGTTGTTGCACTGGCGCAGGCCGTCGAACAGAGCCTCGCTGAAGGAAAGGCCCAGAGACTCATCGGCATCCTTCTCGAGCTCGACGGTGTGCTGCGTGCCATCGGGGTCCTCGACCTCGAGCACCAGCTCCTCCTCCCCCTGCAGGATCTGGAAATCGATCAGATCGCGGGGGCGGATCCCATTGAGACTGAGCAAGCGGTCGCCGGGCTGAAACCCGAGCTCCTCGGCGATCGAATCCGGCTCGACCCCGGTCACAACCGCCGGCCGCGGCAGGGTGGCCGCACCAGCGGCGGCTTCAGCCGGGGCCAGCGGGATGCCTGCCTGAGGCTCGTTCCACACAGCTCGTTCTCAGGACGCTTCAGGCACCAGTCTGTCCCGTGGCGCGGCGAAGGGATTCAGGGAGTGCCAGCCTCGACGTGGCGGAAGACCGTCAGCAGCAGCAGGCCGAACAGCAACCGGTAGCCGACGAAGACCCAGGTGCTGTGGTTCCGCAGAAAACGCAGCAGCCAGGCAATCGCCAGCCAGGACACCACCGCTGCAGCCAGGACACCGACCAGCATCGGAATCAGCCCACCGTTCGCCGGAGCCTCGACCGCAGCCTTGAGCTCGACCAACCCGGCCAGCGTGATCGCCGGGATCCCGAGCAGAAACGAGAAGCGGGCGGCGGCGGCCCGCTGCCAGCCATCGAACAGGGAGGCCGTCAGGGTGCTTCCCGAGCGGGACACCCCCGGCACGAGCGCCAGGGCCTGGGCCAGGCCCACCAGCAGACCGTCACGGGGACGGACCGCATCCATCCTGCGCTGGCGGGAACCGAGCAGCTCGGCCACCGCCAGGAGAAGAGCCATCACGATCGAAACGACGCCGATCGAGGTCAGACTGCGCAGGATCGAATTGTCGTAGTCGGGGACAAAGCTCTTGAGGGCCAGACCGGCGAGGACGATCGGCAGGGTTCCCAGAGCGATCGCCACTCCCAGACGGGCATCCGGGTCACCCCAGCTGCCCTGACGGAAGGCACTGCTGACCGCCGCAAGGACGTTCGCCAGGTCAGCGCGGAAATAGGCGAGCACGGCCGCGATGCTGCCCAGCTGAATCACTGCGGTGAACGCCACGCCGGGATCGCCCCAACCGAGCAGCACAGGGACAACCTTGAGGTGAGCGGTGCTGCTGATCGGCAGGAACTCGGTGAGCCCCTGGACCACCCCCAGCACCACGGCATGCCAGCAGGCTTCGAGCAGAGTCAGATCGCCTGTGGTGGCTGGGATGGACATGCCTGCTCAGGGCCGCAGGCCTGACGCTACCTGTCGTCCCCTCTCACAGCCAGGAACGCCCCCCTTATGGTGGACTGCCTTTCTCGGTGCCCCGCAGCGGTGGTCGCGGTTCCCTCCGGCGTCAGTTCTCGTTACATCCCGGTCCGGGTTCCAGCACCTGCCGTCGATGCCGATCCAAGCCTGAACCGGCGGAGAGTCTCCGTCTCCGGGTCATGCGTTGCAGCGACCGAGCAGCCAGCTGTTCCCCTGCCGGCCCTGGCTGGAGCCCTGGTGGTGTTGCCGGTGTTCGTGCAGGCGCCCTGGGTGCGCGCCGCGCCCATGGCCGCAGCCCTGTTCACAGCAGCTCTGGTGGCGATCGGGATTCTGCTGGAACGCCATCGCTCCCCCCACTGGAAGGATGTGGGAGCCCTGCTGGTCGGCTTCAGCGGCAGCTGGCTGGGAGGCGCTCTCTTCTGGGGCTGGTGCCGCCTGCATCCGGCCTGGCATCTGCCGGTCGAGGCCTTTGCCCTCCCCCTGGCGGTGGCGGGGCTGGGGGGTAGGTGGCGACTGGCGGGGATCTTTTATCTGGCCTCATTGCTGGGGACGGCCGCCACCGATGTCGCCATGCTCCTCAGCGGCGTGATGGAACTGTGGCCGCAGGTGTTGAGCGCGCCGCTCCAGGAGGCCCCTGCGCTGCTGCAGGCCGCCGCCATGGTTGTCCTTCGTCCCCTCCCCCTGGTCGTGGTCGGAACCATGGCCAGCCTGCTGCTGGGCCTGGCAGGGTGGCTCCGGAAGCGAGGCACGGCAGGCCGTCTCGCCGCCGTGACCATCGCCACCACCCTGGCGGTCGATGGTCTGTTTCTGGCCGCATCCCTGGCCGCCCCACGGTTCAGCGGTCTGATCTGACACCTGAGCACGGGATCGCTGCAGGGGCTCGCCTTCTGAAGAACTGCAAACGCCGGGGAACCGGCCCCTGTGGCCCGGAGTTGCTTCTGTAACGTTGTTTGCGGTATGGGGCGGCGGTCCTTCTGCGGATCTCCTCTTCAGACCGCCCGGGACGACCTCAGGTCGTGCCCGCGTTCAGTCCCTGACCAATGTTTCCCCTCCTACGGAGTGACGTGATGAAGCGGCTGCTTGCCTGGCTGATGAGTGGTGTGGTGATGGCCGGTCTGCTCGTGAGCCTGCTGCTGCCGGCGCCCGCCCATGCTGCGGAGCTGCGCAATCTGGCCGACGACAAGATCGCCGAGAGCGGCGGCAAGATCGATCTCAACAACTGCTCGGTGCGTCGCTTTCAGCAGTTTCCGGGGATGTACCCCACCCTGGCCGGCAAGATCGTTCTGGGCGGCCCTTATAACAGTGTCGATGACGTGCTGGATCTCGACCTGACCGACCGCCAGAAGGAGCTGTTCTCGAAGTACAAGGACAACTTCACCGTCACCCCACCCGCCATCGCGCTCAACGAGGGCTTCGACCGAATCAACGACGGTCAGTACCGCTGATCCCCGAATCCAGCCCCCTCTTTCCGCACCTTCAGGCCGCCGGTGACCCCGGCGGCTTTTTGCTGTGTGCCAGCGCACCTGCATCCCATAGGCTCAGTGGCAGTGCGGCAGCGCCATGACCAGCGGATCGGCCGCCTCCCCTGCACCACCATCCTCAGGACTCCCGCGAGAACAGCCCGACGGGGAGTCCCGCGCCGCCGACTCGGCCTTCTCCCACACCAGGACGGCTGTGAGCCCGGAGCCGACGTCGGCAGCTCCCCTTGCCGGCCAGTGGGACGTGGTAGTGATCGGCAGCGGTGCCGCCGGTCTGATGACCGCGCTGGAGCTGCCCGCAGGACTGCGGGTGCTGCTGCTGAGCAAGAACAGCGGCCCTCCTTCCGCCAGCCGCTGGGCCCAGGGGGGCATCGCCGCCGTCACGCGTGCGGACGACAGCTTTGACAGTCACATCCAGGACACCCTGCGGGCCGGAGCTGGTCTGTGCGACCGCGATGCGGTGGAGCTGCTGGTCCGTCAGGCACCCGCCTGCGTGGAGCGACTGCTCCAGCTGGGCATGGACTTCGACCGCACCCCCGGAGGCCTGAGCACCACCCTCGAGGCGGCCCATAGCCACCGGCGTGTCCTGCATGCCCAGGACCGCACCGGTGGAGCGCTCGTGGATGCCCTGGAAAGGGAGGTGCTGCGGCGCCCCGGCCTGGTGCAGCGCAAGGGAATGCCGGCACTGCAGTTGTGGGTCGAGGCGGGCTGCTGCGTGGGGCTGCAGGTCCTCGATCGAGGGTCGGTTCGCTGGCTGCGGGCCGGTGCCGTCGTGCTGGCCAGCGGCGGCGGCGGCCACCTGTTCGCCCACACCACCAACCCCAGCCAGGCCAGCGGTGACGGCGTGGCGATGGCGTGGAGCGCGGGCGCCCGGGTGCGCGACCTCGAGTTCGTGCAGTTTCACCCCACCGCCCTGATGCTTCCGGGGGCACCCCACTTCCTGATCTCCGAGGCGGTGCGCGGGGAGGGTGCACGTCTGCAGGACGCCCATGGCGTCAGTCCCGTGCAGGACCTGCCGGGAGGCGACCTGGCGCCCCGCGACCAGGTGAGCCGCGCCCTGGCCCGGCGCATGCAGGCCCAGGGAGTGGAGCATCTGTGGCTCGACATGCGCCCGGTCGGGCGCGAGCGTCTGGAGCGGCAGTTCCCGACGATTCTGGGCCGCTGCCACGAACTGGGACTCCGTCCGCTCGAGCGGCCGATCCCGGTGGCCCCGGCCGCGCACTATTGGATGGGAGGCATTGCGACGGATCTCAACGCCGCCACCTCCCTTCCCGGGCTGTATGCGGTGGGGGAGGTCGCCTGCACGGGCGTGCACGGTGCCAATCGACTGGCCAGCAACTCACTGATGGAGTGCCTGGTGTTCGCACGCCAGCTTCGGAACCTGCGCCTGCAGCCCCTCCCGCCACCTGCGGCAGAACGGCGCTGTCGCTGGACGGAGGACAGCCCATCAGAGGCCCGGGATCCCCAGGCAGAGATCGTCGAGCTGCGCCAGCTGTGCTGGCAGGCGGCCGGTGTGGAGCGCTCAGCAGGAGGTCTCACACCAGCGCTGCACTGGGTGCGCCAGCGCCGGGCAGAGCTGGCGCTGGCCCCTCTGCTGAGCGGGATCCGGACCCTGGAGCCAGGGGATGCTGTGGTGCTGAACCCCGAAGAACAGCGGCGGTTGCTCCAACTGCAGGAGCTGCAGCAGCGACTGGTGCTCGCCAACCTGCTGATCGAGGCGGCTCTGTTCCGCAACGAAAGCCGTGGCGGACACTTCCGGCGCGACGCCCCGGCGAGCCAGCCGTTCTGGCGTGTCCACACCGTGCAGGAGCGGGACCGTCCACCATCCACCGCAGCGGTGCAAGGGGCCTGACCCGTCTGATGAGCCAGCGCGGCAGGTGCTGACGAAGCAATCTCGATCAGCCAAGACAGCTGCTCAATCGGCGAGGAGGGAAGGCGACTGCGGGACCACTGCGAAGCAGGGGCTGAGGCGTTTCACCCGTCCCGCCTGAAAAAGCCGATCGGCAACCCGGCAGGGGATCACTCCCCGCCGGCCTTGAAGCCGCT
Organism: Synechococcus sp. CBW1004; assembly: GCF_015840715.1. Taxonomy (NCBI): domain Bacteria; kingdom Bacillati; phylum Cyanobacteriota; class Cyanophyceae; order Synechococcales; family Synechococcaceae; genus Synechococcus; species Synechococcus sp. CBW1004. Next base: position 2,200,533 of record NZ_CP060397.1, on the reverse strand, counting down.
CATCTCAGCCAGCCTGGCCAGTGGTTTGACCCCGGAATCGAGCTTGCCGTTGATCTCCCAGGAGGGATAGCCCTGAATGTTCTTGGTGCTGCAGAGTTCCGCCTGGCTGTCACGGCCGTCGGGGGCACACTCGATGACCGTCAGCTTCGCCGCAGCCTCCTTGCCGAACAGTTCCTTCTGGTCATGGCAGTGCGGGCACCAGTAGGCCGAATACATACGGGCGCCGGTGCGGCTCAGGTGCTCTGCAAGAGCGATCGTGGCGGGTGTGCTGGGGGAGGTGACCGGAATCGGCACCCCCTTGCCCAGGCTCGACTCCGGCCTGCCGACGGCCGTTGACCAGCCAAGGCCGGCGAGGAGCACCAGCAGGGCCAGGAGCACCACCCGGAAGATCAGCTGGCCCCGATCCGGCCATTCCCCTCCCACCAGACTGAGCACGAACAGCACCAGGCTCAGGCAGGCCGACAGCACACAGAAGGGACAGAAAGCCTGGATCTTGAAGACCATGACCCCCATCAGCACCAGGCTGAACACCGTCATGCCGGTACTGAGGAGCAGCAGTCCCCACCAGCTGAGGGGGCCGATGCGGGCCCTGTTCTCCCCGCGGAGCACCAGAGGCAGCAGCGCCAGGATCAGCACTGCTCCATAGGCCAGCAGGCCGTAAAGCGAGAGGGGCTGGCCCAGCACGGTGCCCCAGGGGCTGGCGAGCACCTTTTGGCAGCCATGGGCGCCCCCTGGGCAGGACAGTTCCCCCAGCAATCCCCAGCGCTCCAGGGTGATGGTGGCGGTATCAATCACCCCCACTGTGGCCAGGACGGCCATCGCCACCCGAAGCCAGCGATTGCCGGTATCGCTGCGCCGGCGGGTGGTCAGGCGATCAGCCAGGCGGGTGGAAGTCACGGACAACAGAGGCAGTGGGGCGATTCTCGCAGTCTTCCGGGTGGGGTGCCGGATGTTGCCTAGGGTTGTGGACTGAGCTCCGGTCCTGCGCTCCCTGGCAGGGGTCGCCCCCCATGAGCGGGGGACTCGCTCCCTCCTGAGCGGGAGCTGGCATCACACCCGCCCCAGCGGAGATCTGCAACCGGGCGTCGGCCTTGCCATCGCCGCCGACATGCCGCCTCCACCCTTCACTGAAGACCCCGTCCCATGGGATTGCCGACCGTCGCCTTCGCCCACCTGGGCTGTGAAAAGAATCGGGTGGACACCGAGCACATGCTCGGCCTGCTGGCGGAGGCCGGCTACGGCGTGAGCGCCGATGAAAGCGAGGCCTCGGTGGTGGTGGTGAACACCTGCAGCTTCATCCAGGACGCCCGCGAGGAATCGGTGCGCACCCTGGTGGAACTGGCCGAACAGGGCAAGGAGCTGATCATCGCCGGCTGCCTGGCGCAGCAGTTTCAGCAGGAGCTTCTCGATTCACTGCCCGAGGCGAAGGCCGTGGTGGGCACGGGCGACTACCAGCACATCGTCGAGGTGCTGCGGCGGGTGGAGGCCGGCGAGCGGGTGAATCGCGTCAGCGCCAATCCCACCTTCGTGGCCGATGAGCACCTGCCCCGCTACCGCACCACCTCCGAGGCGGTGGCCTACCTGAAGGTGGCTGAGGGCTGCGACTACCGCTGCTCCTTCTGCATCATTCCGAAGCTGCGCGGCGATCAGCGCTCGCGGACGATCGAGTCGGTCGTTGCCGAGGCACACCAGCTGGCGGCCCAGGGGGTGCAGGAGCTGATCCTGATCAGCCAGATCACCACCAACTACGGCCTCGACCTGTACGGCAAGCCCAGGCTGGCAGATCTGCTGCGGGCCCTTGGAGGCGTGGAGATCCCCTGGATCCGGGTGCATTACGCCTATCCCACAGGCCTGACACCCGAGGTGCTGGCGGCCTACCGGGAGGTGCCGAATGTGCTGCCCTATCTCGATCTACCGCTGCAGCACAGCCACCCCGAGGTGCTGCGGGCGATGAATCGCCCCTGGCAGGCGGACGTGACCGGCGGTCTGCTGCGCCGCATCCGGGAGCAGCTGCCCGAAGCCGTGCTGCGCACCACCTTCATCGTCGGCTACCCGGGCGAGACCGAGAAGCACTTCCAGCACCTGCTCGATTTCGTGGCCGAGCAGCGCTTCGACCATGTGGGGGTGTTCACCTTCTCTCCGGAGGACGGCACCCCAGCCGCCGCACTGCCCGACCCGGTGCCTGCGGAGGTGGCTGACGAGCGCAAGAGCCGCCTGATGGCGCTGCAGCAGCCGATCGCCGCCGAACGCAATGCCGCCTGGGTGGGGCGCATCGTCGATGTGCTGATCGAGCAGGAGAACCCATCGACAGGGGAGATGCTGGGCCGCTGCAGCCGCTTCGCGCCGGACGTGGACGGCGAAGTGCGGGTGAGCCCCGGCGAGGGGGGCCTCTGCGCCGCCCCCGGCACGATGGTGCCCGTGCAGATCACCGCCGCCGAGACCTATGACCTGCGCGGCATCGTGGTGGGCGCCCGCGAGCTGGTGGGCGCGGTGCGCGCCGTCGGCCGGCGCGACGCTTGATCGGACCAGAACCGGCAACCCCGCTCCGCCGGCACGGCTGGCGGAGCCGCCATCAGCGCCGCCTCTTCCTGCTGGCTTCCGGACTCAGCACCGCTGGATCCTTCGCCGGTCTCACTGCCAAGGGCTGGCTCCTGCTGCAGGACAGCGGCAGCCCCTTGCTGCTCTCGCTCCATTTCGCCGCCCTGGCACTGCCCAGCCTGGTGTTCAGTGGCCCGGCCGGGGTGCTCACCGACCGACTCGGCAGTGAGGCCGTTCTGATCCGGGCCCAGTGGGGTCTGCTGGCCGCCAGCGGAATGGGAGCGGTGGCGATCCCGCTGCTGGCCCGCTGGCCGGCCGCCCTGATGATGGCGCTGCTGCTCAGCACCCTGCTGGTGGGAGTGGCCAGCAGCTACGAACTGACCGCCCGCAACAAGTACTGCGCGCTGCTGGTGGAGAGACCGGAGCAGCTCGCTCCCTATCTGGCCAGCTTCTCGGTGGTCTTCAACGTCGGCAAGCTGGTGGGCCCGCCCATCGGTGGAGGGCTGGTGGCCCTGGCGGGCGTGCCGATCGCCCTGGCACTCGATGCACTCAGCTATCTGCTGCCGATTGCCACCGTGCTGTGGCTCCTGCAGCCCGACCTCAGCCTGGAGAGGCGCAGCGGCACCGGGGAACGCACCTCCCTCGGGGCCGCATGGAAAGAGAGCGGCCCGACCCTGCGCCATGTGCTCCAGTTCACCGCCCTGGCCAGCCTGGTGGGGTTCTTCCATCCGGGGCTCGCCCCCCTGATCGCCGGCCACATCCTCGGGCCGAGCCCCCAGAACCTCGGGCTGTTCACCAGCGTGCTGGCCGCTGGAAGCATCACGGGCGGGATCGCCCTGCAGCGCCGCAGCCGCTGGCTGGTGCAACGACCCGTGCTGCTGCTGGGAGGAAGCCTGCTGCTCACCTCCTGGGCCCAGCTGGGCATGGCCTACGCGAACCAGGACGGGATCCGACTGGCCATGAGCTTCCTGATCGGGATGGGCACAGCGTCCCTGCTGGCCGGCAGCAACCTGGTCCTGCAGGTGGGAGCGCCGATGGAGCTGCGCGGGCGGATGGCCGCCATGGGACAGATCGCGGCCCTTGGAGGGGGTGGCCTCAGCGGCCTCCTGGCGGCGCTGCTGACGATGCGCGTTGGACTGGATCAGACCTTCGCGCTGATGGGCATCAGCGGCATGATCCTGGCCCTGGTGGAGCTGCTGGGGCGCCGGGGACTGCGACTCAGATCAGACGCACACCCTTGAGCACGACGGTGGCCAGGAAGGCCGCGGTCAGGCCGCCGCCGACAAGAGCCAGATAGAGAGCCACGCCCATGGATGTAACCGGGAAACGGCTGCCATTACAGCAGAGACGCTCCGGCAGCGGCGCCGGCGACGGCAGGCCCGCCATGGAGCGGCACAAGCGCAGCCGAAACTCCGTTCCACGCCCGCCGCCTCTAGGGTTGACACATTTCCCGTCGCTCAGCGCCGGCATCTCGCCTAGACCGCTCTGCAACTCCAGCTTCGCCCTGCCGGCGGCGGGGCTCTGAGAACCGACCCTGAAACCCTGAGCGCATGCGCACCCTCTTCCTCTATCCAGAATTCCCCAAGACCTTCTGGAGCTACGAGAAGATCCTGGAGCTGGTCAACCGCAAGGTGTTGCTGCCACCTCTGGGTCTGGTGACCGTCGCGGCTCTGCTGCCCCAGAAGTGGGAGATGAAGCTTGTCGACCGCAACGTGCGCGAGGTCACCGAGGCGGAATGGGACTGGGCAGAGCTGGTGGTGATCTCGGGGATGATCGTGCAGAAGGCCGACATGGCCGCGCAGATCGCCAAAGCCAAGGCACGCGGCCTCCCCGTGGCCGTGGGCGGGCCCTTCGCCAGCTCCACTCCGGATGCTCCCGAGCTGGAACTGGCGGATTTCAAGATTCTCGATGAGGGTGAAATCACCCTGCCGATGTTCATCGAGGCGATCGAACGCGGCGACACCTCAGGCCGCTTCACCGCCAACGGCGACAAGCCGGATGTGACCGCCACCCCGGTTCCCCGCTTCGACCTGCTGGAGCTCGACGCATACGACTCGATGTCAGTGCAGTTCTCGCGGGGCTGTCCGTTCCAGTGCGAATTCTGCGACATCATCGTGCTCTACGGCCGCAAGCCGCGCACCAAGACACCGCAGCAACTGATTGCCGAACTCCAGTCTCTGTACGACCTGGGCTGGCGGCGCTCGATCTTCCTGGTGGATGACAACTTCATCGGCAACAAGCGCAACGCCAAGCTGCTGCTGCCGGCGATCAAGGAGTGGCAGATCGAACGCAACTACCCCTTCAGCTTCGCCACCGAGGCCTCGGTTGATCTGGCCTCCGACGAGGAGATGATGCAGATGATGAGCGAAGCACGCTTCGACAGCGTGTTCCTCGGCATCGAAACACCGGACGAGGCCTCGCTCTCAATCGCCGGCAAACACCAGAACATGCGCAGCTCCCTCGAGGAGGCGGTGGACCGCATCAATTCCTACGGCATCCGCGTGATGGCCGGCTTTATCATCGGCTTCGACGGTGAGAAGACCGGTGCCGGTGACCGGATCGTGCAGTTCGTCAGCCGCACCGGCATCCCTGCCGCGATGATGGGCATGCTGCAGGCCCTCCCCAACACCGGTCTGTGGCACCGGCTCGAGAAAGAAGGTCGCCTGATTCAGGAGAAGACCGACGCCAAGGGCGTCAATCAGACCAACCTGCTCAACTTCGTGCCGACGCGACCGATCCGTGAGATCGCCAACGAATACGTGGATGCCTTCTGCCGTCTCTACGAACCCAATGCCTATATCGACCGCGTCACCCACTACTACCTCAAGGCGGGAAAACCCCGTTGGCAGCAGTTCGCTCCCAAAGGGGTGGCACTCGGCAAGGCGACCTTGCCCAGCTGGACCGACATCCGGGCTCTCGCGATCGTGATCTGGCGGCAGGGCATCAAGCGGGACACCCGCTGGCGCTTCTGGCGCTCCCTGCTGAAGATCGCCCGCCACAATCCCGAGGTGTTCGAGCAATTCCTCGTCACCCTGGCTCACAACGAGCACTTCCAGGAATATCGCGGCATCGTCAGCCGGGAGATCCAGGAACAGCTGGCGGCCCTGCCCCCCGATCCTCCGACCGCACCCGTGAGCCCGACCCGGGAGCTTCAGCCGGCCTGAAGGGCGGCACAGGGCCGCTGTACACGTCCCCGGAACGATTCGATCAGTCCTGTTCGATCAATCCTGGACGTAGGCGATCCCCTGCTCCAGGCAGAGCTCAGCCTTCTGCAGCTCACGGCCCAGATAGAGGGCGTGATCGAGGCGGCTGAGGGGGTGAGGCCCGTCACCCTCGGTGAGGGCCATGCCCAGTTCCTTGGCGCTGCGGCCGCGATAGATGGCGGTCGGCTTGCGCGGACCGCCGCCGCGGCAGGCCAGCACCTCGCCGGTGTCGGGGTCGGTGGCGAGGCCTCGTTCGTTGATGCTGTTGCTGTAGTGCTCGGCCACCAGTTCGGCGGTCTCCGCATCGACGCGGATCAGGAAATAGCCGGCAGGATCGAGCTCGATGAAGCGCTTCGAGAGCTCCTCATCCAGGGCCTGGCGCGACGTCGTGGTGTTGCAGCTGGACATGGGGTGGATCGTAGGTGGCGCTGAATGGCAGCTCGGCGTTGACCGCCTCGATCTCCGCCAGCATCTGCCGGTTCGCCCCGGGGAGCCACTCTCTGAGGATGGCGGCGAAGCCTGGATCGCTCCAGCGATGCAGGCTGACGCGGGGCTCCGCCAGGAATCCTCGACGGCGCTTGTGACTGCCACCGGCACCGGGGTCGAAGCGGCGGATCCCCTGGGCGATCGCCCACTCGATCGGCGCGTAGTAGCAGACCTCGAAATGCAGGTTGTCGAGGTCCACATCACTGCCCCAGTAGCGACCCCAGAGGCTGTCTCCGCCCCGCACGCAAAGGCTCATCGCCAGCGGATCGCCGGGATCCCCCCGATGGGCGCTGAACAGCACCAGGTGCTCGCGCAGCTCAAGGGCCGCCGCCTCGAAGAACGCCTCGCTGAGATACTTGCTTCCCCAGGGCCCCCAGCGGGCGCAGTGCTGCGCATAGAAGTGATGCATCCGGCCCAGCAGCGGCGGCGGGATCGCCTCACCGGCGAGGGGCGTCACCGTCAGACCCGCCTGTGCCACGGCGCGCCGCTCGCGACGGATGTTGCGACGCTGGTTGGCGTTGAAGCTGGCCAGATAGGCCTCAAAATCGGCGTGTCCCGGGTTGGTCCACTGGCTCTGCTGGTTGATCCAGCGCTCGCAGCCGGCCGCCTCGGCCAGGGGCTGCCAGGCCGGATCCACGTAGAGGAAATTGCAGCTGAGGATGCCGTTACGCTGACAGAAGACATCGATCTGCTCGAGCAACAACGCCGTGAGTCGTGCGGTGTCCTCGTCGGAGGCCACCAGGAAGCGATAGCCCTGCACCGGGCTGACCGGACTCATGCCGACCAGTTTGGGGTAATAGCGCAGTCCGAGCTGGCCGGCGAGCTGGGCGAAGGCCTGATCGAAGACGAATTCGCCATAGCTGTGCCCCTTCAGATACAGCGGAGCCACCGCCACCAACACCTCACCCCGCCACAGAGCCAGATGGCAGGGCTGCCAGCCCTCACGGGGCGCGATGCTGCCGCTGGCCTCCAGATGATGCAGCCAGCGCCAGGAGTAGAAGGGTGGCGGCTCGCCTCCTTCCGCGGCACCGGCCCGCAGCAAAGCCTGCCACTGGTCCTCGGGCAGCTGATTCAGGGTGGTGTGCCACTGCGCCCGAAGCTCGGCCATGGCGTCGTGCGCGACAGGGTACGAAGAGGCGCAAAACTAACCACAACCCGCCGCCAGCGAGCCCTGATCGCCTTCTGCCCCTCGCACCGGTTCCGGCTGTTGCTGCTGGCGGCCACCGCCTGCCTGGGCCTGGGCCTGCCGATGCCGGCAGCCCAGGCAGGCGTCTGGAAGCCGTTGCTGGTGCTTCTCCGCCCCCAGCTTGAGAACCGCCTGGCAAGGGCCTGCGTCGAGGCGGCCGCCGGCGACAACCCCGAGCTGGCGAGCCGGCTGCGTGATCCCTGTCGGAAGCTGGCCGCCCCCACCAGCCGCTGCCTGATCGAGGAGACCGACACCACGGGACGCGGCATGGGGGTGCTGACCGAACTGATGCGTGGCCGCTTCGGTGACGACAGCGAGGTGGTGGTGAAGCGCTGCCTGGCGCGCCTGCTGGGCCTGCCGGCTGACACCCTGCGCGATGTGCCGCTGCAGGAGCTGGCGCGCCGCTTCAGCAGCCTCGGCCTTCCCCCCGCCGGCGAGCAGCCTTAGGAGGCGCCGGAACCATCGCGCCGCGACCGATTGAGCCCACAGCCGAACCGAACGGGACCGTGGCCTTGACGGAATCAACGGCTCCTACCGGATCCACTGGCCTGGCCCGCGACGGGCGTCCAGCCCAGTCGTCCCAGACCGATCCACCGCCATCGCCCGGGCAGGGGAAGACCAGCCCCCGGATCAGCCTCCGGTCGCAGTCCGGCCGTAGCGCAGCATCAGCTCGTCTCCCTCGAGGCGACGGTGCTCCAGCAGGCGCCAGCCGCCACGGGCGGGGACCGGCACCAGCGCCGTGGGGCCCAGCCAGGTGTGCGCACCGCCGAGCAGCTGCGGACAGAAGGTGAGCTGAAGCTCGTCCAGGCGGTCCTCGGCCAGCAGGCTGGCCGCCAGGGAGGCCCCGCCGAGCACCACCAGCCGCTGCAGCCCCACCGACGCCAGCTGCCGCAGGGCCGGCTCCCAGCCCTCCATGGTCAGCACCCTGGCGAAACCGGCCGGGTGCACCACCGGCCGGGCAACGCTGTTCCTCGCGCCCAACAGAGCGGCCTCGACGGAGAGGATGGCCTCCCCCTCCTGCCCCGCGACCTCTGGCATGGCTTCGGCAGAGCCCCGTGGCTCCGACGCCCCAGGGACTGCGCCAGTGCACTCAACCGGCGGAGCGACAAGCGGCTCGGTGGGCGGTTCCTCGGCCGGAGCCTTCTGCAGCAGCAGCCAGCGCTCAACGGGCTGAGCGAAAAAGGGCAGCCCCGGCGGCAGGCGGCCACTGCGGCTGGCCACCAGCGCCAGCGGCTGGGGGGCCAGCCCCTGCTGAAGGCGTCGCTCCAGCAGGTCGGGGGCATGGATCAGACAGGTGCTGCCATGGCGCCGCAGGGTCTCGGCCCCGAGCAGCGCACCATCGGACCAGGCCAGGGCTTCCTCGAGCACACGCCGGTCGCCGCGGCCGCCGATCTGGGCTGCGCCCCCCGCCGGCGATGCCAGACGACCATCCAGGCTGACGGCAAGGACCAGCCGCAGATGCGGCAGGCCGTTCCTGGGCCCTGACGGAGGAGTCATCGATGGATCCACCTCAGGGGGGCACAGCTCACAGGAACGTGAAAGCGCGAGGCAGGCAGGCCTGATTCGATCCGGGAGGCCCCTCAGGCGCTGGCCAGGACCTCCAGAGCAGAGGGCACCATCCCCAACTGGGCCATTTCGGCGAATACCTCGGCGGCGTTGTTGGGGCTTTCCTGCAGACGCACCTTGTGAAGGCGGGCCCCCAGTCCGGCGATCGGCTGACTGAGCAGATCGGCGATGTGTAGGGCGATGTTCTCCGCAGTCGGCACACAGCTGGCGAAGTGTTCGACGTCCTTGTTGAGGAAGGTGTGATCGAACGGCTCCACCACCAGGTCCTGCACCAGCTGTTGCAGCGCCGCCAGATCGCAGACCATGCCGGTGCGGGGATCGATCGGCCCGCGCACGCTCACCTCCAGCAGGTAGTTGTGGCCATGGCCATGGGGCCTTGCGCACTTGCCGTAGATCGCCTCGTTCTCGCTCTGGCTGAGCTCGGGGCGGGCCAGGCGGTGGGCAGCGGCGAAGTGGGTGCGAATGGAGAGGAAGGCTTCCATGGGATCGATGGCGGGTCCGCTGAGCACATCGGCCCAGAGATCGGGGTGTTCGTACAGGCGGATTCCCATCAGCGGCAGATGGGGAGCGAGGCGGTCACGGATGGCCAGGGCCAGCGCCTCGGTGGTGGGGAGTCGCCCCTCAGGGCGCTCCAGATCGAACTCCGGCCAGGCCTCGTTGAGGAAGCGGAAGTCGAGCGGCTCGGTCACCTCGCGGCGGATGGCGTGCTTCACATCCGAGAGGTTGAGCACCATGCCGTCGCCATCCAGTGCGCCGCCCATGGCCACGATCAGCTCGTAGTTGTGGCCGTGGCCAGGCACCCGGCTGCAGGGCCCGAAGCGCCGCTGGTTCTCCGCATCGCTCAGTTCCGGCAGGCGATACAGGTGACTGGCACTGAAACAGGCCCGGCGTGTGATCACGCAGGGACGCCCCCGGCCGTGGGCCGCGACTTCCCGGCCAGGGGGGATTGGGGTCTGGAGCGGGGCCTGCAGGCCGGCTGCGGTCATCCGCTTCGATCGGGGAGGCGCATCCTAGAAACACACCTTCACACCCGCCGATCACCGGCATGTCCTCGCCCCCCCTCGCCGCCGCTGAGCTGACCCACCGCCTGCGGGGCCTGAATCTCTACCTGGTGGGGATGATGGGAGCCGGCAAGAGCGCCGTGGGGCGCCCGCTGGCCGAGGCCCTGGGCTACCGCTTCCTCGATGCCGATCAGGTGCTGGAGCAGGCCGCGGGGCGGCCGATTCCCGCGATCTTCGAAGCGGATGGCGAGGAGGGTTTCCGCGAGCTGGAGACGGCCGTGCTCGATCGCATCACCGGCTGGCATTCGCTGGTGGTGGCCACCGGCGGCGGCGTGGTGACCCGGCCGGTGAACTGGGGCCACCTGCATCAGGGGGTGGTGATCTGGCTCGATGCCCCCGCCGAACTGCTGCTGGACCGTCTGCAGGCCGATCCGACACCACGGCCGCTGCTGGCCACGGAGGACCCGGCGGCGCGGCTGGAGACCCTGCTGCAGGCGCGCCGCCCCCTCTACGCCCAGGCCGACCTGCGGGTCGAACAGCGGGGCGGCGACGATCCGCGGGCGGTGGCTGAGCGGGTGGTGGCGGCCCTGCCGACCATCCTCAGGGAACGGACCCAGCCCCCCACTGCGCCGGTGCAGCTTCAGGACGCTGACGGCCGCCTGACCCAGTCGCTGAACTGACGTCATTCGCTCCCTGATGCTCCCGGGGCTGACCTTGAAGCCGAGGCGGCAGCCGGCCGCGATCCCGGGGGCTCCAGGCGCACTGCGAACCACTGGATCGTGTGACCGGGAGCCAGCTCCAGGGCACAGGCCGTCTCCAGCAGCCGTTCGGCCCGGGCCCGGTCATCCGCCAGACCCTGCAGATCCTCCGGCGGATGCTCCAGCCCCGCCAGCTGCGCCGCCAGCCAGTCACGCGTCTCAGCGGCGCTGAGGATGCGCTCGGCCGCGGCCGGCTCCAGCACCACGTAATGATCGAGCTCCCGCAGCAGGGGATCGGACATGGGCAGAGGGCGGATCCGGGCCATCCTGGCGGCGCTGCGGCTCCCTGGGGTGCAGGCTCTCCGCTCAGCAGCCCCGGGAATGCCGCTGTGGCGGGCGCTGGCGGGGCTCCTGGTGGTCACTGTGCTGCTGAGCGTCAGCGCGGCGCCACCGGCAGCAGCAGCGGAGGCTGGCCCGCTGGCTCCAGCCACCCCCCTGGAACGCCGCCTGCACCAGTGGCCCGCATGGAAGCTGCCGGCTCCGCTGGCCCGGCCCGGCCATCAGGCACCGGCGTGGCCGATCTGGTTCAAGGGCACGTGGCTGGTGGAAAGCGAGACCCTGTCGATGGACCCCGCCATGCCACCCCAGCCCAATCCGCCCTGGCAGGCCCGCTTCCGGCCCGATGGACGGGGCGGAGCCGTGGCCGAGCGGGCCTTCAACGCCTGCTCGGTCGGCCGCAGCCTGCTGGGGGAGCGACTGCTGTCGGTTCAGGACGATCCGGCCAACCCCCAGCGGCAGCTGGCCCGCCTCGCCGGCGACCTGCTGCTGGAGACCACACTCATCGGGCAGCGGGGCGAAACACCGGAGCCGGAGCGCTTTCTCAACGACGAGCTCAGCCTGCAGGTGTTGCACGGCCCGGGCGAACCACGGGTCAGCCGGATCGAGACCCTCGGCCGGTGGCGGCTGCTGGTCGATGGGAGCATCGCCGCTGAGCAGTGGCAGGCTCGCTACCCATCGCCCAGCGAGGGGCTGGCGGCAACGCCACTCTCCAGCGACCACTGGCGGCTCAGGCTCGTCCCAGTTCCGCCAGGATCCGATCACGCCACTGGAACAGCGGCGCCAGCAGCGGGTTGTCGCTGAAACCCGGCAGGCCGCGGCCGGCCAGAGGAGCACCGGCCGTGGCGGGGAAGCGCAGCAGCGACAACTGGGCCACCACCGCCAGATCCGCCAGGCTGAGGCGATCGCCCACCAGATAGGCCCCTGCCTCGATCAACACCACCAGCTGTTCGAGATTGCGCTGCAGCTGACGCGCCTCACAGGGGGCGAGGGCCTCAGTGATCGCCTCGCCCATCGGTGCCATCAGCCCGCCGGGCAGGGCGCTCACGAGCTGCCGCAGCATCGAGGGCGCAGCCTCCGGCAGCAGGGCCGTGCGCAGGACCGGATCGGCGGTGGCGGCCTGCAGCAGGGCTCGGCGGCAGCCGGCTGACAGGGCGGTGTCGGCCCAGTCCTCCAGCAGCAGCACGCGGGCGCGGGCGACGGGATCGGCCGGCAGCAGCGCCGGCGTGGGATGGGCCTCCTCCAGATGCAGCGCGATCACCGTGGAATCGGCGATCACCGTGGCCCCCTCCACCAGCACGGGCACCTGGCGCTGGCCGGACAGACGGAACAGCTCCAGCTGACCGAGGCCAGGAGTCACCTCCACCAGAGTGACCTCAAGGCCCTTGGAGGCCAGAATCAGCCGCACCTTCTCGCAGAAGGCCGAGTGGCGGAACTGGTGCAACTCCATCGTCACAGAACGTTCCGGACAGGCCTGTGGGCGCAGGGTAGCGAGCAGGAGCGTGCGGGCCGTGACGGGAGCCGGCAGGGATTGAGCCCCACGGACAAGGGACAGGGCAGTGAGGCAGCAGGCGCCCGCCGCATCGTCAGGGGGCGCCGCAGCGAAGCGACGCCTGCTTGCCCGATGGCCACAGAGGGGCGTTGGCGCCTGCCTGAGCAGCCAGGTTTCTGGTGGGACCTTCCTGCGGAGTGTGGAAGCCACGTCACCCGCACGGCCCTTGGCCGAAAATGGGCGGCCAGCCGCGCGAGCGGATCCCCGGCGCCGATGCCCGAGCAGCGATGAAGGACTTCTTCCTGAATGTGACGCGCTATCCGCGCTATCTGGTGGCCTTCGGACTGGGGGTGTTCCAGTCAGTGCTTGATCCGCTGCTGCAGCGCCTCAGCAATCCGGTCACCGCCGTGGCCCTGGTGGGGGCGTTGATCAGCGGCCTGCTCAGCCTGGGCCTTGTGCTGCGTGCGATGGTGAACACCGCACCGTCGATCTAGCGATGGCCCAGGGACGCCGCGTCGAGCGGGTGGCGGCGCTTGTGCGCCGTGAGGTGAGTGAACTGCTGGTCAACGGCATCCGCGACGAGCGGGTCCACCACGGCATGGTCAGCGTCACCGCGGTGGAGGTGGCGGGCGATCTGCAGCATTGCCGCATCCGGGTGAGCGTGCTGGGCAGCGAAGACGACCGCCTGCAGGTCATGGAAGGCCTCAGAGCCGCCACTCCCTACGTCAAGGGGGAGCTGGGCAGGCGCCTGAAGATGCGACGCACCCCGGAGGTGGTCTTCCAGCTGGACCGGGGCCTGGAGCGCGGCACCACGGTCCTCAGCCTGCTGAACCGCCTGGAGGAGGAGCGTCGCGAGCGCGGTGAGATCCCCACCGGCACCGATCAGGACGACGGCGGGGAGGGTTCCGCCTCGGTCCAGGCTGATCCCTCCGGCGATGAGCCCTGAGCTGCGGCGCCGGGTGGCGCAGCTGCTGGTGGTGCGCGCCAGCGGCCACCTCAGCGATGGCCAGCGCCGCTATCCCCGCTGGGAACTGCGCAACGCCGAGCTGCAGCAGCTGCTGGCACAGGGCGTGGGGGGCGTGATCCTGCTGGGCGGCAGCGCCGCGGAACTGCGGCTGCGCACCCTGCAGCTGCAGGCCTGGAGCCCGGCGCCCCTGCTCCTGTGCGCCGACGTCGAGGAGGGGGTGGGGCAGCGCTTCGAGGGCGCCAGCTGGCTGGTGCCCCCCCTGGCCCTGGCCGGCCTGCACCACCGGGATCCGGCCGCGGCCCTGGAGCTAGCGGAACGCTACGGGCGCTGCACCGGCCGCGAGGCGCGGGCCCTGGGCCTCAACTGGGTGCTGGGCCCGGTCTGCGACGTCAACAACAACCCGGCCAATCCCGTGATCAACGTGCGGGCCTGGGGAGAGGATCCGGCCACCGCAGGCTCCCTGGCCTGCGCCTTCCTGCGCGGGGCCCAGGCGGAGGGGGTGCTCTGCTGCGCCAAGCACTTCCCCGGCCATGGCGACACCGCCACGGATTCCCATCTGGACCTGCCGCTCCTGGAGCACAGCCGCGAGCGGCTCGAGGCCATCGAGCTGCCCCCCTTCCGCGAGGCGATCGCCAGCGGCGTGGCCTCGGTGATGACGGCCCATCTGCTCCTGCCCAGCCTCGACGCCGAGCGCCCGGCCACCCTTTCCAAGGCGGTGCTCACCGACCTGCTGCGCCGCGATCTGGGCTTCGACGGCCTGGTGGTCACCGACGCGCTGGTGATGGAGGCGATCGCCGGCCGCTACGGGGCGGGTGAGGCTGCGGTGCTGGCCCTGGAGGCCGGTGCCGATCTGGTGCTGATGCCGGCCGATGCCGAGGCGGCGATCGAAGCGATCGTGGCGGCCGTGCAGTCCGGACGCCTGAGCGAGGAACGGCTGCAGGAGAGCCTGGAGCGACGCAGTCGGGCTCTGAATGCGCTCCCCCCACCGGCCGAGGCCGACCCCGATGCGGGTTTCACGCCGCTGGGCCCTCTGCGCAATGGCCCTCTGCCCGAGGACCGGCAGCTGGCCGTCGAGCTGGTGCGGCGCAGCCTGGAGGTGCAGAGCCCGGCCAGCATGCCGCTGGCCCCTGGGGACGGCGGCCTCAACCTGATCCGCCTCGACCACCCCCTGGCCAGCCCGTTTCTGATGGCGAGCGCCCCGGCCCTGAGCCGGCCGAGTGCCGCCGGCCTGAAACCGTGTCTGATCACCCCCCAGGCACCCTCACCCTGGCGCAACGATGCCGAGGCGCCCCTGGATCTGGCGCGCCTGGGCGAGGGCCCCGTGGTGCTGCAGCTGTTCGTGCGTGGCAATCCCTTCCGTGGCAGCGCCGGCGGCGGCGAGGAGCCCTGGGAGGCGGCGATCCGCCAGCTGCAGAACCTCGGCCGCCTGGCGGGCCTGGCCATCTACGGCAGCCCCTACCTGTGGCGGCGGCTGAGAACGCTGGTGGCGCCGGGGATTCCGGCGGCCTGCAGCCCCGGACAGATGCCCCTGGCCCAGGAGGCAGTGCTCGCCGCTCTGGGGCTGGGGCCGGCTCCGTCCCTTCCCGGCGATCCGTCCGGGGAGGCGGCATGCGGCAGCGGGGCTGGCAGGGATGGCCAGCGCACCGGCTTCACCGACTGATGAGCGGGGGAGCGATGCCGGGGCTGAGCCTGTCGATGATCGTGCGCAATGAAGCCTCCCGGCTGCAGGCCTGCCTGGAGTCGGTGCGCGGTTTCGTCGACGAGATGGTGGTCGTCGACACCGGCTCCAGCGACGACACCGCCGCGATCGCCGCCGCCTGCGGCGCCACCGTGCATCACCTCAGCTGGCCGGGCGACTTCGCTCCGGCACGCAACCACGCCCTGGAGCTGGCCAACGGCGACTGGGTGCTGGTGCTCGATGCCGACGAACGGCTGCGGCCGGAAGCCAGGGAGCCGCTGCGGCGACTGATGCAGGAGCCGGAGGCACTGCTGATCAACCTGCTGCGGGTCGAGCTGGAGGCCGCCCAGTCGCCCTACTCCAGCGTCAGTCGCCTCTTTCGCCGGCACCCCGCCATTCACTGGAGCGGCGCCTACCACGCCATGGTCGACGACAGCGTCGCGGCCCTGCTGCGCGACGAGCCGCACCGGCGGGTGCTGGCGTGCCCCGAACCGGCCCTGCTGCACGACGGCTACCGGCCCGAGCTGCTGGCCGATGGCCGCAAGGCGCGCCAGTTGCGTCAGGCGATGGAGGCCGAGCTGCGACGCCGGCCGGACGATCCCTATGCCTGCGCCAAGCTCGGAGGGCTGGAACTGAGCGAGGGGCGGAGCGATCGCGCCCTCCGGCTGCTGCGCCGCGGCCTGGCCGCCTGCCCGCCCGAAGCAGCGGCCGAGCGCTATGAGCTGCTGCTGCATCTGGGGCTGGCCGAATCCGCCCGCGATCCACGGCGGGCCCGCGGGCATTACACCGCCGCCCTGGAGCTGCCGCTGGACCCGCGTCTCAACCTGGGCGCCCGGCTCAATCTGGCCATCCTGGAACTGCGCCTGGGCAACGGCGAGGCCGCCCTCGAGCACGCCCGCCAGGTCACCACCGCGGCACCGGAGTTCGCCCTGGGCTGGACCCAGCTGGGGCTGATCCAGCGCCAGCGGGGCGCCCTGGGGGAGGCGATCGCCGCCTATCGCCAGGCGATCAGCCTGGCTCCGGAGCACGCCGAAACCCAGCAGAACCTGGCGGCGGCCTGTCTTCTGGCCGGAGACATCGCCTCCGCCCGCAGCGGTTTCAGACGGGCCATCACCCTGCTGGCCGAGCAGGGCCGCCAGCAGGAGGCCGCAGCGCTGGCCCAGCGGGCGGGAGCGATGGTGCAGCTGGACGTCCCGTGAGGCCCGTGAGGGAAGTCAACCGGTCACGCCGCCGGCGCCCCCATCGCTTGACTGGAATGACGGGTCCGGCCTGAACGGCCACGGAACCGATCCAGAGTCCCCTTCCCATCCCTGCCCCCCCCAGACGCCATGACGCCACCGGCAGGCCCGCTCACGGGCCGGACGATCGCCGTGACCCGCGCCGAGCAGCAGGCCGGCGAGGCGCGCCGACGCCTGGAGAAGCTCGGCGCGGCGGTGGTGGACATCCCCGCCCTCGTGATCGGACCGCCGGACGACTGGGACCCGCTCGATGAAGCCCTGGCCGACCTGGAAAGCTTCCACTGGATCGTGTTCTCCAGCGCCAATGGCGTCGAGGCCGTGCAGCAGCGACTGGCACGCATGGGGACCAGCCTGGCGCGTCGCCCCGGCAACGCCCGCCTGGCCGCCGTGGGACGCCGCACCGCGGCGCTGCTGGAGGAGCTGGGAGCCCCAGCCGACTTCGTGCCCCCCAGCTTCGTGGCCGACAGCCTGATCGAGCACTTCCCAGTCTCGGGATGGGGGCTGCGGTTGCTGCTCCCGCGTGTCCAGAGCGGCGGCCGCACCGTGCTGGCGGAGGCCTTCGGAGAGGCCGGAGCCCGCGTGGTGGAGGTGGCCGCCTACGAGAGCCGCTGCCCCCGGGGGCTGCCCAGTGGAGCCCTGCAGGCGCTGCAGCAGCGGCGACTGGATGCCATCACCTTCGCCAGCGCCAAGACGGTGAAGCACACCGCCCGCATGCTGCAGGACAGCTTCGGCGAGAGCTGGCCAACCGTGCTGGAGGGACTGCGCGTGGTCTCGATCGGACCTCAGACGAGTCGCAGCTGCATCGAGGCACTGGGTCGTGTGGATGCCGAAGCCGACCCCCATGATCTCGAGGGCCTGTCGCAGGCCTGCGTGCAGGCGCTGGGCTGAGCCCGGGGCCGGTGCTCAGAGGGTGACCTTTTCTCTCTGCTGACCGCGTTGGAGGGTGATCGAGGGGGGATCGGCGGGAGTGAATCCACCGAAGTGGATCGACGCGAGCACACAGCCGGAGGGCAGCAGATCGGTGCTGCGGCCGCCACGATCGCCGATACGCAGAGTGCCGCTCAGAGGGCCGACGCTCACCAGGGCTTCCGCACGACCGCCGCTGCGGATCACACCGGTGAGCCGCAGACCCTGAGACTGACACGTGCTGGCGGGCTGGGCAGCAGCGGCAGCCGTGCCAGCGGTGGCGGGAGCGCCGGCACGAGCGGCCGACGCCCCTGAGACGGCGTCAGCCCGCGGTGGAGCGGTGCCCGGCGTTGGTGCGAAGGGGTCGGGGCGTCCAAACGGAACGGCAGTGAGAACCTGCTGGGGGGTGAGCAGCGGCGACAGCCCGGCGCCGACATTCGTCTGAGGACCGGCGGAGCGGGGGGGGGGCAGCGGCTCAGGCTGATCCGGGTCCGCTGGTCGGCCCAGCAGGAACTGTTCGAAACCACAGCCGCCGATCACCAGCAACGGGATGAGCACAATCGCCCTCAGGGGCCCTTCAACCCGTTTCCACCAGATCCCGGAAACGATCAAGATTGGCCTGCAACTCCCTGGTGACGATGTTACCGAGAATGGAGGGCTCCATCAGAGGGGCCAGCACACCCGGCAGCTCATAGCTGACCGACAGCTTCACGGCGGTGCGATCGGCGGAGAGGGGATAGAAGCGCACGGCCCCTCGGGTGGGCAACCCTCCCACCGATTCCCAGTGGAGCTGCTGCGCCTCGACCCGGCGGGTGATGCGGGCCTTCCAGTGGAAGCGGAAGCCCTGGGCCGCCAGGGTCCAGTCGGTGAGATCGGGATCATCGAGCATCACGACCGATTCGATCCAGCGCATCCAACGCGGCATCGCCTCCAGGTCGCTCCACACCTCCCAGACCCGGTCGGCCGGGGCCTCGATCTCGGTCGTGACGGAGTGCTCGAGCCAACGTCCCATCAGGTCCCCCTAGGCCGCAGCCGCATTGGTGGCCAGCTGAACCGGGCGATCGAGGATCGCCGCGGCCGCCAGCCGTCCGCTCATGGTGGCGCCTTCCATCGAGTCGATGTAGTCCTGGCGGGTGTAGCTGCCGGCCAGGAAGAAGTTCACCACCGGCGTGCGCTGCGCCGGCCGATAGGGCTCCATGCCCGGGGCCTCGCGGTACAGCGACTGGGCCAGCTTGACCACATTGCTCCACACCAGCTTGAGGTTGCGGGCGGAGGGGAACAGCTGCCGCACCTGGGCATCGGTGTGGGCGACGATCTCCTCGGTCTTCTTGGGAATCCAGGGATCGCCGGGGGTGAGCACACACTGCAGCAGAGATCCCAGACCCGGTTTGCGGTAGTCCACCGGGCTGGAGAGCGCCAGATCGGAGAAGCAGCTGAAGTCCGCGTCGGCGGTGTACAGCAGATTGTCGAGACCGGCGGGATGGCTCAGATCACGCCGGTGCGCCTCGGCGGCGGCCGTCTCGCCGAGCTCGGTCACCCAGCCGTCGTAGCGCAGCTGCACGGTGGCCACGGGCACCGCCTCCAGCCGGTGAATGTTGTCGAACAGCGGCCAGCGGCGCCATGTCTCGGGAATCATCCGCTGGATGCCGGGCACATCGCAGGCGGCCAGATAGGCGTCGGCCTGCACCGAGATCTCGCCCTCGGGAGTGCCGAGTTTCAGGCCATTCACCCGTGTGCCGGGCAGACCATCCGAGCCCGCTTCTCCCTCCTCGAACAACACCTCGGTGACGCGATGACGGAGGTGCAGCCGGCCGCCGCGCTGCTGGATGTATTCCAGGATCGGACCCGTGAGCCAGCGGTGCGGCGAGCCCTTGAGCAGATTGAGCTTGGAGGCCTCGGTTTTCGCCGCGAACATCATGAAGATGGTGAGCATGCAGCGGGCCGAGATCGCCTCGCAGTCGATGAAGCCCAGCGCGTAGGCGATCGGGTTCCACATGCGGCGGATACTCTGCTCGCTGCCGCCATGGCTGAGAAACCACTGGTGGAAGCTGATGCGATCGAGATCGCGGATCACCTTCATCGCCCCCTCGTAGTCGATCAGGCCGCGCACGATCGGGCTGGTGCCCAGGGCGAGCGCATTGCGCAGCTTGTCGATCCAGTCGAGCTGAGGGGTGGTGAAGAAGGCCTTGAGTCCGTTGAAGGGGGCGCCGATCGGGAAGCGGAAATCAAGCTCGCGCAGATCGCCGCCGGCGTTGACGAACAGGTGGGTGTGCTCCTTGGGCAGGAGGTTGTCGATCGCCCCCACCTTGCGCATCAGGGCGAACAGATTGGCGTAGTTGAAGAAGAAGACATGCAGCCCCATCTCGATGTGGTTGCCGTCGTCATCGACCCAGCTCCCGACCTTGCCACCGAGGAACGGCCGGGCCTCGTAGAGGTCGACTTCATGGCCGGCATCGACCAGATCCACCGCCGCCGACAGACCGGCCAGCCCGGCTCCCACGATGGCCACCCGCACGCTTCTCTCCCGCCTAGGCACCGACTCTATGGAGCGGCAGGGCGGAGCGACGGCGCCGGCAGGGCGGAGAACCGGCGCCGCGACTCCGCTCGCCGGCGGCCACCCGGGTCCCTGCGGCGACAACACCATCGGCCAAGGCGGCTTCGACCTCCATACAGTGCGTGACAACCAGAGATGCGGCAGCGAGCCGCTCCTTTCAGCCGACTCCCGGCGTCACCCCACCGTTCCAGTCCTCACGCACCCCCTCCGCCCAGCCGCCATGAGTTCTCCCAGCCCGAGCGCCACCGCCCCCCAGGCCGCCCCTGAGGCCGCCGACGCGATCCAGGCCAGCGCGCCGGCGCCCACCCACACCGGTGTCGACGGCCGCGGCATCCTGATCACCGAGCCAGCCATGCGTCAGCTGGCGTCCCTGATGCAGCAGCAGGGCGACGACAAGGTGCTGCGGGTGGGCGTCCGCTCGGGCGGCTGCAGTGGCATGAGCTACACGATGGATTTCATCGACGCCGGCGCCATCCGCGATGACGACGAGATCTACACCTATGAACCGGAGGGAGCCCCCTGCTTCCGCGTCGTCAGCGACCCCAAGTCGCTGCTGTACATCTATGGCATGCAGCTCGATTTCTCTTCGGCCCTGATCGGTGGCGGCTTCAACTTCACCAATCCCAATGCCAGCCAGACCTGCGGCTGCGGCAGCTCCTTCGCGGTCTGAGACGATCCCGGGCGGCGACGGCATGGGAATCTGAGGATCATTTCGCTCACATGCCGCAGCCATGACGGCCAGCACATCCTCCCCCGCGCCGGCAGCTGACAGCGACGCCGGCGCGCCCTCCTCCGAGGCCGCCTCCCTGTTCGATCAGGCGATCAGCCGCTACCAGCAGGGCGCCGCCCCCGAGGAGGTGATCGACGATTTCCTGCGCATCACCGCCCAGCAGCCCCGCCTCTCAGCCGGCTGGACCTGCCTCGCCTGGCTGCAACTGCTGCTGGACCAGCCTCATGCGGCGCTGCGCTCGGCCCGCACGGCCGTGCGCCTGAATCCCCAGGATCCACAGGCCCGCATCAACCTCAGCGTGGCGATGCTGGAGACCGGCCAGAAGGGTGTGCGCGAGCATGTGGAGCTGGTGCAGCGGGTGTTGGTGATGGCCCCTGAGCTGGCCACGGAACTCACCGATTCCATGGCCGACGGCCTTCGGCGGCGGCCGGGCTGGCAGGCCCTGGAGAAGGTGCGCAACTGGCTGCAGGGTTGAACCCTGTGCTGCTGCTGAGCAACGGCCACGGCGAAGACCTCAGTGGTGCGCTGCTGGCCCGTGAACTGCGGCAGCGGGGTGTGACGGTGGAGGCCCTTCCCCTGGTGGGTCATGGCCACGCCTACCGCCAGGCGGGGATCCCGGTGCTGGGTCCCACCCGGGATTTCAGCACCGGCGGACTCGGCTACACCAGCCTGGGCGGGCGTCTCACCGAACTGCGGGAGGGGCAGTACGTCGACCTGGTGAGGCGGCTCGGCAACCTGCGCGGTCGCCGCGACCGCCTGATCGTGGCGGTCGGCGACCTGCTGCCGGTGCTGGTGGCCTGGCTCTGCCGCAGGCCGGCTGTCGTCTATCTGGTGGCCTACTCCAGCCATTACGAAGGGCGGCTGCGGCTGCCCTGGCCCTGCGGCTGGCTGCTGCGCCGCCGCCGCATGCTGGGCATCTGGAGCCGCGACCCCCTCACAGCCGACGACCTGAGCACCCAGCTGGCGCGGCCGGTGCACTTTCTCGGCAATCCCTTTCTCGACCTGGTCGCCAGCGAGGATGCACCCATCCCGAACGACGCGCAGCAGAGCCTGGCCGTGCTCCCCGGCAGCCGCCTGCCGGAGGCCCTGCGGAACTTCGAACGGCTGCTGGGTCTGCTCGGTCGCCTGCCGGAACGGCTGCAGCAGCCCCGGCGGCTTGCCCTGCGGGCAGCCCTGGTGAGCAGCCTCGACGCCGAGCGCCTCGGGCGCCTCGCCGCTCCGCAGGGCTGGCGGCTGCAGCCCGGCCGGGGCGTCGCCGATGGCCTGGCCCCCCAGGTGCTGATCCGCGGAGAGCAGCGGCTGCAACTGCACTGGGGGCGGTTCCCGGCCGTGCTGCGAGGCAGTGATCTGGTGGTGTCGATGACCGGAACGGCGGCGGAACAGGCCGTAGGCCTGGGCAAGCCCGTGCTGCAGGTGGAAGGGGAGGGGCCCCAGTTCACCGCGGGCTTCGCAGAGGCGCAGCGGCGTCTTCTCGGTCCGGGGTTGCTCTGTGCGCACGGCGAGGGCCATGACCATCTGCAGGCCAGCGCCGACCTGATGGCCCGTGCCTTGGATCGCCTGGCGGACAGGGAGCAGGGCCCGGCCTGGCGGGCGGAACTCACCGAGATCGGCCAGCAACGGATCGGTCCGCCCGGCGGCAGCCAGCGCATGGCAGCGGCGATCATGGAGGTCCTCTCCTCGCTTCCCCCCGGCGTCTGATGAGCTCTCCACCAGCCCCCCGGGCCCGGCCGCTCGATCCGCGGCCCAGCAGCCTGCCCGTTGAGGCACGCAGCGGATCGGGAGCCGGGACGGCAGCCGGGCAACCCTCACTGCTGGAACGCCTGCAGCAGTGGCTCGACCGCCTGCTGGTGCTGGACGTGTTTCTGGTCATCGGCGCCGCCCTCTGGTTTGGGACAGCGGTGGTGCTGCACGCCCAGGGGGTGGAGGTGCCGCTGCAACTGTTTCAGCGGTTGTGGGAACCTCTGTTCACCCCCGCGATCGGCCTGCTGATGGCCGCGGCGTTGCTCAGCGGGGCCCTGGGCTGGTGGCGGCGACGAGGGCAGCGTTGAGATCGGGATAGCGGAACGGGAAACCCTGGGCCTGCAGGCGTGCCGGCAGCACCTGCTGCCCCTGGAGCACCACCTGGGCCCCGTCACCGAGCAGGAGTTGCAGCAGCGGCCCGGGCACCGGCAGCAGGCTCGGGCGACCCAGCACGCGGCCCAGTTCGGCCGCGAAGTCCCCCATGCGGCTGGGCTGGGGCGCCACGGCGTTGTAGGTGCCGCTATAGGCGGGATCCTCCAGGGCGGTGGCGATCAGCCGCACCAGGTCGTGGCGATGAATCCAGCTCATCCACTGCTGGCCATTCCCGACCGGACCGCCGAAGCCGAGCCGGAACACAGGCAGCATCTTGCCGAGAGCGCCCCCATCGGGGCCGAGCACGATGCCGATCCGCAGCGTCACCAGCCGCACCCCGGACGGCACCTTGGCGGCGGCCGCCTCCCAGCGCTGACAGATCCGAGCGAGGTAATCATCGCCGGCGGGGCTGTCCTCGCGGAAGACCGCCTCGCCGCTGGTGCCGTAGTAGCCGACGGCCGAGGCCTGGATCAGCACCTTGGGCGGTACCGCGAGGGAGGCCATCGCGGTGACCAGAGACTCGGTGGTGCGAACCCTGCTGTCCATCAGCAACCGCTGGTGGGCGGGTGTCCAGCGCTTTTCGGCGATGGGCTCACCAGCCAGGTTGACGACACCATCTGCCGCGGCAAGAGCCTGACGCAGCGAGTCCTGACGCCAGCTGGCGGGATCGGAAGGATCCAGCTTCAGACAGACCAACCGATCGGCCAGCGGGCCAGGGAAGGGAAGATCACGACGGCTGACCAGAGTGACGTGGTGCCCAAGCTCCAGCAGATAGGGCACGAGATCCCGACCCACGAACCCGGTGCAACCCAGCAGCAGCAGCCTCATCCCCGGCATTCAGGCAGATCGGGCTGACCCTAGGAGCTGAGGCCGCCTGCGGAGGCGACTGCAGGGCTGCAGCTGCCTGGGGCTCGTGGGTGACGCAAGCCCTTCTGAGACGAAAGGTCCGCGGGTCGCTCGCATCGGGCTTGGCCGGCCAGCTGGCAGGCAGGGATCGAGCTCAGCGGAGCAGGCCCTGAGCCTCCAGCAGTTGCCGCACCTGCTGCCTCTCGTAGCCGAACTGCTCAGCGAGGTCCCAGGTGAGATCGCCGAGGAAATCGGAAGGCAGGAACTGCTGCCAACGTGTGGCAGCCTCGGGATCAATGCCCTTGTGCAGGTGGAACTTGAGATCGCCAGGCATGCGCGTCAACTGCTTGGCGCCGGAGAGCATGCGTCGCTCCGGCTGGCTGTAGGGCTGGAGCATGGCTGGATCCAGATCGAGGCCAAGGAACTGGCAAAGCCGCGAGATCTCATGCTCAGGCTGGGTGACCAGAGATTCAAAGCCGAGTTGCAACCATCGGCCATCAGGAACGGAAGCCTTGAAATCCAGAATGTTGCGGTGACTCACATACCAGGTGAGCTCGGCAAGCTGCCTCCGGTGGAATGAGTTCTCATAGAGAACTGGCGCAAAACGGTCTAACTGTGATTCCTCATAGGAACGGATCATGCCATACGGATGGCGCACGAGATGGATGTACAGAGGCTCTTCGAAATCCAGCTCCGCACGCGCCAGGATGCTGGGATCCAGCGGATAAAGGGGCGTCTTGTCCACCAACAGCCGATCGCCAAGACGCGATTGGAGATAGCCGTAGAAGTCGCGGGTCGGCAGCGACTGCTGCTCCCAGGCCGCCATCCTGGCTTCCGCCTCGTCGGCCGAGCAGGCCTCAAGCTCAACCAGGGCACGCATGGTCCCCTCGAGCAGATGGCTGTTGGCATCGCCTGCGAGCTCGAGACGACGCTGCTGCAGATCGTCGTACATGAGCAGATAGAGCTCAGGCGGAGCGAACAATCTGGGGTGACCCGCCAGGATCACACGAAACAGGGTGGTCCCCGAACGGGGAGGCGAGAGGACAAACACCGCCCTGGGATTCTTCGGCGTTGATGACGAACCCGCCGGCAGCTGACGCGGCCGGATCGACTGACGGAAGGCAACCACCGACTCGGCGGTGATCGGCGGAATGGCATCACCGGGAATCGCAGCCTGGCGCACTGCGGAGTGCCCTGAAGTCGCGGAAACCGGGCCCGGAGGCGCAGAGGGAGCGTCCACCGACGACAACTGCGCAGCAAGGAATGACTCAATCTCGGAGACGGAGACGTCCTTGACATAGACGCCATTTTTCAGCAGTAAATCCTGGAATCCGAGTTTCCTGGCCCACTTCGCCTCAATGTCAACAATCAACTGAACAAAGTCAAGCGACGAAAAGCCCAGGTCTTGGACAAGGGAAGTCTCGGGGCCGATCGGATCATCGACGTCATACCCCTGCTCTTCCATGAGCGCCTGGATCAGCTCAATCAGGGCCTCGCGGGTGTTGATCGCTTCGATGGCCTTGGCCCCACTGCTTAGCGAACCGCCATAAAATCATAAATCGATCTTTTTGTCAAATACATGTGGCGAAACGATTGCAGTGATCAAGAGTGCCTTCATAGCAGCCTTGATCTCAGCGGAAAACATTCCCAGGCATCGCCGTTGACTGCGGGCAAACCGTGGGCAAAAGCCGCCACCAAACAGAAACCGGCAGCGAACTTGCCCGCTACAACCACGACTCGGAGCAGAGGGAGGCAAGCTCAGGCGCAGGAAAGGTGAGGCGCAGCGGAACACCGGTGGCAGCGGGAAGGCATCCTTCCGGGCCCCACAGCTGGAAGAAGGGGTCTGCCAGCGAAAGCGAAGGTAAAGTGTGGAGACTCAAGAGCAAACACCGCCATGGAAGGCGCGCAGCAGGTGCCTGCAGACTGTTCGCCACTGGAGGCGACGATCAACAGGCGTTATGACGAGACGATGTATGAAAAGACGGCCCTCGATTTCTATCGCGGCAGTGATTATGTCAACTATGGCTACTGGGAGGCCGGCACGGACAACGGCAAGGACGCCGGCGACCGACTGATGGAGGAGCTATTGGACACTATCCCATCAAAACAGGGGCTGATCCTGGATGTGGCATGCGGGAAAGGTGAAACCTCAAAATATCTGAGCAGGTATTACGAGCCCCGAAATATCACGGGCATCAACATTTCAGACAAACAACTGGAGAGCTGCAGGGCCAATCTCCCCGAGGCTACGTTTCTGCACATGGATGCCGTGGAGATGGGGTTTGAAGGCGAACACTTTGACGCCGTGATCTGTGTCGAGGCAGCCTTCCACTTCAACACGCGACGACGCTTCCTCGAAGAGGCGCTCAGGGTCCTGCGGCCGGGAGGTCACCTGGTGCTTAGTGACATTCTCCGCACCAGCAATGTGACGGACTATCACCAGCGAACAGTGGCCGAGAACCACCTTGAAGGCATCCATGAATACCAGCAGATGCTGGAAGAGATTGGCTTCCAGTCCGTGACCATCAAGGATGCGACTGAACAATGCTGGCATGGCCACTTCCGGCAAGCCATCCGATTCGGACACGAGCGGCTGCTGCAGCGTCAGATCTCAACAGAAGAGCTCAGGTCGAGGCTGGAGGTTTACTACCAGCGAATTGAATACACACAGCACTACGTGCTCGTTTCAGCCCGCAAGCCTGTAATCTGAACGCTCCTGTTAGAGCAGTCCCTGCGGCGAGTCAGAGATCGCTCCACTCATCCCTGCGACAGATCACCAAGAGGATCCAGGCTGGTTCCCAGCTTTGATTCATCGATCTGAGGGACTCGCTGCTCCGGGAGTCCAAGCAGGTCACAGACGATCTCATGATTATGGGCCCCAAGGGCGGGACCGCGGCTGGTGAGTCTGCCGCTGCTTCTGGTCATCCTGAATGGAAAACCGGGATAGCGACTGTGGCGGTCGCCCTGCTCGGGAGTCAGAAAATAGGATCGCTCGAGCAAATGCTGATCCGTGGTCAGATCCTGCATCGACATCACAGGTCCTGCCGCGATTCCAGCTGCCTGAAGTTGCTCGCAGGCCTCAAGGGATTGGCGGGAACGTGACCAGGAACTGATCTCAGCATCGATCTCATCATGGTGCTGATGACGCCCTGAGGCCGTCGACAGGCGCTCATCTGCAGCAAGGTCAGGCCGCTCGAGAAGCACACAGAGGGACGCCCATTCTGAGTCGTTCTGGACTGTGAGAACCAGCCACGAATCATCTTCAAGACAGGGGTAGCACCCCTGGGGGGCAAACTCGGGATGCCGATTTCCGATCGGTTGACTATTTGAACCATTCGTGGTGCAGGCAAGCATATGCTCACCAAGCAGCGCATGACTGGCAGACTCGGCTTCAGATAGATCGATCCATTCACCAACTCCATGATGCTGACGAGCGATCAGTGCGGTGAGTGCAGCAGCGGCCCCCATGATTCCATTGGTGACATCCATCTCACGAATACGACGGGGTGGGCTGTCCGGCTGATAAGCCGTGAGTGATTGAATTCCAGCCATCGCTTCAATCGTGCCGCCATAGCCTCGATGTTGGGATTCGGGCCCTGTGCTGCCGAAAGCCGACATGGACACCATGATGATGTCAGGCTTGAGCTCACGAAGGCGTTGATATCCAAGCCCCAACCTGTCCATGACTCCAGGCCGAGAGTTTTCAAGAACAATGTCACTCTCGCAGACCAGCCTCTCGAAAATGTCCCTTTCCAAGACATCTCGAAGATCGAGAGTCAGCGACTTCTTGTTGCGATGAACCTGCCAGAATGGAAGCTTACCGTCGTAAGCACGATTCCTTGTGATGCCACCTCTCAAGAAATCAAGGCGCTTGGTGTACTCGATTTTGATCACTTCTGCGCCGTAGTCAGCCAGGAAGCGCGCAGCGTGGGGGCAAGACCATTCGTGCCCAAGATCAATGACCCTGATGGAATCGAGAGGAAGGCGTGTCACGGACGAAACGGCCAAGGGAGGAATCAGATGATGCCTGAGTCGGCGAGCGAGACGAGGGCTTCGCGTGAATAGCCAAGCTCAGCGTAAATCGCCTCATTGTGTTCACCAAGCAATGGGGCCCGCCCCGTTCTCCAGGAGGTTGTGCTCGGATGAAAGGGGGCCGTCATTGACAGCAGGCTCCCGACAACCGGATGGGGATCCGTGGGCTGCAGAAAACGACGGGCGATGTGCTGGGGCCACTCCAGGACCTCAGCAAGGCTTGCCAGATAACCAAAGGCGAGACCAGCAGCCTGACCGCGATGGTAAATCTCCCGTTTCGTGCGCGATTTCAGAGCAGCTCTGACGCGATCATGAACCTTCTCGCGATTGGTATTGCGACCAACGATCGTGTCGAAGGGCGGTTCGACCAATGCCTGGTCGTCGAAGGCTTCCGCGGCACCAGCCCAGTTGCGCAGGGGCCCGCCGATGATGGCTGCGATGCCATCAGCCGTGGGATAACACTGCCAGGGAGTCATTGCATGGTTATCGGCATTTCGCTGCGCCTGATGGGCCGCCAACAGTGCCTCAGCAAGTTTGATCTCTACATTCTCCAGGGAACTTTCCTGGATGGAGACATCCACCCAATCTCCAATGCCATCCTCATGACGGCGCTGCAGAGCCAGTAGTGCTGCGAGATAGGCGTGCAGACCGGCTGTGTAAGCGGCAATCGCTGGACCACTGTTGAGAGGCGGCCGATCAGGGTCGCCTGTCAGTGACATGGCGCCACTCATGGCGTAGTGAACGATATCGGTGGCTTTCCAATGACGACGAGGACCAGACTGACCAAAGTCGGAGATGGAAACAAGGATCAATCGAGGATTGATACTGGCAAGAGACTTGTAATCAAAGCCCAGTCTCTGCAATGTCCCTGGCAGGAATGACTCGACGAGGATGTCGACATCGGCAACCAGCGCATGAAGCAGTTCAGGCGCCTGAGGGTGCTCAAGGTCAAGTGTGATGCTGCGTTTGCCAGCGTTGAGCCAATGGAATGAAAGACTCCGCTCAAGTCCAGGCTGGTTGTGATAAAAAGGCCCCCGCTGGCGCTGGGGATCTCCGGAGCAGGGCGGCTCGATCTTGAGCGTCAGGGCACCGAATCCAGCGAAAAGGCGCGTGCAGTAGGGGCCTGCAATACCAGTGCTGCAGTCGAGGATTCTCAGATGGGAAAGAGGGCCTTCGCTCACGGAGTATCGATGTCAAGGGAGTGGCAGTCAGCAGGCATATGCATGGCCTCAGGGAGCGACGATGCCTCGACGAGGATTGATCAGCGTGCCATCGCCGCTCACGTTTCGGAAGGTCTCCGAGATGGCCAGGAAGGGGGATTGGCTGCGGTCAAGCGCCTGATTGGCATTGTCGAGCAGACTCCAATAGCCGTTGTAATCCACAAAATCAATCTTTCCTGAATCCTGGCCAAGCATCCGGTTGAAAAGGAAGGTGGCAAAACGCTGGCGTCGCACCTCACTCGGGCTGAGAGCAGGGTTGCGATAGGCCTCAAGGGGTGAGAGCGGTGAACTATGGTTGATGGGAACATTATTCGCTGTCCTCAAAACAAGAAGCTGCTTGTTCCTGGCTGCCAGGCTGGAGGTGGAGCTGTAAATGACTGAGGTCTGACGGCTGCCTGCCAGTTCATCTTCGGTACCCTCGACGAGCAGCAGATACGTTGAAGCAGGGAATCGTGCCAGATCACCCCCTGGCAAGGAGCCGCCTCGCCAGCCTGGGGCCAGTGCCAGCACCAGTCTCGGGACAGGCAGACCGGCAGCCTGGGACGACGCTGCAACCAGAGTCGAGAGCCCACCACCGAAGGAATGGCCAACGATGGAAAGCCGGCTCCAGTCAGGACGAACAGAACTGCTTGCAGCGTTGAGGGTGTCAACTGCATCCTGCAACGCCACGATGGCGTTCTGGCGCATGGACTGAGGCGTGTCGTCCTTGGATGCCTGGAAAACAGGATAGACAACGATCGATCCATTGCTGACCAGATGATCAATCCAACCCCCGTAGAAATAGGGATCGATGGCCATCCAGCCATGCAGGAAGAAAACAACAGGCGCTGACCGGGTGGAGGGCGTGGAGGGAGTGAACAACCAGAAGGCCCTCGCACCCTGACCGATCAGCCGACGCTGGGATCCGGCCAACGCCAGGTGGGAAGCAGGGGGCACTGGGCGCGTGGGAGCGAGCCCAGTGAGCGAGAGGCGAGTGGATCGGGATGGCCCCTTGGCCCAGCACACGGCGAACGTGGTCGACAAGGCGAGCGCAATCACTGTGGCAATGACAGCAGTTCGAGGAACGCCCATGGCTGGTCAACTCCCGATGGCTTGAATGGGTCTGAAGAAGGATGGTCCTGATGCAGGGGATACCCTGGCGCCACACCATCCTCCGGATCACGGATGCTCCCGCAGGGGGAACGCTGAAATCGCATCCCTCACAGCTGGGTCAGACAAACGCGGGCTGCAGGGGAGCTGAGACCTTGGATGTCTCCAGGTTGAAGAAGCGAACAGCGTTCAGCCCCAGGATCTTCTGAATCGCCACAGGGGAGAGGGAACTGTTGGCGAACCTGTTGGTGGCACCAGTCCAGTTGCAGTCAAAGTGTGGGTAGTCAGTTCCCCACACAATGTGGTCCTCGCCAAGGAGGTCAACGAGCATCGGAGTCGTTGACTCGTCAGAAGGGATCTGAATCAGACACTGGCGACGGAAATAGTCACTGGGGAGCAGCTTGCAATCGGGGATCATCCAGCCCATGTGCTTGCGATGCTCATCCATCCGATCAATCCAATAGGGAACCCAGCCACCACCCGACTCAAGAAACACGATCTTGAGTTTCGGGAAACGCTCAAGGACACCCCCGAGAATCAGGGTCATGCATGACAACTGCTGCTCCATGGGATGGGAGGCCATGTGCCGATAAGCCATGTTGTCGTAGCGGTCGTAGCCAACAGCGACGATTCCCGGCATGAAGCCGCCTTCATGGATGCCGATCGGACAATCCAGCTCCTCAGCGGCCTGCCAGATCGGATCGTAGTCAGGGTGATCGAGATTGCGCCCCCTCAGGGGATTGGGGCGAGTGAAGACGCCCTTGAAACCAAGCTTCTCGATGACATAACGCATCTCGGCGACGGCCAGTTCAGGCGACTGGAAGGGAACCGCTCCGATGCCGATCAGGCGTCCTGGAGCGGCTTTGCAGTAATCGGCAAGCCAGTTGTTGTAAGCACGGCAGACTGCCGCCGCGACCTCATCGGATTTGAGGCCTGTGTAGCGAAGGCCCACCGTGGGGTAGAGCATTGCGATATCAACCCCTTCCCGGTCCATGTCCTGCAGACGAGGTTCCGGACTGAAGCCACCTGGCTGCTGCTCTTCCCAACGCTGGGTGGCGACGGTGTCCTGGAACTTCTTGTCGACATTGCGCCCACCCATACCGGTGCCCTTGGGCGGGGTTGGCTGGAAGCCTTCGATGACGAAGCGCTGCACGCCCTCAGCGTCGTCATAAAAGCGAGGAGCAAGGGATAACAACTCCTTGTTTTCCAGATAATCAGTCCAAAGGTTAATTGGCTCGAGGATATGACTATCGGTGTCGACGACAAGGGAGTTGTTGATGGTCATGGGAACGGAGTGACGAGAGTTCTGTGAAATCTAGCAGTGCCGGGCGGTGAATCGAGACGAGGGAGCAGGAATCACGATGGCCCGGCGACCGGTTGCTGGGCAAGTCGGTTCAGGGCCTGGCTGCAGCTTCCCTCGAAATCAGTGAGCTCGAAACAGACCCCCTGCCGATCACTGAGGCGAGCGCGGTAGCTGATGCCGCTGCCATCGAAACGATCGATGCGGAGCTGTGCCAGCAGGTGCTCTGAAGCAGGGGGCCGGAACCGAGTCAGCTGCCCGATACGGGAAGGCAGTGGAGTGGTGTCATGCAGGGCTCGTGCCCAGACGATGGCGAGCTGCGGCACGACATCGATGAGACCAGGATCCAGCAACCATTCTGCTCCTGACTGGAGGGACGAGAGGAATGCAGCCGGCGAGCTGACCGAGCACATGGCATCAATGCCATCAGGAGAAATGGCATCAATGGATACGATGCGTTGATAGCAGGGACCATGAAACAGGAACTCGCGATAGGCCTGCCCGGCATCGCAGCGAGTCCCTGTCAGGGGCTCCCAGAGGTCGGCCGGGGGCGCGGCTGGTCGTTGACTCAGATGCACGACCGAGCGGTAGTGGAAGCGCCTGCTCACCGGGTCGATCATTTCAGCAAGCACTTCAAGATCCATAGGATCGGCGTGGCTTGAAGCACGCGCCAGCAGACGCACAGACACCCCCTCGGGGGGAACGGTCACGCCGCTCAGGACGCGAACATCGCGCAGGCCACGCAGGGCATACTCCGGCCAGGCTGCGTGGACGAACTCAGCGAGCGCTTCCGCTGCGACGGCAGCAGCCAGAACGGGCGTTCCGTCAATCCGATGATCGGCCAGAAAGGGCTGCCTGGGATCCAGCTGCCACTCGGCACCCATGCGGCTGTCCGGCTGCACCGAGGGTGCCTCCTGCAGCAGTGGCGTCTCGCCCTGATGCTGACGCGGCATCTCCTGGGCAGGGCAACCCACCGGGTCGATCGAAGACCAGGGCCCCTCTCCAGCGATCACTTCAACCGCATCGAAGGATCCCAAAAGCAGCTCCTGCCGGAAGTAATCACAGCCCTCAGGAAGAGGAATCGGGATGATCCCGCGCTCTCTGAACTGGCGCTTGACCTCTTCGGAAGCCATTCCCGTCGAATCCCAGGGCCCCCAGTTGATGGCCACGATGCGGGTACCCGGGTGTTGCCAATGGAGTTGCCACGCCAGCCGATTGAGGATTTCATTGGCAGCCGCATAATCAGACTGACCACGGCTTCCATAGCGACCCGCGACTGAGCTGAAGAACACCAGCAGCTTCAAGGACTCAAACCGCAGGCTCTTCTGCAGCACAAAGGCACTGACGGTCTTGGTGTCAAAAACCTGCTCGAAGGCCTGGGGATTCTTGTCCACCAAAAGTTTGTCGGCGATGGCGCCCGCTCCCTGGATCACGGCATCGAGACGCCCGTAGCGCGCCTGGAGATCGGTGATCAGCACATCCAGTGCCGCCCCATCGGTGACGTCCAGGGAGCGATAGTCGACGTGGCAGGTCTGGCGGAAATGGGCAAGGTTGGCCCTGATCTCCCGTGCTGCGAGCAGGGCGTTCAGCTGGCGCTCGATCGCCACCGGGGATGGAGTGTCACCCTGGGAGCGCGCCTGCTCGAGCAGCGTTCGCCGCAGATCGGAACGATCACTCAGGCCGGCGGTGGATGCCGCTTCCGGCCCCGGCTCGGGGGTGCGCCCCACGATCACCAGGGTCATGCCCGGAACCGTGATCGATTTCAATGTTTCCGCCGTGATGCCGCGGTGACCGCCCGTGGCCAGGACGACCCAGTCGGCGGCGGGCACGAGGGGGGCCGCTGCCGCTTCAACCGGGGCTGCGAGGGGGGTGGAGACTGTCTGGAACGCCAACCGCTCCTCCCCCTGCAGGCCGATCTCGACGGGACCCTGGAGACACTCCAACTCAGCGAGAAGCTGCTCACTGAGCCGCTCCGACGGGACCGTGGGATCGCAGTCCACGACCCGGCAGCAGACATCCGGCCATTCCTGGGCCAGGGTCTTGAGCAGACCGGTCTGGCCACCAGCGGCAGCGGAACATCGGGTCGCAGCGGCCGAACGGCCGAACTGCCCCCCGAATCCGGAAACCGACAACAGCCGGGCTCCCTCGACGGCCTGGAGATCAGCCGCACACAGCTGGAGCAACTGAAACAGCGCAACGCTGGCGAGGCGTGTCTGGGCGGTCCACTCCGCCAGGTCGGCGGGAGCGTCGAACTGGAGGGGGGCGAGGTGAACAACCGCTGCAATGGGCCCCTGCCGGCGCGCCGCTTCAACAGCGGCGGTCAGCATGGAGGGCTCGGCGAGCGTGCTCACAGACAGCCGAACGACCGTCGCACCACGGGTTTCGAGACTCCCGGCCAGCCGATCGGCGACACCGAGCTGATCCTCTGTGAGCAGACACACCCCCCTGAGAGGAACCGCCTCGCGGCCTCTCGGGGCATGCACCGCCTGCATCTGGAAACGCGGCAGCCAGTCAGATGGACTGGCTGCCGCTGAAGGCTTTCCCAGGCAGCCGGCCTCCTGGGCGAGTTCCACCACCCGGTCGATGATGCCGTCGAGGGTCTTCAGTCGCGACAGCGTCTCCATCTGGCCCTGCATGACCGGGGCCAGCACATCAGGCAGGCTCTTGCGCAGATTGCCCAGCACCTCGACGCGCTTGATGGAATCGATGCCGAGGTCGGCTTCGATGTCCTTGTCGAGACCGAGCATGTCCGTGGGATAGCCGGTGCGGTCGCTGACGAGCTCCAGCAGGAGTTGAGCGATCCTGGCGCGGTCAAGCTCCGGGGCAGTGGCGCTGACGGCGGCGGCTGGTGCCGCAGGCTCCGGTGCGGCGACGGGGACGGCGGCGGCCGCAGCCACGACGGGTTCGACCGATGGAGCGGCGGGCGGAGGCGCGGCCGGCCTGGGAGCGCTGTGAACCGGGGCAGGCGCGGCGAAGACGGGGGGGCTCGGACGTGCTTCGACGGCGCGAGCAGGGCGCGTCGGCGGGACCGCAGCCGCGATCGGGACAGCAGATGGCGCTGTGCTGATGGGGACTGCGGCTGGGGTGCCACCCAGGAAATGACTCATCACCCGTTCCTGGGACGCGAGGAACTGGCGCATCGTTTCCTGGTGGCTCTGCAGGCCCGCCAGCCGCGCATCGCCCGACATGGCCGGCAGGCCGACCGCGCTGACGTCGCCTGGATTGCGGATGGGAGGCAGGGAGGAGGCGCCCGGCTGGCTGAGACCGTTCGAGGGGTGCATGGCTGACAGGGTGCTGCGGGTGACAGGGGTGAGGGTGATCTGGATCGGAGCGGGGGATGGTGGTCGCTCCTCGGGAATCAGCGGTGAGGCCGCGGGCCCGGCCTGTGGAACGAGGGGGCCGGGAGGCTGAAGCGCTGGTGGCGTGGTGGGAAGGCCAGGTCCCGGTGCTGATGCGCCGGAGCCGGTGCCGGCGCGAGCCGCCTGCGTCTCCTCAAGGGTCAGCTTGGGCCGAAGGCCGGTGCGTCCGGAGGCAGGTTCGGCATGGGGCCGGGCACTGCCTCCGTCGATCAGCCAGGCCGTGGCGGGCAGGGGCCGGGGGCCTGTGGACTCCAGCAGCCGGTTCAGATTGAGGCTGCGGACGGCACGGCCACGGTGCAGCTCGCTCGGCTTGAGCGGCACACCGGCGACGAGCAGCTGGGCCAGGCCGGTGAACAGGCCGCTGAGCCCCGGAGCGCGGCGATCAAGTGACACCACCGTTGCAGGTCGGCCGGAGAGGATCTGATCCGTGAGGTCGGCGAGGACGTTCCTGGGCCCCAGCTCCAGGAAGACGGTGATGCCTGAGGCATGAAGAGCCTCGATCTGGCCCACGAAGTTCACGGGTGAGACGACGTGCTGAGCCAGTTGCGCACGGATCGCCTCGATGTCCTCGGGGTAGGGATCGCACGTCGTGTTGCTGAAGACAGGAATCCGCGCCGTGGCCAGAGAGGCCTCGGCGATCACGGCAGCCAGATCGGCGGAAGCCGAGGCCATCAAGGGCGAATGGAAAGCCCCTGAAACCGGAAGCAGGAAAGCGGGGATGGAGCGCTGCGTGAACTGTTCGATCAGATCCTGGATCTGGCCACGGTCACCGGAGATGACGGTCTGGGCTGGAGCGTTGCGGTTGGCGATGACAACGTCGGCTCGTCCTGCGAGGACCTCCAGGACCAGCTCGGGCGGAGCCTGAATCACCGCCATCCCACCAGGAGTGGCGGAGGACGCAGCGGCCATGATGCGTCCTCGATCGGAGGACAGCCGCAGAAACGCATCCGGCGCCAGCACACCGGCGGCATGCAACGCCGCGTACTCGCCGAAACTGTGCCCGCAGACGGCCGACGCGCTGATTCCCAGCCGGCGCACGAAGGCCAGATAGCCCAGTTCGATCGCGCCGAGGGCTGGCTGCGCGACGCGGGTGTCGCTGAGCTGTTGTTTCTGGGCCGCCAAGGCCTCCTGGTCATAGGCGCCGGGAGGGAAGATGTACTGGCTCAGCGGTTGGGGGAACTGCCCCTCGAACTCCCGATCGGCGCGCACAAGAGCCCGGCGGAACTCCGGGAAGTACAGGGAGGGGGAGGTGGCCATGCCGGGGTATTGGCTGCCTTGCCCTGGGAACAGGAAGGCAAGGCCGGGCGCCGCGGCAGGGGTGTGGGGGTTGAACTGAATGGTGGGCGCCAGCGGGGCGGAGGAGCTGCCATCCAGATGAGCCAGAACCGCCGCAAGGCTGGCCTGCAGCTCGGGGAGATCGGACGCCACGATGGCCAGGGTGACCTCACCGGCGGCCGCCTCGAACTGGCCGGCACAGGTGTGGGCGAGGTCGCAGAGCCTCGGGGTGGCTCCCGCCTGCAGAGCCTGGCTGAGGGCATGCAGAGCAGTGGTCAGGGCCTGGATGCTGCGGCTGCGCCAGACGAGCAGCTCCTGAGGCCACAGGTCAGCACCGACCGGCGCGGGCACGGTGTTGCGGTACTCCTCGAGCACGGCATGGAAGTTGGTGCCGCCAAAGCCGAAGGCGCTCACACCAGCCCGCCTCGGATGGCCTGAATCCAGCCAGGGCCTGGCCTCAGGCAACAGGCAGACCGGGGAGCCGGGATCCCGCAGCGGAGCCAGCGGCGACTGCGCCGCGGCGTGACCGGGACGCACCGCGTGATACAGCGACAGGGCCGCCTTGATCACACCGGCGATGCCTGCGGTGGCCTTGGTGTGCCCGATGAGGGCCTTGACCGATCCCACGACACAGGCGTTGGCGGCGGCCCCGGCGTCGCTGAGAATCGTGTTGATCGTTTCAAGTTCGGCACGATCGCCGGCCATCGTCCCGGTCCCATGCGCTTCATAGAGGCCGAGGGTCTGTGCCGGAACCTGAGCCCATGCGCAGGCCCTCTGCACGGCCCGCTGCTGACCTTCGGATCGGGGCGCGGTCATTCCCAGTCCGCGGCCGTCACTCGAGCCCTCGACAGCCTTGATGATCGCGTAGATCCGATCGCCATCACGCTCGGCATCTCGGCGGCGCTTCAACACCACCACCGCCAGGCCCTCGGCGATCGTGATGCCCTCAGCATTGCTGTCGAAGGGGCGCGGCACCCCGCTTGGACTGAGGGCCTGCGTCTTGCTGAAGCACATGTAGGCCAGTGGGTTCTGAACGGTGTCGACACCACCGGCGATCGCCAGATTGCTTCTGCCGCTCTGCAGTTCCTTGACCGCCAGGCTCAGGGCCGCAAGGGATGAGGCACAGGCGGCATCAACGATGTAATTGGATCCGCCGAGATCAAAGCGGTTGGCCACGCGACCAGCCGCCACGTTCAGCAGAAGCCCCGGGAAGGATTCCTCGTCCCACTCCGGCAGACGCTCCCAGGCTCGTGGGTCGGGTTGTTCGACAACCAGTGGCAGACCGGTGCGAACCGCATATTGCTGCCCAAGATCCCCGACACCGCCTCCAGCCCCGAGAAT
Source organism: Synechococcus sp. CBW1004 (assembly GCF_015840715.1). Lineage (NCBI taxonomy): Bacteria > Bacillati > Cyanobacteriota > Cyanophyceae > Synechococcales > Synechococcaceae > Synechococcus > Synechococcus sp. CBW1004. The sequence continues at coordinate 2,163,380 of NZ_CP060397.1, read as the reverse complement.
CACGCTGGTGTGCTCACGGTCGAAATCGCTGTCGGGGCCGCAATCCGCATCGAGGAGGGCTCGCCGCACGACTTCAAGGGTCAGCAGCTGCATCGGCTCGATGGAACGCATCGATCTCGGCGGAATGCCGAAATCCATGGGATCGAAGGTGACGTCATCAAGGAAGCCACCCCAACGTGAATAGATTCGGTCGCGGGCGTCACGATCACTGTCGTAGTAAAGACGCCAGTCCCAGCGATTCGCGGGAATCTCCCTCAGGGCACTGCTCTGGGCGACGATGTTGCGCCAGAAGCCCGCAGGAACCTGGGCCTCAGGCAGCAGAGTGCCGATCCCGATGATGGCGATGTCCTCCAGGGGAGGTGGGGATTCGGGCCCGAGCTCCGCAGGCAGCCATCTGGCGGCACGGGCCAGTCGTTCGCTGCTGCCGCCGGAAATGTCGGCATGCAGGCTGCTGACCGTCGTCACCTCCGATCGGAGGGTCGCGACCTGCCCAAGCATGTACATGCCCTCACGCAGTTGTCGCTCACCCGCCACAGCCTGCAGTTCACCGCCCTGCCGGACGACTCCTTTCGATGCGACCCTGAGGCGCCCGAGTGTGAGGTCCTCCAGAGAGTTCTTGATGTCCTCCGGCGAACGCCGTTCTCGGCGCAACGAGCGCTGCGTCTCATAGAACTCGGTGGCGAACGGGGTGATCGCACAGCGGCTTGCGTGGCCGGGGCCCGTCTCCAGATTGATGGTTTCCGTGCAGGCCAGAGCCACATCCTGAAAGGACTGGGCAATGGCGCCGCTGCTCACGCACTCCTGGGTGAACAGATAGGCGGTGCCGAGCAGAACCCCCACCTTGACGCCACGCAGAACAAGCGGTGCCGCAAGGGCGGCCACCATCGAGGCCGAGCGAGCGTCATGGATGCCACCCGCGAACAGGATGTGCAGCTCGTGTGCCTGCTCGGGCTGAAGGCCTTCGAGCAGGGCTGCGATGGCTGATTCCCACAGAACGAAGCTGCTGAGCGGGCCGACATGACCGCCGCATTCCCGGCCTTCGAACACGAAGCGGCGCGCCCCCTGCTCCAGGAAGAGTTCCAGCAGAGACGCCGTCGGAACGTGGAGGTAGGTGGCGATGCCCTCGGCTTCAAGCTGCAGGGCCTGATCCGGCCTTCCCCCGGCGATCAGCGCGAAGGGTGGCCTGAACTCCCTGACCACCTCCATCTGTTCGGCGCGCAGCTGCTGGGGGACGAAGCCCAGCACGCCGACACCCCAGGGACGGCCCTGCAGTCGGTCACGGGTCTCGGCGAGCAGCGCCCTGACACCCGATCCCTGCATCAGGGCGAGTGCCAGCATCGGCAGGCCACCGGCCAGGGCCACCTGTTCAGCGAAGCCGGCCGAATCGCTGACCCGCGTCATCGGCCCCTGGACGATGGGGTAGGTGGTGCCGTGGGACAGCGCCAGCTCTGATCCAGCAGCGAGTGGCTGACGTTCGGCGGCGATCCGCAGCGCGCGTTCCGTCTCAACGTGCAGAGCACGGATGAGGCGGCCTGTCGTGCGGTGGTGCCGCAGCAAGGGGGCGGCCAGGCCGATGCTCTGACCCACAGGCCAGGCACACTCCTGCACAGACCGCCATCCGACCAGACGGTCGACACACCGCCGCCAGCGTGACGAACGCTCGGACGCATCCAGATCGGCGATCTCGAGCTCCTCGGACTGGGCACGAAGAGCTTCGACGGGGCTGAGGCCAGGACGGGACAACACCCGACACCCCTGCCCCAGTCGTTCCCCGAGCAGGAGGGCCTCCTGGCCATTGACGGAGGCCATCCACTGACGGGCCATCCCATCGAGAGGGGACTCCGGCATCAGCCAGAGCTCCTCCTGAAGAACAACTCCGGCCGCACCAGCGGCGCGACAGGCCGCAGCAGTCCTGACGCCGATTCCACCCTGAACAAACAGCGGCAGTGTGATGCGGTCGACCAGTTTCTGGGTCAGCAGAAATGCAGAGTCTGGACTGGACCAACCACCACATTCATGGCCTCGAGCGACATAACCATGGGGTTGCCAGAGGCTTGCCTTCTCGAGTTGCGCTGGATCGGTGATCTCCAGCAGCAGATGACAGAACTCGGAGCAGGAAATCTGGGAATCAACCCCGGGATTCTCCCATTGGCTGAGGATCAGCCAATGCGGAATGCCTTCAAAGCGTTGCCGGACGGGTTCGGGGAGGAGCTGACCGGCTCGAAGCCTGACGCCAAATCTGGGCGGACTGCCGTCCTCGCGGGGAAGCGCCAGGAGTGCATCGAGTTGGTCGATGGCCTGGGCGATGGAGTCTTCATCGGAGAAGCTCCACTCCCAGTCAAGAATGCCAACGCCGCCGGCCCTGGCCGCAGCCAAAGCCGTCCCTGCATGCCCCATCCCAGCCGGGGCGACCGCAAAGCAAAGCCAACCGTGCTGGCCTGGCGACTGCGGCATGCCTACAAGGGACAAACGTTCCTGAATACTCTAGCAAACATCTCGGCAACGGAACTCGTCACAAGAGAGCATGAAACTGCAGCCGGACTAAGCAAGGTTCACAGCGAACAATCGGCCGATTCTTCGAGCTGATGCCCAGAAGGGACACATCAATCCAACTGGCTCTGCCCTGGCCGACCCAACTGACAGGCAGTTCACGGTTCGCCTGCACGGACAGCCGAGGATGGAATTGGTGGCAATGGTCAGTCGCACCGACGACATTGGGCAGGGCCACGAACGATCACCTGCAGGCACGAGGCGAAACAGACTGATACCGACCTGCGTTGGCCACCATTGCGCGGACACCCCCAACCAGGGCCGCCAGACAGGTGCATACCGTGAACTTGCTTGCCCGCAGGTGAAATCACGATGCTGATCCTGGATACAAAAACCAGGAAGCGCGTGGAACACACTCCCTGGCTGAAAAGACTTGATTGGTGCACACCAAGCTGATAAACGGGCACAAGCCGAACAGCCCAGTTGGCCAGGCAACATTTCAGGTCCGAAAAGGTGACAGGGCAGGATCAGTTCTCTGGGGGCGCTACAATCTTATTGAGGCCGAAACGATCCTCTCCTGTATACTGAACACAGCCCCATTTTGTGAGATCGTAGACATTGCCATAATGCTCGATCTTGCCTTCCGGCAGGAAATGGGCATAGGCCTTGACATCAGGAGTGATGACGCGGAAGTTGATGCCGAGGCGCCGCTTGCTGGAATTATTAGGCGGAGAGCCATGGACTGTGCGCTGATCAAAGATGAAGAACTCGCCTGGCTTGCACTCCATGTTCACCACGGAACGCATGTGCTCCTCAGTGAGATCGTAGTTGAACTGGTAGCCGAAGAAACCCTCCTTCTTGGCTCCGAACTCACGCTCATCCTCTTTGCTCTGCATGGAGACCTCCTGCTGAGAAGTCTTCATCTTGATGTTCTGAGTGCCAGGGATAAGCTGTACACATCCATTCTCGATGGTGGCCTCGTCAATGGCCATCCAGGCCGTGAGACAGTAAAGGCCGGTTGAGTCGGGCGGCTCGAGAATGGGATGGTCGGTGAAATCAGTGAACACCGCAGCCTTGTGCCAGGCCGTTTCGGGCGCGCCAGGAGGCTTGTAGAAAAAGCCTGAGCGCCAGACCAGAAGATCAGGTCCGAGGATTTCAGTCAGCCTGGACGCAATGGTCGGCAGGGTGAACAGGTCCCAGATGACACGGCAATCAAGATGGCGATCTCTACCGATGGGAAAACCGTAGATTTTTGAGGGACTATCGAGGACGTCCCGTTCGATTTCGCTGCGGATCTCCTGCATCTCTTCAGGCGTGCAGGCCGGAAAGGGTCCTGCGAACCCCCTGGTCCGGACTTCAGACGCCAACTGGGATTCCAGTGTGTTCATCGACGCTAGGGCCTTGAAATCAGATGTGATCCTAGCCCGGATCGACAGGGTGCAACACAAAAGCAGGCTTCTGAAACCGGAGAAATGGCAGGTCCTGCGCGAGGCGACGGCCAGGAACGGCAGGGTGATGGCCCTGACACAGCCCCTCCATCCAGCGCGACGGCATGGGATGGGGATTCCGATCCCCATTGGGGATGGAGAAATGGGGTGATTCCAGAGCGCTCGGCCATGAGCCGACAGGTGATGTGATCAACACAAGAACGAAACGGCCACCATCGGCGATGCCGGGCAGGCGCTGCAGCCTGTTTCTTGCCCTGGTGGTTGGCAACCGCTTGGCCTGGGGAAAGACCTGCTCTGGTAGGTTGTGAGCACGAAAGCATAGAAACACTGCAACCGTGGAGTTCACAACAGACATCATGGCGCTTGAGCCAACGCTCGAAGAAAACTTATTGATGGGCCAGGCGCTGCTGCAATCCAGGCAGCTGGAGGCGGCGGTTGAAGAATTTCAAGCAGCTCTTGCGAAGGCCCCTGAACTGGCACATATTCATCTTGCACTAGGCAAGATATACAGCCGCAAACACGACTACGAGAAAGCCGAGGAAGCATTCACCAATGCGGCACGGGTGGATCCTCTCTCGGCCCAGCCGCTGCTGGCTCTTGCTCGGCTGCATCTCCATCGTGGAGAGCTCGACAAAGCGGTTGAAGGCTTCAAGGCGGCGCTGGCGATCGACACAAGGTCAGATGCGGCCATGGTTGGACTGGGGAAGATCGCCTTGCAATGCGATCAACTCCAGGAAGCCGAGATGCAGCTTCAGAAGGCACTGGAAATGGTGCCCGAACTGATCGAGGCGAAATTGCCACTTGCCGAGGTCTACCGGAAAGCCAGACGCTGGGACGATGCGATCAGGCTGCTCGAACATGTGCCTGCGGGGAGTCCTCAGGCTCCAGTGGTGAAGCCGAAGCAGGCAGATCTGCTGCTGAGTTGCCATCGATACGATGAGGCACGCGTTGTACTGGAGCGACTACGAGCCGATTATCCGTTGATCATCGGGACAACGGGTCCGGCCCAACTTGATATGATGACGGCCTTTCTTGCTACGGGGAATGTAGAAGCGGCCAGGGAAGCCGAAAGCACAACAACCGACTTCCGGAGATTGGCTGCACGACAACAAAGACTGAAGGGAGTGATTCAAATCAGAGAGGGCGATGATCAGGCAGCCATGGACTGCTTCCTGGGATCCTGGGAAATCGACGAGCAGATCCGCGCAGACGACCAACAACAGCGACGCTGGGAGGGAAGTGAAGGCGGGGGATTCCTGCTGGAAAACCTCGCAAGACTGCAATTCAGCCTTGATGCACGACCGGTGGTTGACCTGCAGGATGGCCGGATCGTCGGATGGGAAGCCCGGGTGAACTGGCAGGATCAACTCAAAACCATGATCCAAGACCAGGAGTTCGCGAAAGAGATGGAAGGGAGGCGGTTGTCACGCCCTCTGGGCTGGTGGCTGATGGGAGCTGCATGCAGGCATCTCGGCAGCACACTCGGAAGCGATGGCTTTGTCTGCATTGAGCTGACAAAACAACAGCTGCTCGATCAGACACTCTGCGAACAGATGAGCCTGGCTGCGGGAGCATTCCAATTGCCGGTATCAGTCATCATCCCAGGCATCTCGAACGACGTGATCGATTGGTCTGACACGGCATGGCTGGAGAATCGGGCGGGGATGGAACGCCTCATGATCAGACTGGCTGTGACAGCCGAGTCGGCTGGCAGCGAACAATGCCGACTGGTTGATCAAGGAAATGCAAGGCTGCTTAGATTCTCGTGCAGCAGCATATTGAACGATGCCTCCATGGCTGGGATGTTGCAGCAAATGCACTCAGAAGAAGTGGAAACGCTGGCATTCGGCATTGAGACCGATGAGGCGGTCAACAGGTTGCGCGAGATGGGAGTCAAATACGGAATTGGCCCGATGTACAGCATCAAACAACCCTGAGCCCTGCCAGAGAAGCCGTGCCATTCATCACCCTTGGGCCAGTCAGAGTTCACTATTTGCAGCTCATCCCAGAAAGTCAAGGGATAGGGGACGTGCCCGATATCGTCTTTATTCATGGGTTAGGCGCCAACCTGGGCTTCTGGTATTTCAACATCGCGCCGGCTGTCAGTGACTTCGCTCGGGTCACGATGTTTGACCTGCGTGGACACGGGAGAAGCTCCATGCCGGAACATGGCTATCGGATGCAGGATCTCGCCGGTGATCTGGAAGCATTGCTTGATCATCTCGAGATTGGCGCACCGCATCTGGTTGGCCACAGCCTCGGTGGGGCCGTGATGGCTGAGTTCGCAGCAAGTCATCCTGATCGGGCTGCGAGCCTCACGTTCGTGGATGCCCGTCTCAAACTGTTCCAACCAACGATGACACTGGCTGACTGGCCCCACTGGGAAGCGGTGAAACCGGTGTTGGATGAACTGGGAATTGTCCTAAAACCTGAGGAAGGCGAAATCAGCTATCAACTGCTCCGTGAAATCGCAAGACTGCAATGGCTTGCGGCAGATCGAGGCGAAGAGTTGATGAAGCGATTGTCGGGGTCGTTACTGGCCGGCTTCACCTTCACGGGGGCAGGTGGACGGCGGGCTGCTGGTCAACTGCTGAGGTTGTTGGAGTCGACGACGGCGTTGGCAGAAATGAGCAAGCCAGATGAGAAGACACTTGCACAGCTGAAGTCGATTCAATGCCCGGTAGCCGCAGTTTACGGAGCTGAGTCACAAACGCTGGCGACACACAAGGCACTTCAGGACGTGTGGCCTGACCTGAACTCATGGATCATTCCCAATGCCGGACATTTCTTCCCCACAACAAAACCAGAGTCCTTGAATACGGCATTGCGTGAGTTCTATCAGAACATCCTCTGAGCGGCAACAAGCGGGCACGAGTCGGCTGGGGCGCCATCCAGGCGATTCCAGCAACAGGATTTCTGCTAGCGTGAGGGCAAGTGATCAGAGCAGCTCTGTGCACAGGCTGGAGACTGGCGTTTTGTGGGATCAAACATGGCAGACGAATCCAGCTGAGGCATCGGTCGCGTGACAACAGAACCTGAGAACAATCAAAACAGCAAGGATCTTGGCGGGCTGCACAGAAAGCACTTCAGATGTCTGTCACTGAATGGCTGGGAGCAGACGCATAGTGATTACCTTTATTCGATGGCGTGGTTTGAAGGAAAGCTCTATTGCGGCACAATGCGCGGTAGCCTCATCTTCATCAATCTGCGGACACCCCCTCCGCAGATGAAACCATTCCCGATCCCGATTCCGGAGGATCCATTCGCGCTGGACATTCGTGCACAGATCTGGTGCTACACACCAGAGACTGATCGTTGGGATCTGGCTTATCAGGCCCCCATTGTGATGGGACGGTTCGGCCAGGAGGTTCCCCGCGAGGTGGGTTATCGCGGAATGGCGGTTTTTCAGGGAAAGAGTGATCGTAAGCCAGCTCTGTATGTCTGCACACTGAGCCCAGCAAGAAGCACCGGGCCCGTGATTCTTCGCTCAGAAGATGGTCGTGAGTTTGTTCCCGTGACGGATCCAGGCATGGGCCTGGGCCTTGTCGGTCTGAACTCATTTCGATTCCTGGAAGTGTTCAACGGTAAAATCTATACCTCTCCGATTGGCGGAGTCCAGAAAAAAGTAGATCAGTCGAAGTTTATCAATAGCGTGGTGAACTCAAGCGCATCACCCATCGTCTACGAATCGGATGATCCAGCCAAGGGGAAGTGGCGACCGGTGAGCACATCGAAGTTCGGCGACGAAAACAATACCGTCGTCTTTTTTGTGACAGCATTCAACAACCATCTATACGCCAGCACATTCAATGTCGTCAGCGGCTTCCAGATCTGGAAAACCCGCGGGGAAGGCGATGCTCCCTATGAATGGAAGAACGTGCTGCGACTGGGGGCCTATCGCGGTAAATTCAATCAAGGCGTCATCTGGATGCACCCTTTCAAAGGTGCTCTTTATGCCTGCACGGGCATACAAGACGGTGGCTACGACCGCAAGAACAAGATCGGGCCTGCAGCTGGCGAGGTGATCCGAATCTATCCAGATGACAGCTGGGATCTTGTCGTCGGAACAGCCAGACTCACCCCCCATGGCCTCAAGATTCCGACCAGCGGCCTGTCACAGGGACTGGACAACTATTTCAATGGCTATCTATGGCAGATGTACGAATACGAAGATCATCTCTATCTATCCACGATGGACTGGAGCGTGTATTTGCGGTATGCACCGACAGATCGCTGGGCAGCTGCAATCCGCAACCTGGTGATCAACGCCCAAGGAGGAGTCGAAGAGATTGTTAACAAGGAAGGAGGTGCCGACCTCTGGAGAACCCAAGATGGGGATCACTGGGAACCCGTAACAAAAACTGGATTCGAGAATCCATACAATGTCGGCATCCGGAAACTTCTGCCCACGCCGATTGGCCTCGCAGTTGGAACCGTGAATCCCTTCAGCCCCAAGGTGGCCGTGAAGGAGAATGGTGAATGGCACTACATTGAAAACCCACGCGGTGGAACCGAAGTGTGGCTGGGGCATCTCAGCCACGCCACACAGCAGCCCTTGCGTGACGAGGATGTGCAACGGCTCAGGCGCAACGCCTGATGGCGTCACCTCTGACTAAGATGAGATCACGATCAATGGGGCGAATGGTAGCGGAAGAGGATCGAAAACCCAGTTATGTGCGTCGAAAGCCTCTCAAGCCAGATCCCTTTCAACTTGACAAGGCGCAACTCAAAGCCCTCAAACAGAAAATCGACCTCTCGAAGGCGGCACCTGGTTTTCTTGACTATGCCTTTGATTTTCACGCACTCAAAGTAACGGGCATCGAGAAGTTACCAAAGACCGGCAAGCCAATCATCTTTGTCTGCAATCACACAGGAACACCGCTGATCGCCAACGCTTGCGCGGTTCCGGAGACTGTGCTGCTGCTGAGCCACGTCTTGCATCACTATCGACGCAAGACAGTCAGACCATTGATGGGGCTGGAATACTATCAGGATGAACTGGCATTTGTGCGTCACCGGCAGATTTTTGAGCCGCTCGGGTGTGTTCCTCTGACGCTTGAAAATGGCATCCAGCTGCTTGACATGGATGAGGATGTCTTGATGTATCCAGAGGGAGAAGACTCGGTGCCTCCCTATCAGACACGCCCCTTCTTCTGGGGATTCGCAAAGATGGCATGGATCGCCGAAGCCCTGATTGTGCCGGTTGCCGTGCTGGGGCCACACGAAAGCAGGTTGCGGATCGATGTCAATCGAGGGCCGATCGTGTTTGTCACCCCAATCAACAATCCGAACAAGGTCTCGTATCACATAGCCTTCCTGCCCGCCTTTGATGTCCGGCACTATGTGCCGAAGCTCGCTGATGTGGACAAGCTATCGGCCTTCTGCCAACGGGTCCGAAGAGCCATTCAAGTGACATTGGATGGTGAGGCACTCAACCGGCCGATGGTGGAAACGGCGCGGCAACTCCAGGTTCGACACGGGATGTCCACAGGACGGGTCGATCGAAGCCAGATCGACGGAAGCTCTCCCTCCTCGGTGGCAAGCGGTGACCCCGCCACAGATCCAGACGGCTGAGCCGCAGGAGAACCGAGCTCAGGGAGCGGGCTTCAGGTGCTGAGGGGCGGGCATCTCTCGCTGATCAGAGCAGACAGACAGCCAGAACGTCATCCTCTGTGTACCAGATGCGTACCTCGAACGACTGACCCGCATGGCTCAACCAACATTGACTGAAATCAGTGGTGTAGTGCTGCAGTTCCCAGCTGTAGGGATCGCCCTGCAGCCCAGTGCCATGGGCCTTGGATGCAGCCTCCTTGGCACACCAGATTCCGAGCATGGCAAGAGACCGGGATTCTGGCTCAAGCTGGTACAGCAATGACCGTTCTGCGTCACTATAGGCATCAGCCAGCAGATCAAAATCAGGTGCGGCTGAACGTCGCTCAAGATCGACACCGATTGGTTGGCCGGAAGGTGCAACGACAGCAAGAGCATGACCCTGGCTGTGACTGATCGAGAGCGAGGGCAGCATATATCCATCCAACAGGGGGCAAACAGCATAGGGCTGTCCTTCCGGGGAAGCGCAGATCTGAATATCGACAGGGGCCAGAGCGACACCATGCAGCTGCAACGCCCACTGGCGGATTGCATCCTTGGCCGCAATCCGACCAAGCAACCACTCGCTGCGACGGGGGCCGCCCTCAGGGAGCAGGTACCACGCATCACGCTCGGGCTGGGACAACATGAGATGAGCCAGCATTCGGCACCAGATACCCCATGATTTGTCCAGAAAATGATCAGGGAAAGGTGCGACCAGCCTGCAGAAGGTGCCCGTCTCAGCCTGCAGATAAGGGACTGAAAGATATTCAGTGCTCGGCTGGAGGCGGCAGGGATAGAAGTTGTTGCGTGGGACCTGATAACAGATATCGGTCCAGTTCTGGATACGAACCAGCAGCGAACCGCTGGAGTCGAGCAACTCGAAATGAGCCTGGATCTGGTGTTCGCTGGTGAAGCTCAGCCAGCAACGACAGAGAACCTGCGTTCCGGCAGGAAGTGGCGGAGCGTAGCAATGCAGATCTGAGATCTGGAATGGGAAGCAGTAGGAATCTGCGGGGCCCCACTGCTCCGAGATCCAGTAGCCCACCAGTTGACCGGCGGCGTCGAGCAGACCGGGATCAAGGATGAATCGGGGTTGGCTGGTTGCTCGGAAGAACTGAGAAACAGGCAACACGAGCAGATCCGCTTCGATTCCATCCAGAGACCACTGGCGCAGATGCCGGACGCCCTGAAGGCGTGGACCATGGAACATGCAGGTGCGATAGAGATCCTCGTCCACAAGAGCTGGCAACAGAGGTTCGCTGAGTTGGAACGTGGAAGCGATGGGAGCAACCGGCACACCTGCAGAGAGGCGCACATCACCTTCAAAGACCAGGATCGGCTCGCGACCGGCATCGATCTGGAAGATACGCGCCTGAATGGTGACGAATTCGCCAACCTTGCCTGCCTGCTGGGCCTCGACACGTAGACAGAGATCGCCGCGATCGAGTGCAAGCCAGCGATAGCCACGCAGGTTATGAAGGCTCACCACCTCAAGGCCTGGCCCAGCCAGGGCACTGGCAGCCTCCGCCATCATTTCCAGGCTGAAGGTGAGCGGGATGACCGGCAGTGGCTTGAGCTCCGTCTGATGAGCGGAGAGTGGACCACCAAAGACATGATCCTCGAGAAATGGATCCTCACTGAGGCTGAAGCGTCGCTCACAGGCGAGTCGATCGGCAGAGCGGGCCACGACCCGGCCAAGCAGGGGCCATTGGGCCGGATCCAGGAGGCCATCCGCAACCAGCTGAGCCCCGCTCGCTGATCCCGCCTGGGGTGCCCCCACATGCGTGGTCGACAGTCGGCTGTGGAGCATCGCAATGAGGTCGGCAGGCAGAGTCGCCACAGGCAACGCGGTCGACAGCAACGGTGGAAGATCCGTGACAGTGGGCGCGGCCTCGAATGTCAGATGCTGAAGCTGACGGCGGCTGAACAGGGGAGTCACATCCAGCTCGACACCGCTGACGAACAGCTGGCCGAGCATGAGCTGGAGCTGTTCAAGACCAGACTTGTTGCGGTTATTACTGGCAACGGAAAGGCTGTCCTTGTGGCCGCGCAGGATATCGGTGACAAATGCAGTGAGATTGGAACTGGGTCCGGTTTCAATGAACTGTCTGAAACCGTCCGCATGGAGTTTCTGAATCAGGTCACGAAACAGAACAGGAGCCATCCACTGATGAGCAGCCAGATCACGCATCTTCGACGGCTCATCTGGGAATCGCTCACAGGAGGCACAGCTATAGACCGGTGTTGTGGGGACCTGGAACGGGAAGCTGTCGTAGAACTGACGAAGGGCCTGGGCAACCTCAGCAAAATGGGGCGTATGGTAAGCCCTGTTGAATGGGAGCTCCATGCAGATGCCGCCTTTCTCCCTGAAGAGATCTGCAAGCACCTCCATCGGCTGAGGCGGCCCGAACACAATGGCCTGATGACTGCAGTTGTCCATGGCAATCACCACATCATCTCCGTAAGGAGCTATCGCCTCGTGGATGGCGTCAAGATCAATCCCACCCACCGCGAGCAGAACGCCGACACGCACCAGGCCCCCCGCCTCCGCCTGACGGATGATGCGATCGAAATCACCCATCTTCTCGATCAGATGAGATTGCTGCTCATAGGTCACCATGCCTGAGGCGGTGAGCGCGGAGTTTTCGCCGCTGCTATGGCCGACCATGGCGTCAGCCTTGAGGCCGAACGACCGGATCAGCTCATGCAGGGCCATGCTGGCCACGAAAACGGCCGCAGGGCCGACCTCCATGCCATGGAGACGAGCACTGGCCGCCTGCTGCTCAGCCTCCGTGGTGCTGGTGGGAGGCGGAAAGATGGCACTGCTCGGAGCGGGACGATCGGGGGATCCCAGGGCCTGATCGAGCAGATCAAACCAGCGCCTGATCTGCGGGAAATAGATACAGAGATCAGCCAGCATATCTGGATACTGCGCTCCCTCACCAGGGAAAAGGAACACACTTTTCCCTGCTGGACTGGACCCTTCACCGTAAAAGATGCCGCTCCTGGTCTTGAACTTCTGCAACGGCTTCTCGAGCTTCTGAGCCGCTGTGGTCAGCTTATCCCTCAGGTCATCGGTATCGTGAGTCACGATCGCGAGGCGGCATGAGCCGGTGACATCCCGGGCCGATGTGTAGGCAACATCGGCGAGATCAGGACTACAGCCCTGATCAGAGGCCGCTTCCAGATGAGCGAGCAAGGCCTGAATGCGCTGGTGCAATCCAGCTGCAGTCGGTGCCGTCAGCAGAACCAGTTCAGTCGGCCAGCAGCTGTACAGCTGCACGTCTGGATCACCTGAGGCAGGCCGATACTCCTCAAGAATCGCGTGGGCATTGATGCCACCGAATCCAAATGCATTGACCGCAGCTCGCCGAGGATGGGCAGGATTGCCATGAATCCACGGACGGGTTCGGTTGTTGATGTAGAAAGGTGTCGCCTCGATCTGAAGATCTGGGTTGACACGCTGACAGATTGTTGGCGGCAGAACCTTATAATATAGAGCCAGAATCGTCTTGATCAATCCAGCTGCCCCAGCCGCAGTGGTACAGTGCGCCACCATCGATTTCACCGAACCAAGGGCGCAGTGCGGGGCCTGCGAACGATCTCCGAACACCGAGCGCAGCGAGGCGATCTCCGTTCGATCGCCGAGAGGGATGCTGGTGCCGTGCGCTTCGACGAGACCGATCGTCCGCGGGTCGATTCCCGTGTCGGCATAGGCCCTGCGCATGGCCAGAGCTTCCCCTTCCAGACGCGGCGCCACACTGCTGAGGGCTTTGCCATCGCTCGCCGATCCGACCCCCTTGATCGCGGCATAGATGCGATCACCATCCGCCTCGGCATCAGCGAGACGCTTCAACACCAGAATGCCAAGCCCCTCTCCAAGCAACGTACCGCTCGCCGCTTCATCGAAAGGGCGAATGTCCTTGCGTGTCAGAGCACCCAACTGGTTGAAGATCAACGAGATCGGAGCTGGCGTTGATGCGTTCACGCCGCCGACGATCGCAAGATCGCAGCGGCCTTGCCGCAACTCCTCGATTCCGAGATGAACGGAGATCAGAGAAGACGCACAGGCCGCATCCACCACATAGTTGGGCCCCATCAGATCGAGCCGATTGGCCACGCGCCCTGTCACGTTGTTGGGGACCAGTCCAGGGCACATCTCGGCAGTGAACGGGGGCAGACTGGCCTTGAGTCCCTGCTTCACGCTCTCCAGTGTGGCCTGATCCAGCTGAGGAGCGAGCTGCTGCAGCAGATCCATGGTCTGATCCACCACAAGACCGTGCTGGAGAAGATTGGCGAACCCCCTGTTCATGTAGCTGCCGTAGCCGAGGATGAGCGCGGTCCTCTCGCCATCAAAGGGTCGCAGCCCCGGGGACGCTGAGCCATATCCGGCATCTGCCAGGGCCTGGGAGACCAGTTCGATGGCCAGGTACTGATCGGGGCCACCACCATCGATGGCACGCGGCATGATCCCGTATCTGACTGGATTGAAGCGCGCCAGATCGTGCAGAAAGCCGCCTTTATCGGTGCAGAGGCGATCATTCTCACTGGACGTTGGATCGAAGGAGTCGCGCAGCCATTCAGGACTGGCCGCCGTCACTCCATCGACGCCATTGCAGATGTTCTGCCAATACTTCTTGAGGCCATCAGCCTTGGCGAACAGTGCCGACATGCCGACAACAGCGATATCCATCTGCTGGCATGTCGACTGGTGGGCATGAAGCCCTGCAGAGGAAACCTGTGAGGTGTCTACGGCAGCCACGACCACACCTCAATGTTGAAGAATCGGGCCAATGCGCGGCTAAACGCGACGGCAACAGGCACCGTGTCACCTTGGATTTTCGCGTAGCCACTCATGCCCGGCCGCAGTTTCCCATTCTGATTGGGAAGCTTGATGATCACGCCAAGCAGCCGCCCGGCATTGAGCTGGGCAACGGTGATCATGTTGCCTGTGTCCTGCGAGCGATTCTGCTCGGTTTCCAGCAGATGAATGCTGGGCTCGACGGCGACCACTGTGCCTCGGATGGGATCATCCGGGAAGGCCATCAGCTTGACTTCGACAGGACGGCCAGCCTTGAGCCGATCAGCGACGACCTCTGAAACCTGAACCCGCGCCCTAAGGACATCGGTATTGGCCTCTTCAGCCGTAGCAAATGTACTTCCCTTCTCAAGATAAGTTCCCACCTTATCCTTGAGACGATGATCAACAATCACACCATCAAATGGCATGGTGACACGAGCACGATTCAGCTCGTCCGTCGCGAACTTCAGCTCTTCATTCAAGCGCTGAAACTCGCCCTGAGCCACCTTGATCTTCTCCTCAGACTGCTGGCGCTGCTGCTGCTTCTGCTGCACCGTGGCCTGCAATTCAAGAAGATTGGAGGCATCTGTTTCAGCCTGCTTCTGATAATCCTCAACCTGCTGCATCGAAACTGCGCCCTCACGGTAAAGATCCCGATAGCGCTCATAGGCTTTGCGGCTGAAGCGTGCGCGCACGCGGGCCGTATCCAGCTCGGCCAGGGTGACCGAGACCTCTTCTTCAGACACTTTGATCTGGCGTTGAGCAACCTGGATACCGGCATTCTGGGTTGCGATCTGCTTGCGTGTGGTTTGCAGCTGATTTTCCAGATCGGGCACATCCAGAGTGGCGATCACCCGGCCGGATTGAATGACATCGCGGCTGCCACCATCCACCATGACACGACTGACCCTGCCACTCACCTTGACCTGAATATTCTGTTGAGCGAGAGGCAGAAGCTCAACTTTTCCGCCCGGCCGCAAGGTATACGGAAGGCAGCCAATCAAAACCAATCCAGCACAGACAGAAAGGCTGATCCTGTGCTGACGCACAAAACGATTGACACGCCTGCGGCTGGGTAGGAACCATGGCGCATCCGACTTCGGGGCGATGGCAGCTGGTGGCCGATCCAGGGAGGGAAGCGTCATTGAAGCGTCGCCGTGAGTTGCGTGTAGGTGGTTGCCAGGAATCGCACAAACACGATGGACACAACAATCAACGCCAGTGGTGCTCCAGCTTTGCCGAGAAGCCCATACAGCAGCTGACCGACGCTATGGCTGAACAGAAGAACCAGAAATATCATCAGAATCACCGAGAATACGAACGAAGTCAACCCTAGCAATCCCAACCAGAACGCCTTCATCGGAGCCAGCAGATGCGGAAGAGGGCGACGCTGGATCAACATGAGCCACAGCAAGTGAGATTGCGGCAACAACCTGGGATTGCGCAGGTAAGAGGCCAGAAAAAAGTAGCCATCACGATACCACAAAGGACTCCCTTGGGTGACCAACTGCAATAAACTGCTGATCGCCATGAAGATCGCCAGTTGGGTCAACGACGAGCCGGAATGGCGAGCGTTGAACCAGACGATGACAGCAGCGGCCGTGACGATCAGACGCAGCAGCAACGGCACGCCGAAGACCCAGAGCTGCTCTCGGCGCGTCAGGCGCTCGATGTTGACCATCGTCGACTCAAAGACGGGAAGAAACCCGCACTCCAGCCGCAGACCGAGCTGTGTCGTCTGGCCGCCGAAGTAGGCGAGTACAAGGGCCTGGAGAAAGATCGCGGCCAGCTGCAGGCCCCACATGGTGCCAAAGTGCATCGCCAGCATCTGCGTAAGCGGAATGGCGGACAACATGCTCAGGTCGTGATTCAGGATCCGCTGATTGTGGAGGAGAGTGCCTGTTGCCAGAAACGACGCCGGCAGGCTTGCCCAGAGCATCACGGGCCCCAACCAACTGAACTGATGCGCGATGGAGGCCAGGTCGAACAGAGCCTTTGAGGGCAGCGCAACCGACCAGACGTAAGGCGCTGTTGATGCGGATGCTGCCGAGGCCTCTGACAGAGTCGGACAGGGCTCGAGCAGATCTTCCGAGGCCAGTCCCATGAGAAAGGCCCTGACATCAGAAGGCTTGATACGAGCCCCAAATCGTTGATCGAAGGCCTGGACGATCTGCTCAACGCTCTGGGTTCCGTTCCAGTTTCTGCACAGGAAGAATTCGCGCTGATCGAAGCGATAACTACGCCCTGCCCTAAGATCCCTGACGACCACCTGCTTGACGCCATCAGCCCCACTGCGGGTGGATGCCACCACGAGATCGGTGCGGAATCGGGTATCGGCGAGTTCTGTCATTGAGCTTCGGGTTGACGCCAGTCCTGCAGGCAGACGTCCGTTTCAGGCTCTTCATGCCAGTAGGTTCGGAGATATCGATAAAGCGGGAGATCCTGGGCCACGAGATAGACGCCAACATCATCACCTTCGTTGCCATGGCAATGAAGGCTGCCTGGCGGAGTGATCGCCACCGTGTAGTCCTCCCATTGGACCCGCTGATCATCAATCACTGAATAACAGTTGCGCCCCGACACGAACAACTGCACAGCGACAGCCGCATGGCGATGACTCAGCTGCGCCTCACCGGGCTTGAGCCACTTCCAACAAGGCACAAATGAACTGTAGACAATGCGATCATCAAGGCCGAAGTGAACCACGCCACTCTTGCCAGTCTGCCGATAATCCCTGTCTTGTGCTTCTCTGATATCAGCTGCTTTGTAGTGAAGCGGCTGATCAACGAGCTGCATCGACTGCAGACCAAGGAAATCAGCCAATGGCTGATCGGTCAACACATACAGGCGGCTGTCCGAGGAGGCGTGGTGGGACAGTTCATGACCACCAGGCCAGTAGAAGGCATCTCCGGTTTGCCAGGAAACAGATTGATCGCCACAGACGGTCTGCCCCTCACCATGAATCACGAAATAGAACTCACGACCGCCCCTGAAGCGGGTCCTGAGCTGTTGCCTGGCACGGACCACGACGTAGCCAGCCAGCAGCGATGGGGTGGTGCCAGGCCCAGCCAGCCGAAGCTGCTGGGATCGATCGAGCAGCACCAGACCCGTGGGAGCATCCGGGGAGAACGCAAGTTCGCGCTCGGCCCGGAACACCCAGGGCTCGATCCTCGGCTGGGGCCGGCGTTGCCGCTGCTGACGCTTGACGAGGCTGACCCCGGTCAGCGAGATCAAGGTGGCCTGAGGAGTGGAGCCCGATGCCGAGGAGCTGACCGCCATGGCACCTGGAATCTGCATGGATCGGAGCACCCCGAGGGATTCTGAACACGTGGCCGAACACCAGCCGCCTGCGAACCTGATCAGGGTCGAGTTGGTGAAGTCTAAGGGCAGGGATCATGCTTTTCCGTCGTCGATCGGACGGCAGGGGCCGCTCGGTTCAGCCCCGGGGCGTCGAGTCGTGCAGCCACACCCCGGGATGCCTGGGTCCGACAGGGGTTTCCCGTAACTCCTAAGGTTGCTGGGACGCAGTGCTCCCCATGGCCGAGACCCCCGCCACCCCGGCACCCACAGAAGCCGCCGCCAGCCCCAAGCCGTCACTGAAGAAAGGTGCGCTGGTGAGGCTCAGGAAGGAGGCGTTTGAGGGCAGTCTCGAAGCTCTGGCCAGTGACCCGGAGCTGCCGCCCTACGTGCTGGAAGGACCTGGCGAGATCCTGGCCCTGAAGGGCGACTACGCCCAGCTGCGCTGGCGTCGTCCCGTCCCCGACGTCTGGCTGCGCCTGGATCAGCTCGAGGCCTTCCCGGGCTGATCTGTCTCCTACCGGGCGTCCTCAGCAGCGGCCATGCACTCAGATCTCGAGCCTGCGGCGCTCCTGCTGCAGCAGGGTGCGGCGGCGTTTGGCCTCCCGCAGCATCTCGCGGCCATCGCGCAGGTAGCTGTCCACGTAGCCCATCGTGTAGCGCTCAAGCTCGATCAGGGCATCCTGCACCTGGCTGAGGCAGTGGTAGAGGCTCAGGGAGAAGCCCTGGGCACTGGCCGGTGCGGCCATGGAGCGGTAGAGCTGATCGACCTTCTCCAGCCGGGCGCGGCTCTCCTCCAGAAAGGTGCAGAAGGCCTCCATCAGGCGGTCGTCGTAGGGATCGGCCGACAGCTCCCGCAGCTGCTGCGGGAAGGGGTTGATCACCTGAGCCAGCAGCCGGTCGATCGGGGCGTAGACCTTCTGCAGCCAGGCGAGCAGCTGGGCGTCCGCGGCAGCCCCCCTGCG
The DNA here is from genome assembly GCF_015840715.1 of Synechococcus sp. CBW1004. Classification (NCBI taxonomy): domain Bacteria; kingdom Bacillati; phylum Cyanobacteriota; class Cyanophyceae; order Synechococcales; family Synechococcaceae; genus Synechococcus; species Synechococcus sp. CBW1004. The sequence goes on along the minus strand of NZ_CP060397.1, from coordinate 2,144,787 downwards.
GGCCTGCATCGGCCGCGCCAGGCCATCACCGGCTGCGGGAGGCCGACGCGATGCCTCCTGCGCGGCGTCGTAGCGGCGTCGGCTCTGCTCATCGCGCAGCACCTCCCAGGCGGCATTGAGGGCCACGATCCGCTCCTCGTCGCCACCGGCATCGGGATGGTGGCACTTCACCAGGGCCCGGTAGGCGGCCTTGATCTCAGCGCTGGTGGCCTGTGGCGTCAGACCCAGCACCGCGTAGGGATCGCCCCCCAGCGGAGCATCAACATCGCGGGAGCGGGAAGCGGGCACAGGGCGGCTGGGGCTGCTGTCATCCTCTCGCAGCCGCCGCGGCCCACGGCCGTCACAACGCCATTGACCTGGAAGGAGAGCGGCCATGAAAAAACCCTCCGCAAGCGGAGGGCGGCGGGTGTGAGGAGCCCGCGGGGTGCGCCGGCCGGGCGCGGTTCGTGTGAGGAGTGGAGGGCAGCCGCCCGCAGGCGGTGCCATCCGATGGTCATGAAGCGTGTGGATCTGTGGGGGGAGGATGCCCCGGTCACGTGGACCGGGGCAGAACGACGCGGCTGCGACCAAGAAGGGCGGTGAGGCCCGTTCGTCGTGCCGCGGCGCCGGAACGGATCCGATCAGAACTTGAACTGGGTCTGGATCAGGCCGCCGAAGACGTTGTTGGTCTCGCCGTTGGCGGTGTACTGGCCGTTGGGACGGCTGAGGTAGAACAAAGCCGGGGTGATGCTGATGTTATCGGTCACCTGGAACCGGTACCACCACTCCCAGGCATAGTTGCCGTCGTTGGGACCATCAAAGCCATCGTTATTTTCGAGGGCGGTGACAAAGGTGGGCTGCCCCACTGCCATGCCGAGAGAATTACCCTTCGCGAAGGCATCCTTCCACTGAAGGCCAACAGACCAGGATTGGGTCTGGGTGATGTTGTTAGGGCTGCCGTAAGCCTGGTCGACGTCGAAATCGGCCTGATTGATCGAGCTGATGCCCCAGCCGAGGCTGATCGAGGGAATCCAACCGGTGGTGACGGGCTGCCAGGCTGCCGTCACCGCGAAGTTGTTGGAATAGGCGGAGCCGCCGTCGTCATAGGCACAGTCAAGCCGCTGACGGGCGAACTGGGTGCCGCGACGGGTCATGTTGTCATCACACTGACCGTAACGCCACGCCGCGGTGAGGGCCCACTGGGGAGCAGCCAGACCGATCTGGGTGGTGAAGCTGGCACGGCTGGCATCATTGAAGAGGCCACCCTCATTCGGATTGCCGTTGTCGCCGTTGGGGGCGACGTAGCTGGTGGAAATCGCGAAGTAAGGATTACCCTTCTTGACCTTCTGTTTCCACATCAGGCCGCCCATTGCGCCGGTGGCCTTGTTATAGGTCGCAGGAGCACCATGGAGGGCAAAGACGTCCAGCAGACCGGCGTCATAGAATGACGGGCGAATCGCCAGGAATTCGGTATTACGAGCCTTGGCGCCAATCAGAGCGGTGAACGAGCTACCGATCGGGAAACGGTAGTAGAGACGATCGATGCCCAGAACATCATTCTCACCATTCGTGCTGTAAGCACGATCCAGGGCCATCAGGTTGTAAGGCTGACCGCTGAAGGCGCTGTTCGCGAAGTTGCCGGCCCGCAGACGGGTGTACAGCAGATCCTTACCGGTGAAGCTGGTGTTGAGGTTCAGCCGCACGTCATAGTTGAACGTGGTGGCGCCCCAGTTCTCGCGGTTGGTGGCCGCGTAGCGATTGGCATTACGGCCAGCACCGCTGGCCTGGGAGGGAGCGTCCTGGCTGCCACCGAAGGCGGGGGCGCCGAGAACGAACACCGTGTCGCCCTGGAGCTTGGTGGTGGTGGAGAACTGGGTGGCCTCCAGCTCGCCCACCTTGGCCTCGAGGCCGTCAACACGACCGCGCAGCACGGCGAGTTCCTTCTCGAACTCGGCCATCAGCTTCTTCAGCTCATCGGTCACCTCGCTGATGCGATCGAGGCAGGCGTTGAGCAGAGCGGCGGCTTCATAACGGGTCATCGCCTGGCCACCCTTGTAGGTGCCATTGGGATAACCGGCGACACAGCCGTAGCGCTCGATCAGATTGGAGAGCGCCTGATAGGCCCAGTCGGTCGGACGCACGTCCGAGAACTGGCTGATGCTGGTGACCTGGGCAGCGCTGCTGCTGCGTGCATAGCGATTGACATCGCTCAGATTCAGCTCGCCTGCGGAGGCCGCAAGCGGAGAGGCAAGCCCCGCGACCACGGGGGCCAGCAGGAACTTCTGGAAGGGTTTCATCGAATCCTCACACCAAAAAGAGGAAGACTTCCCGGGGGAAGCCAAAGGCGAATCTATCTGAATCACTCCACGGAAGCGCACCGAACAGAGCACGCCAGGATGTAGCCCAGATCACCAGCATTGCCACTGCCCACATCCTGCTTGCCATGAAAAAAACCGGCTGCAGAGCAGCCGGGTCAAGGATGTGCTTGGGGTTGCTGGGGAAGCAACCCCTTTGATCGACTGCGATCAGAAACGGAAGGTGGTCTTGACCAGGCCGCCGAAGTTGCTGAAGGAGTCGTTATCCGACTTCTGGAGTTGACCCTGAGGAGCGCTCAGGTAATAGAGAGCCGGGGTCACACTGATGTTGTCGGTGACCTGGAACTTGTACCACCACTCCCAGGCGTAGTTGCCGTCGTTGGCTTCGAGGTTGCTGTCGTTGCCGGAGTTGGTCAGGAAGGTGGCCTGACCGACACCCATGCCGAGGGAGTTGCCCTTGATGAAGGCATCGGCCCACTGCAGACCCACATACCAGGACTGGGTGGTGGCGCCGTCGACGATCTCACCGACGAAGGTGCTGTCATCGGCGTTGTGGCTGTTGATGCCCCAGCCGGCGCTGATCGAGGGGAACCAGCCAGCGTTGGTGGGCTGCCAGTAGCCGCTGATGCCGACGGAGTTCACGCTCTCGGAGTTGGCGAACCCGAAGGCGGCCAGAGGCGTGCCGTTGCCGGTGTAGATACCAGCGCCGTTGCTGTAGGTGTAGGCGACAGCCAGACCGAAGTTGGAGCTGCCGTAGCCCAGCTGAACGGTGCCGGTCTCAGAGGAGCCGCTGGTACCGATGCCACCCTCGGAAGGGTTGCCCACATCACCGTTGGCGGCGACGTAGTTGGCACTGATGCTCCAGTTGCCGCTCTTCCACCACAGACCACCACCAGCACCGAGGTTCAGGCTGTAGGTGCCGGGAGCACCGGCGTAGGTGAAGACGTCGAGAACGGTGTCAGCGGGGTACACGCTGGGCCACAGGGCCAGCATGTCGTCCTGACGGACACGACCACCGATGGTGGCGGTGAAGTTCGAACCGATCGGGAACTGGTAGAAGAGGCGGTTGATCGCGACCACGTCACCGCAGTCAGCGCCGGCGCCGCAGCTCTCTTCAAAGCCGACTTCCAGGGCGTTCAGACCCACCACGGGCTGACCGAAGGGGGAATCGGCGAAGTTGCCGGCACGCAGGGTGGTGCGCAGCAGGTCCTTACCGGTGAAGCTGGTGTCGAAGTTCAGGCGAACGTCGTAGTTGAACGCCGTGGCGCCCTGCAGGGCACGGGCGTTGTCAGCGAACTCGCTGCCGGGGACCAGGGCGGTGCCGAACAGGGCGTTGTTGACCGTCGCACCCAGAGGGGTGACCTGAGCGCTGCCGCCGTAGCTGTTGGCGCCGATCACGAAGGTGGCGATACCCTTCAGCTTGGTGGTGGTGGAGAACTGATTGGCCTCCAGCTCACCCACCTTGGCTTCGAGGCCATCAACGCGACCGCGCAGCACGGCGAGTTCCTTCTCGAACTCGGCCATCAGCTTCTTCAGCTCATCGGTCACCTCGCTGATGCGGTCGAGGCAGGCGTTGAGCAGAGCGGCGGCCTCATAACGGGTCATCGCCTGGCCACCCTTGAAGGTGCCGTTGGGATAACCGGCGACGCAGCCGTAGCGCTCGATCAGGTTGGAGAGAGCCTGGTAAGCCCAATCGGTCGGACGCACGTCCGAGAACTGGGTGATGCTGGTGACCTGCTCCTGGCTGTCAGCGGCGTACTGATTCACGCCATTGAGGTTGAGCTCGGCGGCACTGACGGCCACAGGAGCCAGCAGCCCGAGGGCGGCCGGGGCAACCAGCAATTGCTGGAAGAGTTTCATGGGGGGACCTCACACGATGGGGCGCAATGCGCCACGCGTCATGTTCGGGGCATGTCACCGGAGATACCGCCTCCGGTGTGCCAGAAGGAAGAACGCACGCCTGCGGTCAACCTGGCGACATGGCCGCTGAGAAGCCTGTCATGGCAAGGCGCCACGGGATGAGAAGCTCCGCTCGGGCACACTTCAGGCTCCTGCGGCTGATCCGCCCCAGCCCATGTCCGACACCGCCCCCGCTCCCGACTCCGCGCGCGGTCCTCGCGAGTGGCGCTGGTGGGCCTGTGTCGCCGCGCTGTGGGGACTGGCCACGGCGTGGGATCGCCTCTGGCTGGCCCGTGACGGACGGATCCCCAGCTGGGACCAGGCCGACTATCTCAACAGCGCCCTCGATCACGGCCGTGCCCTGGGATTCCTGAGCGGTTCCTGGCAGGGCTGGGCAGCCCTGCTGGACCTTTCTCCCAAGATTCCGCCACTGGCGTCGCTGGTGAACGGCAGCGTCATGGCCCTGGCGGGCGACAGCCCGGACCAGGCCAGCTGGTCCCTGTCGCTCTGGCATGCCCTGCTGCTGGCGGTGGTGGCCGCGTGGGGGCGGCAGCTGGGCGGTCGGCGCTTCGCCCTGCTTTGCGTCGCCCTGGTGGCCCTGTCCCCGGCGCTGATGGCCCTGCGGGTGGACTACACCCTCGACATCCCGCTCACGGCAGCCACCACCCTGGCCCTGTGGCTGCTGGGGCGGTGGCAGGCCACCGTCCCCCGCGGCGGCCATCTCCGGCAGGCGTTGCTGGCGGCCCTGGCGATCGCGGCGGCGCTGATGGTCAAGCAGAGCGCCCTGCTGCTGCTGGCGCTCCCCGCGGCCTGGGCCGCAGCCGCCGGACTGCGCTGGCGGGGGCGTCGCCTGCAGGTGCTGCTGGCCCTGGCCGTGGTGCTGGCTGTCGTGCTGCCCTGGCTGCACCACAACTGGATCACGACCCTGGGGGGCACCAACCGCGCCGTCCTCGAATCCGCCGCCAGCGAGGGGGATCCCCCCGTCTTCAGCGTCGCCTCCCTGCTCTGGTACCTGCGACTGCTGCCACAGCAGCTCGGTCCGATCGTGCTGCCGGCGGGACTGCTCGGCTTCGTTCTGGCCCTGGGGAACCGGCTGTGGCCGGAGCTGCGCTGGCTCAGCGCCACAGGCGGGCCACTGAGGGCCAGCCAGCCCCGGACCTCACCGCACGGCGAAGACCCCGCGCCAGCGCGAGAGCCAGTCGGCTTCGACCCGCCCTCCGGCTGGGGCTGGCTGTTGGGCTGCGCCGTGGCCGGCTGGCTCGCGACCACCCTCAGCCCCAACAAGGACGCCCGCTACATCGCGCCGGTCCTGCCGCTGCTGCTGATGCTGCTGGCCGCGGGGTGGTGGCAGCTGGGACGATGGCTGTGTGCACGACTCGGGGGCCGAACCGGCGCCGCACTGCTGGGAGCGGGCCTGCTGGCGAGTGGTACCACCAGCGCCACCGCTGCCGTGGCCGCCCTGCGATCGAGCGAGCCGAATCCCCTGCCAGCGCTGATCGCCCGGCTGCGCTCCGAGGTGGGGGATGCCCCCACCACCCTGCTGGTGGTGCCGGGGAGTCCATCGCTGAATGAACAGAACGTGACGACCTACGGCCGCATGGGCGGCGGGCGGATCGAAGGGCGGCGTCTCGGCCGACGCCGCAGCGAGCATCCGCTGGTGCTGGAGCGGGCCGAGTGGCTGCTGCTGGCCAGCGGTGATCAGGGCACCGACCGGCCAGGATCGAGGGAACTGAGCCTGCGGCTGCGCAGCGACGACCGCTTCGGGCCGGTGGGCCGCTGGCCCTGGAGCGAGGGCCGGCAGGTGGAGCTGTGGCGGCGACGGGGCCAGGCCGCTCCCCCCTTCGACAGGGACTTCATCCGCCTGGCCCGCGGCCTGGAGCAGGGACCCGCAGGGCTGGCGGCGGTGTTCGAGCGGATCGGGCCCGAGCACCAGCTCGATGGGCATTTCCTCTACCAGCAGCGCGTACGCCGCTGGGCCCTGGAGGAGCTTCAGCGCAGACCCGACGATCGCGACGCCCTCTGGAGCCTGGCGCTGCTGGCCACCCTCAACAACCGCCCGGTTGAGGCGGGCCGCTGGTACGGCCGCCTGCAGGCCCTGGAACCCGACAATCCCTGGCCGGCCGCCTACCGAGCGGTGGTGTCCCTGGCGGACTGGAATCCGGGCGCCGCTGGTGAGGCCCTGGCGAGGCTGCCGGCGGATCTGCGACGGCAGCCGATTCCCCGCAGCCTCACGGAACTCAGCGCCGTGCTCTCCGGAAAGCTGTGGCGGGTTCCGACGCTGGCCGGTGTGCTGCCGGACGCGATTGAGTCGGTGAAACGTCAGCTGGAGAGCGCTCCAGCCCCCGAGCAGCCGAAGCGCCGCTGAGAACGGCACCGGGACCGCCGCTCCCTCACGCCCGGACCAGGCCCTGCCCTCGGGCCTGGGGACGAGCAGGGAGGCGCGGTGGAGAGGCGATCGCGACGTCCTCTCCCGACGATGAGGAATGGAATGGCTCGCCACAAAAACGATGCCCCCAGCAAGCCGAAGCTCACTGGGGGCTCTCGCCGGGTCCGCTCTGGCGCGGAACCGTATTGATCAGGAGGACAACCCGGTGAGCCGCGACCAAGGGTCGGGGCGTCCGGTCACCAACGCCGTATCAGCCGGCGTTCTCCGCGATCAGCAGACCCTGGAACGAACAACTGCCTTGCATGGACACCTCCTGAGTGGGAATGAATGCCGACCGGCGAAGCTTTCGGGCGAAGCCTGCGGTCCAACCAACCGCCTGAAACAGGATTGCCGCTGCAGGGCGATCCCCGAAGGAAACGCGACAAGGACAACGACCTGCGAACAGAACGGATGAGGCTGCAGACGTTCAGCGGAGACAAGGAATGATGCCGTCAGGTCCGGACCGGAACCGAGAGGAACTCAGCCGGGTCAGACGCTGGAGCGATCATCGTCCTGACTCAACAAACGCCCACTTCACTGTCGACGGAACCTCGGAATCTTAACGGAATCCAGGCGGCTGAGCCGCTGGGCTGCCCAGGATCCTTCTCCCCGGCCTCCAGGGGGGCAAAAGGGCCCAAGGGCCTGCGGCGCAGCCAACGTCAGGCCCAGCCCTGGCAGATCAGCGCGGCCCCTGCACCCGGCGCCCCGGTCCGGTCAACCACCACCCGTGACACCGGTGCGTGCGTGAAGCAAACGCCAACAAAAAAGCCGGGTGGCAGAAACCACCCGGCACAGTGTCGAATTCATCGTTGGATCGGAACCTGCCACCGAAGTGGGGCTGGCATCACCGAGCGACAGAGAATCCGTCCTGATCAAAGAGAGAAATTGATCAGAGAGCGTTGCCGCGGGGGAGAACCTCTTCAGGGAAGACGAAGTTTTCGTGCGGCTGATCCGCTGGGGCCATCCAGGCGCGCAGGCCCTCGTTCAGAAGAATGTTCTTGGTGTAGAACGTCTCGAACTCGGGGTCCTCCGCCGCGCGGATCTCCTGACTCACGAAGTCATAGGCGCGCAGGTTCAGCGCCAGACCGATGATGCCGATGCTGCTGGTCCACAGACCCATCACCGGCACGAACAGCATGAAGAAGTGCAGCCAGCGCTTGTTGGAGAACGCGATCCCGAAGATCTGGCTCCAGAAGCGGTTCGCCGTCACCATTGAATAGGTCTCCTCCTCCTGCGTCGGCTCGAAGGCCCGGAAGGTGTTGGCCTGCTCGCCGTCCTCGAACAGCGTGTTCTCCACCGTCGCGCCGTGGATGGCGCACAGCAGGGCACCGCCCAGGATGCCGGCCACTCCCATCATGTGGAAGGGGTTCAGCGTCCAGTTGTGGAAGCCCTGCAGGAACAGCAGGAATCGGAAGATGGCCGCCACGCCGAAGCTGGGCGCGAAGAACCAGCTGCTCTGGCCCAGCGGATACATCAGGAACACGCTCACGAACACCGCGATCGGGCCGGAGAAGGCGATCGCGTTGTACGGGCGGATGCCCACCAGACGGGCAATCTCGAACTGACGCAGCATGAAGCCGATCAGCGCGAAGGCGCCGTGCAGGGCCACGAAGGGCCAGAGGCCGCCCAGCTGGACCCAGCGCACGAAGTCGCCCTGGGCCTCGGGGCCCCAGAGCAGCAGCAGGCTGTGGCCCATCGCGTCAGCAGGAGTGCTGACGGCGGCGGTGAGGAAATTGCAGCCCTCCAGGTACGAGCTGGCGATGCCGTGGGTGTACCAGGAGGTGGCGAAGGTGGTGCCGGTCAGCCAGCCGCCCAGCGCCAGATAGGCGGTGGGGAACAGCAGAAGACCGGACCACCCCACGAAAACAAAGCGGTCGCGCTTGAGCCAGTCATCGAGGACGTCGAACCATCCCCGCTGCGGCAGGCGACCTGCAGCGATCGTCATGAGGGTGCTTAACGAAGCGTTACGTGGCAACTGTACGGGGAACCGGCGCGTCTGTGCGAGGGGACGGTGCCGGATCCAGGCGAATGAGCAGAAGTACCCAGAGCGTTCGCCCCACCGCGCGGCGATTCGCCAGAGTGAGGGTCTGCCCGCCATCCCCCAGCCCATGTACGTGATCGAGCTCTCCCTCCGCCTCAGCCCGATGCCGGTCGCGGTGCAGCGCCGCGAACTCGAGGCCGCCCAGGCCCTCTACGGCGAGGTGCGGCAGGCGCTCGAGCAGGGTCAGCCGCGCGTGCTGGAGCTGACCTGCGAGAAGGAGGAGCACAAGCGCGTCAGCCTGCTGAGCAGCGAGATCGTGGCGGTGCAGATCTACGAGAAATCCGCCACCGGCACCGGTGCCCGCCGGCCTGGCTTCGCCGTCGTCTCCTGATCTCCGACACGGACACCTTGACCGTCACCGCTTCCGCCGATGCGGCCGCGGCCGCGCCGCCGCTTCGGATCCAGGGGCTGCGGTTCGGCTGGGGCACAGGGGCTCCGGCTCTGCAGGACTGTGATCTCTGTCTGCCCGCCCCGGGGCTGTGGATGCTGGTGGGCAGCAACGGCAGCGGCAAGAGCACCCTGCTGCGCCTGATCGCTGGCCTGCTGACACCCGCCGCAGGCACGATCGAGCATCGCGGCCGCGCCGCACTGGTGTTCCAGAACCCCGATCACCAGCTGCTGCTGCCCAGCTGCAGCAGTGACCTGCTGCTCAGCCTGGCAGGGCTGCCGGAGGCAGGGGGACTGCCGCGGCCTCAACGTCGGCGCCGGCTGGAACGCTGCCTGGCCGAGGTGGGGCTGGCGGGCCTGCTGCAACGCCCGATCCACACGCTCAGTGGCGGCCAGAAGCAGCGCCTGGCAATCGCCGGCGCCCTGGCCAGCGGCGCCGATCTGCTGCTGCTCGATGAACCCACCGCCCTGCTGGATCCCGACAGCCAGCAGGAGGTTCTGGAGCTGATCCGCCGCCTCTGCGGCCCGGAGCCGGGCCAGCTCAGCGCCCTGTGGATCACCCACCGCCTTGAGGAGCTGGAGCTGTGTGACGGGGCGGCCCGCATGGAGGCGGGACGGATCGGCCCCTGGCAGAGCGGCGCGGCGTTGCGCCGGTCCCTGAGCCGCGCCTGAGAGCGCTGCCGAGGCCCATCAGATCAGCTCCCGCATCGAATCGCGCCCGCTGCTTCCCGGTGCCGAGAGCGGGAGCGACCGAGCCGATCCGGAGGCAGGCCATTCCGGCGCTGTCCCCTCTTGCCCATCGGCAGGGCTCGGGGGTAGGTTCTCCAAGTCCCGGCGATGGCCGGTGCATTCCTCGGTAGCTCAGCGGTAGAGCGGTCGGCTGTTAACCGATTGGTCGCAGGTTCGAATCCCGCCCGGGGAGTTTCACTTCAATGCCCCAAGTCTGATTCTTGTCTTGTTGCAGGCAAGACAGGGTGGAGTTCCTCATATCTGCATGTCCCAGTCGTCTGACTGGCTCCAGGCCGCCACTTTCATCCCGGGGGCGCTTGCCGCGTCAGTCCGGGGGGCGGACTCAGGGCTTGCCACTGCAACAGGCAGGAGCGCCCCGATAGCCGCGACGGACCGGAGTGTTCCGCTCGGTGGCCGGGTTTTGCAAGGAATTGCAGCGAAAGAAAATCGAAAGATTGCGGCATCGGCTGGGCCCGGCTGCGCCGGCAGATCCCAGTTCCCAGCTGGATTGCAGCGATTCCAGCCCGAGCGTCGGAGGTCTCACCGGGCCGTCGAGAAGTCGACGGAGCGGCCCTGAGGATCCCGGGGCGTTCCGAAGGGCGCCAAAAGCGAAGACAATGCAACGCAGTTCGGTTGCCGCCCGCAGACGCGAACCGGTCGGGGGAGCCCCCGCCGCCCTCTGCAACGGCCTTCTTCTCCACTCCATGAAGCACTGCATCCTGCTGATCGAGGACGACGCGGACATGCGTGAGCTGGTGGCCGGCCACCTCGAACATGGCGGCTTCGATGTGCAGCGGGCCGATGACGGCATCAAGGGCCAGGCCCTGGCGCTGCAGTACAGCCCGGACGTGATCCTGCTCGATCTGATGCTGCCCAAGGTGGACGGCCTTACCCTGTGTCAGCGCCTGCGGCGGGATGAGCGCACCGCCAAGATCCCGATCCTGATGCTCACCGCCCTGGGCAGCACCAAGGACAAGGTGAGCGGCTTCAATTCGGGGGCCGACGACTACCTGGCCAAGCCCTTCGATCTCGAGGAGCTGATGGTGCGGGTGAAGGCCCTGCTGCGTCGCAGTGAGCGGGCCCCGCTCTCCAGCAAGCACAACGAGATCCTCAGCTACGGCTGTCTGACGATGGTGCCGGAGCGGTTCGAGGCCATCTGGTTCGACCAGCCCGTGCGCCTCACCCATCTGGAATTCGAACTGCTCCACTGTCTGCTGCAGCGCCACGGCCAGACGGTGGCCCCGTCGCTGATCCTCAAGGAGGTGTGGGGCTACGAACCCGACGACGACATCGAGACCATCCGCGTGCACGTGCGACACCTGCGCACCAAGCTCGAACCCGATCCGCGCAAGCCGCGCTTCATCAAGACCGTCTATGGCGCCGGCTACTGCCTGGAGCTGCCGAACGGCGACCAGCTCTCCAGCCTCGAGCCGGTGATCCGCGAGGCCCGCGAAGCCGCTCGCCAGAAAAGCGCCGCCAAAGGCAGCGCCGTCGCCTGAGGCCAGGGCCACCCCTGCCCACACCCCATAGGAAACCGCCACCCTCCCGGCCCGGCCCTGCTCAGCCCAGACACCCGCCCAACTGCAGCAGCGCCACCTCCCAGGCCAGTCGCGGCGACACATGGGCGCGCAGCTGGGCCCGCAGCCGCTCCAGACGGCGCACTTCGACCGACGGCCCGCGCCGTCGCCACAGGGCCAGCTGCCACCAGTCGAGCAGCCACTGCTGCTGCTCTCCATCGAGCACCTCGCACAGATCGCGGGCCAGGGCCAGCGCCTCCATCGGATCGGCGCGCAGCTCCAGCAACCGAGCGGCCAGCCCCTCGGGCAGCTCACGCCAGCGGCGCCGCTGCTCCAGCAGGGCGCCCGGTGAACCGGCGGCCAGCTCCAGCAGCTCAGGGGGATCGCCAGGATCCGTCTGGGCCAGGTCCCCCGCCTCGGGCAGGCCTTGCAGCACGGCCTGGACCTGGTCCGGGGCGAGCCGCACGAAGGGGATCTGCTGGCAGCGCGAGCGGATCGTGCTGAGCAGCTGCTCGGGTGCGGCGCTGATCAGCAGCAGCAGCCCCTCACCCGGTTCCTCGAGGGTCTTGAGCAGGGCATTGGCGGCCCCTTCCGCCATCGCCTCGACGCTCTCGAGCACCACCAGCGGCCCTGGCGCCTCCACAGGATGGCGGGCGAGGAAGCGGGCCAGCTCACGCACCTGCTCCAGCCGGATCTGGGGCGCCGCACGCCGGCTCACCCCCTCCGTCTCCGCCTCGGAGGCCCGCACCAGCCGGCCCTGGTGCTGATAGGTGGGCTCCACCCACAGCAGGTCGGGATGGTTGCCCTGCTCGAGACGGCGTCGCAGGCCCACCGGCGACCGGGGCGCCTCCGCCTGGCCGGCCTGCGGCGCCAGACGGATCACCCCCTCCAGAAAACGCAGGGCCGCGCGCCGCTGGCCCACCCCGTCCGGCCCGGCGAACAGATAGGCGGGGGCGAGGCGCCGCTGCTCGAGGGCTGCCGTCAGCAACGCCACGGCCCGGGGTTGTCCCCGCAGATCGGCGAACAGCTCGTCCATGACCATTCAGCCTGCCGGCCCGGGCTGGGGCGCCAGGAGCTGCGCCAACGCCTGGATGCAGGCAGCGGTGACCTGCCCGGCCGGCGCCTCAGCGGCGATGCGCGTCCAGCCCCGGTGCTGCGCTTCGATCGCGAAGCCAGCCGACACCCGGGCCAGGAAGGTCGTGCCCGCCGCCTCGATCCGGTCCGCCGGCCGCTGGCTGCGCCGCTCCAGGGACAGCTCCAGCGGCAGATCCAGCCAGAGGGTGAGATCGGGCTGCAGGCCGGCGGTGGCGATCGCCTCGAGCTGGGCGATCAGGGCGGCATCGAGGCCGCGGCCATGGCCCTGATAGGCGGCCGTGGAGCCCACGAAGCGATCGCTGAGCACCCAGTGCCCGGCCGCCAGAGCCGGCAGGATCACCGTCTGCACATGCTGGGCTCGGTCGGCGGCGTACAGCAGCAACTCGGCGGTGGGACAGGGAGCCTGCGCATCGTCCGCATGAAGCAGCAGCTGGCGCAGGGCCGTCCCCAGCGGGGTGGCGCCGGGCTCACGGGTGCGGATCAGCCGGGCTCCGGGCGGCAGCAGACCGCTGGCCGGCAACCAGCTGGCCAGGGCCTCGAGCTGGGTGGTCTTGCCGCAGCCGTCGATGCCCTCCAGCACCAGAAAGCGACCGCGGCGGGGACCGGCGTCGGTGGGGGGGGCCCAGGCGGCTGGAGCGGAGTCTGCGGCCGCGGTGCCGGGGGCGGGATCAGGCTGCACCATGCTCCTTCCCGAGAGCGCGGGATCCACCGGGAAGCAGCAGGGCATTGACCACGACGGTGATCGAACTGAGGGCCATCAGCAGCGCCGCCAGGGGAGGCGTGAGACGCAGCGAGAAGGCCGGCAGCAGGGCGCCGGCGGCGATCGGGATGACGATCAGGTTGTAGCCGAAGGCCCACGCCAGGTTCTGGCGCACCTTGGCCATCGTGCGCTCCGCGATCCGGAGGGCCTCCAGCACCCCCTCGAGTCGCTCCCCCATCACCACCAGAGCAGCGCTCTCCTGGGCGATCTGGGTACCGGTGCCGATGGCGATTCCCAGGTCGGCGGCCGCCAGGGCGGGGGCGTCGTTGATGCCATCGCCCACCATCGCCACAGGCCCCTTGAGGCGGGCCGCAAGGATCCGCTCCAGCTTCTGCTCGGGCCGCAGCTCCCAGGCCAGTTCCTGCGGCTCAAATCCGAGACGCTCACCGAGCCGCCTGACCGGCACGGCCCGATCACCGCTGAGGAGGGCCAACCGCAGGCCCCGCTGACGCAGGGCCCGCAGGGTGGAGGCAGCGTCCCGGCGAGGTTGATCCTCGACCGTCACCAGCGCCAGCAGGGAGGAACCTGCCGCCAGGGCCAGGACGGTGGCGCCTTCGGATTCCAGGGCCGCCTGGCGCACCAGAGGCTGCTCACCGGCGACGACACCCTGTTCGATCAACCAGCCCAGCCGGCCCAGCAGCAGCAGCGGTCTGTCCTCCACAGCGGCGTCCTTCCCGACGCGGACGAGCAGGGCATTCAGGCCCGGGTGCGGCACCTGGAGGCGCCCCTGCACCCCCTCGCCGGCGACGCTGCGCCCGTCCTGCACCGCCAGCAGCGCCAGCTCGCGGCGCTGGGCCTCCTGCAGCAGCGCATGGGCAAGGGGGTGGCGGCTCTGATTCTCGAGGCTGGCGGCCAGCTGCACGATCAGACCCACCTCGGGATCCACCTCCGCCGCCGCGGCGCCGGCATCGAGCCGGGACGCGGCCCCCATGGCGATCAGCTCCACGGCGGTCACCAACGGCCGCCCCAGGGTGAGCGTGCCGGTCTTGTCGAACAGCACCGCCCGCAGTGAGGCGGCCATCTCGATCGCATCACCGCCACGGAACAGCAGGCCGGCCCGCGCAGCGCGGCCGCATCCGACGGTGATCGCCGTCGGGGTCGCCAGGCCGAGGGCACAGGGGCAGGCCACGACCAGCACCGCGATCGCCAGCTGCAGACCCAGGGCCAGGGGGGTGATCGTGGTGCCCGCCGCCATCGCCCCATGGGCCCCATGCAGCGCCAGACCGTGGGCGCCATGCATGGCCAGGGACGATCCGGCCGGAACAATCAGCACGTGGGGCCAGAGCCTGGCGCCCAGCAGCCACCAGAACAGGAAGGTGGCACCAGCCAGCAGCAGCACCGCCAGGGCGAAGCGACCCGCCACCCGGTCGGCGAGGCCCTGGATCGGGGCCTTGCGGGCCTGGGCCTGCTCCACCAGATGGACGATGCGGGCGATGGCGCTTTCGGCGCCGCTGCGACGCACCTCCAGCTGCAGCGGCGCCGTCAGGTTGAGGCAGCCGGCGGACAGCTCCTGACCCGCCACGGCCGTCTCGGGCATCGCCTCGCCCGTGAGCGCCGAGAGATCCAGTGCCGACTCGCCGGCAACCACCACGCCGTCGACCGGGACGCGATCTCCCGGCAGCACCTGGATGCGATCGCCGGGCCGCAGACCGCCAACGCGCACCTGCCGCGGCGGGCCGTCGTCCACCAGCAGCAGGGCCTGATCGGGCTGCAGCTCGATCAGCTCCTCGATCGCCCGGCCAGTGCGCCAGCGGGCTCGCTCCTCCAGGAAGCGTCCGGCCAGCACGAAGCCCAGCAGCATCACCGGCTCATTGAAGAAGCAGGGCCAACCGCTGGCGGGCCACAGCAGACCCACCGCGCTCGCGAGCCAGGCGCTGGCCATGCCCAGCCCCACGAGCGTGTCCATGCTGGGCAGGCCGGCCAGGGCGGCGCGGAAGCCGTTCAGCAGGATCATGCGACCTGGAAAGGCCAGGGCCAGGGTGGCCACAAGACCGTGCAGCCAGGGGCTGGACAGGGTCGTGAACGGCAGCCGGTCGGGGAAGGCGCCGCTCTCTGCCGCATGGCCCAGGGTCGAGACCAGCACCAGGCTGAGGGCCACGAAGAGGGTGCGCCACTGCTGCCACCAGTCGCGCTGCCGCAGCCGCTCACGCCGGCTGAGGGGGGTGGCGTTCTCCTGGCGCGGACGGGCCTGGAAGCCCAGCTCGGCCAGGCTGGCGAGGAGCGCCGCCATCCACTCGGGGGCCGCCGCTTCGGCATCCGGCCTCGCGCCGGGCTCGCCCAACCGCCCCAGACCGGGCTCCAGTTCCAGCCAGGCGGTGCGGGTGAGCAGATTGACGCTGGCCTGGCGCACCCCCGGCTGCTGCATCAGGCGCTGCTCCACGGCCCGCACGCAGCCGCCGCACTTCATCCCCTCCACCTCCAGCAGCAGCGAGAAGGGGGCCTGGTCGGCAGACCCCTCCGCCGGCTCGGCTGCTGCAGGTTCGGGCCCCAGCGGGCCACCACCACCAGAAGCCCCCGCGGGGCCGACGGACCCGGCAGGACGGTGAGGCCAGAGTCGGAGGGTGCCGGGAGGCAACGGCCGAGGGCGAGGGAGCCACAGGCTAGGGAGAGCGGGTCGCTGCTCCCTGGGGCGGTCTCGGGATGCGCGCAGGCGGCAGGATGGGACGACGATCCGCCTCCTTCGCCGTGCCCCGCTCGCAGCGCAACGACAACTTCATCGACAAGAGCTTCACGGTGATGGCGGATCTGATCGTGAAGCTGCTGCCGATCGACGCCCGCTCCAAGGAGGCCTACGTCTATTACCGCGACGGCCTCTCGGCCCAGAACGACGGCGACTACGCCGAGGCGCTCGACAACTACGAGGAGGCACTCAGGCTCGAGGAGAACGCCAACGACCGGGGCGAGATCCTCAAGAACATGGCGATCATCTTCATGAGCACCGGCGAGGAGGAGAAGGCGCTCGAGTACTACAGCCAGTCGCTGGCGGAGAACCCCAACTCCCCCTCCTGCCTCAAGAACATGGGGCTGATCTATGAGAAATGGGGCCGCATCGCCGCCGAATCGGGCGACCAGGACAGCGCCGACCGCTGGCTCGACATGGCCGCCGAGAGCTGGAGCAAGGCGGTGAAGCTCTACCCGGGCGGCTACCTCGACATCGAGAACTGGCTCAAGTCGTCGGGACGCAGCAGCGTCGACGTGTACTTCTGATCAGGCGTCCTCCGCCGGGTTCACCCCCAGGGCCGCCACCAGCGCCTCGGCCACCGTGCCGGCTTCGCGGAGTTCCAGCCCCAGCCCTGCGGCGATCGGGCCGAGCCCACCGCCCCTGGGCACCACCGCCCGGGTGAACCCCAGGCGGGCCGCCTCCTGCAGCCGCAGCTCCAGCTGACCCACCGGCCGCAGCTGACCGCCAAGGCCCAGCTCACCGATCAGCGCCGTGCCCGGCGGCAGGGTGAGATCGCGGTAGCTGGCCACCACCGCCGCGGCCACGCCGAGGTCGGCCGCCGGCTCCTCCACCTCGAGGCCGCCGGCCACAGCCAGGTAGCAGTCGAAGCGCGACAGCGGCAGGCCCAGGTGCTTCTCGAGCACCGCCAGGATCTGGTGCAGGCGATTGACCGCGATACCGGTGGCGGTGCGGCGGGGACTGGCGTAGCTGGTGGTGCTCACCAGCGCCTGCAGCTCCACCAGCAGCGGCCGGGTGCCCTCGCAGGCGACGATCGTGGCGGTGCCGCTGCTGGGCTCGCCGCCGCCGAGAAACAGCTCGCTGGGGTTGGCCACCTCATGCAGGCCGCGATCGCGCATCTCGAACACCCCCAGCTCATGGGTGGCGCCGAAGCGGTTCTTGACCGCCCGCAGCAGGCGGTGACTGGCGAAGCGGTCGCCCTCGAAGGTGAGCACCGCATCCACCAGGTGTTCCAGCACCTTGGGGCCGGCGAGGGCCCCCTCCTTGGTGACATGGCCCACCAGCACCAGGGCGGTGTCCTGTCGCTTGGCGATGCGGGCCAGGGCGGCGGCGCATTCGCGCACCTGGGCCACCGAGCCGGGGGCGCTGGCGAGCTCGGCGTCGTGCAGGGCCTGGATGCTGTCGATGATCGCCACCGCCGGCCGCAGCGCCTCCAGCTCCTGCAGCACCAGCTCCAGATCGGTCTCGGCGAGCAGCTGCAGCGAGGCGGATGGAGATGGGGATGGGGCCGCGCCGGGCGCGGCCTCCGGATCGCCGGTGGGGCTCTCATCCGAGCCTGAGCCGGCCAAGCCGCGTTGCACGGCGCTCCCAGCCGCAGGTGTAGCAGATCCAACGCCCCCGGGAGGCGGCCCCTGCGACCCACCGGCGGCATCGCGTGGCAACGGCCCTCCGGAAGCGCCCGCCGGGATCGCACCGGCCGAACGGCGCGGGGCGGCGGGCTCGGCGGCTCCGAAGGCGGAGACCCGCGGAGCCGCCGCACCGGCGGACGGCCGGACCTGTGGGGCAGCGGCCCCGCCCCGGGCGGAGCGGCCCGCAGGCACCCCATCGCCTGCATCGCCGCTGTGCAGGCGCCGCCAGCGCAGCTTCACCTGCTGGGCCGATTCCTCCGCACTCACATACAGAACCGAACGGCTGAGCGCCATCGCCCGGGCGCACTGCAGCAGCAGGGTGCTCTTGCCGATGCCGGGGTCGCCGCCCACCAGCACCAGCGAACCCGGCACCAGCCCCCCGCCCAGCACCCGGTCGAGTTCGCCGTAGCCGCTGGCCAGCCGCTGCAGCGGCCGCTCCCCCACCGTCTCGATCGGCTCGGAGCGCCGCGGCCGTCCCGTGGTCGCCCCGGTCTCCTCGGCGACAGGCCGGCGCCGCCGGGCATCGACCGGGGCCTCCCGCTGCTCCACCAGCGTGTTCCAGGCACCGCAGGCACTGCAGCGACCGAAGAACTGGCGCGTGCGGGCCCCGCAGGCCTGGCAGACGTAGGAGGCGCTGGCCTTGGGCACGAACTTATGAAGAAAGGTGGCGTTCCGTAATGAACTCCCCGGCAGGGCTTTTCAGTGGAACGCTTGAGCCCTCCGAATCCGGGCGTGCCCCTTCCGCTTCGCCCCCGACAGGGCCTGCCGCCTCGCGCTCCAACCCCTGCATGTCCGCGACCCCAGCTGCCAAGGAGACCATTCTCGTCGTCGATGACGAGGCAAGCATCCGCAGAATCCTGGAAACGCGGCTCTCGATGATCGGCTACCAGGTGATCACCGCCTGCGACGGCGAGGAGGCGATTGAGGCCTTCCGCCGCACCAGCCCTGATCTTGTGGTGCTGGACGTGATGATGCCCAAGCTCGACGGCTACGGCGTCTGCCAGGAGCTCAGGCGCGAATCGGATGTGCCGATCGTGATGCTCACGGCCCTGGGGGATGTCGCCGACCGGATCACCGGCCTGGAGCTGGGCGCTGACGACTACGTCGTCAAGCCGTTCAGCCCCAAGGAGCTGGAAGCCCGCATCCGCTGTGTGCTCAGGCGGGTGGACAAGGAGCCGGCCAGCGGCATCCCCAATACCGGCGTGATCCAGGTCGGCGACCTGCGCATCGACACCAACAAGCGCCAGGTGTTCCAGGGGGAGGAACGGATCCGCCTCACGGGCATGGAATTCAGCCTGCTGGAGCTGCTGGTGAGCCGCTCCGGCGAGCCGTTCAGCCGCGGCGAGATCCTGCGCGAGGTGTGGGGCTATACCCCAGAGCGGCATGTCGACACACGGGTGGTGGATGTTCATATCTCCCGGCTGCGTTCCAAACTGGAGCAGGATCCGGCCAACCCGGAACTGATCCTCACGGCCCGGGGAACCGGCTACCTGTTCCAGCGGATCGTCGACACCCCTTCCCCCGAACCCCGCACCGCCCCCGTTGCCACCGAAGGAGCCTGACCGCGCCGACCCCCGCCCCGCCCCCGGGCGCTCCGGTCGCGCCAAACCGAGCCGGGCGATCCGGCGCCTGGTGATCTGGTATCGACGCAATCCGGCTGTCACCACCCTGGTGGACACCGCCTCCGCCCTGGTGGACACCGCCAATGCGACGGCCAACCGCACCGCCTCGGTGGCGGGTTCCGTGGCCGGCGTGGCGGGCTCGATGGCCGGGGTCGCCGGCAACGCCGCCGGCAGCGTCGCCGGCGCCGCCAGCTCGATGGCGGGCTCGGTGCTGCAGCCGCTGGTCTTCGATCCACTGAGGCGCCTGCAACACGGCGCTGGTGGCGGCGGCGGCGATGGGCCGATCGATGATCGCCGGCGGGTCTGGGTGGCCGTCGACGGCATGGGCGGCGACTACGCCCCCGGTCCGATCCTGGAGGGTTGCCTGCAGGCCGTGCAGCGCCTGCCGCTGCGGGTGCGCTTCGTGGCCGAGCCCGGACCGCTGCAGGAGGCGGTGGCGGCGATGGAGCTTCAGGACGCCCTTGACGACGCCGTGGCGCGCGGCCTGATCCAGCTGGTGGCCAGCGGTCCCTCGGTGGGCATGGATGACGAGGCCACCGCCGTGCGCCGCAAGCGCGACGCCAGCATCAACATGGCGATGGATCTGGTCAAGGACGGCAAGGCCACCGCCGTCTACTCCGCCGGCAACTCCGGGGCGGTGATGGCCTCGGCGATCTTCCGACTCGGGCGCCTCAAGGGCATCGACCGGCCGGCGATCGGCGCCCTGTTCCCCACCCGCGATCCGAGCCAGCAGGTGCTGGTGCTCGATGTGGGCGCCAACATGGACTGCAAGCCGGAATGGCTGCATCAATGGGCCCTGCTGGGCAACATCTACAGCCGTGATGTGTTGCAGGTGGCCCGCCCGCGCATCGGCCTGGTGAACATCGGCGAGGAGGAGTGCAAGGGCAACGAGCTCTGTCTGCGCACCTACCCGCTTCTGGCCGGCGAGAGCCGCTTCCGCTTCGCCGGCAACTGCGAGGGCCGCGACATTCTCTCGGGCAACTTCGACGTGGTGGTGTGCGACGGCTACACCGGCAACGTCCTGCTCAAGTTCCTGGAGAGCGTCGGCAGCGTGCTCCTGGACGTGATCAAGGTGGAACTGCCGCGGGGCCGACGCGGAAAGGTGGGCTCGGCCTTCCTGATCAACAACCTGCGCCGCATCAAGAAACGCCTTGACCACGCCGAGCACGGCGGCGCGCTGCTGCTGGGCGTCGACGGCGTCTGCGTGATCGGCCACGGCAGCAGCAAGGCCCTGTCGGTGCTCAGCGCCCTGCGGCTGGCCCACTCCGCCGCCAGCCATGGCGTCATGGAGGACCTGCATGCCCTGGGTGAGCAGGGAACGAGCGGCGCTCCCGCGGGAACGACCGGCGTCACCGGTGCATCCACCTGTGGTTGACTGACGGTCGCAACGGAGATGGGATGGCGCAGTCGCCCGGGCCGGGAGCTGACGCAGGCTTGTCAGCGAACACCCTCAGCGCGGCGACTCCCGCCCACCGCGGCGCGTCACATCTCCGCGGCGCGGCACTCGTGGGCTGCGGCAGCGCCGTCCCCGCCACCAGCCTCAGCAACAGCGACCTCAGCGCGCGGGTCGAGACCAGCGATGACTGGATCCGCAGCCGCACCGGCATCGGTGCCCGGCGGGTGGCCGGGCCTGGCGAGACGATCACGACCCTGGCCGCTGAGGCCGCCCGCGCCGCCCTCGCCCATGCCGGCTGGGAGGCGCAGGAGCTGGATCTGATCCTTCTGGCCACCTCGAGCCCCGACGACCTGTTCGGCACCGCACCGCGGGTGCAGGCCGCCATCGGCGCCTCCCGCGCCGTGGCCTTCGACCTGACCGCCGCCTGCAGCGGCTTCCTGTTCGCCCTGATCACGGCTGCCCAGTACCTCCGCAATGGCAGCTTCACGAAGGTGCTGGTGATCGGCGCCGATCAGCTCAGCCGCTGGCTCGACTGGGACGATCGCCGCACCTGCGTGCTGTTCGGCGACGGGGCCGGTGCCGTGGCCCTCGAGGCCTGCGAAGCCGATGAGGACGGCCTGGTGGCTTTCCGCATGCGCTCCGACGGCAGCCGCAACGCCTGCCTCACCCTCGCCCAGACCGAGCATCACAGGCCCCTGGTGGGAGACACCAGCGCCCAGATCGGCGGCTTCGCCACGATCCACATGAACGGCCAGGAGGTCTACAAGTTCGCCGTGCGCGAGGTGCCGGCGGTGCTGGCCGAGCTGCTGGCGAGCACCGGCCTGGAGGCCTCCGCCCTCGACTGGCTGCTGCTCCACCAGGCCAATCAGCGCATCCTCGACGCCGTCGCCGACCGCTTCGCCGTGCCCCACGAGCGCGTGCTCAGCAACCTGGCCCACTACGGCAACACCTCGGCTGCCACAATTCCGCTGATGCTCGATGAAGCCGTGCGCGATGGCCGCATCCAGAGCGGTCACCTGATCGCCAGCAGCGGTTTCGGCGCGGGCCTCAGCTGGGGCGGAGCCCTTCTGCGCTGGAGAGGGCCGCAGGCGAGCTGACACCTAATCTCCTGCCGATCTGAAGCACGACGCCAGCATGGCCATCGCCTGGGTGTTTCCCGGACAGGGTTCGCAGAAAGTGGGCATGGCGGAGGGCGTGCTTGACCTGCCTGGCGCCCGCGAGCGCTTCAACACTGCCTCCGAACTGCTCGGCCGCGACCTGCTGGCCATCTGCGCCGGCGAGGCCGGCGGCGACCTGAGCGATCTCAACGACACCCGCAACACCCAGCCGGCCCTGTTCGTGGTCGAGAGCCTGCTGATCGATGCGCTGCGGGACCAGGGCCGCCAGGCCGAGCTGGTGGCCGGCCACAGCCTCGGCGAGCTGGTCGCGCTCTATGCCGCCGGCGTCTTCGACGTGGACACCGGCCTGGGGCTGATGCGCCGCCGCAGCGAGCTGATGGCCGCCGCCGGCGGCGGTGCCATGACAGCGGTGATGGGCTTCGACCGCGCCGGACTGGAGGATCTGGTGGCCGCCACGGAAGGTGTGGTGATCGCCAACGACAACAGCAGCGCCCAGGTGGTGCTCTCCGGCACCCCGGAGGCGGTATCCACGGTGTGCGGTCAGCTGAAGCGCAAGCGGGCGGTGCCTCTGGCGGTGAGCGGCGCCTTCCACTCCCCGTTCATGGCCGAAGCCGCGGCCGCCTTCGCCGCCGAACTGGAACCGGTTCCCTTCGCCGATGCCGTGATCCCGGTGCTGAGCAACACCGATCCCACGCCCGAACGGGATGGGGCGGCCCTCAAGCGGCGGCTGATCACCCAGATGACCAGCGGCGTGCGCTGGCGCGAAACCATGGAGCAGCTGGTCGCGACAGGCATCGACACCGCCGTCGAGATCGGCCCGGGCGCGGTGCTCAGCGGCCTGATCAAACGCTCCTGCCCCTCGGTGGCCACCGCCCAGATCAGCTGCGCCGCGGACCTGGGCCTGTGAGCGATCCCGCAGGCCAGAGCCCGGGACGTCCCGGCAGCCGGCCCGTGGCCGCGGTCAAGCGGGTTCTGCGGCGCCGCCGCAGACCGGCCGAGCCGCCGGCACTGCTGAGCACGCCCAGGCCGAGCCTCACCTACCGGCTGATCAGCTATCTGCTGGTCTTTCCGGTGTACCGCCTGCTGTTCCGCGGTCGCACCGCCGGCAATGCCAATGTGCCCGAGGAGGGTGCCCTGGTGGTGGTGGCCAACCACGGCTCCCACCTCGATCCGCCATTGCTCGGCCATGCCCTGGGCCGGCCGGTGGCCTTCATGGCCAAGGCCGAGCTGTTCCGGGTACCGCTGCTGGGGCCGATCATCCGCGCCTGCGGCGCCTATCCGGTGGCCCGCGGCGCCAGCGACCGCGAGGCGATCCGCACGGCCACCGACCGACTGCAGCAGGGCTGGGCCACCGGCGTCTTCCTCGACGGCACCCGCCAGAGCGACGGCCGCGTCAACGACCCCCAGCCCGGCGCCGCCCTGCTGGCGGCCCGGGCCGGTGTGCCGCTGCTGCCTGTGGCGATCATCAACAGCCACCGGGCCCTGGGCCCGGGGCAGAGCCAGCCGCGGCTGGTGCCGGTGCACATCCGCATCGGCACACCGGTGCCGCCTCCGGCCTCACGCCGTCGCGCCGATCTGGACGCCACCACCCGGGTGGTGCAGGAGCAGATCAACCGGATGCTCGATCAGGGCCTGATCACTCCAGGCCGAATCGGTGCAGCCAGGGAGAGAGGTGCTCTTCCGCCCAGTGGCGAACATCCCGACCGCTGACCACCCAGATCAGCGCTCGCAGGCCGTCACCCCACACCAGCCGCCGGCCTTCCGGCTCGCAGCGATCCCCGCAGGGCACCGCCACCGGTGTCAGATGGATGCCGCGGCTGCCGGCCACGATGCGACCCACGAGCATCGCCCGCTGCATGTGGTCGCTGCTGGTCACCAGCAGGGCATGGCGGATCCGGGCGCGTCGCAGATCATCCGCCAGCGAGGTGAAGTTGGTGAGGGTGTCGGTGGCGCGGTAGTCGAGCCGCAGCCGCGACGGCGGCACCCCTTCGCGCTGCTCGAACAGCCAGCGGGCGTACTCGGGATTGGTGCCACCACTGACCACCACCGGCAATCCATCCTCGCGGGCCAGCCGGGCTGCCTCCCTCTCGCGGTCCGCATCGCCGCCCAGCACCAGGATCATCTGAGGTGGTGGCGGCTCCGGCAGCCACCAGCCCCGCGACAGCCACAGCAGGCCACCGCAGGCGAACGCCAGCGGAAGCCAGCGCCAGCGGGTGCGCGCCGGACGGGGAGGCCGCCGACGGGAGCGCGATCCACGGCCGGGAGGGCTGGCGGCGGGATCCGGGGATCGCGGCGACACGGCCGGAAGCGAGGGCCGGGGACGACGGCGGCAGCGGGAGCGTGGGGCGGGAGCCTGTCCCATCAGGCCTGCTGCACGGGGCTGGTGGGGTAGATCGGCACCACCGTCTGCCAGGGAGCCTGAGCGCCCTGGAGCGCCCTCAGGGCACTGATCGACAGAAGTTCGGCCACATCGTCCGGCAGGCATGGCTCCGCCGGCCGCGCCGCACCCATGAGCTCCTCCGCATCACCGCGCAACCGGGGCACCTCCAGCTCGACCACGCCCCCCGGAGCCGCCGGATCCAGGCCGTACAGGCCGGCGACCCGGCCACGGCGCGGCAGCTCCTGCACCAGCCAGAAGGGCGCGCTGGGCGGCTGGGCACCGCGGCAGAGGCGACGGGCGATCAGCAGAAAGCTGCTGATCCCGTCGAGCGGCAGGTCATCCTGCTGGGCGAGGCTGCGCGCGAGCACAACGGTCAGCCGTGTGCTGGTGAACCCGCCCGGACCGATGGCCACCGCCAGCCGCCGCAGCCGCGGCCACTCCGGCGCCGGCAACACCGCTTCCAGGCAGGACAGGAGCCGGTTGGAGAGGTCGCGGCCGGTGGCGAAGTGCTGCAGCCGCGCCCGGCGCAGCAGCGGATCCGCTGCCGACAGGGCCTGGCTGCCTGCATGGGCCGACACGCGAGCCGCAAGGTCGTGCGGCGGGGGCCAGGGCAGAACACCGACGCCGAAGCCCTCGCCGCTGCTGTGCAGGGCCAGCAGCCAACCGTCACCGCTGTCGCGGCTCATGTCGTCCGGGTCGAGGCCACTCATGTCGGGAGGGGGGCATCGGGCCGCAGGCGCTGCCAGCGGCCGGCCTCCAGCTGGAAGTCACTGCAGGCGCGCACATCCCACTCCACACCGACACCGCCTCCCGGCAGATCACGCACCTGCACGTGGATCCGGGGCTCCCGCGGCCGTCGATCCGGGGCATCGCTGAGATGGGCCACGCCGTGCTGTCGCTCCACCGCGTGATAGGCCTGGCAGCGGTCGACCCAGTGGCAATCGACGCAGATGCACATGCCGGCCGGATCGCCTCAGGCGCCCATTCTGTCCTGCGGGGCCAGCGACCAGCTCGAGGCGCTGCGCCGGGCCCTGGCGCCACAGCGCTGGCCCCTCGATCCCGCCCTGCTGCCGGCCGATGCCCTGCTGGTGGGCGGTGCCGTGCGCGACGCCCTGCTGGGCCGCCTGGGGGAACGCCCCGATCTGGACCTGGTGGTGGAGGGAGACGCCATCGCTCTGGCCCGCGGCCTCGCCCGGCGCTGCGGCGGCAGCTGCGTCGTGCTCGACGCGGAGCGCTCGATCGCCCGCCTGGTGCTCAAGGGCTGGAGCTTCGACCTGGCCCGGCGGATGGGCAGCAGCCTTGAGCAGGACCTGGCGCGCCGTGATTACAGCATCAACGCCATCGCCCTGCCGCTGGCAGCCCTGTGCGCCCCGGAGACCTGCGACCGGGCTGCCACGTCGCAGCGTGCGAAAGCCAAGCCTGGACCGGCAGACGGTGGACCGGCAGACGGTGGGCCGGCGAGCCTGGAGGCCGCGGCCGCGACGCTGAGGTCATCGGGCGGCGCCTCCGACCTGGGGCCGATCGATCCCGGCGGCGGCCTGGCGGATCTGCGCGCCCGGCGGCTGCGGGCGCTGGGCGAGACGAACCTGCTGGAGGATCCGCTGCGGCTGCTGCGCGGCGTGCGGCTGGCCTGCGAGCTGGACTTCACCATCGACGCCCAGACCCTCCGCTGGATCCATACCCATCACCGGCGCCTGGGGGAGGTGGCCGGAGAGCGGGTGCTCGCCGAACTGGAGCGCCTGGCCGCCGCCCCGGGCGGAGCCGAAGGCCTGCTCCAGGTGCGGCGACTCGGCCTGCTGCGGGGCTGGCAGGAGGCACGGGACCCGCAAGGCGAAGCCCCGGGCGGGCAGGCGCCGGCCCCGGAGGCGCGGTGGCTGGAGCGGTTGACGCCCGACCGCGCCGGACGCTGTGGCCTTGAGACCGAGGAGCAGGCCTGGGCCCTGCCCCTGGCACGCCTGGCGGCCCTACTTCCCCCTGCAGCGCTGGTGCGGCTGCGGGCCAGCCGCCGCCTGCAGCAACGGAGCCGACGGCTGCGTCACTGGCTGGAACGGCTGGAGAATGCCGAAGGGCCGGGAGAGGCGGACGGGCCCCAGGGCGGTGACCTGACCCTGGCAGGCCTCCCCGAGGAGGAGCGCCTGGCCCTGCAACGCGAGCTGGAGGAGGACCTGCCGGCCCTGGTGCTGCATCTGGGGCCGCGGGAAGCCAGGGAGGCCCTGCAGCGCTGGCGCGACAGCGGCGACCCGCTGTTCCACCCACGCCCCCCTCTGGACGGGCAGCAGCTGCAGGAACGTCTGGGGATCCCGGCGGGCCGAACCCTGGGCGCTCTGCTCGCCCATCTCACGCGCGAGCGGGCCTTCGGACGACTGGCGGCCGCCGCCGGGCCGGATCCGGTGCTTCAGGTGGCGCGGCAATGGCTGGATGGAGGGCGCAACGGCGAGGTGGAAGCGTCCTCCAGGGGCAGGCGCCGTGATTAACTTTCTGGTGCAACGGCGTGTTGTTCCGCCAGCAAAAGTATTCATTCACCCGCACTCCCATGAGCGTTCGCCTTTACGTCGGCAACCTGCCGCAGACTTTTGATGCCAAGGAACTGGAGGCGCTGTTCTCCAGCGTCGGCGAGGGGGTGCGGTTCAAGGCGGTGAACGACCGCGAGACCGGCGCCAGCCGCGGCTTCGGCTTCGCCAACGTCGACGACCAGAAACTGGCCGAGGCGGTGATCGAGCAGCTCAACGGCCGTGACTTCGGCGGCAACGCCCTGCGCATCGAGATCTCCGAGCGTCGCGACAGCCGCAGCCCTGCCGGCGGCGAGCGTCGCGGCAACGGCCCGGCTCCCACCGCTGCCCGCAAGGCCGTCAACAAGGTGGTGCACTCCGACAGCGTCGACACCGAAGCTCCCGATCCCCGCTGGGCCGGTGAACTGGCCAAGCTGAAGGCTCTGCTCGCCAATCAGACCGTCGGCGTCTGAACCGGCCAGCGGCATCTGAAACAGCCAGGAGCCTCAGAGACAACCGGCGGGGCTGCCCCCGAGGGCTCGAGGTTCCAGGCCGACGTCACAAGACCAGTTCCGATCCTTCCCAGCCCGGCGGCCGTTCCACAGCCGCCGGGCTTCCTGTTGCACTCCGACCGGTGCCCGACGCCAACAGTCCCCGGCCTGGGCCGGAAGAATGGGACGACCGGCGGAGGATCCCTGACCGACCCCAGCTGCGACGACCGCCCTGCAACCCAGCCATGGCTGGGGCGCCTCCCCTCGTCAGGGTGGGAGGCCCACTCAGCCTCCGAAACCCTGCCGCAGCCCGAACCCACAGGCAGGGACCTCCGAGCTGAGGCGGGGATGACACAGGCCCCGGAGAGCATCGGCCCTGGTGCCCCATCCTTCTGGCGCTGGCAGGGGCGGCGCATCGCCTGGAGCCGGGCCGGCGACCCGGACGCCGCAGACGTGGTGCTCCTGATCCACGGCTTCGGCGCCTCGCAGCAACACTGGCGCCACACGATTCCAGCCCTGGCGACGCAGGCGGAGGTGTTCGCCCTTGATCTGCTCGGCTTCGGAGCGAGTGACAAACCGCCCTCGCGCCTGGCCGATGAACCCGAACGTCCCGGAGCGGTGCGCTATTGCTTCGATCTCTGGGCAAGCCAGGTGGTGGACTTCCTGGCGGAACAGGTGCCGCTGCACGGCCGGCGTCTGCATCTGATCGGCAATTCCGTGGGGGCGGTGGTGGCCCTGCGGGCGGCGCTGATGCTGCAGCAGGCCGGCACACCGCCGGCCCAGGTGGTGCTGATCGACTGCGCCCAGCGCACCCTCGATCGCAAGCGACTGGCGGAGCAGCCGGCCCTGCAGCGTCTGTTGCGCCCTTGGCTGGAGGGCGCTGTGCGCCAGCGCTGGCTGCTGGCGCCGCTGTTCCGGTTGCTGGCACGACCTGCCTTCATCCGCCGGGTGCTCGCCCAGGCCTATCCCAGCGGCGGCAACGTCGACGCCGAGCTGGTGGAGCTGCTGCACCGCCCCTCCACCGAACCGGGTGCCCTGGAGAGCTTCCGTGGCTTCGTCAACCTGTTCGACGATCACCTGGCGCCACAGCTGCTGGCCCAGCTGAATGGGCCCGTGCGCATGGTCTGGGGCGGCGCTGATCCCTGGGAGGATCCGAGCGAAGCCTGCCACTGGGCCGCAGACCATGCCTGCATCCGCGAGTTGCAGGTGCTGGAGGGGCTGGGCCACTGCCCCCACGACGAGGCACCGGAGCGGGTCAACCCGATCCTGGTGCGCTGGCTCGAGGAGGCGGCCCGCTGAGCGGTCCCGCTCAGCGGGCCTGGGCGATCACGAATGAACGTGGCAGATCGAGCATCTTGCCGGCGGTGGGCACGTAGGCCCGATGGTTGAAGACGTCGTAATCGAGCGCTTCGATCACATCGAGGATGCCGCGGTAGAGGCGCAGAGAGGCCCACACCGGCCAGCGGGCATCGGGTGCCAGCCAGCGCACCCCCGCCTCCGAGCGGGCGAACCAGTCGCGGGCACGGGCCAGCTGAAAGCGCATCAGCTCACGCCAGCTGTCGTTGAGCACGCCATCCATGAGCTCGGCCTCGCTATAGCCGAAGCGCCGCAGATCCTCCTGGGGCAGATAGATGCGGCCGCGCGCCCGGTCTTCGCCCACATCGCGCAGGATGTTGGTGAGCTGATTGGCGATGCCCAGGGCCACCGCCGCCTCACTGGTGTCCGGCGGGTCACTCCAGGGGGCGGAGGTGTAGGCGGAATCAACGCCCATCACTTCCTGGGTCATCAGGCCGACGGTACCGGCGACCCGATAGCAGTAGAGGTACAGCTGATCAAAATCGGCATAGCGGCTGGTGGTGAGATCCATCCGCATGCCCTCGATCATGTCGAGGTAGGGCTGCAGGGGCTGGGGGTAGCGCTCGATCGTGTCACGCATCACCAGATCGAGCCCGTCGCACACCTCTCCCGCGAACAGGGCGCGGGTGCGCTGCTCCCACGCATCCAGGCGGGCCGCCAGCTCCGGCACCGGCCGTCCTTGAGCCTCCGGACTGTCCATCAGCTCATCGGTGCGCCGGCACCAGACATAGATGGCCCAGATGGCGCGGCGCTTGGCGGGCGGCATCAGCAGAGTGCCGAGATAGAAGGTCTTGGCCCACTCGGCGGTCTCACGGCGACAGGCCTCGTAGGCCTCCTGGAGCGAGGGAAGACCAGCGGGAGCAGCGGGGGCAACGGCCACCGGAGTCAGGCCGCCACCGCAACCTTGCCGCCACCGGACGACGCAGCCAGCGGGGAGGCCGAGATGGCCTGGGCACACTGCTTGCCGCTGAGCACGGCTCCCTCCATGGAAGCGAGATAACGCTGCATCGTGTAGCAACCGGCCAGAAAGAAGTTGGCGATCGGGCTGGCCTGATCGGGGCGCAGCTGCTGGCAACCCGGAACGGTCTTGTAGACCGACAGGGGCGTCTTGACGACGATCGCCTTGCGCAGCGTGGCCTGATCGTCGCCGGTGAAGTGCATGGGGAACAGGCGCTTCAGTTCCTCCATCGTGGCGGCGACGATCTCATCATCGCTGCGACCGATCCAGTCCTTGGCGGGGGCAAACACCAGCTCGAGCATCGAGCGATCCGGATCGGCGTATTCACGACAGGTGTTGCTCATATCGGCGTAGACGCTCAACAGCGGGCTACGGCTGAACAGGAGGTGATCGATGTCCGTGAGCTTTCGGTCAAACCAGAGGTGGATGTTGATCACCGGCACACCATTGAGCCCGTCGAGCTTCCTGAAGTAGGGAATGTCCTTCCAGGGCTCCGGGATCAGCAGCTTGAACGGATCCACCGGCATGGCGCTGACATAGGCATCGGCGGTGGCTGTGAAGCCTTCCTTGCCCTTGATGCCACCGATGCGGAAGCCGCTGACGGTTCCATCCGCATTGAGCTCAATCTCCCGCAGAGGGGCCTCCAGATGCACCTCACCGCCGCGGGCCGTGATGTAGTCAACCATCGGCTGGCACAAGCGCTCAGGCGGGTTTCCATCCAGGAAGGCCATCTTGGAGCCGTCGCTCTCCTGGAGAAAACGGTTGAGGGCGGTGAGCACCACGGTGCTGGAGATTTCATCGGGATCGATGAAATTCAGCGCCTTGGCCATGGCGATGAACACCTCATCATTGACCCTGTCAGGAATGTTGTGCAGTTTGAGCCACTCACTCCAGGAATACTTGTCGCACTCCTCCACGTAACTCTGACCGCGCAGCATCGCCGGCACAAGACCCAGGCCGAAGGAGATCTTCTCCGGCCAGGTGAGCATGTCGTTGTTGCCCAGGATCGCAGCCACCCCATTGAAGGGAGCCGGGATGTCAGGGAAATCAAAGCGACTGTAGGTGCCTGGCGTCTCCTTCTGGTTGAAGATCATCGCGTGGCTCTTCCACTGCAGCCGGTCCTCGATGTCGAGTTCGGCGAACAGCTGGCGCATGTTGCGGTAGGCGCCGAAGAAGATGTGCAGGCCCGTCTCATACCAGTCGCCATCCTCGTCCTGCCAGGCCGCCACCTTGCCGCCCAGCACGTCACGGGCCTCGTAGACCACCGGCGTGTGGCCGGCGTCACACAGGTACTTGGCGCAGGAGAGACCGGCGAGACCAGCCCCGGCGATGGCGATGCGCATGGAAACCGGCTAATAGCGACAGCAACCTTAAGAGGCGCCCTGCAGCGTCCGGGAGCGCGGGGCCGGGAGGTCCTCTCCGGAGCTGAACCACGGAGCCGGCGGGCGGTTGCCTGCGCATGGGACGGGCTGCGGCTCGGCGCACGCGCAGCTGCGTCGACGCCGGCCGCAGGCAGGGTTCCTAGAGTCGAGATCCGATCCGCTCCAGCCGCTCGCCGCGACCCCGATGGCCGACACCCTGCTGAAGTCCACCACCCGCCACATCCGTCTGTTCACGGCCCGGGTGGAGAACGGCGATCTGGTTCCCGACGCGGGCCAGCTGACCCTCGACATCGATCCGGACAACGAATTCCTCTGGGACGACACAGCCCTCGAGAAGCTGCGCAGCGCCTTCCGCAGCGAGGTGGACCGCCATGCCGGCGCCGACCTCAACGACTACACCCTGCGCCGCATCGGCTCGGAACTCGAAGGAGTGATCCGCACCATGCTCCAGGCGGGCGAGCTGCGTTACAACCCGTCTGCACGGGTGCTCAACTATTCGATGGGCCTGCCGCGCAGCACCGAAACCCTGTGACCCGCTCCCCCCGCCCCCGCTCCACAGACCGCTACGGCTCCGACCGTGAGCCGGAGCGCGCCTACCGCGACTCAGGCCAGGACTGGGGTCGCCGCGATCCCCGCGGCGATGCCGAACGCGGAGGCAGGCCCGGCCGTGAGCCCTCCGCCTACGGCCGGGGCGGTCGACGCGACTGGGAGAACGAAGACGACGGCCGCGGACGCCCTCCCGGCCGTGGCGGGGCCGGTGGTGGTCCGGGCGGTGGCAAAGGTGCCAATGGTGGCGGCATCGCCTTCAACCCGGCCACCCTCGCCGTGCTGGCGGGTGTGCTGATCGTGGGCATCGGCATCGGCACCGGCCTCTCCAGCACCACCCAGGGGGATCAGGGCAACATCGCCAGCAGCCAGCAGCTGGACATGGCCGTGCCCGATCCGGAGTTCTGCCGTCAGTGGGGCGCCAGCGCCTTCGTGATGGACATCGAGCTCTACACGACGATGAACCCCAGCAGCAGCTTCGTCACCCAGCCCGCGCTCAGGCCCGGCTGCGTGATCCGCCGGGAGAACTGGAGCGTGCTGCAGAAGGAGGGAGCCATCACCGCCGAGCAGATGCGCCAGTGCAAGCAGCGGATGAACACCTTTGCCTATGTGGGCTCGGTCAAGGACAAGCCGATCGTGCGCTGCGTCTACCAGACCGACATCAGCGAGAACAAGTTCATCACCAGGGGCGTCGCCGACGACGCGGCCGGGGTGACGCCGGAAGCCAGTCAGTTCTGAAGGCTCAGCGGCCTGGAACTCCAGGGCGATCTGGGCCAGGATCACCGATCCGGAGGCACGGCCCTGCACAGGCGCCGACCGCATCCAGGCTGGGTGCATCGGCCTGGAGCGAGCATCCCCCCATGGAACAGCCTCCTCTCTCCAGACAGCGCAGGCCTCCGGCCAGGCGCCATCGACGGCCGCAGCGGTGCCCTGGACGGCGAGTCCAGCCCCCTCTCACGGTTTGACCTGGGGGGCGGGCCTCCCCTCGCTGCCGCTCACCCCGATCAGCCCCTGCAGCAGGCTGTTGAGACTGCGGCTGAGGCTTTCGATCTCCCTGAGGCTGCTGACCAGAAGCGGCTGACTCTGGCGCAGCAGTTGCTGGACCTCGCGCGCGGTCTGCTCCGCGCGCTCTCCGGTGCGGCTCACCTGCTGGAGGGTGCGGCGCAGCGCGGGCGCGGTGACCCCGGTCTCCCGATCGAGGCTGGCGCTCAGCCGGTTGATGCTGGTGAGGCCCGCACGCAACTGGGGGGCCGTGGCCGCTGTTTCGCGTTCCAGGGTGGTGGTGAGACGCTGCACACCACTGAGGCCCCGCCGCATCTCCCTCAAGGCCTGCGGCACCTCCCCTGCCGTCAGGCGGGTGGTGTTGCGCAGGGTGCGCTGCAGCTCCATCTGCGTCTCCACCAGCCGATGCATCAGGTTGCTGATCGCCAGGGGCTGGATGTAGGGCAGCCGACGGCCGGCGCGGACGCCCGCCTTCATCCCGGATTGCGGATCAGCCGAGATCACCACGAAGTGATCACCCACCAGGCCCACCTGACCAAGGCTGGCGACACTCCGGGGCCCGACGAGTGCGGCGTAACGCTCCTGCACCCGCAGCTGCACATCGACCAGGGCGTCGGGACGGAGCTGAAGCGCCTTCACCTTCCCCACCGGCAGGCCCGAGATGCGCACCTCCTGGCCGACCCGAAGTCCATCGGCACTGGAACCACGCAGCTGGAACTCCACGCTTGGCGTTCCCCAGCCCTGCTCGCGGGCCATCGCCCCCAGCACGGCGATCGCGAGCACCAGGCCCGAGCCCAGAAACAGAAACCGCTCGCGCGGGGACCCTGAGGACTGCTCGCTGTTCATTGGGGGCTGGCGGTCAGAGTCAAGGGGTCGAGAACTGTGATCCAGACCAGCTTCATCAGCAGCAGCAGCACCAGACCCTCCGCCAGCTGATCGCTCACCAGCAGCCCAGGATCGCGCTCAAGACGCAAGCCAAGGGCCATGCGCCACTGGCTCCAGAAGCACACCAGGCCCAGAAACACACCGGCGCGCAGGCAGGCGCGGCTCAGATCGAGCAGCAGAACCCCCCGCAGGAGATCCCGGATTTCGCCCGCCAGATCGGCGCGGGGACTGGCCAGCACCCCACCGCACATCGCGGCGACAAAGAACAGAAGCATCAGCAGAGCTCCGACCACGGCGGCGGCAGGGGTCGATGTTCGCCAGGCCTCCGTCCCCAGACGCTGCACCCGCTCCAGCCAGCGCGGCAACAGCAACGCCAACGCCAGCAGCGCCAGCAGCATCGGACCCACCAGCCGCAGCACCAGGAGGATCAGCAACTCGAGGCTGAAACGGCTGGTCTGGGCCAGGGGTCCGCTGGCCAGTTGCACCACCCCCAGCCCCAGCACCAACCCTGCCAGGATCACGGGGCCACCACAACGCTCTCCGTTGCACTCAGCCAATGACGCCACGGTGTGGAGGGATCGCCAGGCTGGGCCGGTGGCATGCATGCAGTCGAGTCGGATCGGCACCGTGCAGCTTGGCGAAGGCACAGCACCTGTCGAGGAGGGCTCAGCGTTTCGTCAGTGGATACCAACCAGGATCCATGGCGCCCGATCGGAGATACGCCGACGCCTCGCCTGAGCACCGAAACCCATTCGGGGCGTCCGTGCCCATGCCTTCGATGGACAACCTGGTGGGGACATGACACGGGTGGATCTAAACTCCGCTCTGAGGTGCATCAGCCCTGATGCCATCAAAAGATTCCTGAGGTGAACCTGTCTTGCAATGCCATCGTTTCGTCGCCGCGGCTGCGGTCACGGCCAGTTTCATTGGTGGCGCATCGCTTGCACAGCCAGCCGCCGCTGCCGAGAACGTTGACTGCTGGCTGAACGACAGGAAGCAGTCCTGCCTGATCCAGCCCTGGAGCCAAGGGGGATTCGAGATCCGCTTCAGCGGCAGTGCGATCTACCGCTTCGTGCCGGCCGCCCCCCCCACCACCGACAACCGCCGGATGCGGGACGAACAGGGCCGAATCTGGCTGATGAGCGGCCACCGCAGCTTCACGCTCACCGAGCAGACCGGAAACGGCAACAGGATTTCCGTCTCCAATGTGAAGAGTGCGGCAGCACCGGCCGTGAACCACAGTTTCCACAGCAAGGTGAAACTGAACGGCCATGGCCAGTCCACCGTGACTCTCTATGCGAAGCCGAACCACGGCGCGGCGATCGCGGGGATGGGCGTCTCGGGCGAAACGCTCGACAAGCTGGAATGCACCGAAAACAGCCAGGGCACCTGGTGTCGGGTGGGCTACCCCGGCCAGAGCGGCAGGGTGCTGTGGGTGCATCGAGATTCCCTGATCTTCCTCGGTGACGGGGAGTAGAGGCGAGCCCAGAAGCTGCTGGGCGTGCTCGCTGTTGACGTCCTCAACCTGTCTGGTGTTCACCCGATCGGAGCGATGGGCCGTCATGGCCGCCGGGTTCCATTCCCATGCGCTCCTTTTGGCCCTCGCAGCAGGAACCATGCATGCGAAGCCATCTGCCCGGAGCCGTTGAACCATGAAGCACCAGCAGGCCATCCGCACCGGTGCCCTGGCCATCAGTTGCTCTTCGGCCGGATTTCTCCTGGCAGCCTGGATTGGCTGGTCAGCCTGCCCGACGTCCATCGATGCGAAGGGGGTGCTGCGGGAGCCTTTCGTGCTGATTCCCCTTGGGTATCTGGCTGGCGCAGCGATGCTCGGGTCTTCGGCTGTGTTCGTCTTGACCTCCTGCAAACGCAGGTGAGCACCGCACCGTGGAGAGCAGGTCGGGCCCAGCCCTTCCTGGCAAGTTCTGAATGCCTACACAAGTTCTGACTGACCACAACGGAATGCCTGGACACAGGCCATGACGACCGTCAACATCCGGGCCGCGGCTTCAATCGCTCACAGCGAAGAAATGGGCTGGCAGCGACTGTCTGGATTGAGAAATCAATCCATTGACCAAGGTCCGGTTGCCAACCCAGCAGGCACCTGTCAGAATCGCCAAGATTCACAGTGGAAATCAATGTCTTTCAAACGCGGACTTGCGATACTGCCGGCCGCATTGTTGGCTCACGGCCTCTTTGCATCAGCCGCCCTGGCCGACACTGTGGCGCGCGCCAATGGCCGCTGCTCACTGAAGCAGAACGGCTACGAGGCCTTCAACGGCTACTGCACGGTAAAGCAAAAGCAGAATGGCCCGACAACGGTTTTTTGTTATTGATCTTGACAACGGCAACCACTTCCGCTTCTCCGGCCCCGGCCGCCAGCAGCTGCATGTGGAAACCACCTATGGAATTGGACAGAATGTGCTGTACGAAGACCACGGCAGCAAGGGGGTGTTCACCTGGAATGACGGCAGCACCACCACCCGGCTGTCGGTCAAGACCGATGTGGTGACCAATCCCAATGCCCAGTTCGACGACCACCCCAGCACAGCCACTGGATCGACCCTGGCAGGAGCGGCGGTGGGTGCTCTGATCGGTTCCCTGCTGGGTGGTGGCAAACCTGCCAGTGCGCCGGTGGCTGGCGTAGGCCAACCCGTGGCGGAATTCCAGAATCTGATCGGCAGTGATCCGGGCTATGTGGAGAGCCGCCTGACCGGCGCTGGTTACACCTACATCCGCACGAATCCGCGGGAGAACGGCGAAGACTCCTTCTGGAAACGCGGTCGCAGCTGCGTGGATGTGCGCACCATCCTCAACCGCTATCAGTCGTTCACCTACGCCAACCCCTCGAACTGCAACTGATCGCCAGGCGCCCCGCAGCCGCAGCCCAGCTGCCGGTGGCAGCGGGGCACTGCCTTGGCCCTGCAAAGTCTGCAATCTCCTTCGGCCGCCTTGACATTGCAGCCATGGCGGCCTGACAACCGGCGGTGCGGGGCACCCTGTTCCCGGGATGCTGCAATCCAGCGGCCTGCCGCCTCCATCGCGCAGGCGTCAGGCGGTCGCCGCCTCCGCCCGGACCGGCACCTGACGCAAGGGGCTGTCGGGACTGGCGAACACCGGCAGCACCTCTCGGCGGAAGGCCTCGGAGGCCCTGGAGCAGTAGCGGGCGGGGTGCGTGATCAGCTTCAGCTGGCGCCGCACCAGCAGATCCACCAGCTGGGGCCGGTGCAGGCTGCCGGCGGTGAGCTCACGCTCGATCGACACCACGGGCAGGAAGGCGGCACCGAGGCCGGCCTGGACGGCGTTCTTGATCGCCTCGAAGGAGTTGAGCTCCATCTCGATCTTGAGGCGGCCCACATCCAGCTTCGAGCGGCTGAGCAGCTGGTCGACCATCTTGCGTGTCGTTGACTGGGCATCGAGGCAGACGAAGCCGAGCCGGTACAGGTCGTCCTTGGTGAGCTCGGGCAGGCGGGCCAGCGGATGCTTGGGCGGCAGCACCAGGGCCAGCTCGTCGTTGGCGTAGGGCACCACCTGCAGCAGATCGTTGAGATCGGCGGGCAGCTCGCCGCCGATGATCGCCAGATCCACCTGGCCATTGGCCACGCTCCAGGCGGTGCGGCGGGTGCTGTGCACCTGCAGCTGCACGGCCACATCCGGATACTTCTGCCGGAACAGGCCGATCATCCGCGGCATCAGATAGGTGCCGGTGGTCTGGCTGGCGCCGACGATCAGCGAACCGCCGCGCAGGTTGTGCAGGTCCTCCAGGGCGCGGCAGGCCTCCTGGCACTGGCTGAGGATGCGGTCGCAGTAGCTGAGCAGCAGGTGACCGGCCTCGGTGAGCTGGGCCTTGCGGCCGCCGCGGTCGAACAGCGACACACTGAGCTGCTTCTCCAGGTTCTGGATCTGCAGGCTCACCGCCGGCTGGGTCACATAGAGGCTGTCAGCGGCCTTCTTGAAGCTGCCCTCGCTGGCAATGGCCCGCAGGATGCGCAGCTGATCGAGGGTGAAGGGCAGATCCGCCATGGAATGGCTCGCGCCACAGGATTGGGGAGAAGGGCAGGACGCCGCGGCTCCTCGCGCTCGAGGAGCCTGGCCGCGGCGAGGAGGGTCCGAGAGACAGGGACTCTAGGGGGAGCGACCGGTGGCGAGAATCCCGCTTCACAGTCCCTTCCCGCCGCATGGCCCTCAGCAGCCTTCCCGCCACCGCCGGAGGCGACGCCGCCCCGGCCTGGGCCGGTGCCGACCACCACAGCAGCCTGGTGATGCTGCTGCTTCTGC
This sequence comes from Synechococcus sp. CBW1004, assembly GCF_015840715.1. Lineage (NCBI taxonomy): Bacteria > Bacillati > Cyanobacteriota > Cyanophyceae > Synechococcales > Synechococcaceae > Synechococcus > Synechococcus sp. CBW1004. The sequence continues at coordinate 2,107,429 of NZ_CP060397.1, read as the reverse complement.
TGGCCTTCGCCGTGCTCCACAGCGGCGGGGCCTCGCTGCGGGTGTGGGGTGAGGAGCGGATCGGTGCGCGCGCCTGGCGGCTGCTGTTCGCCACCGTCAGCATCCCGGCCGCGGTGGTGGTGATCGGCTATTTCCTGCAGCACCGCTACGACGGCGTGCGGCTCTGGAACTTGCAGGACCAGCCCTGGATCATTCCGCTGGTGTGGGGGGGCACGGCGATCAGCTTTCTGTTCCTCTACCCGGCCACCTACAACCTGCTGGAGATCCCGGCCGTGCTCAGACCGCAGGTGCGCCTTTACGCCACCGGCATCATCCGCGTCAGCCGCCATCCCCAGGCGGTCGGCCAGATCCTCTGGTGCGCCACCCATCTGCTCTGGATCGGCAGCAGCTTCATGGTGGCAGCCTGTATCGGCCTGATCGGCCACCACCTGTTCGCCGTCTGGAATGGCGACCGGCGTCTGCGCAACCGCTTCGGCGCGGCCTTCGAGGAGCTCAGGGCGAGCACCTCGGTGATCCCCTTCCAGGCGGTGCTCGATGGCCGGCAGCAGCTGATGTGGAGCGAGTTCCTGCGCCCGGCGCAGCTGGGAATCGCCATCGCCGTGGGGGTGTTCTGGTGGGCGCACCGCTACATCGGCGTCGGCGCCACGGCCTTTTCGCGCACAGGCCTGGCGCACTGGCTGGGCTGAGAACCATCGTCCTGAACGACGCGGTCTCGGGCCTCGCCTCCGCCGCCGCCGGCCTCGCCTGAAGGTCTCCCATCGCCCGCGAGCTGGAACCCGGGTGAGGAGGGCGCCGGGCCATCGCCAGGACATCGGCGACAGGCCCCGGTGATCCCTGGTCGAACACCGGCGACCAAGCACGGCGGGAGAGCTGCCTACACTCGGCCGGAACCGCCCCCAAGGGAGCCTCGCCGGATGCCCGCCGCCGCCGAACTTGCCTGGTTGATTCCGGTGCTCCCCCTTCTGGGAGCCTGCATCTCCGGCCTGGGGCTGATCAGCTTCAACCGCACGGTCAACCGTCTGCGTCGCCCCGTCGCGCTGCTGCTGATCAGCTGCGTCGGCGCCTCGGCGGTTCTCAGCTACGCAGTGCTCGCTGAGCAGATCGCCGGAGCGGGCATGACCGAGGTGCTGTTCAACTGGGCCAGCGCCGGCACGTTCAACCTGCCGATGGGCTTCCGTGTGGATGCCCTCGGCGCGGTGATGCTCTCGCTGGTCACCACCATCGCCCTGCTGGTGATGGTCTATTCCCATGGCTACATGGCCCACGACAAGGGCTATGTGCGCTTCTTCACCTATCTGGCCCTGTTCAGCAGTTCGATGCTGGGGCTGATCATCTCGCCGAATCTTCTCGAGATCTACGTCTTCTGGGAGCTGGTGGGCATGTGCTCCTACCTGCTGGTGGGCTTCTGGTACGACCGCGACGGCGCCGCCCACGCAGCCCAGAAGGCCTTCGTGGTCAACCGGGTCGGTGACTTCGGCCTGCTGCTGGGGATCCTGGGCCTGTTCTGGGCCACCGGCAGCTTCGGCTTCGAGGAGATCGGCGCACGCCTGAGCGATGCCGTGGCCGGAGGAACCCTCAGCAACGGTGTCGCCGTGCTGCTGTGCCTGCTGGTGTTCATGGGCCCGATGGCGAAATCAGCCCAGTTCCCACTGCACGTGTGGCTGCCCGACGCCATGGAGGGCCCCACACCGATCTCGGCCCTGATCCACGCCGCCACGATGGTGGCCGCCGGCGTCTTCCTGGTGGCGCGCCTGCAGCCGGTGTACGAGCCCTTCTCCGTGGTGCAGACCACGATCGCAGTGATCGGCACGATCACCCTATTCCTGGGAGCCTCGATCGCGCTCACCCAGATGGACCTCAAGAAGGGCCTGGCCTACAGCACCGTCAGCCAGCTCGGGTACATGATGCTGGCGATGGGCTGCGGCGCCCCGGTGGCCGGCATGTTCCACCTCGTCACCCACGCCTTCTTCAAGGCGATGCTCTTCCTCGGTTCCGGCTCGGTCATCCACGCCATGGAGGAGGTGGTGGGCCACGAACCGGCGCTGGCCCAGGACATGCGTCTGATGGGCGGTCTGCGCCGCTGGATGCCGATCACCTCGATCACCTTCCTGATCGGCTGCATCGCCATCGCCGGCATCCCGCCGCTGGCCGGCTTCTGGAGCAAGGACGAGATCCTCGGCCAGGCCTTCAACACCTATCCCCTCCTGTGGGGCATGGGCTTCGTCACCGCCGGGATGACGGCCTTCTACATGTTCCGCCTCTACTTCCTCACGTTCGAGGGGGACTTCCGCGGCAATGACAAGGCGATGGCGGCCCAGCTCCTGGCCGCGGCCGGCCGTTCCGGCTCCGAGGAGGAGAGCCATGAGCACCACCACGCCGAGCATCCGCACGAATCCAGCTGGTCGATGACCACGCCGCTGGTGGTGCTGGCCGTGCCTTCGGTGCTGATCGGCCTGCTGGGCACCCCCTGGAACAGCCGCTTCGCTTTCCTGATCGATCCCCACGAAGCCACCGAGATGGCGGAGCACTTCTCCTGGAGTGAATTTCTGCCCCTGGCCGGCGCCTCTGTGGCGATCTCTCTGGTGGGGATCACGGTGGCAGTGCTCGCTTACCTTCTGCACCGCATCGACCTCGCCTCCGAGGTGGCGGGCCGTTTCCCGGCGATCAACCGCTTCCTGGCCAACAAGTGGTATCTCGATGCGATCAACGACAAGCTGTTCGTGCAGGGCAGCCGCCGCATCGCCCGTCAGGTGCTCGATGTCGACTCCAAGGTGGTCGACGGCGTCGTGAACCTCACCGGCCTGCTCACCCTCGGCAGCGGCGAGGGCCTCAAGTACTTCGAGACCGGCCGGGTGCAGTTCTATGCCCTGATCGTGTTCGGCGGCGTGATCGCCCTGGTGGCCCTGTTCGGCGTTCTGGGCTGAGGCTGCCGGCGGGGCCTGGAGCGGGGGCCTCCGGCGGCTGGCGTTCCTGCGGAACGCAGGCCGCCTACGGCTCCCGCTCCAGGCCTCTCCGCACGGCTTCCGTCCGCCCCGCCTGGGGGTGGAAACGAGGGGATGGCTTCGCCCCCACCGAAACTCGGTGGCGTTCACTTGACCTGAATGCCTGCGCCGCCAGTGGCCCCAGTCGCCGAGCGGCTGGGCTGGACGGCAGCAGCGACGCTCATCTTCCCCAACGCGCGGATCCAGCCGGCAGCACGGCTCACAGCACCAGCGGGTCGAGCCCAGAGCACTCCTACGGCGGCTGGCGTTCCTGAGGAACGCAGGCCGCCTACGCCTCCCGCTCCAGGCCTCTCCGCACGGCTTCCGTCCGCCCCGCCTGGGGGTGGAAACGAGGGGATGGCTGCGCCTCCACCGAGATTCGGTGGCGATGACTGGTCAATGACCGCTTCGGGGTTCAAGCAACCTTCTGGTGAGGCGGAGGGCGCCTCCGGGCTTCGATCCGTCTGGTCGGGCCAGGCTTCCTCACCTCAGACCCTCCCTTCAGGGCCCGGCGGATGACACGGCTCACCTCCCCGTCCGATCCGCAGGCGCCCCATGCCCGCTTCACCGTGGAGCAGTTCCATCGGCTCTGTGAGGCCGTGCCGGAACAGCGGCTGGAGCTCATCGCAGGCGAGGTGCTGACGGTGCTCGCCAAGGGAACGCGTCACAGCGTCCTGGTGAACCGGGTGACGCAGCTGATCACGCTCTGGCTGGCGGCCCGGACCGACTGTCCCTGGGAACTGTGGGTGGAATCACCGCTTTGTCTGGGTGAGCGCGATGAACCCGAGCCAGACCTGGCCCTGGTGCGGCAACGCAGCCATGGCTATCTCAGCGCCCATCCAGAAGCCCCCGACACCGTGCTGGTGATCGAAGTGTCGGACAGCTCTCTCGCCTTTGATCTGCAGACCAAAGGGCACCTCTACAGGAATGCCGGCATCCCCAGTGACTGGGTGATCGATGTCAGTGGACCGCAGCTGATCCGGGCATTCGGCCCCGATCAGCAGGACCCACCGCTGGAATCCCTGCACCACAGGATCGAGGAGCTGCTGCTCACCATGCCACCGGCCAGTGAAAAAGTCTGAGCCCATCCACGCCGCCTCAACCCAGCCCTGCAAGCGCACTCGCCCCGCCGACAAGAACCCATCGGCCACGGGATGAGCCCCAACAGCTTTGAGCATGCACCCTCCTGTCATCCGGAACGCAGCGACTCCGTAAGGCAGGCCGGCATGGCCTCCCTCACCCGCACCGCTGAGCGCTAGCGCAACTTGTCGAGATGGCGAAGCTCAATCCTGCGATGGCCCGCGCGGTCAGTCGTGACCAGATCGGCGAAATGGCGGCCCACCTGGATGCTGCCGATCGGATACAGATGGGTCTGAAGCAAGCCGGAACCGGTGCTCTCATCGACTCCCTCCACCAGCGGCATGATCACCGCATGGCGCCTGGCCAGCTCGTCGAGCCCCAGGCGAACAACCGGGCTTGACGCCGTGAGGGGATGCGTGAGGGTGGCGGTCTGACTGAGCTGGGGCGTGGCAGTGTTGAGGAGCTCCAGGGCAACGATCCGTCGCTGCCAGACTCCCGCTTGAATCTGATCATCATAGATCAGTGATAAACCATAGCTCACATTCAACCATTGCCCAGGATCTGCGGTCACAAAGCGGCAGAACAGGTGCCCGTGATCCATGGAGCTGATGCACAGGTGTCGGCTGAAGCGCAACGGGGCCTCGTTGCTGCTCAGCCGCGCAAACACAATGGCCGTCAACGTCGACAGCGTGATCAAGCCGGCGATCAGGCTCAACACGCCCACCGCATAGGTGAACAGCGAATCCGGCGTGACGCTGCTGAAGCCATTGGCGAAGAAGCTTTCCATCGCAAACACGAGCGGCTTGGGGAGGCCCATCGGCGCATCACCAAGCAGATGACGCCGATCGAAACTGAGAAGAACCGCAACAGCAAGAATGACTCCCAGATAAACCAGGAACATCACCGGGAAAAACAGCCACCACGGCATCCTGATCAGCGCCGCCAGGGGCTGACGCCAGAGCTCGTACCAGGGCGTGTGCTGATGATCGTGGCGGATGCCACGTGCCGACAGGTTGAACATTCGTGCTCCAGGTTGATCGACTGCGGCCCACAGGAAGCGGGGCCTGCGTGTTGGGTGGTCAGACAGCCCCGCAAGGAAGCGGCGAACAAGCTGGATCAACCGACAGGGACGAGCCTCCACAGGTGGCCGAGGGGGAACAGGCGTGACCGACGGGACCAGGACAAAGCCATTCGGTCCACGAATCCGCAGGACTGCAGCGCCAACTGCATTGCAGGCATCGGTGATGCCAGCCTCCTCCTCAGACGAAGATCCATGGCAGTTCGGCCTGTCAGACGTTCACCTCACCCCGGCAGTCCGTCAGGCTGATTCTGATTCAGACTGAACCCGCTGCTCGCAGCGCAAGCTTCGCTTCGGCTTTGCGTTCGGATGCCGATTCTTCACCCGCCCGTCGTCCAGACACCGCCTCCGGAGGTGCGCTTTGTGCTGGCGGCGCCCTCTCCGTACACCGGCCGCTTCGATGCCACCAGAGCCGGACTGGGGATCGCCCTGGAACTGCACCGTCTCGCGCGGGAGTATCACCTGCCGGTCCGGATCAGCCTCAGGGCGCTGTCGGCCCAGGCCGGCCGACCGGAGGCGGCCGCCTTGCTTCAGGGGCAACCGCGGGTGCTGGTGGTGGGCGGCTCGACCTGGAGTCAGGGTTCGGCGCCGCCGTTGCGCCGTCTGTTCGAGCTGGGCGGCAACGTGTCCCTGCAGGGGGTGCGTGCCACCGCCTTCGCCACCGCCGGCGGCGCCCACACCGGCGGCGAAATGGTGGTGCTCGACAGCCTCCGCTCGCTGATGGGGCAGGGAGCCCTGGCCTTCACGGCAGCTCAACGGCTGATGGTGTTCAGCACCGACGAGCGACTGGAGCCGGCACCGGGTCAGTTCACGGATCTGGACTGCTGGTCCATGGGCCAGTACGCCCGGGAGCTGCTGCTGCAGGCCCACGCCGGCGAGGATCCGTCGCGGACGGCCGCCCTGGCCGATCGCCTCGGCGTGGATCTGGCCTATTTCCGGCGTTTCCCCCGGTCAACCGAGGCCCTTGGCCCCCATGCCCCGACGGTGTGCGCCAAGGTCAACCGACTGGCGAGCGCCGAACGCCCCGGACTGGGCACCCTGGCCGCGGAGCTGACCCGACCGGAGCCCGAGCTGCGGGCCCTGTTCCGAACCATCCCCTGACTTGATGACCCGCAACACTCCACAGGTGCCGCCCCTGCCTGAGCCAGAAGGCAGGGATCCCATGTGGGAAGGCAGGTTGTGTTGCCCGTGCCTGAGCTGCGGAGCCACATGGGTCATCAAGTCCCCTGAACGTCCGACTCCGACGTCGTTGACGGTCAGTGGTTGAGCGGGGCACGAGCGAGCACCGCCGCAGATGCTGTCGCCCCGCACCCCAAACCCCGTCACCACCCAAGCCCCTGAACCGCCAGGCCGGGCCCCCCAAAGCGGGGGCCACGGCCTCCAGCCCCGGCACTGCAAGGCCGAGCCCCGCAACGCGGGGCAACGGCCGCTCGCCCCCCCTGGGCCTGAATCTGCCTTCGCCCCCGCCGCGAGGTCTCGCTCGGCAGGTCCCGCAACCTGCCGCCCGAACCCCGGCCAACGCCAGGGGGCGCCGCCGGGCTGACTCCGGGAGGCCGCTGCGCTCGCCCGCGAGCGCGACGGCCGGACGGATCAGCCCGGCGGCGCCAGTCCCGACAGCTTGTGTGACAACCGCCACCCGCACTGAGATCTCCAGGCTGAGATTTCTACACTCCGAGCCAGACGCCTGACCCGGCCTGTGGCCTTCCCCTGGCTGAGCGCCTCGATCCTGTTCCCGATCGCGGCCTCCCTGCTGATCCCCTTTGTGCCCGACGCCGGAGACGGCAAGCGGGTGCGTTGGTACGCCCTGGGGGTGTCGCTGACCACCTTCCTGCTGACGGTGGGGGGATACCTCAACGGGTACGACCCCTCTGAACCGGGCCTGCAGCTGGTGGAGCGGGTGCAGTGGCTGCCGGACCTGGGCCTGGCCTGGTCGGTTGGAGCCGATGGCATCTCCATGCCGCTAATCCTGCTCACCAGCTTCATCACAGCCCTGGCCTGCCTGGCCGCCTGGCCGGTGACCTTCAAGCCGAAGCTGTTCTATTTCCTGCTGCTGGCCATGGATGGCGGCCAGATCGCCGTCTTCGCGGTGCAGGACATGCTGCTGTTCTTCCTGGCCTGGGAGCTGGAGCTGATTCCGGTTTATCTGCTGCTAGCGATCTGGGGCGGCAAGAAACGTCAATATGCGGCCACCAAGTTCATCCTTTACACCGCAGGCAGTTCGCTCTTCATTCTGCTGGCAGCCCTGGCGATGGGCTTCTTCGGTGGAGGAGCTCCCAGCTTCGAATACACGGTCTTGGCCAGCCGCGAATTCGGCGTCGGCTTCCAGGTGTTGTGTTATGCGGCCCTGCTGATCGCCTTCGGCGTGAAACTGCCGATTGTGCCGCTGCATACCTGGCTGCCCGATGCGCACGGCGAAGCGACGGCGCCGGTGCACATGCTCCTTGCCGGGATTCTGCTCAAGATGGGCGGCTACGCATTGCTGCGCTTCAACGTGCAGCTGCTGCCCGATGCCCATGCCCGGTTCGCGCCGCTGCTGGTGGTGCTGGGGGTGGTGAACATCATCTATGCGGCGCTCACCTCGTTTGCGCAGCGCAATCTCAAGCGCAAGATCGCCTACAGCTCGATCAGCCACATGGGCTTTGTGTTGATCGGCATCGGCAGCTTCAGCGCCCTGGGCACCAGCGGCGCGATGCTGCAGATGGTGAGCCACGGCCTGATCGGCGCCTCCCTCTTCTTCCTGGTGGGCGCCACCTACGACCGCACCCATACATTGCAGCTCGATGAGATGGGCGGCGTAGGCCAGAAGATGCGCAAGATGTTCGCCCTCTGGACGGTCTGCTCACTCGCGTCTCTGGCCCTGCCCGGGATGAGTGGATTCGTCAGTGAGCTGATGGTGTTCGTCGGCTTCGCCACCAGTGAGGCCTACAGCCTCAGCTTCCGCATCGTCATGGCGGTGCTGGCCGCAGTGGGGGTGATCCTGACGCCGATCTACCTTCTCTCGATGCTGCGTGAGATCTTCTTCGGCAAGGAGAACAGCGAGCTCGCCTCCCACACCCATCTGGTCGATGCCGAGCCGCGTGAGATCTATGTGATCTCCTGCCTGCTGGTGCCGATCGTCGGAATCGGCCTCTACCCCAGGATCATGACCGACACCTACCGGGCCTCGATCGAAACCCTGGTGGCACGCGAAGAAAGCGCTCTGACCGCCATGGGCGAACCGCCCAGACCTTTGCGAGCAGCCGGGGTGATGAGTCTGGTGCCACCGCCGCTCCTGCAGGCTCCATCGCTGTCCTGAAGGGTTCTGCCCTGATCGGGATCCCCCATTCCCGGCATGGTTCCCGGCTGTGAAGACAGGGCACCGGACAAGGGTCCCTCACTTAAGGTCGTGCCACTTTCGCCCTTGCCATGCGACAGCTGAACTTCCTGCTGATCTTCAGCTTCGGGCTGGCCACGGTGATGTTCACGCTGGAGAACACCACCGCCACCACAGTCCACTTCCTTCCCGGCGTCAGCAGCACCCTCCCCCTGGCGGCCCTGCTGCTAGTGGCCGGCGGCATCGGAGCCACCGCCGCGTGGATCTTCGCCGTCTGGAACGGTGTGGTGAAGAAGGTGGAGACCCTTCAGGAGCAGGGAGAGCGGGAAGCCGATCAAGTGCGCATCCGCGAGCTGGAGAACGATCTCCAGCGCTACCGCGCCACGGTCGACGCCCAGCTGGGACTTCTCCCCGCCGCCGGTCAGAGCAGCGCCGCGGAGAGCGGCATCGAGGCCGGCTGAACCGACACCCGCGTTCGTCCCGGCCTGGTCTGCTGCGGTCTTCCGTGAAGGCGCGGCCTGGTCAAACCAAGGGCAGCGCTGGCCTTGGCCGGTCGCGATCGGTACGGTGCCTGGGATGAGCCGATCCCCAGCCAGCCCGATGTCCGCGGGATGCCGCCGTGAGTGAGACCGGCGCGCGCGCCGCCATCCGCCTGCTGCAGGATGCGGCAGAGCGTGGCGACATCGATCCCTGGGATGTGGATGTGATCGCCGTGATCGATGGCTTTCTCGATCAGCTGCGTTCGCGCCTGGAGCTGCCGCGGCTGGCGGCCGGCGTGGGGGGCAGCTACGAGCTGGATCTGGCCGAGAGCAGCGAAGCCTTCCTGGCGGCCTCAGTGCTGGTGGGCCTGAAGGCGGAGGTGCTCGAGGCCTCCACCTTCCCGCCGGCTCCCCTGCTGGAGGAGGAGTGCGGCCCTGAGGACGACGGCTGGTCGGAGGAACCCGGGGGGATCGTGCTGCCGGCGCGGCCCGAACGGCACCTGATCCGCCGCCCGGTGGCACCGCCGCCGCTGCAGCGGCCGGTCACCCTCGGCGAATTGATCCGCCAGCTGGAGGACATCGCCGAACGGCTCGAACAGGATGAGGGCAGGAGCCGCGGCCGCCATCGCCCGAAGCGTTACAGCGATCGCGCCGCGATCGCCCAGGTGGCCGCTCTGGCCCACCGGGAGAAGCTGCCGGAGACCACCGCCGCCCTGGGGCGCTTCCTGCAGCAGGGCATCGAAGCTGGCGGCGACTGGCTGGGCTTCGAGGATCTGGTCATCGCCTGGCACACATCCGTGCGCGAAGCCGGCGCCGAGGAGGAACTCGATGGCGATCGGGTCGGGGTCTTCTGGGCGCTGCTGTTCCTCTGCTCCCAGGGGGCGGTGGAGCTGGAACAGCAGGGCGGCCTGTTCGGCCCGCTGCGGCTGCGGCGACCGGAGGGGGCCGCTCGCAGCGGCGAGGACGGCACCCTGCCCCTGCCTCGGCGTGGCGGGCTGTCGGGACAGGGGTCAGATGGGGGGCCGGCTCGCGCGGACCTGGCGGCCTGAGCTGACTGCTTAGGCTGCCTGCTTATCTGTGAGATGCCGACGCTAATGAAGGCGATGATCCTGGCGGCCGGCAAGGGAACGCGGGTGCGTCCGATCACGCACACCACACCCAAGCCGATGATTCCGATCCTGCAGAAACCGGTGATGGAGTTTCTGCTGGAGCTACTGCGCGAGCACGGATTCGACGAAATCATGGTCAACGTCTCCCATCTGGCCGAGGAGATCGAGAACTATTTCCGCGACGGCCAGCGCTTCGGGGTGCAGATCGCCTACAGCTTCGAGGGACGCATCGAAGACGGTGAACTGATCGGTGACGCCCTGGGCTCGGCCGGCGGCCTCAAGCGCATCCAGGATTTCCAGCCCTTCTTCGACGACACCTTCGTGGTGCTCTGCGGCGATGCGCTGATTGACCTGGACCTCACCGAAGCCGTGCGTCGTCACCGCCAGAAGGGGGCGATGGCCAGCCTGATCACCAAGCGGGTGCCGCGCGAGCAGGTGAGCAGCTACGGGGTCGTCGTCACCGACGACGATGGTCGCGTGCGCTCCTTCCAGGAGAAGCCGCCGGTGGAGGAAGCCGCCAGCGACATGATCAACACCGGCATCTACATCTTCGAGCCGGAGGTGTTGGACTTCATCCCGAGTGGCGAGCCGTTCGACATCGGCGCTGATCTCTTTCCGAAGCTGGTGGATGCCGGAGCGCCGTTCTACGCGCTGCCGATGGAGTTCGAATGGGTGGACATCGGCAAGGTGCCGGACTACTGGCAGGCCATCCGCAGCGTGTTGCAGGGGGATGTGCGCCAGGTGCAGATCCCCGGAAAGGAGGTGCGTCCGGGCATCTACGCGGGCCTCAATGTGGCCGCTGACTGGGACCAGATCACGGTGGCAGGCCCGATCTATGTGGGTGGCATGACGAAGATCGAGGACGGAGCCACAATCATCGGCCCGGCCATGATCGGACCCAATTGCCACATCTGCAGCGGCGCCACGATCGACAACTCGATCATCTTCGACTACTCGCGCATCGGCCCCGGCGTGCGCCTGGTGGAGAAGCTGGTGTACGGCCGCTATTGCGTCGACCGCAACGGCGACCATTTCGACCTGCAGGAGGCGGCCCTCGACTGGCTGATCACCGACGCCCGCCGCCAGGACCTGGCCACCCCCTCACCGCAACAGAAGGCCATGGCCGAGCTGCTGGGCAGCGACCTGGCGCTGAGCCAGGCGGCCAACTAGGAGCGCCGCAACGCCTGTCGACGCCACCCACCAGGGTGAGCGAATCTCCCCAGCCGGCCTGCCAGACCAGAGCCTCAGGCCGCCTGCGGCTTCTGATGTGCTTTGCACGGTGATCTTGCCGAGCAGCCAAGGGCGGCAGCGCTCCAGGGATCACCGCAGCTCCGGCCTCAAGGCCGTGGCAGGTCAGCCCACCGCCGCTGGCAGGGGCGGCACGGGCCGGGGCTGGATTCCTGCCAGCTGCAGGATCGCCGGGATGCGCTCCTCGGCCTTCACCGCCATCAGATGCACGCCCTGGGCGATGTCGCGATAAGCGGCCACCTGTTCAGCGGCGATCGCAATGCCCTCGGCGGCCGGATCGCTGGCGCCTGCCAGGCGGTCGATGATCGCCTGGGGGATGCTGGCTCCGGGCACCACGCGGTTGATGAAGAGCGCATTCTTCGCCGACTTGAGCAGGAACACCCCCGCCAGCACCGGCAGCCCCAGCGGGCCGCTCACCTCCTCCACGAAGCGCCGGAGTGCCTCGGGATCCATCACCATCTGGGTCTGGAGGAAGCGGGCGCCCGCCTGCTGCTTGCGCTTCACCCGGCTCACCAGGCCGCTCCAGCTGCCCGTCTGGGGATCGGCCGCGGCCCCGGCGAACAGGCTGGTGCCGCCATCGGGCAGCTCCCCCTTCACCGGATCGATCCCCTGGTTGAAGCTCTGAACCAGCTGCAGCAGCCGCACCGACTCCAGCTCATGCACCGGCCGTGCCTCAGGCTGATCGCCGGCTTTCACCGGATCGCCGGTGAGGCAGAGCACATTGCGGATGCCCAGGGCCTGGGCCCCGAGCAGATCCGCCTGCAGGGCGATGCGGTTGCGATCCCGGCCCGTGACCTGCCATACCGGCTCAATGCCGGCGTCGAGCAGCAACCGGCACACCGCCAGGCTGCTCATCCGCATCACGGCCCGGCTGCCGTCGGTGACGTTGATGGCATGCACCAGGCCACGCAGGGCAGCGGCCGCCGCCAGGGTGCGCGACGGATCTCCCCCACGCGGCGGCGTCACCTCCGCCGTCAGCGCGAACTCGCCTCGTTCCAGTGCCTCGCGCAGCAGCGGCCCGCCCCCCTCGATCCGGCCCATCATGCAGCAGCAGCCTGCCTACAGTGCGGGTTTCGCTGTGCGTCCATGCCAGAGCGCGGCCTGCCTGATCGGGCTCCGGCACCCCGTCCGCCGACCCATCACTCCCCCCAGCCGCGCGGCGACCTGTCCGAGCGGGAACTGGAGATCATCGAGCTGGTGGCCACCGGCCTGACGAACCAGGAGATCGCCGAACGCCTGACGATCAGCAAGCGCACGGTCGACAACCACGTCAGCAACATCTTCACCAAGACCGGAGCCAAGAACCGGGTGGCGCTTCTGAACTGGGCGATGGACAACGGCAAGATCTGCCGCGACGGCTTCAACTGCTGCTCGCTCGAGGACGGACCAGGCGGCGATCAGGACTGAACCGTACCGGGGCAAGCCTGGGGCTGGGCCGCCTCCCGGCGGGGTCCATCAGGGGAGTGAGCACGCCACCGGAGTGACAACGCCAGAGGATGGGGGCCGCCTCTGCCGTATGCAGCCATCCCGGCCAGGCGTTCTACAGACCGCTGAGCAGCTCGCAGCGCTCGGCCTCGCTCCATCGTGCGAGCGAACGCGCGGCCAGAGCGGCGTTGCTGAGGTCACGACGGCCGGTGACATCCCTGATGCACCAGGCCGGCAGATCGACGGGCTGATCGGGATGCTCCAGCTCCACCTCGGCGACCACCAGCGGCGCATTCTCTGCCTCGAACACATCGAGCACCCAGTCGCCGCCGGGCAGATCCAGGCCATGGCGGCACTTCACCAGTCGCTGCTCGGTCAGGGCGAGCAGCGCCTCGGCATCTGCCGTGGGGATGGCGTATTCGAATTCCAGGCGGCTGAGGGCAAGCCCGGCCAGCCCTTCCCCCCTGGCCTGAAGAGCCGTCTGCACGGAGGAGAGGGCGTCGCCTGCCGCCGGACCGTCCGGGGCCGCCAGCGAAGGCCCCTCAGGTTGCCGCTGCCCCGAGGAGGGCGCGGGTGCCTTGAGCGTCAGCCAGGCCTGCTCGGCCGCTCCACCCTCCAACGGCTCACGGGTGCGGACCCGGACCGTCAGCCCTTCGCCGGGACGGCTCAGATAACCCTGCTGCAGGCGCGCCTGCCAGAGGACATGGCCTCGCCACCGGTCGCCAGCGACCAGAAACCGCCGTTCGATCTCAAGGGCCAGAACAGATCTCCCAACACATCACCCCATCGATTCTGCCCACGCCCGCCGCCGAGGATCACCCTGCGTAACGCACCGGCCGGCCGCAACCAACCTCCCGACGATGGCGAGATCTGCCGACCGCAGGGAATCTCCATCGGCCATGCCTGCCGGAAGGCGCGCTCAGAGCTCCCGCAGATCCAGGACCCACTCCTGAAAACGACGCTCCACCCGGCGGCGGTACCAGAACCCAAGCGGCGGAATCAGGAGCAACCACAGATAGCGGCCTGGATGCCAGACCAGAAGCCAGGGCGCCAGGCTGACCAGGGCAATCAGCCAGAGGGGCGGCAGAACCTGCCAGCGGTGGGCGCCGCTGAGACCGTTGGCCCGGGCAAGACGGAGGATGAGCTTCTGCTGAGCCGACAGGCCAAAATCCATGTCCGAGGCTATAGAATGAAGCGCCTCACTTCTGGAGATAAGAATACAGAAAGACAAAGGTCTTGGCAACACCTCCTGCCGGAATCGTGAACGATTGCCGCGTTCCAGGCGAGGGCATCCCCTGGTCAGGCTCCGCTCAACCAACCAGCCCGGACCACGAAGCATCGAATCGCCCAGCACGTTGGCGAGGCCGCCCTGGCCTGAGCACCCCCGTGGGCGCCACTCAGTTGTGGGAGGGCTCCACGCCCGTGAGACTTCCCGCCCAGTGCAGCTTGCGGGTGAGGGTGCGGTAGTAGGAGGGGCTCTGCTGGAGCTGCAGCAGCAGGGCCGGATGGGGCCCCCGCTGCACGGTGCAGCGATCGCCAGGGTCAAGCACGGTGGCGTGGGCGCCGTCCTTCCAGAGCTTGACGCGACGGCTGCTCTCCCCCAGGGGCCAGACGCTCAGCCGGGCGCGGGGCGGCACCACGATGGCCCGGCTGGAGAGGCTCATCGGGCAGATGGGATTCACCACGATCGCCTCGATGCCGGGATGCAGGATCGGGCCCCCTGCCGCCATCGCGTAACCGGTGGAGCCGGTGGGGGTGGCAATGATCAGACCGTCGCCGCGGTACTGATCGACGACCTCTCCGTCGATCTCAAGCTCCAGCAGGCAGGTGGGCGACACCTCATCGAGACAGGGCCGGAAATAGAAATCATTGAGGGCGCTGTGGGGACCACAGGCATCCACCTCTGCTGGGGCGTGGCCGATGCGCGCCGCGTCACCCGGCAACGGCACGCCATCGGCGCGGTCGATGCGCGCCTCCAGCATCATGCGTCGCTCCAGCGCGAAGCGATCCTGCCGCAGGCGCTCCCAGAGACTGATGCCGTGCTCCGGTCGCAGCAGCACCCGTTCGTGGGTGAGGAAGCCGAGGTGGCCGCCGACGTTGAAGCTGAGGATCGGCACCCCATGGGGGGCCAGGTGCCGCGCCGCTCCGAGCACGGTGCCATCGCCGCCGAGCACCAGGGCCAGATCGGGCGGGCCGGGCTCGGTGGCCTGCAGACCCGGGAACGGATTGGCGCTCAGGCCGGATTCGGCGACGCTGACGACAACCCCTTCGGCCCGCAGCTCAGCGGCGCAGGCCCTGGCCTGACGCTGTGCGGCGGGGCTGCCGCTGCGATGGATCACCCAGACCCGCTCGAGGCGCATCGATTGAGGAACTCAGGGGCCCAGCCTGCTCTCTCCTGGGGCCAGACGCCAGAAGCGATGCGAAGCCTCAGACGATCGCCTCAAGCCGGGCCGGAAGGGGAGGCGACGCGGCAGTGGTGGACTCGGAACTGGGGGAGCGCAGCCGAGCGGATCACCAGCGCAGCAGGTTGAAGCGCTCCATGTCGACCGTCTCGCGGTTGCGGTAGAGGGACAGCAGGATCGCCAGACCCACCGCAGCTTCGGCCGCCGCCACGGTGATCACGAAGATGGTGAACACCTGACCGCGGACCAGCTGACCATCGAGATAGCTGGAGAAGGCCATCAGGTTGAGGTTGACGGCATTGAACATCAGTTCGATGCTCATCAGCACGCGAACGGCGTTGCGGCTGTTGATCAGGCCCCAGACGCCGGTGCAGAACAGCACGGCAGCCAGGGCGAGGAAAGCCTGGAGGGGAATGGCCGAGGAGCTCATGAACGGGGTTCCGCCAGGGTGGATGTGGTGGAGCCGGAGGGCGTCTCCAGCAGCAGAGGGGTGCGGGCCTTCTCAAGCAGGCCCTGATCGGCCGGCTCGCCGGTCACCACATCGGTGCTGAACACGTCCCGTCGGGCCAGGACGATGGCGCCGATCATGGCCATCAGCAGCAGCACCGACGCCAGCTCAAAGGGAAGCAGGTAGTCGCTGAAGAAGTGCTCACCGATGCGGATCGTCGCCTCCTCGCCCACCGGCACCGGACCGGGCAGGGCCCAGTGGGTGGTGAAGGCGACGCGCAGGAGCAGGGCGAACAACCCGGCGCAGACGGCCCCGGAGAGCAGCCGACGCAGCAGCAGGCCGGGGATGTCGGCCATCGCCTCACGCTTGTTCACCAGCATGATCGCGAACAGGATCAGCACGTTGACCGCGCCGACGTAGACGAGCACCTGGGCCGCCGCCACGAAACTGGCGTTGAGCAGCAGGTAGAGGCCAGCCACCGAGAGGAAGACGCCTCCCAGCAGGAAGGCGGAATAGACGATGTTGGGCAGCAGGACCACGGCCAGGGAACCCAGCACCAGGGTGGCCGAGAGCACCAGGAAGCAGATCTGCTGCGTGGTGGAGGCGATCGTCATCAGGATTGGACTCCTTGCTGCGGGGTCTTGGCGGCTGCAGGCAGGGTCTCGAGGACCTGCTCAGGCAGTCTGCCGGCCCGGGGAGCATCAGCGGGCACGCCGTGGGGATCGATCTCACCGGCGGGGAGGTAGCCCAGCTCACGCAGGGGAAACACCGACGGATCGGAGGTGACGCTGGTGGGGAGTCGCCCAAGTGCGACATTGTCGTAATTGAGGCTGTGGCGATCAAACGCGGCCAGCTCGTATTCCTCGGTCATCGAGAGGCAGTTGGTGGGGCAGTACTCCACGCAGTTGCCGCAGAAGATGCAGACCCCGAAATCGATCGAGTAGTTCCGCAGCTCCTTCTTCTTGGTGGCCTTGTTCATCACCCAGTCCACCACCGGCAGGTTGATCGGACAGACGCGCACACACACCTCACAGGCGATGCACTTGTCGAACTCGTAATGAATACGGCCGCGGTAACGTTCGGACGGGATCAGCTTCTCGTACGGATACTGAACCGTGATCGGGCGGCGCTTGAGGTGGTCAAAGGTGACCGCCAACCCCTGAGTCAGGTACTGGGCGGCACTCACAGCATCCTTGGTGTAGTCACCGACTTTCTTGAGGAACCCGAACATGGCGCTGGTTGGGGGAGGGGCGGACAGGCGGGATCGGCCCATGATGGCGGGGCCGGCTGAGAACTGGAGGATCGGGATCGGAAGTGCAGATCAACCGCCGAAGGCGACGGGGAAGGCCAGCTTGAGAGCGGCGGTGACCAGCAGATTGACCAGGGCGACGGGGAGCAGGAACTTCCAGCCGAGATCGAGAAGCTGGTCGATCCGCACCCTGGGAACGGTCCAGCGCAGCAGAATCGCGAAGAAGACCAGCAGGTAGGCCTTGAGCACGGTCATCACGATGCCGGTGGTGGCGGTGATCACCTGCACCAGAGGTGCATCGACCGACTGTCCCAGCAGGTTGGCCAGCCACTCGACCGGCACCGGGAAGCCCCAGCCACCCAGATAAAGCACCGAGACGAGCAGCGCCGAGAGCACGAGGTTGATGTAGCTGCCGAGGTAGAAGAGGGCGAACTTCATGCCCGAATACTCGGTCTGGTAGCCGGCGACCAGCTCCTCTTCCGCCTCGGGCAGGTCAAAGGGGAGGCGCTCACACTCGGCCAGGGCACAGATCCAGAAGATCACGAAGCCCACCGGCTGGCGCCAGATGTTCCAGCTGAGAATGCCGGCGCCGTTCTGCTGGGCGACGATGTCGACGGTGCTAAGAGAGTTGCTCATCATCACCACCGCCAGCACCGCCAGGGCCAGGGGGATTTCGTAGCTGATCGACTGGGCCGCAGCCCGCAGGCCGCCGAGCAACGAATACTTGTTATTGGAGGCGTAGCCGCTCATCAGCAGGCCGATCGGCTGGATGCTGCTCAGGGCGATCCACAGAAAGATCCCCACCCCGACGTTGCTGATCAGCAGGTTCTGGCCGAAGGGCACCACCAGCCACGAAAGGATCACGGGCACCAGCACCAGCACCGGGCCGAGCGTGAACAGCAGCCCGTCGGCTCGGGCCGGGATGACGTCTTCCTTGAACAGCAGCTTGAGGCCGTCGGCCATGGGCTGGAGCACCCCCAGGGGGCCGGCGTACTCCGGGCCGATGCGCTGCTGGACGGCTGCCGAGATCTTGCGCTCGAGCCAGACGTTGACCAGAACGCCCACCACCGCCGCCACCAGGACGGTGAGCATCGGCAGCGGCAGCCAGATCAGGTGGGCGAGTCCGGGAGTCAGCCCGAAGCCCTCGAGCAGGTCGACGAAGCTGGCCTGCAGATCGAGTCCCGGAGTCACGACCGCGAAGGGCTGCATGGCGGGTGGGAGGAGTGGGGGAGACGTTAAGGCCCCGCTGGTGGAACGGGGGAGACGGCGTGGTGCTTCAGACGACCGCCGGGCGGCTCTCCAGGGGGAGCCAGGCCCGCTCGCCGGAGCCGGTGTAGATCTGCGTGGGGCGATAGATGCGGTTGGCGCCCAGCTGCTCGCGCCAGTGGGCCAGCCAGCCGGCTGTGCGAGCGATCGCGAAGATCGGTGTGAACAGATCGCGCGGAATGCCGAGCTTCCGATACACCAGGCCGGAGTAGAAATCGACGTTGGGATAGATGCCCTTCGGCCCCAGGCGATCAGCGGCGACTTCCTCGAGGCGGCGCGCCACGTCATACATGGCGTCATGGCCGAAGCGCAGGAACAGGTCCTCGGCCAGCTTCTGCAGGATCACGGCACGGGGATCCTTCACCTTGTACTCGCGGTGACCGAAGCCCATGATCTTCTTGCGGGCCTTGATCGCCTGATCGAGCCAGGACTCCACCGCATCCACCGTGCCGATCTCCTCCAGCATCTCGAGCACGTCCTCGTTGGCGCCGCCGTGCAGCGGTCCGGCCAGGGTGCCGACGGCCGAGGCGACCACGGCATAGGGATCGGTGAGCGTGCTGGCGGTGACGCGGGCGCTGAAGGTGCTGGCGTTGAGGCTGTGCTCGGCGTGCAGGATCAGGCAGCGATCAAAGATCCTGGCCGCGATCGGATCGGGCTCACGCTCGGTGAGCATATAGAGAAAGTTGGCCGAATAGGCCAGATCATCACGGGGCTGAATCGGATCCTGTCCTTTGCGGATCAGCTGGAACGCCGCCACCATTGTGGGGATCTTGGCAATCAGCCGCACCACCGCGTCGAACACATACTGCGGATCATCCAGGGCGCGGCGGGAATAGAACAGCCCCAGCGACGCGGCGCTCGCCTGCAGGGCATCCATCGGATGCCCACCCGCTGGGAAGCACTTCATCATGTCGCGGATGCGGAAGCTCACCCGCCGATGCATCTGCACCTCCTGCTCGAAGTCCCGCAGCTGGAAAATGGTGGGGAGCTCACCCCAGATCAGCAGGTAGGCCGTCTCCAGGAAGGTGCTGTTGGCCGCCAGCTGCTCGAGCGGATAGCCGCGATAGGTGAGCAGGCCGCGGATGCCATCGATGTCACAGATCGCCGACTGGGTGGCGGGCACACCTTCGAGACCCGGGCGGAACGGCACAGGCACGCTCGCGGCCTGCGGGGCGGGGCTGCTGGTCACAGCGGGACTTCCGTCGGAGGCCGCGCTGGGATCGGCACCGCTCGGGCCGTTGGAGGGGCTCTTGACCGCCATCAAAGGTCGTACCGTTTTGCCGAACCTAGGCTCCGGCCCGGTGGCTCTGCCGTAGCGCTGATGGCCAGCCAGCGGCTTCAGCCGAGCAGCAGCCCCGGCCGCAGCAGCGACACCAGCACGGCCCCGCCGGCGGCAGGCTGGCCGCCGGCAACAGCCTGACCACGCGCAGCAGCCTCGGACAGCCGCAGCTGGATCAGGCCCGCCTTGCGCAGGTCCAGATGGCCTGCGGGCGCGCCGATCAGGCAGGCGGCCAGGGCGGAGAGATCCGGTTCATGGCCCACCAAGGCCAGGCTGTCGCCACCGCATGCCTGGCACCACTCTGGCAGGCAGGCCAGCGCCGCTCCGCCCGGAGCCAGCTCGGAGGCGAGCGTCAGATCCGGCGCCCAGCCCGCCGTCACGGCGATCTCGGCCGTCTGACGAGCCCGCAGCAACGGGCTGCAGAGCAGCCGATCCGCCATCAGCCCCAGGGCCACGAGCCGCTCCAGCACCGCACGGGTGCGGCTGCGCCCCCGCTCGGTGAGGGCCCGATCGCCATCCTCCAGTCCCGCCCGTCGCTCCTCGGCGATGCCATGGCGCAGGAGCAGGAGGGTGGAGGCAGCCATGGCGACAGAACGGCGAACGGCAGGGGCGCTCACCCATGCTGAGGCTCCGGGCCACGCGCGCCAGCGGCGGAGCCCTCGATCAGGCTCACTCGCCCAGGTTCACTCGCCCAGGTTGAGGCGGGCCCGCAGCTCCAGCGCCGAGAGCTCGGGCGGCGACTCCAGCGCCAGGGCCAGGCCCCGCACAGGCCCATCGAGACCGCCACCGGCCAGGGCCGAGAGCAGCCGCCAGGGTTGCCAGGAGCGCAGCAGGCCGCGGGCACCGTCGCCGTCGAGGCTCCACTGCAGGGGCGCCTGCGGCACCCCCAGCTCGCGCAGGCCACGCCGGAGAAAGGTGAGGGAGCGGCTCTCGGCCGGGGCCTCCAGCGCCGCGAGCGTCTGTCCCCACCAGGCCAGTTCCTGGCGCTGCTCGCTCCAGCCGGCCAGGGGGGCCACCAGCGCATCGGCGCCACCGCGCTCCCGGCGGCCGGCCCGGCCCGGCAGGGACAGGTGGGTCCACACCCGCAGGCTGTGGCCGTCCACGGCGAGGGGTGCCTCCAGCAGACCCTCCTGGCGGAGCAGCGGCTCCAGATCGGACGACGCGGGATCGCCTGAAAGGCTGGCCAGCTGCCAGCCCATGGGCGCCTGACTCGCCAGCAAGGGGCCGTGGATCGTGCGCGACAGCAGAGCGGGCAGGGGGCCCTGGCGCTCTGCCATCCCCTGCGGACGCAGACCCAGGCTGCGCTCCAGCAGGGGGCGCAGCAGGGCCACCTGGCCCAGGGCCGGCGGATCCTGGATCAGCGCCAGGCTTTCGGGGCTGCCGCGCAGGGCCGAAAGCAGCGCCTCGGCCTGCTCCGGCAGCAGCGGCGCCAGGCGCGGCGCCTCGGGCAGCAGCAACCGGGCGCGCAGCTCCAGCTGGCGGCCCTGGGGTTGGAGCACCGCCAGCAGGGTTGGTGCGCCAGGAGCGTTGGTCGGGGGCGGCGCCACTGGGACGGCTCCGCCGGAAGCGGCGTCGCTCCTGGCGGGAGGCGCGGAGGCCGAGGGAGCAGGAGCAGCTGGCGTGGTGGCGGGGACGTCCTCGGGGGTCTGAGCAACTGGCGCAGCCGTGCGCACCGGAGTGCCGGGCTGCGGGGCCTGGGGTGGTGCCTCAGGAGGCTGGAGGGCGTCCTGGGGCCCGGCGGTGGGGTTACGAGAAGCCGCATCCGGCGCCGGGCCAGAGGCCGGAACGTCCGGCAGGGCCTGGCGAGCGGAGGGCGCTGATGCGGCCGGCTCGCCCGGATCCGGGCTGTCGGTGGAGACGACAACGAGGTCTCCTTCCCCCGACGGCGAGGGTTCCGCAGGCCGCTTGGAGCCACTGACGGCGTCGGCGGAGTCCTGCGGATCGGGCAGCACCGCCGCCAGGGCAGCCGTGCGGGGCAGGCCACGGGCCGCGGCCACGGCCTGGGACAGGTCCATGGGCCTGGCCACCGCATCGGCAGGCAGGGGCGCAGGCCATCCAAGCCAGGTCTGCAGGGCCTCCGGGGCGGCCACCGCCAGGGCAGCACCGCTGGCGAAGGAGGCGAGCCCCTGGCGCAGCAGCGGCTGGCCGGCCTGATTCAGACCCGGAATCTGGGAGACATCGAGGGCCCGCTCCAGCAGATTGCGGCCGGAGGCGATCAGCACCAGATCGTCATCCACCAGGGCCGTGGCCAGGGGCTCGGATCGGCTGCCGAGCAGGGCACCACGGCCGCTGATCAACCCCATGCCGCGGTAGCGGCTCACCTGCAGGTCGGTGCCGGCCAGGCTGCGGGTCTGCCAGAACCGCTGCAGGAAACGCCGGGCACCGTCGTCATCACGACTCGCCAGGGCCAGCAGCCACCCCCGCGACGGCTGCTCGGGAGCCCCACCGGTGGCGGCCACCACCGGATCCTCGAACAGGGCCATGGCGATCTCTCCGCCGAGCCAGCCGGCCAGCTCATCCTGGTAATCGAGGCCGGCGGCAGCGAAGGCGCCGTCGCGCAGACGGGCGATCGCCTCTCCCGCGGGGCGGCGCTGGCGGGCCGGAGCCACGGCGCGGGCGTAGTCGACCGGCCGCTGGCCATCGCTGAACAGATACAGGCTGAAGGAGGCCGAGGCCGGCACGAACCGGGCCGACCGCGGCATCGCCAGACGGTGGTGCGCCAGCTGCAGGGGACCGCGCTGCCACACCAGCCACCAGCCCCCGATCCCGAGGCCGGACAGCAGCAGCAGCGCCGACAGCACCACCGCCGCGAAGGCGCGGCCCTTCATGCACGCACAGCAGGATGGCTCCATCCTGCCGTTCCCCTGCCCCCCATGGCCCCTGCCGCGCCGGCGCCCACTCCCCTCCCGATCACCGCCGCCGATCTGGCCGGGCGCCTGGTCGAGGGCGACGTGGAAGGGAGCGGCATCCAGCTGATCGATGTGCGCGAGGACGAGGAGCTGGCCATCGCCCGCCTGCCGCTGCCGGTGCTGCACCTGCCCCTGAGCCGCTCGGCCGAATGGATGGAGCGGCTCGACACGCTGCTGGACGCCTCACGGCCGGTGGCGGTGTTCTGCCACGCCGGTGTGCGCAGCTGGCATTTCGGCTGCTGGCTGATGCAGCAGAAGGGCTTTCCCCAGGTGTGGAACCTGCAGGGCGGCATCGATGCGTGGAGCGTCGAGGTGGACCGCTCGGTGCCGCGCTACTGACGGCGCAGGCGACTGCGAAGCGGCGCTGGCATTCCGGCGCCCCCCCCGGGCGGACAGACAGCCGGCCAGTCCTGCGGATGAGTCCTGCGGTTGGCGCGACCCGCAATACCCTCGCCGGCACGGCGATGCGCCACGGAGCCACAACGGTTGGTGCCGCCGTTCTCCGGGCCCGCGGCGACCTCCCTACGATCCACGCACCTCTTCGCCTCGCTACTCCTCGGCTTGGATCCCCTGCCGCGCCGCCAACAGGACGTCCTGCGTGCCACAGTGCGCCACTACGTCGACACGGTGGAGCCGGTGGGAAGCCGCACGCTGGTGCGTCGCTTCGGCCTCACCGCCAGCCCGGCCACGGTGCGCTCGGCGATGGGAGCCCTCGAGCAGCGCGGCCTGCTCACCCAGCCCCACACCTCCGCCGGCCGCATCCCCAGCCAGCAGGGCTATCGCCTCTATGTCGATCAGCTGCTGCCGGAGCCCGGCTCCGCCGCCCGCCAGCTGGAGCGGGAGCTGGCTGGCATCAGCCTGCAGTGGGCCGCCCTCGACGACCTCCTGCGCCACCTGGCCCGACGCCTCTCGGACCTCACCGGCCTCCTCAGCCTGATCAGCCGGCCCCAGCGGCAGCGACCCCAGCTTCAGGCCCTGCGCCTGGTGCCCAGCCGCGACCGCTTGCTGGTGTTCCTGGTGCAGGGACCGGCGCTGACCAGCAGCCTCAACCTGCGCCTGCCGCTGGAGGCCGAGGCCAACCTGGCGATCCTGGAGCGCTGGGCCAACGACAGCCTGCGCCAGGGCGGCGGACACATCGCCTGGGAGCGGCTGCCGGAGGAGCTGCGCACCGGCGGGGCCGTGCTGCGCCAGGGCCTGGAGGATCTGGAGCGGCGCGGTGGCGCCGAACCGGAGGGTGTGGTGGCGGCCGGCCTGGGGGGCCTGCTGGCCCAGCCGGAGTTCAGTCGCACGGCGGCGCTGCTGCCCCTGGTGCAGCTCGTGGAACATCGCCCCGAGCAGGTGCTGGGCCCCCTGGCCTCCGCCTCGGAGCTGCCTCCCCCGCTGGAGACTCCGGCGGACCACATCTGGATCGGCAGCGAGCATCCCCATGCCGCGCTGGCGGCCTGTGCCGTGGTCCAGGCTCCCTATCGGACCAGTGATGGCGACCTGGGACATGTGGCCCTGGTGGGACCGATGCGCATGGCCTACGCCACCGCCGGCGCGGCGGTGCGCTCCGTGGCGGCGATTCTGCAGCGGCTGCTGGGCTGAGGGAGCAGACGCCATGACCTACTGCGTTGCCTTCCTGCTGGAGAAGGGCCTGGTGTTCGCCTCCGATTCGCGCACCAACGCCGGGGTGGATTACATCTCCACCTACAGCAAGATGCATGTGTTCCAGCCGGCGCCCGATCGGCTGTTCGTGCTGATGGCGGCCGGCAATCTGGGAACCACCCAGGCGGTGCTCAACCGCATCCGCCGCGACCTGGCCGCAGCGGCGGTGGACGACGGCACAACTGAGCAGGGCGCGAGCGAGCGGGGAACGGCAGCCACGACCAACGAAGGGACACCGAAACGGCCCGATCTGCGCAGCGCCCGCTACCTGTTCGAGGTGGCGGATTACATCGGCCACCTCAGCGTGGCGGTGCAGCGACAGTTCGCCACCTCGCTGCGGGAGGCCGGCGCCACCGGTGAGGCCAGCTTCATCCTCGGCGGTCAGATCGCCGGAGAGCCCCACGGCCTCTACCTGATCTATCCCCAGGGCAATGCCGTGATGGCCACGGCGGAGACACCCTTTCTGCAGATCGGCGAGAGCAAATACGGCAAGCCACCGCTCGACTACGTCGGCCATCCAGGCCTGTCGCTGGAGGATGGGGCACGCCTCTGCCTGGTGTCGCAGATCATCACGCGCCGCTCCAATCTCACCGTGGGGCCGCCCTTCGAGATCGCCCTGGTGCCTGCCGGTGACCTGCGCGTGTCGCGCCGGATGAAGCTGGACAAGGATGCCCCCGAGGTGATCCGGGCCATGGAAGTGTGGGCCACGACGATGCGGGAAAGCGTGCAGCGCCTGCCGCGTTTCAGCTGGGAGCAGGATCCCCTCTGAAGAGCCGGATCCGTCACAGCTCGGCGCCCCGGGAGCGGGGGACGGTTCTGGCTCCAGGCCAGCCCTCGACGGCCCCTCGGAGATCGGGAGGTCCCGCGGTCAGAAGAGGCCTCAGCCCCCGAGTCGATCTCCCAGCCGGTCGGCCACGGTGTTGACGTCCTTGTCGCCGCGACCCGAGAGATTGACCACCACCTCGGTGCCGGGGGCGAGGGTGGGGCAGAGCTTCTCCAGCCAGGCGAAGGCATGGGCCGTCTCGAGGGCAGGAATGATGCCCTCCAGCCGACATATCAGCTGCAGAGCGTCGAGGGCCTCGTCGTCGGTGACGGCGGCATATTCAGCGCGGCCGATGCCCTTGAGATAGCTGTGCTCCGGGCCCACACCGGGGTAATCGAGACCGGCGCTGATGGAATGGGCCTCCATCACCTGGCCCTCGCCGTCCTGCAGCAGCAGACTCATGGCGCCATGGAGCACACCGACACGCCCCTCGGTGATCGTGGCGGCATGGCGGCCGCTGGCCACGCCCTCACCGGCCGCCTCGACGCCGATCAGCCGCACCGAGGTGTCCTGCACGAACGGATGGAACAGGCCCATGGCGTTGGAGCCGCCACCGACACAGGCGACCAGCACATCCGGCAGGCGCCCGAAGGCCTGCTGGCACTGCTGCCTGGCCTCCTCACCGATGACGGCGTGGAAGTCGCGCACCAGCATCGGGTAGGGGTGCGGACCGGCCACCGAACCGAGGATGTAATGGGTGGACTCGACGTTGGTCACCCAGTCGCGGATCGCCTCGCTGGTGGCGTCCTTGAGGGTGGCGGTGCCGGCGGTGACCGGCTGCACCGTGGCCCCCAGCAGGCGCATGCGGAACACGTTCAGCGCCTGACGGCGCATGTCCTCGGCGCCCATGTAGATGACGCACTCCAGCCCGAAGCGGGCGCAGACGGTGGCGGTCGCGACCCCATGCTGTCCGGCGCCGGTCTCGGCGATGATCCGCTTCTTGCCCATGCGCAGGGCCAGCAGCGCCTGGCCGAGGGCGTTGTTGATCTTGTGGGCGCCGGTGTGATTCAGGTCTTCGCGCTTCAGCCAGATGCGCGGACCGCCCTCGGCGCGGCGGTAGTGCTCGCTGAGCCGTTCGGCCTCGTACAGCGGGCTGGGCCGGCCGACGTAATCGCGCAGCAGATGGTTGAGGCGCGTGGTGAAGGCGGGATCGGCCCAGGCCTCCGCCGCGGCGGCCTCCAGTTCCGCCAGGGCCGGCATCAGGGTTTCGGGCACGTACTGGCCGCCGAAGATGCCGAAGCGCCCCAGAGCGTCAGGGCGTGCCGCGGGTGCCAGACCGGCGGGATCGGGGGCGGAGCCGGACGAGGCGAGCGGAGGAACGGTGCTGGTCACGGCGCGGTCCGGCGGCGGCTGATGAGCTCACACAGTAGGCAGGAGGCCTGGGCGGAGCGGCTCAGTCCGTGACGACATCCGTCTGCAGCAGCCAGGTGCCCACATAGGTGGGCTCGGGACGCTCCGGCGTGAGACCGAACAGGCGCAGCGGATGAAACCCCTGCTGGAGGGGATTGCGCAGCAGCAGCTCCAGGCCGTAGGCCCCGTCGGGCTCCAGCTGCTGCTGCGGCCGCAGCAGCAGCTGTTCGCGACGCACCTCGACGACCAGGGGCAGCCGCTCGAGGCAGCGGACCGTGCCGCGCCGGCCGGGGGTTTCGATGCGGCAGAGGCGCAGCTGCCGTGACAGGACCAGGGCGTCGAGCGTGGGCGGCGGCAGCAGCAGCAGCTCCCCGTAGGCGCGCGGCAGATCATGGGGACGGATCAGCAGCATCACCTGACTGCGGGCCAGCACCTCGCGGCTGCTCTGCCGCAGCGGCAGCAGCTCCAGCCGCTGTCCATCCCCCCAGGCGCGCAGGCGCTCGGCGGCGGACGACACCCTGGCCGGAGCCGCCGCCGCGCCACCGGCCAGCAGCAGAACAGCGAGTGCCACAGGGATGGCACGACGGCGCCCTGGCAGAAGGCGTGGCGTGAACGGGCGGGGCATGGCGTTTCAGAAGCGGAAGCGCAGCTTGAGCACGGCCCCGAAGGCCGAGAAGGTGGCGCCCTGTCCCGGGGCAGGGGGGTGGTGTCCCAGGCGGTGCCGGCGGCCGTGAGCTGACCACGGGGACGGGGCAGCCAGAAGACGCCCGGGGTGATCGTCAACCAGTCCGTCGGCTGGAGGCGATACCAGAGCTCCATCTGCAGCGAACGGTCGGCCGCCCCCTGCTGGCCCTCGGCATTGCGGTAGCGACTGACGGACACCGGGCTGCCGATGGCGAAGGCCAGCTCGCTGCCAGAGACCAGCACGTCGTACCAGTTGAGCCCCACCATCCACGACTGGCTCTCGGCGAGCTGCGGTGGCCTCCGTCCACCCACCGTCCCATCCTCGCCGCTGTAGACCGCGCGATTGAAGCCGGCGCCCAGCGTCAGGGCGGGGAACCAGCCGCTGCGCAGGGGCACCCAGAAGCCGGTGAGGGCGAACGCATGCACATGGCCGCCGAGACCGGGCTGGCTGCTGGGCCAGGTCTCTGCCGCCAGCGGTGTGAGGCCGGCCCGGTCGAGGGCTCCGGCCTGGTTGAGGGTGTAGATCGCCGCCGCGGCCCAGCTGCCGGCCTGGTAACCCAGCTGCAGACTGCTCGCCCCGCGCGAGCCGGCGCTGAACAGACCGCCCTCGGCGGGGTCACCGCTGGCGGGAGCACCGGCCACCGTGACGGCGCTCACCACCCAGCCGACCCCGGCATCGGCATCGGTGCGCTGGGTCCAGTAGAAGCCCAGGCCGGCACCCTTGACATCGCTGTAGGCGCCGGGCGCCCCGCCCTTGCTGAACAGCGACAGCAGGATCTCGTTGTCGTCGAAGGCCGCCGGCCAGATGGCGATCATGTCCTTCTGGTTGACGCGGCTGCCCAGCGTCACCCGCCAGTTCGGGCCCAGCGGCCGCTGGTAGAAGAACTTGTCGAGCTGGAGCAGGTCGTTGCGGCAGGCCTCCGGCCTCGACGCGGAGCAGCCGGGCGACAGGCCACTCAGACGCAGGGTCGGCGCCAGGTCGGCGCGGAAGGCGGAAAAGCCGCCGTTGCCGCTGCGCAGACGCAGGCGGAGCAGGTCCTGGCCGTCGAAGCTGGTGGTGAAGCTGAAGCGGACGTCGGTGTTGAAGACAAAGGCGTCGCGCAGCGGCTGCCCGCCGTAGCTGTTGGCGGCGCGGTTGATCTGATTGCCGCCGTACCCCACCCCGCCGAGCCACCAGCGCACATCGCCGCGCAGGCTGGTGATGGGCGAGAAACGGGTGGCGTCCAGCTCCGCCAGCCGCGCCTCCAGGCCATCGACACGACCCTGCAGGCGGGCCAGCTCCGGGGCGAACTCCCACTGCAGGCGCCGAAGCGGCTCCGTGGCCACCAGCTCCGGGTTCGCCAGGCAGGCCTGCAGCAGCAGCGCCGCCTCATCGCGGTTGATCGATACACCGGCATCCAGCAGGTCGCGCAGCGCGGACCCGGTGCATCCCCCCGTCCGGATCAGCTCGCGCAGGGCCTGGTGGGGCCACTCCTGCGGGCTCAGCTCCGCCGCTGCCGGCAGACCCCGGACCGCTCGCTCCACCGGGGCCGGCGCAGCAGCCGGCGCCGAGAATGCCGCCTCCGGGCCGGGGGTCACGCCGGCGTGGGAAGCGGGCACAGGCAGGGCCTGCGCCGACAGCAGGGTGGCCGCCAGCGACAGCGCAGCAAACCGCGCACCAGGCCGAAGGTCAGACACTGCCGAGGAACATCGGGGCGCCGGCGGCCGGCGGACACAGGGGCCGCCTCGCAGCGGGCCCGGATGGCGCCGACGATAGGCAGGTGCTCCGGCGGGCTGACAGAGCGTGGTGGCGACGCTAGAGCGGGCCATCCCCGCAGCAGCCCCCGCCATGCCCCCCGAACTCAGCCCCGGCGAGCAGCTGATGGCGATGGCCAGCGGCGCCTGGGTGACACAGATGATCCACGTGGCCGCCGAGCTGGGTCTGGCGGACCAGCTGGTCGGCGGCGAGCGGGACTGCGAGGCGCTGGCGCTGGCCTGCGGCGCCGAGGCCGACACGCTGTTCCGGCTGCTGCGGGGCCTGGCCAGCCTGGGCATCTTCGAGGAGACGGCCCCGCGCCGCTTCGCCCTGACGCCACTGGCAGAGCTGCTGCGCAGCGATCACCCCCAGTCGCTGCGGCAGTTCGCACGGATGCTCGGCGAGGAGCACTACCTCAGCTGGGCCGATCTGCTTCGCAGCGTGCGCACTGGGGAGAACGCCTTCCAGCATCGCTACGGCTGCTCGGTGTTCGCCTGGTATCAGCAGAACCCGGAGCGCGGCGCCATCTTCGACGGGGCGATGACGGACTTCTCGCGCCAGGAGACCGAGGCGCTGCTGGCGGCCTTCGACTTCAGCGGCATCCGCCGGCTGGTGGATGTGGGCGGCGGCCGCGGAGCGCTGCTGCAGCGGGTGCTGCGGGCCACACCCGGGCTGCAGGGCACCCTGTTCGATCAGCCGGAGGTGGTGGCGCCGGTGGCGCCGCCTGCCGAGCTGAGCGACCGGCTGCGTGTCGAGGGCGGCGACTTCTTCCGCTCGGTGCCCTCAGGTGCCGATGCCTATCTGCTCAAGCACATCATTCACGACTGGGGTGATGACGCCTGCCGCACGATCCTCGGCCACATCCGCGCCGCGATGGATCCCGCCGGTCGGGTGCTGATCGTCGAGCAGGTGATCCCTCCCGGCAATGGCCCGTTCCCCGGCAAGTTGCTGGATCTGAACATGCTCGTGATGAGCGAAGGCGGGCGCGAGCGCACCCCCGGGGAGTACGCCCAGCTGCTGGAGAGCGCCGGGCTCCGGCTCAGCCGCATCGTGCCCACCGCGTCGGCGGTGAGCGTGGTGGAGGCGGTGAGGGCGGATTGAAGCTCGCTCAGCAGCAGGGCCTGAGCGTCTACGACGCCACGTCTCTGGCGCTGGCCCAGCGGCATGGGGCCGTGCTGCTGACCGCGGATGAACGCCTGGTGGCGGCCGCGCGGCGCAGTGGCTGCGGCCCTCCAGAATCCCCTGAGCAGCAGTCGGGGTGGATGGCCAAGAAAGGAGGCTGGCAGGAGTTCAGCGGCCTCAGCAATGCCGCCGCCCAGCAGCGGCCGACCACCGCTGGACCAGGCACTCCGAAGGCACAGCAGCGGGTGCGGGTGCAGCGCACCAAGGCGGGCAAGGGCGGCAAGCTGGTGACGGCGATCACGGGACTGGAAGCCCCGGAGACTGAGCTCAAGGGCCTGCTCAAGCAGCTCAAGGCGGCGGCCGGCACCGGCGGCACCCTCAAGGACGGAGTGATCGAGCTGCAGGGCGACCAGGTGGCCGCGGCCCTGGCGGCGCTGGAGCAGGCGGGCTACCGGCCGAAACAGGCGGGCGGCTGAACCCCGGCGGCGCCCTGCCAGAGCCTGCGATCGCGCTCCAGCGGCGGGGGACTGGCGACCGCCCGCCTCACCACGGCAGCAGCTCCCCATTGGCGTGCCAGAAGCTGCCCGACGTCTCGAGGCTCAGGCCATCGATGCGCTCCACCAGGCCGGCGGCCGCCTGGGCCGGGCTGATGCCCTGGGGGTTGAAGTTCACCATGCGGGTGCTGACCAGGCCCGGATGCAGGATCGCCACGGCGATGCCGCGGGGCCGCAGGTCGACGGCCAGGGAGCGGCCTGCCATGTTCAGCGCAACCTTCGACATGCGGTAGCCATAGGACCCGCCGGAGGTGTTGTCGTCGATCGAGCCCATGCGGCTGGTGATCAGCGCCAGCTTCGAGCCGGAGGCCAGGCAGGGCAGCAGGGCGCGGGCCAGCAGCAGCGGCGCCAGGGCATTCACCTCGAACTGACGACGGATGCTGTCTGGATCGAGATCCTCGAGGCGGCCCGACTCCAGGATGCCGGCGTTGAGGATGGCCCCCGCGAGGGTCAGGCCTGCCAGCCGGCCCGCCAGCGCCTCGATCGACTCCGGGCTGCTGAGTTCGATGCCGCTCTCCACCCGCACGCCGAGGGCGTCCAGCTCCGGCGAGCTGCTGCGGCAGACGGCGATCACGGCATCGCCGCGAGCGCTGATCCGGCGGCAGAGCTCGAGGCCGATGCCGCGGTTGGCACCGGTGATCAGCCAGGGAGCCATGGCGAACGGGAAACGGGACCAGGGACCGCGAGTCTGGCCTGGGGGAGCTGCGAACGGCGGCAACCGTCGCAGGAGGTGCCAGCGCAGCGGCCCGATCCGGAGCCGGCTGATCCGTGGCGGCCCGCCCCCGACAGGAGGCTGCCATGGAGCTGAGTCCGGACGGCGGGGCACTCCCTAATCTGCGGCCTTGTCCGTCGCTCGGAGTCTTCGCTGCGATGGCCATCGCCCAACCTCCCCAAGGGCTGAGCGACTGGAGACGGATCACCGCAAGGATCACTGCGATGAGGGCAGCTGTCCCTTTCGCCGCTCCTCTCCACCGCGCTGCTGTGTCGCGGGCAGGGTCGGCGCGGCGACAGCTGCGAGGCCTCACCCTGGCGATGCTGCTCTTGGCGGCCGCTCAGGCCAGGCCCGGCTGGGCTGGATCCGCCGCCAGTGCAGCGCGGCCCCTGTCCGGAGAGGGGGCCGACGCCAGCGCGCTGTCCGCCCGCTGCGCCGCGGCCCAGGGCGCCATCGAGGCCCAGGTCTCCCGCCTGCGGTCCGCCCTGCCAGGGCTCGACGCCCTGCTGCTCGGCGAGATCCACACCAGCCGCGCCGACCACGCCTGGCAGCTCGCCACCCTGGAGGCCGTCCGTCAGCGCCGCCTGCGGCTGAGCCTGGGGCTGGAGATGGTGCCGGCCGCCCGTCAGGCGGTCCTGGATCGCTACAGCGCCGGCAAGATCAACGAGGAGGCATTCCTCAACCAGGTGGGCTGGCAGGAGGTCTGGGGCCATGATCCCGATCTCTACCTGCCCCTGCTGCGCTGGGCCCGCCAGCAGGGCGTGCCTCTGCTCGCGCTCAACGCCGAACCGGAGCTGGTGAAGCGGGTGCGGCGCCAGGGACTGGCGGCCATCCCAGGCGCGGAGCGTGAAGGGATCGGCACGCCGGTGAGTGCCGGGCCGGCCTACCGGAAGCGCCTGGAAATGGCCTGGCGGGGACATCGGGTCTTCACCGCCCCCCAGCCACCCCATGGCACCCCCGGGATCCCCGGCCTCCCAACGCCAGTGGCTCAGCCAGGCGCAACCGACAGAGCGACCTCCGCTGGCGCCCGCCCCCCGGCCTCGAACGGCCCCAGTGGTGCGACCAGGGCCACCGGCGTGGCTGATGCCTCCCTGAGCGCCGCCGAGGCCAGTGACCTGCAGCGCTTCCTCGACAGCCAGCTGCTGCGCGACCGGGCGATGGCCGAGCGGATCGGGGCCGCCCATCATCGAGATCCCGGCCGGCTGGTGGTCGCCCTGATCGGCCGCGGCCATCTGGAGGACGGCGATGGGGTGCCTCGCCAGCTCGCGGATCTGGGCCTGGAGCGGCAGCTCAGCCTCACCCGGGTGCCCCTGCCCGACGGCTGCGGCCCACCGCCGACACGGGCCCGGCTGGGCGCCTACCTGGAGAGCGCCAACGGCTCGGTGTGGGTGCGGCGGGTGGCAGTGGGATCGGCAGCGGCAGCGGCCGGCCTCCGCCCCGGCGATCGCATCCTTGAATGCAATGGCACGGCGGTGGACCACGCCGGCCAGGTGATCCGCGGCGTGCGCCTGCAGCCCGATGGCGTGCCGCTGAGGCTGACGATCGAACGGGAGGGCCGGCGCCTGCAGCTGCAGCTGGACCTGCCCACCAGCACGGAATCAAGGCAGGCCAGCAGGGACAATGGCAATCGGAGTGGCGACAGGAGCCGCCCCGTGCCCCGGCCCTTCAGCCGGCCTCACCCTCTCGCCCTGAGCCCGCCATGACCGCCAGCCCCACCGGTTCCCCCTATGGCGCCATGACCAGCCAGGGGGCCGCCACCAACATCGTCTGGCACCACTCCACCGTGACGCGGGCGGCGCGGGCGCACCAGCGCGGCCACCGCAGCGCCATCCTCTGGTTCACGGGCCTCAGCGGCGCCGGCAAGAGCACCCTGGCGAACGCCGTCAACTCCGCCCTGTTCGAGCAGGGGCTGGCCTGCTACGTGCTCGACGGCGACAACGTGCGCCACGGCCTCTGCAGCGATCTGGGCTTTTCCGACGCCGATCGCGAGGAGAACATCCGCCGCATCGGCGAAGTGGCCAAGCTGTTCCTCGATGCCGGCGTCGTGGTGCTCACTGCCTTCGTGTCGCCCTTCCGCAGCGACCGCGACCGGGCCCGGGCCCTGGTGGAAGCCGGCGACTTCATCGAGATCCACTGCGCCGCCGATCTAGGCGTGTGCGAACAACGCGACACCAAGGGGCTCTACGCCAAGGCGCGCGCCGGTGAGATCAAGGAGTTCACCGGCATCTCCAGCCCCTACGAGGAACCCGAGAACCCCGAGCTGCGCATCGACACCGGTGCGCAGGACCTGGAAGCCTGCGTCGCCCTGGTGCTGGCCTATCTGCAGAGCAAGGGGGTGATCCCGGAACCAGGCGAGGCCTGAGGCCGCGAAGCCACGGGTCGCCTGCGTGGCGTGAAGCCGACACCGACCTCGCCCGACCGCTCTGCGGTCAGCCCTCTTGACCTCATCAAACTTCCATGCACTTCCCCTGCCGTCTGCCTGTCCTGGCTCTGAGTGCCGCCGTGCTGTGGGGAGCCAGCTCCCTGCCCCCAGCGGCCTTGGCCCGTGGTGGCGGCCACGTTGGCGGCGGTGGGGGGCACTGGGATGGGGGCGGGGGTGGTGGCGGTGCCTATCGGTTCCGAGCTCCCGAGCCCGCTGCAGCGCCCGTCGAGCGGGCAGCCCCCATTGAGCCTCAAGCTCCTGCACCCCAGTCCGCTTCAGTCGAGCGAGCAGTTCCCCAGGAACGCCCAGCCCCAGCCACCGAGCCCGACGACCGACGCAGCTGGACGGACCAAGTCGCCGACCGCGATCTGCACGAGGGCTACCGCGGCAGCCATCCCCTCTACGGCCCCGGCAGCCGCAGCCCATGGACGGGTCACAACATCTCGCAGGCCCAGTTCCAGCGCTTCAACAGGAACGGCTGGAACAACAACGGGAACAACCGCTGGAACGACGGTCGCAACCAGCCCTGGAACAATCCTGCCAACAACTTCTACAACCGCAACGTCGGCGGCTGGAACAACATCTGGGCCAACGGCGGCTACTGGGGCAGCCGTCCCTGGGGATACGGCTGGTACAGCTGGAATCCAGGCACCTGGAGCTGGTGGGGATCCGCCTCTCCCGGCTGGGGGCTCACGGCCCTGGCCGGTGCCGCGGTGATCACGGACCTTGTGAACGACGCCACCAGTCAGCAGTCGACGGTGATCGACGTGCCGGACAGCGACTATGAGCTGAATTACGCCACCGTCGATTCGGTCGGCAGCAGCGGCGCCGATTTCAGCTATGCCGTCGCCGACAGTCCGCCGGTCAAGGGTGCGGCCAATTGCCAGGAGGGCCTGCTCGATGGGCAGGTGCCGAGCACCCCGGCCCAGGCCCAGCTGCTGAATGCGGCCTGCCAGGTGGCCTACGGGCCCGACCCGAAGGGCACGCCGCTCCCCGAAGCCCTGGCCGGCGAGCTTCCCGGATGGCTGCGCGATCTGCTGGTGCTGGCCCTAGGCGGCGGCCTGGCGACGGCGGGCTGGCAGATGCTGGCCAGGCGCAGGGGCACCCGTGCCGCCGCCCTTGAGAGCACCATGCGCCGGTGACATCCGGCTGATCCGCACTCGGCATGGAGCCTTCCCTGCTGGCCCTGGGGAGGAGGGTGGGACTCGCTTCAGCCGCCTGCCTGAGCCAGCTCCCCCGCCCGCAACCGCTGCGCCCAGGCATCGAGAAAGGTCTTGCCGCAGCTGGCCACCGGCACCGCCAGCAGCAAGCCCAGCAATTCGCCCAGCCCGAGCAGGCTGCCCAGGCGGGCGCCGATGGGGAGGCTGATCAACAACCAGGCCGGCTGCAGGCCGACGATGCTGCCCATCAGGCGCGGCTGGATCACCTGATCCACCACCTGACCGACGCTGATCGCAGCCACCAGGACCTCCAGGCCCTGACGCGGATCCTGCAGGGCGAGCAGCAGGCTCACCAGCACGATCGTCAGGGCACTGGCATAGGGAATCAGGGTGGTGAAGCCGATCGTCACGGCGAACAGCACCCCATAGGGAATGCCCAGCAGGGTGAACACCACCATCTGCAGACCGCTGAGGATCAGCGCCAGCAGCACCTGCCCACCGAAGTAACCGCGGAAGGTGCGATAGAGGGTGGTGGTCACCAGGGTGCGCACGCCCGGGGGCAACCAGGCGGCCAGACCGGCGGCGATGCGCTCCCCCCCGAGCAGCAGGAACACCGTCAGCACCAGCACGATCACGGTGTTGACCGTCAGGCCGACCGTGGCCCCCAGCAGACTGAGCAGCTGTTGGCTGAGCTGGCTGGCCAGGCGGCTGGTGCGGCTGATCAGTTCGCTGCTCAGATCGCCGAACTCCGACGGCAGGCCCTTGCCCTGGGCCCAGGTCTGCAGATCGGTGAGCAGTGTCTCCCCCTGGGCCAGCCAGCCCGGCAGGGCGGTGATCAGATCATCCAGCTGGCTGATCAGGCGCGGCACCAGCCACAGCGCCGCCAGCACCACCGCGCCGAAGCCCAGACCGAGCACCAGGAGCAGGGCCAGCGGTCTGGGCAGGCGACGGCCCACCAGCCAGCGCGTCGGGATGTCGAGCAGAAAGGCCAGCAACGCCGCCGTCAGGAACAACGCCGGGAACGGCGCCAGCGGCAGCAGCAGCTGGCGCAGCACCCAGAGGTTGAGCACCAGCAGCGGCAGGGCCAGGCTGAAACGCAGCCAGGGGGGCAGCACCAACCGCTCGAGCATGGAGACGGGCCGCGCTGCGGGCGGCGGTGAGACGGGCTTGAAGCTGAATGTAGAGGGAGCGGCGAGGGAGGACGGAATGCCCCTGCTCCGTGTTGGGGGATCCCTTCAGGATGAAGCGGAGCAGCAGCTCAGAGGACTGGGGCAGCTCAGCCAGAGCCGGCCGCAGCGCTGTGGCCGGCTCTCTCAGGCCGATTACCTCCGCAAGATGGCCGGCGATGAGGAGGGATGAGGGGGATGGCCCGCCAGCCAGCGCGCGTCGCGGCCGAGGACCTCGGCCAGCCGGGGATTCCAGCTGGGCAGGGTCTGCCATTCCTCGCGGCTGTAGACGAGCAGATCGCAGGCCAGCGGCAGCGCGCCGGTGTCCCAGCGGCGCAGGCGCTCCCAGATCGGCAGGGCGCAGGACTCAAGGATCAACACCAGATCCAGATCGCTGCCCACACCGGCATCACCGCGGCCGTAGGAGCCGAACACACCAACAGCCAGCAGATCAGGGTTCTGTTGCTGTTGCGTCGTCGCCCAACGGGTCGCCTGATCGATCACTTGATCGAAGCTGGGCCAACGCAGCACCGACCCAGCGGAGGATGGCATCGGCATGGAGGAGAGCCTGCTCACTCTGCAGTCTGCCGAAATGTTCGCCCGGCGTGCCCTCCGGGTAGCTGTCCGGGTAGCGGGTGGGGATGTAGAAACCATCCAGCAGCCGCAGCCGGTCTTCCAGACCCACTGGCGGCGCAGGCGTCCAGACCTGTGTGGGCAAAGTTGACCATAGACGGCTGAGGGTGTGGCCCCAGGCCTGCTGCCCCTGCGCCAGGTTCAGGGCCTTGAGGGCTTTCTCGGCAGCCTGGTGAGCCGCGAAACAGGCCCACTCATGCCGTCCCGAGCGCATCGACTCATCGGCCTGCTCAAGATCCCTCTGTGCCTGATCCAGCCAAGTCGGTCGAGCGATCCGCCAATGCCTTCAACGCCAGCTTGATCAACTTAGGAGCTGCCTACAACTGACACCCGGGGAGGCTCCTGCCAATCACCCTCAGCCCATTCACCCACCGATCCACTCACCCCATCCCCTTCAGGTACGCCGCCGCCCCCAGCTGCACCAGCCGCTGGTCCTTGGCCACCACCTGATCGTGCAGATCGTCGGCGTAGGCCGCCAGGCCTGCGGCCAGCTCGGCATCGGCCGTGGCCAGGATGCGCGCCGCCAGCAAGCCGGCGTTGAGGCCGCCGCCGATCGCCACCGTGGCCACCGGAATGCCGCCGGGCATCTGCACGATCGAATGCAGCGAATCCACCCCGGAGAGCGCCTTGCTCTGCACCGGCACACCGATCACCGGCAGGGTGGTGAGTGAGGCCACCATGCCCGGCAGGTGGGCGGCACCGCCAGCTCCGGCAATGATCACCTTCAGGCCCCGTCCGGCGGCGGCCTGAGCGAAGGCCACCATCTCCAGCGGCGTGCGGTGGGCCGAGAGCACCCGCACCTCGCAGCTCACCCCGAAGCGCTGCAGCAGCTCCACCGCCGGCGCCATCGTCGGCAGATCGGAGTCGCTGCCCATGATCACGGCCACGCGCGGCGGCGACTGGGGCGACAGTGAGGACGCTGCGCTCTCGGGCACGGTTCAGTCGCGGCAAGGCCGGCCATTCTCCCCTCCCTGCGCCGATCGCCCCCGGGGGGCCGGCGGCAACCAGCGTGTTGCAGGCCGTCCTGTGGTGGCATCCTCAAGGCTGCACCCCGATCCCGCCCTGCCGTGCCCTGGCTGACGAATGTGCGCCTGCCGCTGGAGAGGGCCTGCGGCCACGACAGGAACCGCCTCTGGCGCATCGGCGTCGATGACGCGGGCGTGATCGCCGCGCTCGAACCCCTCGATGCCGGCAGCCATGCCGCCGGCATCGACTGGGGCGGCGACTGGCTCAGCCCGATGGGCGTCGACCTGCAGATCAACGGCGGCCTGGGGCTGGCCTTCCCCGAACTCACGCCCGCCGATCTGCCCCGGCTTGAGCAGCTGCTGGAGCGCCTCTGGGCCGATGGCGTCGAGGCGATCTGCCCCACCCTCGTCACCTGTGGCGTGGAGCCGCTGCGCCAGGCCCTGGCGGTGCTCGCCGAAGCGCGCCGTCGCCACCGAAGCGGTCGCTGCCGGCTGCTCGGAGCCCACCTGGAGGGGCCGTTCCTGGCCTATGAGCGCCGCGGCGCCCACCCTGCCGAGCACCTGGCGGCTCCGAGTCTGGAGGCTCTCGCGGAACGGATCGGCGGCCTGCGCTGCGGCCCCGGCTGGGAGCAGCCGGACGACATCGCCCTGGTGACCCTGGCGCCGGAACTGGCGGGCAGCGACGCGGTGATCCGTGCGCTGCGGGACCGCGGCGCGGTGGTGAGCCTGGGTCACAGCGCCGCCAACGAGGCTCAGGCCCAGGCGGCCTTCGACGCCGGGGTGTCGATGCTCACCCACGCGCTCAACGCCATGCCCGACATGCACCGGCGCGCCCCCGGCCCGGTGGCGGCGGCACTGCTGCAAGGCGACGTGGCCCTGGGCCTGATCGCCGACGGCGTGCATGTGGCGCCCACCATGGCGGTGCTGCTGCAGCGCCTCGCCCCCGACCGGGTGGTGATCGTCAGCGATGCCCTGGCCCCCTACGGCCTCGAAGACGGCGTCCACCGCTGGGATGAGCGTGAACTGCACGTCAGCGGCGGCAGCTGCCGCCTGGCCGACGGCACCCTGGCGGGCGTCACCCTGCCCCTGCTGGAGGGGGCGGTGCGCCTGGCCCGCTGGAGCGGCAGGCCGGAGCGGGCGATCGCCGCCGCCACCGTGCTGCCGCGGCGGGTGCTGGGGGAGCAGCGCTCGCTGCCGCAGCTGCTGGTGGGCCGGCCCCTGGGGGAGACCCTGCGCTGGAGGCAGGGCAAGGAGGGGCTGCAGTGGAGGCAGGGCGACCATTCAGAGCGAGAACCCTGAATCACGACCAAACCAAGACTTAGTCCAGGAGCTGCACCCGGTTGCCATGGCCAAGGTCACGGTGCATCAGGTCACGGTGCATCAGGTCAACGTGCACCAGGCCAAGGCACACCTGTCACAGCTGCTGCTGGAGGTTGAGGCTGGCGAAGAAGTCGTGATCGCTCGCTCGGGGGTGCCGATTGCACGCCTGGTGCCCTGGCGCAACCCACAGGCCACGATCGCTGCCCCGGGAGCGATGCGGGGCCAGATCACGCTGGCCAAGGACTTCGACGCCCCACTGGACGACCTGTTTGAAGCGCTGCAGTGACACGCCTGCTGCTCGACACCCATCTGCTGCTCCGCTGGCTGCCGCTGCGCAATGCCCATCTGCTGGCGGTGGCGGAGCTGGAGAGCGGTGGCGATCATCGCGATCCATTCGACCGCCTGCTGGTCTGCCAGAGCAGGGTGGAGCCGATGCTGCTGCTCACCGCCGACAGGCAGCTGGAGCGATATGGATCAACCGTGATCGTGTTCTGAAGACACTCCCTGAGGGAGCCGCCACCTGGACGGCATGTGGGGCAGAAGAGGTGCAGCACAGTCCGGCGACCGCCAGGTCCCTCAGGTTCGCCGCAGCGCCGTCATCGGTCTGCTGGTGGGCAGCGGCGGCTCCGGCGTCGCATCCCCATGGGCAGACACCCGCTCCAGCTGGCCTCGCAACCGTGCGAGCCGGTGGTTGGTGCGCTCATGCTGGGCGACCCAGGCGATCGGGACAAAGAGCAGGGAATAGCCCAGGGTCGGCACGGCCAGCAGCAGCGCCAGGGCGGTGCAGAGATCGGGTGAGAGGTAGCCGGGGGAGTCCCCCCCGCCGAGCAGTCCGCAGCCACGCGCCTGCGCGACGATCGCCTGGTCTTCGGGCGGCAGATAACGGACCATGGCTGGGAGAGGACCGATACCTCACCTTCACCGATCCTTGTTAATGGCCTCTTAAGAGCGCGATTGCCAACACGCCCCTTGGTCGTGCAGCCGACATCGCCCGGCACCTGGAAGGCAGGGAGCATGGATCCCCTCTCCCCTGCAGCACCGCCCCATGGGCCGACGACGTGGTGACCGGCGCAGGCTGCTCCTGATCACCCTCGCGGCAGGAGCCCTGGTCTTCCTGGTCGGACTGGGGCAGACCGGTGTCATCGACGAGACCCCGGCGCTGTTCGCCGCCTCCGCGCGGCGCATGCGGGACAGCGGCGACTGGCTGGTGCCCTGGGTGAACGGCCTGCCCCGCTACGACAAGCCGCCGCTCGTCTACTGGCTGATGGCAACGGTGTATTCCCTGCCGGGCCGGATGCTCTGGGATCCCGCCGGCAGCCTGGCCGCGAGGCTGCCCTCCGCCATCGCCTCGATCGGGGTGATGCTGCTCCTGGCCGACACGGTGCTGCGCTGGCCCCCGTCCTCCGCCTCGCCCGAGAACACCAGAAGCGTGGCTTTCAGCAGCGCCCTGGCCTTCGCGCTCGGCCCCCTGGCCCTGATCTGGGGCCGCACCGAGGTGAGCGATGCCCTCTTCAGTGCACTGCTGGCGGTGGGACTGCTGCTGGCCTGGCGCACCTATGCCTGCCCGCATGGGCCCTCCTGGCACTGGTGGCCTCCCCTGGCACTCGCGACCCTCACCAAGGGGCCGGTGGCCCTGGTGCTGGGCGCCCTCACCCTGGGCCTGTTCGCAGCACTTCAGGGGGATGCCCCCCGACTGGTGCAACGGCTCAGGCCCGGACGAGGGCTGCTGCTGGCGATGGTGGCGGCGGCCCCCTGGTACGGCGTGGTGTTGCTCCGCGAGGGCAATGCCTACTGGCAGAGCTTCTTCGGTTACCACAACCTGCAGCGCTTCACCCGGGTCGTGAACAACCACCAGCAGGGCTGGTGGTATTTCGGGGCGCTGCTGCTCGTGGCGAGCCTGCCCTACACCCCTCTGCTGCTGCTCGGCCTGAAGCGTGCCCTGCTGCAACCGAGACCGGCCGCGCCCGAGGCCTCCCTGGGCCGCTTCGCCGCCGGCTGGCTGCTGGCGGTGCTGGTGTTCTTCTCCCTCTCTGCCACCAAGCTCCCCAGCTACTGGCTGCCAGCGACTCCGGCCGCCGCCCTGCTCGTGAGCCTGGCACTCGGCGGGCGCCCTGGGGCGGCCGACAGAAACGGGAGACTGGCCCTCATCAGCTCGGCCCTGCTGCTGCTGCTGCTGTCCGTTGGCCTTGGCGCGGCGCCGCTGTGGGTGCGCTGGATCGAGGATCCCTCCGTTCCGGACCTCCCCGGGGCGATCCTGAACGGCCCCTGGATGCTGTGCGGGGCCGGCCTGGCCCTGCTGTCCTCCCTGCTGGCCTTCGGTCTCGCCTCAGGCCGTCCGGAGCAGCGGTTGCTCCAGAGTCAGCTGGCCCTGCTCCCGCTGGTGCCGCTGTTGCTGCTGCCCCTGACGGTGCGGCTCGATCAGCGGCGGGGAGCGCCGATCCGGATCCTGGCCGCCGCGGCCTCCCGCGAGCAGCGGGCAGGGGAAAGCCTGGCGA
Source organism: Synechococcus sp. CBW1004 (assembly GCF_015840715.1). Classification (NCBI taxonomy): domain Bacteria; kingdom Bacillati; phylum Cyanobacteriota; class Cyanophyceae; order Synechococcales; family Synechococcaceae; genus Synechococcus; species Synechococcus sp. CBW1004. The sequence goes on along the minus strand of NZ_CP060397.1, from coordinate 2,066,375 downwards.
TGGTGGGGATGAGAAAGCCGTCGCTTCACTTCTACAGCGGCTCCACGGTGATCTTCGAGGGGCGTTCCGCGTCAGCGCTGCGCAACCTGGCGGATCGTCTGCGGCGGGAACAGCGTCCGGGTCTGCAGCCCTCCACATCGCAGCGCGAGGCCACGGTGCTGGTGGTGATCGACCGGGAGACCGCCCGGCGCCCGCACTGGCAGCACTGGAGAGGCGAGCAGCTGGCCGTGGCGGAGCCCTACAGGCTGCTGCGACTCGACCGCCGCTGGCTGGAGCAGCGAGCCGGGCAGCTGGCCGCTCGCGGCGAGCGTCTTACCTGGATGGATCCACGGCCCGAGCGCTTCTGAAACCGCGGGCCCGGGTGCTCCACCCCCCGGAACCCAACCGCCTCCACTCCCTAGGATCCGCGCCACCCCAGCCCCCTCCCGATGTCCGCCGACCTGCAGACCAGCACCACCGCCAGCAGCGCGGCAACGGGCTCGCTGGACGCCAAGCAGGCCGAGAAGGCCGCCGAGAAGCAGGAGGTGAAGGGCTACTTCGAGACCACCGGCTTCGAGCGCTGGAAGCGCATCTACAGCGACAGCGACGACGTCAACAAGGTGCAGCGCAACATCCGCATCGGCCACCAGAAGACGGTCGATGAGGTGCTGGCCTGGCTGCAGGCACGCGGCGGTCTGGAGAGCCGCAGCTTCTGCGACGCCGGCTGCGGCGTCGGCAGCCTGGCGATCCCCCTGGCCCTGGCCGGCGCCGGCTCGGTGGCCGCGAGCGACCTGTCGGAGGCGATGGTGAGCGAGGCCAGCCGCCGCGCCGCGGAGGCCGGCATTGCGCCGGAGCGCCTCAGCTTCCACGCCTCCGATCTCGAAAGTCTGGAGGGCCGCTACGACACCGTTGTCTGCCTGGATGTGTTCATCCACTACCCGCAGCAGGCCGCCGAGGAGATGGTGCGCCACCTGGCCTCGCTGGCTGAGAACCGGCTGATCGTCAGCTTCGCCCCCTACACGCCGCTGCTGGCGCTTCTCAAGGGCATCGGCCAGCTGTTCCCCGGCCCCAGCAAGACCACCCGCGCCTACCAGCTGCGCGAGGACGGCATCGTCGCCGCCGCCGCCGCCTGCGGCTTCCGGCCGGTGCACCGCAGCCTCAACCAGGCCCCCTTCTATTTCTCACGCCTGATCGCCTTCGAGCGCGGCTGAGCCTGGGACACAGGGATGGCGACGGCGATGCCGTCGTGTCGGTGCTGGCACGCTGGTTCCAGGCGGCCCCCCAGGAACCCGGCTGAGCGCAGCGGGCCGGGGGAGGGAGGACACGAAACCCGGCGCCACCGGGCGATCCCGCCGGCACGATCGGCCGGGGCCGGATCCGCCGGCTGCGGCCCCCTGCCCGGCTGATGGGTCGTGAGCGGCCGCGCCCGAGGCAGGGATCGGGGCCCACGGCCGCCGCGGCGGGGATCCCAGCGCCGGCCTCTCCCTACAGTCGGGCGTCTGCCGCTGCCGGCCACGGGCAGACAGGCCCGAGGGGCGCCGCGGCCTCCGTGTTCGCGCCCCCCTGCTCCCAGCACCCGTCCTCGCGGGCCCTGCGAGACGGCCGGCGACAGCGCCGGTTGCTTGCCACCCCTGTCCCCGCCACCGGTTCCTCCGCCTTGCCCGTCCCCGCCACCAGCCCCGACGCGGACGCCGCCGTGACCAAGCCCGCCCGGGAGGCCAGCGGAGCGGGCACCGTGTATCTGGTGGGGGCGGGCCCGGGCGACCCGGAGCTGCTCACCCTGCGGGCGCACCGGCTGCTGCAGAGCTGCGACGCCTTGGTGTACGACTCGCTGGTGCCGCAGGATCTGCTCGATCTGGTGCCGGCCTCCTGCGCGCGCCACTTCGTCGGCAAGCGCCGCGGCCACCACTCGGTGCCCCAGCCCAGCACCAACGCCCTGCTGGTGGAGCTCGCCGGCCGCCATCAGCGCATCGTGCGGCTCAAGGGCGGCGATCCCTTCCTGTTCGGCCGCGGCGGCGAGGAGGCCGCCCACCTGGCCTCCCGCGGCATCCCGGTGGAGGTGGTGCCCGGGGTGACCGCCGGCATCGCCGCTCCCGCCTACGCCGGCATCCCGGTGACGCACCGCAGGGCCGGCTCCTGCGTCACCTTCGTCACCGGCCATGAAGAGATCGACAAGGGCCGGCCCGGCGTGGACTGGCAGGGCCTGGCCCGCAGCGGCGGCAGCCTGGTGATCTACATGGGTCTGCACAACCTGGCCCGCATCGCCGAGGAACTGCTGGCCGGCGGGCTGGCGCCGAACACCCCGGGCGCGGTGATCCAGCAGGGCACGGTGCGCGGCCAGCGGCTGCTGCTGGCCTCCCTGGCGGAGCTGGCCGAGAAGGCAGCCGCCGCGGGCTTCGCCTCCCCCTCCGTGGTGGTGATCGGTGAGGTGGTGGCCCAGCGGGTGGCCGCCTGCGCCCCGGAGCCCGCCACCGTGACGATGCCGATTCCGTTCTGAGCGGGTCCGGCCCTCCCCACCCTCACTCCAGCTGCAACACCCCCTGGGTGCGCTGTCGGCGCTCCTGATCCTGGGCCTGGTAGCGGGCCAGGCAGTCGCCCTGGGGCGCCAGCACGCAGCTGACGTACCCGGCGGCATCGATCAGGGCGGCGCGGATCGCCTTGGCGGCGGGTGTGCGCTGTGCCTGGGAGCTGTTGTTGCCGAAGTTGAGCGTGCCGGCGGCCCCGGTGAGCACCTGGCCGGTGCGTCCCATGTTGGGGAACAGAAGCAGGGCGGCGCCGGCGGCCGGCAGCAGGCTCACCCCCTGCTGATTGGCACTGGCGACGTTGGTGGCACGCCCCTCGACGGTGCGCTGGCCGACGATCTCACCGGTGCTGCTGTCGACCACGCGGACATCGATCGCCACGTAGTCCTTGGTCTCCAGCTGCTGCTGGTTCTTGCCGAAGCCAAGCAGGCCGAAATTGCTGCCGGAACTCTTCTCCTCGACATTCGAGTCGTAGGAGGTGACGGTGCCGAGCACGATGTAGCGGGCACCGGTGAGATTGCCTCGGGTCGCGGCGGTCGGCCCCTGGCGCACCAGGCCCAGCTCCGCCAGCTCCTGCTCGCTGAGCACGGCGCCGATCTTGTTGCGCTCCACCACCTGCAGCGTGCCGGTGGCCGCCAGCTCGTTGGCGAGGGCGGCGGCCAGGTCGGTGGCCACCGGCCCCTGCCACCACCAGGCGGGCTGGGTGACGGTGTTCTTGAAGTCGGGCACCGAGACGGTCGGCCTGGCGACGGGCTGCCTCGGCAGAGGGGGCATGGACTGGGCCCGGACCTGAAGCGGGGCCGCCAGCGGTGGCAGCAGCAGGGCGGCGAGAAGCAGGCCGCCGGATCGTGCCTGGGAAGCCATCGGCATCACGGAGGGTGCGTTCCATTCAAGGCCTGCCGCTCCGGAAGCGGGCACGGACCGGGTGACGGCCCCGCAGCCGGCGAAGCCCGGACTCCCGCCTGAGGCGCCTCAGCTGTCGCCCCCGAAGGTCTCCTCCGGAGCGGGGCGGCGACGGTCGAGGTCCTGGCGGGCCCTGGCAGGCAGATCCTCGGCGTCGGCCTCCTCGGCGTTCAGGCTGCTGATGCCGAAACTCAGACGGGTGCGCAACTCCTGGGTGGTGCCACCGGGCTCACTGCTGGCGAGGTAGATCCCCTCCATCGCGCTCCTGAGGCTCTCCGCGAGGTCACGGGCGTTCGCGGCGGAACAACCGATGGCCACCACCAGGAACGCATCGCCGCATCGGAAGAGGTGATCGGTGATGCGCAGGCGGGGGCGGGCGGCCTGGGTCAGGCCCTGCAACAGGGTGTGACCGACCTGGGGTCCGAACGTGCGGTTGATCGCCACCAGGTTGTCCACCCGCAGGCAGAGGCAGCTGAGGGCCTCTCCGCTGCGACAGCAGCGGTGAAACTCTTCCTGCAGGCGCGCCTTCAGGGCCTGACGGTTGCCGCAACCGGTGATCGGATCGATGTTGAGATGCTGCTGCAGATCATTCCTGGACTGGCGCAGACGGCTGTAGGCCTGGCGCAGTTGCAGTGCCAGGCGGTTCACCTGGCGGATGCGGTGGTTGATCAACAACGCCAGATTGCGCAGCTCCAGCACCGGTGAGAGCTGCAGCGGCGGCATCGAGACGGAACCCTGTTGCAGGTGCAGGGGGGAGATCACCCGCTGGAATTCGCGATCGAAGAGGCCCCCGAGCCAGTAGCCGATCAGCGCTCCGAGCGTCATCACACTCATGCTCGTGGCCAGCAGCCAGGTGCTCTGGTCCTGCATGCGCGTCACGATGGCGCGGGCCGGGGCCACCACCTGCACCAGCGCCGTCTCGCCCACGCCCCTGTTGATCTGGGAGCTGTAGCTCCAGTAGCCGTTCACCCACTTGCGCAGCAGCGGCAGACGCCCCCGGGGGATGAGCAGCGCCAGGTCGCTGTTGCGCACATAGGTGCGGCCGCTGTCCTGGAAGGCGTCATCCAGGCGCTGGAACAGGGCGGGATCGGAACTGGAGGACTGCCCGTCGGGCTCCAGGCGCCGGTAGGCCAGATCGTTGCCCAGCTCGCGCATCAGCAGATCCGGGGTGGGATCCTCCACGCCGGCGCGGGCCACGGCGAGGTTCACGGTGCGCAGGCCATCGAGGACGCCCTCCTGCACGGCGAGTTCCAGTTGCTGGCCGGCCAGCAGGCTGATCACCAGCGTGGGCACGGTGATCGCCAGCAGGGCGAGAGCCACGATCACCCCCCGCAGCGACAGGCCCGGACCCTGCCCGCGCCGGGCCTGGACGACGCGGATCACGATCAGGGCCGCAAATGCCAGGCCGGTGTTGAAGACCCCGTTGAAACTCTGCTTGACCGCCACCACCAGGACATTCGCCGCGTCGAAGCGCAGCACCAGCCCGTAGAACACGAACACCAGAGGGGCGCCCAGCAGCAGCCAGTAGGCGAGCGAGAAGAGCACCACGCGGCCATTGCCGTCGTTGCGGGCCAGGCCGTTGAAGAGGCGCATGGCGACGGTGAGCCAGACCATTTCGAGCGTGAAGATCACCACCGCCCAGGGATGCCCCCACAGGGTCCAGGTCTGCAGGCTGGCCAGAAAGGCCATCGGCACGGCCCACCAGGTGCGCCAGAGCAGCAGCGCCAGGATCGGCGGCACCGAGCCCAGCAGCACCTGCACCCCGAAGTAGAGGGGCACAGGCAGGCTGTTGAGCAGCACCGCCAGGCCGGTCAACAGGGCGAGCAGCAGCCCCTGACGCCGCCAGGGGTGGGATCGGTGCCCCGGCTTCAGCTCATTCCGGTCGGCGATGACCTCCTCGGGACGGTCGCTGACGGGTGGCAGGGGCATCGACAGGGCTTGAGGGCCAATGGGGCTTCAGGATGACGAAGCAGGCCCTCCGCTGGCCTCAACCTCAAGAAAACTCAGAACCCTGCAACACGCACCGGGGTTTCCGCCAGCCTGAGGGCCAGTCCTCCTGCTGCAGAAGTCAGGCTGAGATCACCGGTATGCCACCCCAGTCGAGCCCTGCCGCCTTCGCCCTCGCTCCTGGCATCCTCCGCAGCCTTCGGCGTGCCTGTCTCGTTCACCCCGTCCACCCAGCCGCCCGGAGCACCTCTGACCGGTCCGCTGCCGCTGTGATCGTCCGATGCCTCTGAAACCTGCCGCGGCCGCCCGGTCCCGCCTGCTGCCCTGGCTGACGGCGGCAGTGGTGGGTCTGATCGGAGCCGGGGCCCTGGCCCTGGGGCTGAATGCGCGAAGACCGCGCCCGGTGATGGTGGCGATCACCAGCTGGCCGGGATACGAATACCTCTATCTGGCCGAGCAGAAGGAGCTGGCCAGCCGCGACCGGATCGATCTGCGCATCGAGCAGTTCAGCTCCCTGGAGGACCAGCGCCGCGCCTACAGCAACGGCGATGTGGACGTGATCGCCACCACCGTTCCCGAGGCGATCGCCATCTGCCAGGAGAGCCCCCGACGCTGTCCCCTGCTGGTGCTGGTCCTCGACGAATCGCTGGGGGCCGATCGGCTGATCGCCCGACGGGAGATCCAGCGTCCTGAGCAGCTGCTGGGCCGTCGCGTCGGGCTGGAGGCCTCGGTCCTGGGTCAGTACCTGCTGCTGAGCAGCTTCGGGGATCGACCGGTCAACCTCGAAGGCATGACGCTCATCTACGACGGTCCGGAGGCGCTCGTGCGCAGCCTTCAGGCCGGCAGGCTCGACGCAATCGTCACCTACGCGCCCCATGACCTCCCGCTGCGCGATGACCCGCGCTTCCAGGAGCTGTTCAGCAGCGCCGCCCTGCCTGGAGAAGTGGTGGATGTGCTGGCGGTGGATCCGGAGTTCGCCCGTCGCCATCCGGACGCGGTCAGGGCTCTGGTGCACACCTGGTGGGCCGCCCATGAGGAGGCCAGGCAACGCCCGGGGCCCTCTGTGGCGCTGATGGCCGGCCGCCAGCGCATGACGCCCGAGCAATTCCGGCGCACGGAAGAGGGTCTGCGCTACCCGGGGCCCGAACAGCAGCGCCGCCTGCTGGCGGCCGATGGTCCGCTGGCGCGCTCCATGGCTCGGATGAGTGCACTGATGCAGAGGGCGGGCCGCATCCGTCCCGATGCCCCCCGGCCTGAGCTGAGCACGGACTTTCTGGAGAAACCATGATCCGCAGCCGGCTGGCACTCCTGGGCACCTCGCCGCTGCTGCAGGGAAGGGTGAACCGCAGCCTGTGGCTGGAGGTGATCCTCGTGGCGACGGGAGCCTCAGCCCTGATGGCCGTCCTGGCGGGCGCGCTGGTGCTCTCCCAGGGCGCCAGGATGCTGGAGCGCGACGCCCAGGATCTGCAGCGCCAGTTGAGCGTGGGGCTCACCAGCTATCAGCCCATGTACAACCTGCAGCGACAGCTGCAGCAGATCACCTCGACGCGGCCGCAGGAAACCTCAGCCCTGGTGGTCGATCAACGCGGAATCGTGCTGGCCGCCTCCAACAACGCCATGGTGGGGATGTCGCTCGCTTCGGTGCTGGCGATGCCACGGCAGAAGCCGTTGCGGCAGCTGTTTGCCGACTGCCCGTCGGCCTCCGCCCTGCTCGCCTGCCTGAGCCGCGACGCCCAGCAGTTCCAGGGAGCCCTGCCCTGGATCGGGGGGGAGACCCTGAGCAGCCGCCGCCAGTACCCCCTGGCCCTGGAGGGCAACCGACGCTTCGGCGACCAGGCCACGCTGATCACCGTCATCGACGCCAGTGAGGCCGGCCCCGACGCCCTGCGGTTCATGGTGTGGGTGTTCCTGGCCGGGCTGCTGCCCCTGGTGGCCGGTTGTGTGGGACTGATGCTGCGGCTGCGGCAGCGCCTGATTCCCCAGCTTCTGGAGCTGGCCCAGGTGGATTCCCTCTCGGGCATCTTCAACCGTGCCGCCTTCCTGGAAACCGCCTCCGACCTGCTGCGCCGCGCCGAGCCGGAGCGCGCACCGATGACCCTGGCTCTGATCGACGTGGATCACTTCAAGGGCATCAACGACACCTACGGCCACGACGCCGGCGATGAGGTGATCCGCCGGGTCGCCGATGTCTTGCGCGCGTCGGTCCGCAGCAACGACCTGGTCGGCCGCCTCGGCGGTGATGAGTTCGTGATCCTGGTGCAGCTCCCCGCCGAGGGGGCGATGGCGATGCTGCGCCGCACCCTGGCCCAGGTGTCCTGTCACGACATGGAGGTCGGAGCCGACAGGCCGGTGCGGGTGAGTCTGTCGATCGGGGCGGCCTCCAGCGCCGGCCCCGGCGGCTTCGGACTCAGTGAGCTGATGAGCAGCGCTGACGCCGCCCTCTACGTCGCCAAGGACCGGGGTCGCGCCCAGGTGGTGAATCTGGAGCTGGAGGCCCAGGGAGCCCGGCTCGTGCCGGCCTCACGCCCCCTGGCCGGGGAATGGCAGGTGCGCGGCATCTGAGTGCGCTGATCGACTGATCGACTGAGCGACTGACCGGCCGGACGCGACCACGAGCGAGCCAGGAATGATTCTGCCGTCGGTCGCTCCTCGAGCGCCGGAGGGCGGTGGTGTAACCGCGTGAACCCTCCAGACAGGGCAGCGGACAAACAGCCGCGGAACTGGCCTGTGGAAACGGGCTTTTCGTAGCCGTGAGCACGATCAGCGCCCCCCGGGCTCTGTTCACTGGCCCATTCCCAAGCCCCGGCCTGCGACGTCGCAGCCTCCGCCATGACCGCCAGCCTGCCCTCCGGCGAACCTCTGCACGAAAGCCGACAACGGGCGCCGATGTTCGAGCTGCTGCCCTACGAGAAGTTCCGCGATACCCCCGCCGTCCGCTTCTTCGACATCACGGTTGCCACGTCGAACGCCCGCGATCTGGTGATCCACAGCGGACCGGCCGTCAGCCCGCCGAACGAGGAGAAGACCGGCGCCTGGCAGTTCTATCTGCACCCCCACCAGGAGGACAACCTGCTGGCCCTGAACGGCGGCCGCACCTTCTATCTGGTCAATTTCGGCTGGAATTATCCGTATCACATCGTCCGTCTCGAAACCGGCGGCGACATCCTGCGCATTCCCCCCGGCACCTTCCACCGCTCCGTCTCCGATCCCGATGGCTCGGTGGTGCTCAACCAGGCCGTGCGTGAGGAAGGCGCCAGCGTGCTGCGCGAGTTCCGCGTCTACAACAGCCGCCTGATTCCGCGCCTGTTCGCCATCACCTTCAAGACCGCACCGCTTCCCAAGCTGCACGGCGTCAGCTGGTGAGTCCCCCGGGCAGGGACCGAGCCGTCTGCCGCATCAGACAGCCAGGTCCCTCCAGAGGCCGAGCCCCCCATCCGGTTGCGGGTCGCCCGCGCGTGCACAGAAGGCCCTTCCGATGCGACCCCATGGACCGCCTGAGCGGGACGTTCTCGGCGGCCTCAACCTCCGGACAACGTCCATACCCGCACCTACCTTGGCGGCATGAGGTGGTTGCCTGATTCCGTGCTGTGGATTTCGCCCCTCCACAGATCCACTCGCAAGCGCGTTCAGGACCCTCACACTCAGGCGGGCTTCCGCCCCGGCCGGGTCCGCGTCTTCCCCCTGCTGGTCGCCCTCCTCGGCGGCTGCGCATCACGTCCGGCCGTGTTGACCGTGCCGGTCTCCAGCTGGCCGGGATACGAGTACCTGTATCTCGCCGAGCAACAGGGCCTGGACGGCGCGCAGGGCTTCACGCTCAAGACCGAGGAGTTCGCCGATCCCCAGGGGATCGTCCATGCCTACCTGCAGGGCGAGCTGGCCATCGCCCCGCTCACCACCGTGGAGGCGGTTGACATCTGCGCCCGCGCCCCCGACCGCTGTCCGGTGGTGGTGCTGGTGCTGGATGAATCCCGCGGCGGGGATCAGCTGCTTGCCAGGCCTGGAGTGACCAGCATCTCCCAGTTGCGAGGCCGCAGGGTGGCGGTCACCCAGTCCACCCTCGGCAGTTACGTGCTGAGCCGAGCGCTGGAACGCGAAGGGCTCAGCCTGCGGGACGTCGAGGTGCTGCACCTGCCCCTGGCGGAGATCCCGGCCGCCCTGGCCGCCGGCAGGGTGGACGCCGCCGCCCTGTTCCCGCCCTACAGCGAGGAGGCCAGGCGACAGGCCGCGGCCATCAGGCTGTTCGACAGCCGCGAGATCCCCGGGGAGATCTTCGACATCCTCGTGGTGGATCCCAAGGCACTGGAGCGGTGGGGAGAGGTCCTGCCGAAGCTGCTCCGGGCCTGGCAGGCCGCCCACCGCCTGCGGCGTCACCAGCCCGATCTGGCGATCCCGGTGGTGGCGAGCCGGGAGGGACTCTCGCCGCAGGCCTTCCGCGAGGTGGAGAAAGGCCTTGTGTATTTCGATCTTCCCCAGCAGCGACCCCTGCTGGCCCCCGACGGACCGGTGGCCCGCAACCTCAGAGCCGTGCAGCAGGTGCAGATTCAGCTTGACCTGATCAAGCCGGGCAGCCCCCTGCCGGCGGTGAACGACGTACCCCTGAGCAAGGCTGCGCCGTGAAGCACGACCATGCTCGGCAGCCGCGGGGCCAGGCCTGAAGCACGAGAAAGATCCGCGCGAAGACGCCTGCACGAGCAAGCCACAGAAATCCGCAGATGAAACGAAATGCATAGATCAGGGCCGCAGACCTCGTCCACCAGAGGGGATGCGATAGATTGCCTCACCAGACAATGTCAAATAGGGTCATGGCTGTCTTGACGGCAATCGAAGACCCCGCACTTCTCCTGGCCGAAATCGACGCCATCTCGAACACTCCCGAGCAATGCAGCAGGCCACCCAAAGCCCAGCACACAAAGGAATTACAGCGACTCCGACAAGCCCAATCCTCAGGGGATACAAGGGCTGGTTCCAGGGCAACAACTGCCATGAAGCAGTCGATGGCGATCGTGGCGATCGGTGCCAGCTAGCAGCCCAGCAATGCGATGCCCCTGCGGTCCATGATGGAACAGATCCAGGCGAATACCGGTAGGCTGCCGGATGCCCTGATCACAGATGTGGGCTAAGGCAATCCGTAAGCGTTCAGGGGTCGGGACACCCCAGTGCGTCAGTCAATCTCCGATCTCTCCTCTGAGAGGGGCCATCTGTTCCTTCCACGTGTGATCGCTGCCTCAGCGATCCGGCACCAGCGATGGCATCACGCCGCCGAGGCGATGGGCAATCCAGGCCTGCTCCAGGAATTGCCAGACATCGCGGCCCTGCTGCCGCAGGGTGGCGGTGACGGTGAGCAACCGGCTGCGGCAGATGGCGCCGCCGGAGGACTGGACGCCATGGCTGATCTTGCGGTGAATCACCGATTGCCGCAGTGCCCGCTCGGCAGCGTTGTTGGTGGGCTCGATCCCTGGCGTTTGCAGAAAAGTCCAGAGCGCCTGCTTGCGCTGCAGCAACTGGCGACAGGTTCGCACCGTCTGGGCCCAGGGCGTTTGCTCGCCCCGCTCACAGCCCAGATCCACCACCCGCTGCAGCGTGGCCTCGAACGCCAAGCGGAGGGGGTGGCATCGATGCAGGAGCTGGGGCCGGTCGATCGCTCCGCTCTTCCACTGGTGCCAGTGAGCGAACAGATGCTGCTGCAGAGCCAGCATCTGGGCTCCGATCTCCCTGCTGGCGCCCTGGCGTTCAGCGATGGCCGCCAGATCCCGGATCAGGTGGGCCCAGCACAGCTGCCGCTGCTCCACGGGCAGGTGGTTGTAGGCCGAGAAGCGATCACTCACCACGATCCCTGCAAAGGTATGGCCCAGAAGCTCCATTGCCGCTGCACTTGAGCGGCTCAGGCCCTGCAGGAACACCGTAACCAGTGGTGTGACCATGACCCACTGCCAGCCGCGCCTGCCAGCAGGATTACAACCGTCGGCGTTGCCGGTGGGGGCGCCGGTTTCATCCACGTAGGCCACCGGCTGCTGCCGGGCCACCTCCAGGGCTTCCTCCACCGCCTGCTGCAGGGCTGCGCTCAGACGTGCCCGGATGGTGGCGATAGCGCCGCGGCTGATTTCCACACCCAGCAGCTGATCCAGCAGCGCCTGGGTTCGGCCGAAACTCAGGGGAAAGGCGCTGCCCAGCAGTCCCACCAGGCCGCTCAGGCGTGGGCCGTAGCGGCTGGGCTCCACATCCGCCGGCAGCTCGGCGCAGGTGCTGGTGGAGCAGCAGGGGCAGACCAGACGGTGCAGACGGTGTTCGATCACCACCGGGCTGATCGGTGGAATCTCGATCACCTGATGGCGCAGCGGCTCCGCATCCTCCCCCTGTAGCAGGGTGCCGCAGCGGCGGCAGGCGTCCGGGTGGTGCTCGAGCACCTCATCCACACGCGCGATCGGCAGCAGCTCCGGCCCTGCTCCCGGGTGCCCCTGCTGACCACCCCGCTTGCGACCAGTGCCTTTGCAGCGGGTGGGCGGCTTAAAACCCGTGCCGTCACTGGAGGGCGGCTTGGAGGAGTTGCGGGAGTTGCGGCCGATCCGCTCGCGCAGGCTGGCCAGTTCCGTCGCCAGGTCGGTGAGCTGCGCTCGGAGCTGGTCGTTCTCCTGCTGTTGTCTCTGGAGCTGTGCAAGAACCTCAAGGAAGCCAGCCCTCACGCCCACCGGAGTGGAAGCCCAGTCCGCTTCTGAAATCCCGGCCGGAGGGGTGGTCATCGCAGGAAGTCTCTGCCTGAGATGCAACCGGGATTCAAGCCGACGTCAAGGGTTCAGTCGTATCGATGTTCGCGATGAGCTGTCCCGCCCCCCTGAATGGGTACGGCAATCCTTCGAAGCTGGAAGCCTACAAGCAACGAGGACTGGAGGCCTACATGCCACAAGCAGGAAACAGCATGGCCAATGGCCAAGGCGAACACGGGGGCGAGCCCCCAAAGATCTGGATACCCGCGGCCGGATGGACCGCAAGATCAGTTCCAAGACCGGCCAAGCGATCTATGCGCTGCGCAAGGCGATCGTGGAGCCGGTGTTCGGTCAGATCAAGAGCTCGAGAGGGCTGGATCGGTTCTGGCTACGCGGTTTGGAGAAGGTGAATGGGGAATGGAGCCTGATGGCCACCACCCACAACATCCTCAAGCTGTTCAGGGCCTCGTTGGCAGTTGCATGAGGGGGCATCCCTTGTAATGCCTGACGGCAATTCGACCGAGCCCCTTGGGTCGGTGGGCAACGTGCGACGACCTCCTAGTGTGCCGTCCCAGAGATTTGCGCACAAAGCCGCTGGAGCTTCTCCAGGATTGAGTCAGCTGTCGCCGTCCAGTTGAACGGGGCCTTGGTCGTGTTGTAGGCGGCCACAAACTGCTCGATCCTGGCGATCAGCTCTTTGACGCTGGAGAAGCTGCCGCGCCGGATTGCCCGCTGGGTGATCAGTCCAAACCAGCGCTCCACCTGGTTGAGCCAGGAGGCGTAGGTGGGGGTGTAGTGGACGTGGAAACGGGGACGCTGGGCCAGCCAGGCACGCACCTTGGCGTGCTTGTGGGTGCAGTAGTTGTCCACGATCAAGTGCAGGTCCAGATCCTCGGGGACGGACTTCTCGATCTGCCTGAGGAACCCCAGGAACTCCTGGTGGCGGTGCCGGGGTTTGCACTGAGTGATTACCTCACCGGTCGCCACGTCCAGCGCGGCAAACAGGGTCGTGGTGCCGTGGCGGATGTAGTCATGCGTCACACCCTCCACGTAGCCCAGCCCCATGGGCAGCAGCGGTTGGGTGCGGTCGAGGGCCTGGATCTGCGTCTTCTCGTCGACGCAGAGCACCATCGCCTTGTCGGGCGGGTTCAGGTACAGGCCAACGATGTCCCGAACCTTCTCCACAAAGAACGGATCGGTGGAGAGCTTGAACGATTTCTGCCGGTGGGGCTGGAGCGAGAAGGTCTGCAGCCAGCGGTGAACCGTGGACTTGGAGATCCCTGTTTCTGCGGCCAAAGTCCGAGCGCTCCAGTGCGTGCTGCCATCGGTTGGCTTGCTCTGCAGGGCTCGGTTGATCACCTCCGCCACCGTGTCGTCCTCATAGGTCCGCGGGCGGCCTGAACGGAGCTCGTCGTGCAGCCCCTCGATCCCCAGATCGAGGTAGCGCTGCCGCCATTTGCCCACCGTTGCGCTGCGAACGCCAAATCGCTTGGCAACTGAGGTGTTGGTGTCACCAGCTGCGCAGGCCAGGACGATCTGCGCCCGCTGAACGATCGAATGGGGCAAGGACCTTGATCCAGCCAGGCTCTGGAGCTGGCTGGCCTCATCAGCCGACAGCTCCAGAGGAGCCATGGGGCGCCCGCTTGGCATGAAACGACCCCCTCGGGAGACACTTCATATTGTAGCGGCTATTTGCGGGACGGCACACTAGGGAAGCACATCATTCGTGCTTCCGGCGACGACCTCAGCGAGCCGATGGCGCAGATGATTCATCACAGCTTCACAGTCGGCAGGAGCCAAACTGAGCGTATCGAAAACCCCGCTGATGGTCAGATTCCCATCCAACTCCGAGATCCCGAAACCTGCCTGACTACCCGGACGGAGGTAGGTGATTCCCGTGTAAATCGACACAGGCGACTCCGCTTTTGACGGCCGCAGCTTTGCTGACCCATGGATCGCCTGATTGATATTGCCAACATTGGAGACAATCACCGTGGACATGCTACCGGGAAAACGCGTCACCAGGGGCAACAACACGCGGGACCTGGCCATCAGTTCGAACACATTTGTCATCACTTGGGCCATCTCTGAAGTTGACTTCAGAGCCAGCGACTGGGTCGCCCATTGCGCCAACTCGGACAAGGACTCAGCACGTCGAGTACTGCGCCTCAGAAACACATAACTGATGCTGTTGACTGGGCGCAAACGGCCTCGACGCGATCTGAGGCTGACAGGAATGCAAAAACAGATCCTGTGGTTGCGCGAGCCTGCTTGCTCCCAGAATTGCCTGATCGAACAGAAAATTGCTGCCATCAAGAGGCCATTGAGATTGCTGCCCATTTTGGCCGCAGCAATTTTGAGGCTTCGGAGCTGGGGGCCGCGAAGTTCAAGCACTTGGGCACCATGAATCGGCCACAGAGAACTGTTGTCGATCAGCACGCTTTGCCATTGTCCGGCCTTGGCATTGCGGTGCCTGACCAAGGGATCGGATGAATTCCCGAGGAACGGAGACAAGGTCTTCACGTAGGCCAACAGACCGGGAGAGGACGCTCTCGCGGCGTCCTCACTGAGATCCGCTGGCTCATCCAGAGAAGCCTGCCTGCGGAGAGACCCATCCTGATCAGACGATGAGCAGGACAGCACACCACGGATGATCTCACCCATGTACTGCAGTGTGAACAAGCCATCAAAGAGAGCGTGATAGACCTCCACAAAAAGCCGGGTGACGACTGCGCCATTGCCTCGGGTCCTGATGGCCAGGAATCGGACCGCAGGACGCGGCAAGCAATGCCTGCTTTCCCAGAATTGACGCGCTGATTCAGACTGACTCTCTGATTGAGGATCATCCGATTCAACCCAATCCAGACTGGGCCCTGACACAGTCGAGTCGGACACTTCCAACCGAGCCCTGCGATCGGGCCCCCTCGCCAACAGAGCTGTCACACGCGGATCGGAGCGACTCACGGACTCAATCACAGCCTCAAGCTGCTGCCTTGAAAACGAGGCCTTCAGAGCGACGACGTGATAATAAAAGATCGGATAGTCGCGCCGATGATCGGCATGCATGTACTGCTCAACACCGTTGAGCTTGAGGGGGCGCGAGGATCCCCGCTCCAGACCGCTGCCCATGACCCGGGACTCCTCAACCATCGTGGATTGGGCAGCTCAACCGACCGACCGGCCCCGATCGTAGCATGAGTGTGTCAAAACAAGACGCCGCAGAAATTGTCCCCATTCGGGTAAAGTGATCCAGACATCCATTGCAGTTGACGGGGCGCGCACCAGCGCCACGCCAGGAGCATTCCGAAAGGCTGCTTGATTTTTCTCATTCAAATGTCGCGTTAATGAACAAACATTTACGACCTATCTTCCCGTTGCTGGTTGTGGCACTGGGCGCGGTCGCCTTGCTTCGTTTCTTCACTGCGGCGTCCAAAACAACTCCAACCCCTGTCGCTGGCACGACACCCAGGCCCCAGGCTTCAATCCAGCCAGCCCGATCCGGCAACTTTTCGGCGCTGGGTTATCTGGAGCCGGTCAGCAAGGTTCGTGTGTTGGCCGCTCCCATCCAGGTCACCGAAGGCGCTCCAAGAATTCAGTCTCTCAATGTCGACGAGGGGCAACAGGTTGAAAAGGGTCAGATTCTAGCCGTCTTTGATACTCTCCAACGCGTCGATAGCCAAAAAGAACTCGTCATCGCACGGATTGCCTCGATCAAATCTCAGGCCCGCCTGCTCGAAAACGAAACCAAGCGGTATCGACAACTCGCCAAGCAAGGGGTTTTCCCGGCAGCGGAGCTGGAAATCAAGGAGCTCAAGCTCCTGGAATTGAAATCTCAGCTTCGCGAAGCCATTGCGGAACTGAACAAGAGCGAGACCGAACGTCAGTATTCGTTTCTCCGAGCACCGATTTCAGGCACCATTCTTAAGGTTCTTGTTCGCACAGGCGAGCGACCCAGTCCACGAGGTGTCATGGAACTTGGGGCCACTGACCAGATGATGGCAGTCATCCAAGTCAATGAAGACAATATTCGCCAGATTCACCTTGGCCAAGACGTGATTCTCCGCAGTGAGAACATGAGCTTTCCGCAAAGGCTGAATGGGACAGTAAGCCGCATTTCACAGAAGATTGGAAACCGCAAACAGTTATCCCAGGACCCGCGGGATGACTCGGACTGGGAGGCCCGGACAATTGACGTGGAAGTCAGAATCCAACCCGATCAATCTGCGATTGTTTCTAAACTGACTGGCGCCAAAGTGGTGGCCATATTCCAGAAATGAAAAGATTTTCTTTTGATCCTTTCAGCAAGCGCAGAATCCCCATCGCCTGGCTGCTGCTGAAGAAGCAACCAACAAAGCTCCTGGTTGCCGTGCTTGGGGTGGCGTTCGCCTCTATTCTCATCTTGATGCAGCTTGCTATTCAGGATGCCCTCTACAATTCCAGTGTCGCTATCTTCAACAAGTTCAACACCGATCTTGTTGTCCTGAATCCTCAATCAGCAAGCCTGACAGGCATTGCCGGTTTTCCTGAATCGCGGCTCGCAGATGTTTACGCAGACAAATCCGTTGATGATATCTACCCAGTTCGATGGCGATATGTGAAGTGGCGCCTCCCAGGCGATGACATGAGCAGATGGTCCATTGGGATTGGAATCAATCCCAGCCAGCCGGTCTTTAATGACCCCGCCGTGAAGGAACAGCAAGGGAAGCTGACGGTGGAGAGCCGTGTGCTCTACGATGTATTGTCAAGACCTGAGTTTGGGCCCGTCAAAGAGTTATTCAACTCTGGAAAGACGGTTAACGCTTTTGTCAATGATCACAGGCTCAGGGTTGCAGGCTTGGTGCGACTGGGACCCTCCTTTGGATACGACGCGTCGTTCATCACAAATATCAACACCATCAATGCTATCTTCCCACCCAAGGAAGAAAGAATCATCGAGCTTGGCTTGGTCAAACTCAGGCCGGGCGCGGATCCCGTGCAAACGGCATCCCGGATCAGAAAATCTCTGTCCCCTGACGTGACCATCATGACTAGGGATGACCTTGTTTCCACCGAAAAAAGTTATTGGTCAACCAGCAAACCCATTGGGACAGTGTTCGCTTTTTGTGCGGTCATGGGATTGTCCGTTGGCAGCATGATGGTCTATCAACTGCTGAGCATGGATGTCACCTTTCATCTTCCTGCTTACGCCCTGATGATGTCGATCGGCTATCGGCGCTTGAGACTGGAACGGATCGTCTTTAACGAAGGCTTGATCCTTTCGGTGCTGGGTTTCCCAGTGGCCTGGCTGGTGAGTTCAATCCTGTGCATGCTGATCACAGCCAACACCTCCTTGCCCATGGATCTGCCCCTTAAGACGGTCGTTGCCACATTCCTATTGATTGTTTCCATGTGCTGCGCCTCTTCCTTGTTTGCGATGTCAAAACTGAATGACGCCGATCCTTCGGAGCTCTTTGGCTAAGCAGATCGAGCCCACTCATCCACCGACAATGCCACCTTATTCATGCAGGAATCAGACGGCTATGCGATCATCGCCAATGATCTGAGCCATGTCTACCAGGCTGGAGATCTGGCGACCTCTGTACTCAAGAATGTGTGTTTTTCCGTGGCCGCTGGAGAGTTCGTTTCTCTGGTTGGGCCTTCGGGATGTGGCAAGACAACACTGCTGACCCTCATCGGCGGTCTCAAGCCCACACAGAGCGGCTCTCTACGGGTGCTGGGCAGGGAATTGCGTGGTTGCAGCAATCAGGAGCTGCTGCGACTGCGATCCGAAATCGGGATTGTTTTTCAAGCCCACCATCTGATGCCCTTTCTCACGGCACTTCAGAATGTACAGGTGGCGATGGAGGTGACTCTCAGGCATACCCACAAGGAACGCTCCCGTCGGGCCACCGAGTTGCTGGCTGACCTGGGCCTGGAAAGCAAGATCCATTCCTACCCATCGATGCTGTCCGGTGGCCAGAAGCAGCGGGTGGCCTTCGCACGGGCGATGGCCTGTGAGCCGAAACTGATCCTGGCGGATGAGCCCACAGCCTCCCTGGATCGGGCCACGGGGCGCGATGTGGTGCTCACCATGCAGTCAAGGGCTCGGGAGCACGGCATCGCTGTGCTGATGGCCACCCATGATCCGCGCGTCATCGACATGGCGGATCGGGTCATCAAGATTGACGACGGCCAGATCGTCAGCTGATGGCGGTGCTGATCAGCGCCCTCATCAACCTCTGAGCTGCCGCAGCAGCTCACTGGCATCGAGCGAACCGATCTCCTCCAGTTCCTGCTCAATGCGCGATTCAGAGACGTGCTCATCAACCGCAGACCCATCTTGCGGAGGCATGTCGGTCGCCTGCTCGACCTGGTGACTGCTCAGCGATTCAGTCGGAATGCTGGTCGCAGAGGAGCCATCATCACGGAACAGTTCCTGCATGAAATAGCCCGAAAGCGCCTCGATTGTTGGATATTCAAAGACCAGCGATTCAGTCAGCTTGATGCCCAGATTTTTCTCGAGGAGGACCATCAGTTCCAGGGCCATCAATGAATCCAGGCCCAGATTGAACAGCGGCTCACCAGGGTCGATCTGGTCACTGTCAACGATGCCCATCACCGTCGCCAGTTGCTTCTGAATGAACGCAATCAGGGTCGACAAGCGTTCCGCCGCCGGGATCTGTCTCAGGGTGAGCAAATAGGCCGGCTCAGCCGCCTCTGGCGACTCCTCGTCCCGCGCAGAGGAACGCACCAGCGCTTCCAGAGCCCTCGCCTGGCGCTCCGGTGCCTGGCGCGCCAGGGTCTGCCAGTCGACATCGATCACAGCCACCGGGCCGGCGAGTTCCTGCCGGATGGCCCGCTCCAGGCGCTCCAGGGCGAGCGCAGGCTCCAGCAGGCGCAGGCCGAAGGCCTGCAGGCGCTGCTGCTGCTGCGGATCGAGGGCTGCGGCCATGCCACCGCTGGCCCAGGGCCCCCATTGAAGGGACAGCCAACCAGGACGCGCGGAAGCCCGCATCAGTCCGTCGAGGGCCCCGTTGGCGGCGCTGTACCCCGACTGGCCGGGCGAACCGATCAGGGAGGCCATCGAACTGAACATCACCACCAGCTCCGGATCGGCGCCACTGGCCTGCAGCGCCCGATCCAGCTGCTGCCAGCCGGCCAGCTTGGGAGCCATGACGGCCGCGATCCGCTGCGGCGTCTGGGTGGGAATCAGGCCGTCATCCAGCACGCCGGCGGCATGAAACACCCCCCGCAGCGGCTGATCCGGTGGCAGCCCGGCCAGGGCTGCGCGCAGGGCATCAACCACCCGGTGGCCGCCCTCGCCGGCGCAGCCCAGATCCAGCTCCAGCACCTGCACGGCCAGGCCCCTGGCCGTGAGGGAGGCCAGCAGCTCCCGCCGCTGCTCGGGATCGCGGCCACCGGGACGGGCCAGCAACAGCAGAGAAGCGGCCCCCTGGTCGGCCAGCCACGAGCAGAGCAGGCGACCGATGCCGCCGAAGGCGCCGCTGATCAGATACGTGCCCGCCGGGCGGATGGCCAGACCGGTCGGCGTGCGCGGCTGCAGCTGAATCACCACCTTGCCGATGTGCCGGGACTGGGCCATCAGCCGGAAGGCTTCCTCGGTCCGCTCGATCGGGAAGCTCTGCAGCGGGATGGGTCGGAACGCTCCGCTGTCGACGCGGGTGAGGATGTCGCGCAGCAGCTGCTGGATCAGGCCGGGATCGGCCGCAGCCACCTCGAGCAGATCGAACGGCAGGTAGCGGGCATCGGGGCGGCGCTGCTCCGCTTCGGTGCGGCTCCAGATCTCGATCTTGCCCAGTTCGACGAAGCGGCCGCCCCGGGCCAGGGCGCGGAAACTGGCGTCCACCCACTCGCCTTTGAGGCTGTTGAGCACCACATCGACGCCACGGCCATCGGTGCGGGCGAGCAGCTGTTCGGCGAACAGGGTGGATCGGGAATCGAACACCGCCTCGACGCCCTGCTCCAGCAGCAGGGCGTGCTTGGCATCGCTGGCCGTGGCGAACACCCGCGCACCGAGACGCTGGGCCACCTGAACCGCCGCCTGACCGACGCCACCGGCCGCCGCGTGGATCAGCACCGTCTCGCCAGGCTTCAGCTGAGCCAGGGTGTCCAGTCCATAGACCGCGGTGAGGAAGGCTGTGCTGAGGCTGGCGCCCACCTCGATGGACATCGCCTCGGGCAGAGGCACGCACAGCTCGGCGCGCGTGACCACATGGCTGGCGAGACTGCCCACCGCCAGCGCCGCCAGCATCCGCTGGCCGATCAGGGCGGGATCCACCCCCTCCCCGACCGCGACGACACGGCCGACGCATTCGCCACCGAAGGGAACCCGGGCCGCCTCATCCATGCCCAGCTGACGGCTGTACTCGCGCAACAGCCCCAGGGCGTTGAGCACATCGCGGAAATTGAGGCCGGTGGCCTCCACCACCAGTTCCAGTTCGCCACGGGCCGGGCTCTGGGGGGGGAGAGGAGCAGGGTGCAGGCTTTCCAGGAGGCCGAAGCTGGCGGTGCCGTAGCGGAACCGCTCGGGATGGACCGGCAGCAGCCGGCCCCGCTGCAGCTGCGCACCATCGAAGGCGAGCGTGGCCTCCTCCTGGGCGAGGCACTGGATGGCGCCCCAGGGAATGCTGAGATTGTCGCGGCGCGCCCCAGCCGGCAGCCACAGGGTGAACCAGGTGCTGCGGCCCGCCTCCAGGGCCGCGGTCCGGGCCATGGCCGCCAGGGCATGGGCCGTGGCGGACTGTCCTTCCAGCACGAGCCAGATCGTCGTGGCGCTGCCGGCGCTGGCCTTCTGGGCCAGCTGCAGCAGCGCGGCGATCCCTGTCTCCAGGTCGGCATCGGCCGACTCGATCCAGAGCACATCCGCCTCCGCGGGAGGGCCCTGCGCATCGGCGTCGCCGTCGCGGTGCTCTTCGGTCGCCAAGGGAATCCAGTGATGGCGCACCAGATCACGGTTGAGGGCCTGCGGCGACTCCCCAGCCGCCGGCTCCGCCTCCGCCTGCGGGAACAGCCACTCGAGGGCCTGGCGCGGCAGGCGCCGCAGCCGGAAGCCCCGCAGCCAGCCGAGAACCTCGGGGGCGCTCGCGGCGTCGCCGCTGGAGCAGAGCAGCAGATCGGCCAGCACCAGAGCCGGCTCATCGCTGTGGCGCAGCTGCACCTGGCACTCGAAGCGATCGGGGAGCGGCAGCCGCGCCAGGCTCAGCTCCTGCAGGCCCACCGGCAGCAGCAGCTGGCCCGCGGACGCCTCGGGATCCAGCGTGGCCGCCACCGCCTGGAAGCAGGCATCAAGCAGAGCCCAGTCGCTGGCGCCAGGGGGACGCTGCAGCGTGGCCCAGGCCCGGCCAGCCCCCTGACCAACGCCGGGGGAGTCCGCGTCAGGCCGGTCGCCGCCGGCGCGGCGCAGGCTGATCAACCCACGGAAGCTGGGCCCGTAGTTGAGCCCGAACTGCCGCAGGGCCGCATAGAAGTGGTCCAGGTCGAGCTCGGCGGCGTCGGCCGGCGCCTCGAACGGGGCGAAGGGGGGCGGGATGGCCGAGGCGTCGCTGCCGTGCGGCCGGCGGGCCCGGCCATGACAACGCCAGGCCGGGGATCCGGCGCCCGCCTCGGGGCCGGCGCTGTGAAACTCGATGGCCTCACCCAGCACCAGCTGCAGCGTCGTGGCCGCGTCACTGAGCCGCAGCGGCGTGTCCAGCTCCAGATCGGCCAGTGCCAGGGGGCGTTCCAGCTGCTGCAGTGCCTGCAGGGCGAGCAGCAGGAAACCCGCCGCCGGGAACACCACCTGGTTGCGGATGCGGTGATCGCTCAGATCCTCCGGCGCGGCGGCCGACAGCCAGGTCTGCAGACGCTGCTCCGTCCCCCCGGGCAGGGCCAGCGGTTCCAGGGCCGCCGCCGCGCCGGCCAGCGCAGGAGCCGGCAGGCCGGTCGCGGGACTGCCGGCGACGGCGGCCGACTGCAGCGTCGTCAGCGCGGCGCCGGAACCACCGGGGTGGATGAACTGTCGCCAGAGGGTGCTGGGCGCCTCCCCCTGCCCCACCGGAGACCACCAGTAGCGCTGCCGCTGGAACGGATAGCCCGGCAGCTTGACCCGCCGATGGGGGAAGGGGCGGTGAAAGGCCCGCCAGTCGACGCTGTGGCCGAGTTCGTGCAGCCGGGCCAGGCTGTCGAGCAGGACGGCCAGATCCTCCTGGCCGGGGCGCAGGCTGGGCAGCCAGCTCAGGTAGGGCTCCCGCAGGCAGTGACGCCCCATGCCGATCAGGGTGGGCCGGGCCCCCATTTCGATGAACGTGGAGATGCCGCTGCAGGCGGCCATCCCGTCGCCGAAGCGCACGGGGCTGATCACGTGCTGGCACCAGTACTCGGCCGTGGCGATCTCGGCGCCGATCAGCTGCCCGGTGACATTGCTGACCAGGGGAATCCGCGGGGGGCTGAAGCGGATCTGGAGCAGCACCTGCTCGAACGCCGGCAGCATCGGCCGCAGGGCCGGGGTGTGGAACGCATGCGACACCGCCAGTCGCTGGGCCTGCACACCGGCGGCGGCGGCGGCGGCCTCCAGCCGTTGCAGCGGCCCCACGGCACCGGCCACCACGATGTTGGTGGGGCCATTGATGGCCGCCAGGTGCAACGCGCCCGCCTCGTCCGCGAGCGTGGCGAGCAGCTGCTGAACCCGCTCCTGGCTGGTGAGCAGGGCCAGCATGCCGCCGCCGGCCGGCAGATCCTGCATCAGACGGCCGCGGGCCTCGATCAGGCGCAGGGCGTCCTCAAGGCTGAACACCCCGGCCAGGTGAGCGGCCACCACCTCACCGACGCTGTGGCCCATCAGCAGGTCGGGGCGCACCCCCCAGCTCAGCCACAGCTGGCTGAGGGCATAACCCACCACGAACAGGGCGGGCTGGGTGAAGCGGGTCTGGGAGAGCAGCTCCGCCGCCTGCTCACGCCGGTCCTCGGTGGGGAAGATCAGCTCCGCCAGGGGCTGACCGAGCAGCGGATCGAGCAGGGCCGTGCAGCGATCGAAGGCTTCACGGAAGACCGGATGGGCCTGGTAGAGGCCCTGGGCCATGCCCGGGGCCTGGGAACCCTGGCCGGTGAACAGGAAGGCGAGCCGACCGGGCTGGCGGGAGGCCTGGCCGTGGCGCAGTCCCGGCAGCTCCTGCCCCTGACTGAAGGCCCGCAGCTGCTGGATCAGGCTGGCCCGGTCCGGAGCCAGACAGGTGAGCCGTTTCACCATCGGGCTGCGGCACTGATTCGCCGTGGCGCAGAGGTCCTCGAAGCCCGACTGGGGCTGCCGCTCGAGCTGATCTGCCGTGGCCACGGCCAGGGCGCGCAGGGCCGGCTCGGTGCGGGCCGAGAGGCAGAGCAGTTGCAGGGGCAGCTGCTGGCCGTAGCGGGCTGGAGCCGGCTGCCGGGGTGCTTCATCGAGCACCACGTGGGCATTGGTGCCGCCGAAGCCGAACGAACTCACCCCCACCACCGCCGGCGCGTCGGGCTGGGGGAAGGGCTCCAGTGCCGTCTGCACCCTGAGCTTGAGGCCCTGGAAATCGATCGAGGGATTGGGGGTGCGGAAGTTCAGGCTGGGGGGGATCTGGCGATGGTGCACGCACAGGGCCGCCTTGATCAGACCGGTGATGCCTGCGGCGGTTTCGGAATGACCCAGGTTGGTCTTCACCGATCCAACGCGGCAGGGGCGATCGTCTCTGCGGCCTTGCCCGAGCACCATGCCGAGGGCCCGCAGTTCGATCGGATCCCCGTGACGGGTGCCGGTGCCATGGGCCTCCACATACTGGGCTGAGGAAGGATCCACACCGGCCCGCCGGAATGCAGCCTTCAGACAGGCCACCTGGGCGCGGTAATTGGGGGCCACCATGCCATTGCTGCGGCCATCCGAATTGACCGCCGTGCCCCGGATCACGGCGTAGACCGTGTCGCCGTCCGCCTGGGCCTCGCTGAGCGGCTTGAGCAACACCGCGCCAGCGCCTTCCGAGCGCACATAGCCGTTGGCTGCCGCATCGAAACTCTTGCAGCGACCATCGGGAGCCAGCAGGCCCGCCTTGCAGAACATGGTGTGAACGCCTGGCTGCAGCAGGGCCTGGACACCGCCGGCCAGGGCCGCGCTGGCCTCACCACGCCAGATGGCTTCACAGGCCAGATGAACAGCAACGAGCGAGGACGAACAGGCGGTGTCGACCGTGAAACTGGGACCCTTCAGGGAACCCCTGAAAAACCCGATAGAATCAGTACAGTTCCAATAATGAGACTGGCAGCGGATGGCGGCCCCCCTCCAGTTGGGTTTCACGGACTACGAGCAGACCTACGCCAAGAAGAAAACGCGCCGGCAGCGCTTCCTCGATGAGATGGAAGCCACAGTGCCCTGGGATCCTTTCCTGGCCTTGATTTCGCCTGTGTACCACAGGCCTTCTGCCAAGGGCGGGCGCCCACCGTTTCCGCTGGAGGTGATGCTGCGCATCCACCTGCTGCAGCAGTGGTTCACGCTTTCCGATCCCTTGATGGAGGAGATGCTGATCGATACCCCCTGCTTCCGCCGCTTTGCTGGGATCGACATGGTTGAGGACCGGATCCCTGACGAGACGACGATCCTGAACTTCCGCCACCTCCTGGAAGAGAATCGGATAGCAGAGCAGATCCTGGAGACGGTGAACCAGAGCCTGCGGGAGAAGGGCGTGATGCTTAAGGAGGGTACGATCCTCGATGCCACAATCATCAACGCTCCCAGTTCAACCAAGAACAAGACGGGCGAGCGGGATCCTGAAATGCACTCGGTGGCCAAAGGCAACCAGTGGTTCTTTGGGATGCGGTGCCACATCGGTGTGGATGCAGCCTCGGGTCTGGTCCATTCCGTGGTGAGCACGGCTGCCAACGTCCATGAGCTGAACACGGCACCCGATCGCGTCCATGGCGAGGAACGCGTGATCTACGGCGACTCTGGCCACATCGGCATCGAAAAGCGTGAGGCGTTCAAGGACTGCGAAGCAGAGATGCGCATCGCCATGAA
Source organism: Synechococcus sp. CBW1004 (assembly GCF_015840715.1). Lineage (NCBI taxonomy): Bacteria > Bacillati > Cyanobacteriota > Cyanophyceae > Synechococcales > Synechococcaceae > Synechococcus > Synechococcus sp. CBW1004. Next base: position 2,041,317 of record NZ_CP060397.1, on the reverse strand, counting down.
GCCCGGACAGCGCCGAGTTCTACCGGACACCCCAGAGGGAAGACTGCTGGATCTGATGGAGGCGGCGAAAGCACATGTCAGGGCAAAGGTGGAGCATCCATTTCGGATCATCAAGTGCCAGTTTGGATTTCGGAAGGTCTTCTACCGAGGCATCCGCAAGAACAACCTCAAGCTGACGATGCTGTTTGCCCTCGCCAATCTCTGGATGGTGCGCGAACGTTGTCCTTCTACAGCGTAAATGACAGAATAAGTGTGCCATCTTGAGGGTGAGCAGCCAAAAATGATCGGGGAACTCACGAGAAATAAGCCAGTCAGGCCCTGGATTGGAGTACCTGGCGAGTAGCCAAGGACAAAATACCCCACTTGTGTCTCATTGGCGAGAATGAGACACGCTTGCGCTCAATTCCCGGTCTTGATCAGAGCTTCCTCAGATCAAAGAAATAGGAGAGGCGATTGGCGGCAATACAGCCTGTGTTTCCCGGCAGAATGAACGGCTCGTTATCCGGCAGGCCATAATCAGATCGTGAAATCCAGAGCAGCGTGCTGTAATCAGCGCTGGAAATCCCCATGACCACGGCGACCGGCTTGCCGCGCAGGTCCTCGGCGGGCTGCCCGGCATCTTCCAGGCACTGCCAGCTCACCTCCATCAGCAGACGCTGCTGGGGATCCATGCAGACGGCCTCCCGCGGGGAAATGCCGAAAAAGGAGGGGTCGAACTGATCGATCCCATCCACGAACCCGCCGCGGCGCAGATGCTGGCGCAGGGGGACCTGGGGATCGGGGTTGAAATGATGGTTCAGATCCCAGCGATCAGCTGGGATCTCGCCAATGGCTTCGCGGCCTTCACGCAGCAGTGCCCAGAGATCCTCGGGACCGGACACCCCGCCCGGGAGGCGGCAGCCGATCCCGACGATTGCAATCGGTTCAGGGGGGATCGGCTGCTCAGCCATGACGAAGGAGATCCGCCAAGAAGGTGCGAGCATACGTTTGCAGCAAGTCGCTGAAGGCCGGGCAGCGGAGACCTTCATCGTTGAGGGCCGTCTGGGTGATCCGGCAGGCCGGCCTGGCTCGATGGGCGGGAGCGTTGAGCTCCGGATAGGTGAGCTGTTCCGGACCCCAGCGGTGGGTGAAGAAGGGCTGCAGGGGATAGAGCGGATTGCCGGGCTCGGTGGCCAGGCGGCTGAGCCACTGGTCGAGCGGCACGGCGCGCAGGGGGGCTCCCATCGCGATCATCCCGTCCAGCAGATCGGTCCACAGGACCGGCTCGGGATGGTGCAGGTGGAACACCGGCGGCATCGACGCCTGAGGCCTGGAGCGCCAGGCCATCGCCCCCACGGCAGCCACCACGTAATCCACGGGCACGAGGTCGAGCGACATCGTCAGGTCAGGGGCAAGGCCCATCTGCAGGCAACCGCGCATGAGACGGTGCAAAAAATCCTGTTCGTGCCAGGCCCCCGTCAGCGAATGGCCGGCGATCAGGGGCGGCCGGTAGATCCGCACCGGCAGACCCTGCAGAGCCGCATTCCAGACCAGCCGCTCGCTCACCCACTTGGTCTGCGAATAGCCGAGGTGAATGCCCTGCCACTCACTCAGGTCACTGGTCTCGTCGAGGTCGCGCCCCCGGTAAGCGGCTGCCTCGTAGACCGAGGTGCTGGAGATGAACTCCACCGGCAGAGGCTGGCGGGAGCCGTCGCAGCGTGCTGCGGCGAGCCTCAGCACCTCCAGCGTGCCGAGCACATTGCTCGCCCTGAGCTGGCCATAGGGGGCCACATAACTCAGCTGGGCGCCGTTGTGCAGGATGCCGCTGAGGCGCTCAGTGAGCGCCTCCCAGGCCTGTGGATCCAGCCCCAGACGGGGTTCGGCCAGGTTGCCGGGCACGCCGATCAGGCGCTGGCCATAGTTCTCCTGCCAGAGCCCGTAATGCTCGAGGTTGCTGCGCACCCGGCTGCGGGCCATGCCGGGGCCGTCGGCGCGCACCAGGCAATAGATCGACAGATCGGGATAGCGGTTGAGCTGGTCCGCGAGCAGATAGGCGCCCAGGAAGCCGGTGGCACCGGTGAACAGAATCGCCTCACCCGGCCCTTCAGCCGGCGGCTCCTGCGACGCCGAGCCGAGCAGCGAGAGCAGGTCGCCGGGCAGGGTGGCTTCCTCGCCCAGATCCAGGGCGTCCTCCGGGTCCTGCCCATCGCTGTGGAGCAGGCCGTGCAGATGGCTGGCCAGGCTCCCGAGGGTGGGATCACCGCTGAGGGCCCCGAGGCCGAGGCTGACCCCGAGCCCCGCCTGGACGGCGGTGGCCAGATCGACGGCCATCAGGGAATCGAGCCCCAGGGCCTCGAGGCGCGTATCGCGATCGAGACTGCCGGCGTTGAAGCCGCTGAGCTCTCCGAGCAGCTCGGCCAGACAGGCTTCGATCAGCGCCAGGCCGCGCTCCCCGCCAGGCTGCTCGAGGCTGGCGAGCTGGTCTGCCAGCTGGCGCACACGGTCCGCAAGCGGGTTGCTGGCGCTGCTCGCTCCCAGATGGGCGATCACGACGGTCGTGTCCGCACGGCCGGCGGAGTCCTCCAGGCACCGGCCCAGGGCCTGCAGGGCCAGATCCGGCTCCAGCAGATCGAGATGCTGCGGGGAGCGTGCCGCCATGCCACCGCCCGCCCAGGGCCCCCAGTTCACCGACAGCCCGGACAGCCCCTCGCGCTGACGCTGCTGCATGTAGCCATCGAGCCAGCCGTTGGCGGCTCCATAGGCGGTCTGTCCCGGTGAGCCCAGCGTCGCCGCGAGCGAGGAGTAGGTGATGAAGAAGCAGGGCTTCAGCTCACGCGTGCAGCGATCGAGATGCACCAGACCGAGCACCTTCGGGGCCGCGACCGCGGCGCAGCGGTCCGCTGTCTGGTTGGTCACCAGGCCATCGTCGAGCACGCCCGCGGCATGGATGACGCCGGCCAGAGGCCGGCCGCTCTGCAGCAGCCGGTCGGTCAGATCTCGCACCTGGTCGGCAGCGCAGACATCCACCGGCTCCACCACCACCTCCGTACCGGCGGCCCGCAGCTCGTCGAGAACCTGCTGCTGGCTGGCCTGAGGAGAACGCCGGCTGAGCAGGGTGAGATGGGTGGCGCCGCGCTGCTGCAGCCAGCGGGCGGTCGCCAGACCCAGGGCGCCGAGGCCGCCACTGATGATCGTGGTGGCGCCGGATGGCAGCCGCAGGCCAGGCCCGGCCGGAGCGGAGGCCTGGGGCGTGAGCGCCCGCCGCACGATGCGGCTGCCGTCCCAGCGCCAGTCGTCCCCGGCGCTGGGACGGCGGTTGGCGAGCAGCAGCTCCTTGAGACCCTGCCCCTCGGCGCCGCAGCGCAGCAGGCCGCCGGCTTGGGCACCGAGTTCGCGGGCCCAGCAGCGCAGCAGTGCGGCCAGGGCCTCCGAGCCGGCGGTGGCCGTCGCGTCGATGGCCCAGTGGATTCCATCCAGCTGCGCCGCCTGGCCGGTGAGCTGCTGGAGCAGGGGCAGCCACTCCTGCCAGAAGGGCTGATCGAGCCGAACCGGCTCCCCCCCAGGAGCACTCGCCAGCCCCTGCAGCACGACCAGCTCGGGCTTCGCGTCGGCTCCCTGGTCCCGCCTGAGGCTGAGATGGGCCTCGAGCGCCTGCAGGTCCGCCAAGGGGATCACGGAGCGGCCGGACAGCGAGGCCACGAGCGCATCGCGGCATGCCGAGGGCCCACCGAGCAGCAGCAGCTCGGCGCCCGCCGGCGCCGCCCGGCCATCCCCGGGCTCGATCGCCGTCCAGCTCGGCAGGTGAATCAGGCCAGCGTCAGCCCCTGGATCCAGAGCTGCGGAGGCTTCGTCGATCCAGCAGCGCGTGCGGCTGAACGGCGTGGTGGGCAGCGCCTGGCGGGGCCAGAGGCCGGCGGGATCGAGCGAATCCCAGCTGATGGCGTGACCGGCCAGCCAGAGCCGCACCATCGTCTCGGCTGCCGGGGCCTCCAGGGGCAGGGGCGCCCCGTAGCCATGCTCGGCGAGCAGGGCTTCGCTACCGGCCTCACGGGGGATGAGGCGCAGCTGGGGGGGCGTGCCGGCCAGCTCGTGCGCCAGGGCCGCCTCGCCCGGATCAAACACCAGAGCGGAAGGGCGCAGACCGATCTGCTGCCAGGCCTGCCAGTGCTCGGCGCGACTCAGCGGGGAGAGGAGCAGCGCCAGCCGGGGCGGCTGGTTGGGGATCTCGGCGGTGTGGACCGCGTCGCAGCCCCTATCGGCTTCGAGCCAGTGACGGAGCTGCTGAGCCGCCTCGGCGGCCGAGGCGGCCCGGAGCGCCAGACGGCAGCGCAGGAGGCTGCGAGACCGGCGCGCCGTGGCACAGAGGGCGGCCCAGGCCTGCTCGGGTTGATCGGGCAGCCAGCGCGCGAAGTCCTGGGCGAAGCGACGCAGGGCTTCACTGTCGAGGGCGCTGAACACCAGCCAGTCGCCCCCGGCGAGAGGCGCTGCCGGGCGGGGCCAGGGCAGCACGGCTTCCACCGGGGCCTGCTCCAGCACGACATGGGCATTCGTGCCGCTGAAGCCGAACGAGCTCACCGCCGCGCGCCGCGGCTCTCCCCCCTGGCGCGGCCAGGGCGTGAGCGTCGTAGGGATCTGGAGTTTCCAGTCGCCCCAGTTCATGTAGGGCGTCGGCTGGCGCAGGTGCAGATGGGGGGGGATCCGGCCGTGCTGGAGCATCAGCACGCACTTGATCAGACCGGCGATGCCGGCCGCCGCTTCCAGGTGCCCGAGGTTGGTCTTGACGGAGCCGAGCTGCAGTGCGGTGCCGCGCTCCGGACGGGCATAGACCGGCGCCAGGGCCCTGAGTTCGATCGGATCACCGAGAGCGGTGCCGGTGCCATGCGCCTCGAGCACATCGATCTGGTCCCCGTCCAGTTGCCCCTGGGCAAGCGTGCGACGCATCAGACCATGCTGCGCCTCTCCGTTGGGAACGGTCAGACCCGCACTGGCCCCGTCATGGTTCACACCACTGGCGCGAATCACAGCCAGGATCGGATCACCAGCCGCCAGCGCGTCGGCCAACCGCTTGAGGACGACCACGCCACAGCCTTCGCCGCGGACGTAGCCGTCGGCAGCGGCATCGAAGGTCTTGCAGTGACCGTCGCTGGCCATCATGCCGCTGCGCGAGAAGCAGAGACTGTTCAGAGGCGACAACATCACATTGGAACCTCCTGCCAGGGCCAGGTCGGTGTTGCGGTCGCGCAGACTGCGGCAGGCCAGATCCACCGCCACCAGCGACGAGGAACAGGCGGTATCCACGGTCATGGCCGGGCCCTGCAGCCCCATCACATAAGCCAGCCTTCCGGCCGCCATGGAGTAGGTGTTTCCGGTGGCGAAGTAAAGGTCGTAACGACTGTCAGGGGGCTGGTCGGCCACCTGCCGCAGCGCATAGTCGGAGGTGCTGATCCCCATGTAGACGCCGCTGCAACTGCCCCTGAGCTGACGCTCGCCCAGACCGGAGCGCTCCAGAGCATCCAAGGCCGTCTCGAGGATCAGGCGCTGCTGAGGATCCATGGCCTCCGCCTCACGCTGGGAGATCCCGAAGCGGACGGGGTCGAACTGATCCACCTCAGCCAGGAAGGCCCCATGACGGCAATGCATACGGCCGGGGGTGCCTGGGGTTGGATCGTAATAACGATCAAGCGCCCAGCGACTGGCGGGCACGGTACCGATCGCGTGACCACCGGAACAGAGAAAGTCCCAGAACTGATCAGGAGATGCCAGATCGGGGCGACCGGGACCAGCGGGGAAGCGGCAGCCCACGCCGATCACAGCAATGGGCTCGGCAGCCTGCAGGGACCGCTCCCGAGCCGCTTTCTGATTGAGAAGAGCAAGCTGCAGGGCGGTGAGGGTGGGCACGGTGAATCGCTCTATTGGGCGCCGATGACAGGATCTTGACTAAACGTGTTCCAGACCCCAATTGTAGCATCACGCGAGTCGCGTGCGGCGGGGCAGGCACCAAAACATCCCTCCTGCGCTCACATCTGAACGATCAGATTCACATGACCGGGCCGGACAGGCAGCGGCAACAGCGGACGCCGGAAGAGCTGGGAGGCATCAGAAAAACCTTGACGCCTGAAGAAGTCGCGCACAGGACTATTGCGGGGAGCAACGACGTAGGGAGCCACAACCGTTTCCACACCCAGATCCTGACACCAACAGCACAAGGCATGCAGGGCCGCCTCCTCCACACCCCGTCCCAACGCTCTGCAACTCAGCATGAAGCTCTCGATCTCCAGGCAGACAGGGGACCGAGAATCAACCAATCTCGCAATGATCAGCCCGACAATTCCGTACTCCCCGAACTGATCAACCACCGAAATCTTCCAGACCTGATGAGCACCATCTGCAAGCAGCGCCCTGAAGGCATCCTCGTCTCGCCGCCTGAGTGAAAGGTTGAACTGATTGGTTTTCTGACTGAGCTGCGCCAACCTTGGTACGTCCTGGTATGCGGCCACAGAAAACCTGACTTCAAGGCCCAACGACTTCAAATAAGCCTCGAGGTCATCATTCTTCGCTGCCAGCTCACGGCGCCTGGCTTCTGCCTGGACCATGGAATGGCGGCTGGCGTCTTCCATCGTTGCGCCGAGGGCATCAAAACACCACAGACGATTGAGCTGCGAAGCGTAATGCCTGGAATCCGCAGGAAGCGGCAGAACCGTCACCTCCGGGCAGCCGGCCTCGACCGTCGCTCGCTCGGTTGGACTGTCGTCAATGAACAGAAAGGAATCCAACCCGACATTCAACTCAACGGCCAATTCACGCAACGCCTCAGACTTGGGCTTCCAACCGATCCTGTGAGCGACAAAGTCCTGCTTGTTCAGCGGGAAATCAGCTCGGACTTCTAGCAGCTCCCAGACATCTTCAGGCTCATTCTTGCTGACGATCACCAACAGAGCGCCTTTTTCCTTGAGCTCAATGAGCCGCCTCTGAAACCAGGCATGCCCCTCAGAAAGTCGCACCCCTTCCATACCATCTTCACCGAGAACACCCTGCCAGAGCGTTCCATCACCATCCAGTGCGATGACCTTCTTCGCAGCGATTCGGCGACGCCGAACGACACGCGCAAGCGCGATTCCAAGCCGATCATAAACTTCCCTGCTGTAGGGGGTGGACGCCGCGATCTCCAGGTCAGGATCGGGGGCGTGATCGGCGCCAACAGCATTGACGATGGCAGCAAAATCAAAGCTGATCAGACCAGGCAGGGAATTCATCCGCTCGCTCCAGTCATTGAGAAGGCAGTTGAAATCAGCCGCCGCAATGGCAGAGAACGGGGAGACAGCCGCTGGCAGATTCGCCAGCATCAGGCTACCTCCGCGTTCCATAAACTTCTGGGCAGCGCTGAAGATGGCATCGACGACTTTTTCGCCACGCACATCATTCAGGGTCATCAGGTCTTCCGGCCTTGCCAGGACCAGATTGATTCCATCGCGATTGCGACCGAAAGGACTGCCGGGATCCAGAAGGGAGGCCGTGACCTGGTTGAAGCCAGCGAATTCAATGCTGACGGCGACACCAAAAGCCCGGCTCCACAGCCGCAGAGCCTGTGCCAAGGGCTCCGCCACGAAGGTCGCGGCAACAACCACATGAATGGAACCATCCTGACCCTCAAGGTCGGGTGACTGGCCCCTGGCCAAGAGGGCAGATGTCACGCGTCCATGATCCAGCAGGGGCAGCAATTCCGGATCGCGAGGCAGAGAGAGCTGCAACGGAAGATCCGATGGCTGGATGCCGTTGGGATGCTGCAGGTGGGCCAGCACATCCTGGACGCTGTTCAGTGAAAAGATCTGTTCCGGAGACAGCTTGATGCCGTGGCGAAGCTGCAAAGAAGCCGCGATCGACATCTGACCAAGCGAATCCCACTCATCACAGTTATTCGATCCACCGCTTGCATCAATCTTGCCGCGATCCACCCCAAGACTTGTGGCGATCAGTTGCAGCGTCTCTTCATCGGATGATGTGGGCAGCACTGTTGCATTGGTCGCCTGAACAGAGACGGGGAGGTCCTCGAATCGCCTGCGCAGAAATCGGGCCGGCACACCACCCCACACCTCACCATCGGGAACCACTGTGTAAGCAGGCACCCTGCTGAAGGGCTCGATCATGGCGTTGCGACCGATGCTGACCCCCAGCTCGACCAACGTGTCGCCCCCGATCGTCGCTCCACTGTGAATGCGGATGGGCGCGGATTGGTAAACGTAGCGACCAGAATCGTCGACCACGAGCGAATGGGCCACGAGGCGGGCACCGTGACCGACAAGCACCGAACGGTCGATATGAATGATGTCGGGATCCTGAATGGTTCCGGCAGCTCCCGCAGTCGAAAGAGGCAGCCTGCAGCGTGTGCTGAAGCTCCTGAAAAAGAGCAGCCTCAGGGGGGCGATATCCCGCAACAAATTAACCAGGAATGGCGTCGCCTCGAGCAGGCTGTACACCGCATATTGATAAAAAAGAAAAGCCATCCCAGGCGACATTGAATGCAAGCTACCGGTGGCCCGGCGAGGCTTGGAGACAAAGAAGCCTGCGATCGTGGTGATGCCGCAATAAATCAGCATCAGCAGCACCAGCCAGGCCAGCAGCACGACAGGCAGCAGCGCCCCCTGAATCAGCAGCGGCAGCGCACGAAATCCGATGCTCGCCAGCAGAGCCGCCACGAGTCCCGCCGCGAGCGAGAACGGGACAAGAACACTGAAAAGCAAAAAACACTGCAACAAGATGGCGACGATTTTCTCTCTCACCATCTTGAATTTCTCCAACCGACCAGGCTGCGGCCTCAACTTGAACACCATGTGAAAACCGGGTCTCACACTCCGGCCAGCGTTGGGGGGAAAGTGATCCTAGCTCGCCATCCACAACGCAAGATGGGCGATCGGATACAGGCAGCAGCATGCGCTGATGGGTGCAAGACGTCCCGTTTCAGCCGGCTTTTTGCTTGCGGAGCGCGGCAAGATGTCAGGCGCACCGGCCCGACACCAGCCCCTGAGGACAACGGGGCGATGACTCAAGCCATTCCCTGGCCATGTCGGGGCGCCGTGGCAGCCGTCCCGGCCTGATCCCGGCCGTCCATGCCGGTCCCGGGCCATGAGCGGCAGCTCCCTTGAGGGCCCGCACTCCCGCCGGCAACAGCCTTCCCCTGCGAGTTCGCTCCCCTCTGCAGCCCACCGAGCGGGCCTCGGGGGCTCCCGAGCCAGCTCAGCACTGGGGCCGGAACCTGGGCTGGCGCCCCCGGCCCGGCCCGCCCCAGCCAGGCGGTGCATCACGCGGAGCCAGAGTTCCGCAAGCGAGCGTGGCCTGCGTCAGCGCCGCAAGCCTGCACCGGCCCAACGGTTGATCAGGCGCGGCAATCCTGGCGGCGGCGGCAGATCTCGCACTCCTGCACGAGCCCGACAACAAGCGGCCATCCGGAGGGAAGGGAGCACCTCAGCGCCGGCGCACGCTCTCGCCGGCAACCTCAGGGGTGGGGCGCCTGGATCGCTGCGGACCGCCCAGGCAAGCCGAGGCAGGCCAGACGGCATGGGCGTGTGTTCTGGAGCCCTGCTCCCGGAAAGCCCTGTCGAGGCAACTCGGCCAGAATGGCCATGGAGCCTGTTGCAACCACGTCAACCGCCCATCAAGGCCCCCTCGCCAGTTCGGGGAGCCATCGCCAGACCGGCCGATCCGCCATGGCCCAGACCCATCCCAACCCGTTCCGCTGTCTGGACCAGCGCCAGCCGATCCAGGACCGGCTGCGCTGGGTCCACGAGCGGCTGCTGGCGATCGACGACCGCCTCGAGCGGCTGGCCTTCGCGGTCTATCAGCCCCGCAACGACCTGCTGAGCACCTTCGTCAGCCACAACAGCCACGGGGCCAACCTCAGCTTCTACGACGCGCCCTTGGCGGCGATCCCCTCGCTGCAGGCCCTGGCCGGTTCACGCAGCTGCCGCGTGATCGACGACATGGCCTCCGAGCTGCCCCGCCAGTCGGCCCACAGCCGCTGGCTGCTGGAGCACGGCTGGCGCAGCTCCTACACCGTGCCCCTGTTCCGCGAGGAGCACCTGCTGGGCTTCCTGTTCGTCAACGGCCAGAAGCCGGCCCTGTTCACCCCGGAGCTGCGCCAGCGGATCGATCCCCATCTGGAACTGCTCGGCGCGGTGCTCAACCAGGAACTCAGCACCGGCGACAGCCTGCGGGTGGCCTGCAGCTGGCCCTGAAGCTCACCGGACTGCGCGATCCGGAGACCGGTGCCCATGTGGAGCGGGTGTCGCTGTACAGCCGCCTGATCGCGATGGAGCTGGGCAAGCGCCGTGCGCTGCGCTCCGATTTCGCCGAGGACATCTATCTGTTCGCCGCCCTCCACGATGTGGGCAAGGTCGGCATCGCCGACGAGATCCTGCTCAAGCCCGGCCCCCTCGATCCGCAGGAGCGGCGTGAGATGGAGACCCACGTGGTGCGCGGCAGCGAACTGATCCAGGAGATGATCGGCGGCCTGCGGCTGGTGGCCGATTCCAAGGTGGAGATGCTGCGCCATGTGGTGGCGGGCCACCACGAGAAGCTCGATGGCAGCGGTTATCCCCTGGGTCTGACGGCCGAGGAGATCTCCCTGGAGGCCCGCATCGTGGCGGTGGCCGACATCTATGACGCCCTCTCCAACGTGCGTCCCTACAAACCCGCCCTGCCACTGCAGGAGGTGGAGGACATCATGCAGGGCATGGCGGATCGCGGCCAGATCGATCCGGAATGCCTGGAGATCCTGCTCGACTGCCGCGAACAGCGGCAGGCGATCGCCGCCGCCTACATCGATCCGTTCCTCCAGGGAGCGGGGGCCTGGTGGGCCAGCGAGGAAGGCGTCGGCCCGCGGCCCGATCTGCATGTGAGCCGGACTTAGGCAGACGCCCCACGCTCCATCACTCCCGCCACCCGCAAGGCCACCGCACCGCGGATCTGCAGCCGCATCCATGGCCTTCGGTTCACCAGCAGGGCAGGGGAGATTGGCTCTAGAGAATCGGCTCCAAGGAAGCGGGACTGAGCTCCAGGAATCCGTGCGAACCCGGACCGAGGGCCTACGGACGGAGCGACCGCCTGGCAGGAGGAGCGGCAGCGCAAGACCCACGGAAAACGCAGGACAACGGCCTAGATTTGTTGTTTGCCGCGTTCCGCCCTTTCCGCTTGGCGTCCTCCCAACAACCAGGACCGGGAGCCCTGAGGGATCAGGGACTGTTCGAGCAGGCGATGCGCCACGCCGCCATCGGCATGGCCCTGGTCACCGCCGAAGGCGTCTTCCTGGAGGTGAACGCCGCCCTCTGCCGGATGCTGGGCCGCGACGAAGCGACGCTGCGGCAGCTCCTGCTGCGCGACATCACCCACCCCGACGACCTCGCCGAGAGCCTGCACCTGGTCGGGGAGATCCTCAGCGGCAGCCGCGAGCCCTTCCAACGGGAGAAGCGCTACGTCCACGCCGACGGCCACCTGATCTGGGGGCAGGTCTCGGTGTCCTGCCTGCGCCGCGGTGCGGAGTGCCTGTTCATCGTCCAGATCGTCGACATCAGCGAGGCCCGGCGTCAGCGCCTGGCCCTGGCCGAGCAGGAGCAGCAGGTCCGCCTGCTGGCCGAGAACGCCGCCGACGTGGTCAGTCGGCTCGACCAGGCTCTGCACACCGATCCGCTCACCGGCCTGGCCAGCCGCGCCGCCATCCTCAGCCGCATCAACGCAGCCCTGACACGGCGTGACCGACAGGGGGTCACGGCCCTGCTGAGCATCGGCATCGACCGTCTCTCCGCGGTGAACCATGCCCTCACGCACCAGGCCGGCGACCAGCTGCTCGCCAGCGTCGCCGAACGGCTGGTGCAGGCCCTGGAGCAGCCCGAGCTGGCCGCCCGGGGCACCGGCGACACCTTCATCGTGCTGCTCGATCCACTGGAGACGGCGGAACAGGCGGGCGCCATCGCCGAACGGTTGCGGCTGGCCGTCAAGGGCACGATCACCTACGGCGGCCAAGCGATCGAGCCGTCGGTGAGCATCGGTGTGGCGATCGCCCCGCCAGCTCCGGAAGAGTCGCCCACCAGCCAGGTGGCACCCGCATTCCCCGCCATGGAGGGCGTGACGGCGGATGAACTGCTGCGCGATGCCACCCTCGCCATGCGAAAGGCCACCAGCCAGGGGCGCGATCGCTTCGCCTTCTCCGACCCGCACCTGGCGGTCAGCGCCCGGAAGCGGCTGGTGCTGCAGGAGGAGCTGCGCGGCGCCCTGGAGAACGGCGAGCTGGAGAGCTGGTTCATGCCGCTGGTGACGCTCAGCGGGGGCCAGCTGCATGGCTACGAAGCGCTGGTGCGCTGGCGACGGCCCGATGGCGCGCTGGAGCAGCCCGACGCCTTTCTACCGATCGCCCGCAGCGCGGGCCTGGCCCGGGAGATCGACCTGCTGGTCCTGGGCCGGAGCATCGCGGCCCTGGCCCAGCTGCCCGCCGGCCTGTGTGTCAGCGCCAACCTCAGCGCCGACACCCTCAGCCAGGGCGGCCTGGTGGAACAGGTGGGGAAATGGCTGTCGCAGGCGGGCGTGTCACCCCAGCGCCTGCATCTGGAGATCACCGAAACGGCGCTGCTCAACCTGGAGCCGCGGGTGACCGCCACGATCCAGGAGCTGTCCGAGCTGGGCGTGCGCTGGGTGGTCGATGACTTCGGCACCGGCTTCTCCTCGATCAGTCACCTGCGGGACCTGCCGATCCACGGCCTGAAGCTGGACCGCTCATTCAGCGAGGGGCTGCGCCATGGCGACCAGAAGAGCGTGCGGCTGGCCCAGGCCCTCGGCGGCCTGGCCGAAGGCCTGGGGCTGGAGACGGTGGCCGAAGGCATCGAGGCGGCGGAGGAAGCCGCCTCCCTTCGCGATCTGGGCTGGCGCTGCGGACAGGGCTACCACTTCGGTCGGGCCGCTCCGCTCAGCCACTGGCAGAGCTCGCCCCCCCCGGAAGGCAGATACCTCCCGGGGGCAGCACGTCCCGGTCCGGCGATCGGCGCGGCGACCCTGCAGGCCCCCGCCAGCCGCAGCAGCTGGGCCCTGGCCGTCACCGACAACGTGCCGGTGGGGCTGTTCGCGCTGCGCCTGCCCCCGGCCGGACCTCCGGAGCTGCAGTTCGTCAGCCGCCGCTGGCTGGAGATGGTGCAGCTGGAGCGCGAACAGGTGATGGGTGATCCGACTCTGTTGCTGTCGCGCCTGGACCCGCGCGATCGCCGCGGCCTGATCCGGCTGTGGCGGCGGCACGCACACCTCGACCAGCCCCTGAGCTGGGAGGGACGGCTGCAGGGCGATGGGGAAAACAGCTGGGTTCTGGTGGAGGCGTCGCCGCTGCAGCAGGCCGACGGCAGCCGGATCTGGCAGGGGGTGATGAGCGACATCACCGCCCGCAAGCGGCAGGAACTGCACCTGCGCCGCCTGCTCGATGAAGCCCCGATCGCCATCGCGATCCAGGAGCTGCGCGAGGACGACCCGCGGATCACCTTCGTGAATCAGCAGTTCGTCCGCAGCCTGGGCTACGACCTGACCACCATCCCCCACCTCTCCGACTGGGCCCGGCTGGCCTATCCCGATCCCGGGCAGCGGGAGCGGGTCTTTCAGGCGTGGGACAACAGCCTCGCCCGGGCCCGCCAGAGCGATGGCGTCATCGAACCGCTCGAGGCCAGGATCACCACCGGCGATGGGCGCGAGCGGGATGCGCTGTTCAGCGCCGTGCTGCTGGGCGACGAGATGGTGATCTCCGTGCTCGACATCACATCCCTGCGGCAGACCGAGCGGGAGCTGGCGGCGGCGCGGGCCTCCCTGGCGGACTCCGCCCTGGCGATCACCGCCGCCATTCCTGTCGGCACGTACACCATGGTGCAGCCGCCGGACGGGGGTCTGGCGTCGTTCTCGTTCATGAGCGATCGCTTCCTGCAGATCTGCGGGCTCGAGCGGGAGGCGGCGGCCGCCGATCCGCTGCAGGCCTTCGCCTGTGTGCATCCCGATGATTACGACGCCTGGGTTCAGCTCAATGTCGAGACCTTTGAACGCAAGAAGCCGTTCTACGGCGAGTGCCGCGTCGTGGCTGAGGGCGAGGTCCGCTGGATCAGCGCCGAATCGGTGCCGCGCGATCTTCCCGATGGCAGCACCGTCTGGGAGGGGGTACTGATCGACATCACGGCGCAGAAAGAGGCACTGCTGCAGCTGGAGAAAGAACGCACCCTGCTGAACACGGCCTGACGCATATCGATGCCAGTGTCTACATGAAAGACCGGCAGGGTCGCTATCTCTACGCCAATGCCAGCACTGAACAGCTGCTTGGTGGCCAGGACGGCGTCATCGGCCGCACCGACGCCGAGCTGCTGCCGCCGGACACGGCGCGAATGATCCAGGAGGTCGACGAGCAGGTGTTCGAGCAGGGAGGACCGCTGCTGCGCGAGGAGCGCCTTCCCCAGGCCGACGGCAGCGACCGCATCTTCCTCTCCAGAAAGCTGCTCTTCCACCAGCGCGGACAGGAGGACTGCCTGATCGGCTTCTCCACCGAGATCACCACCCTGCGCCGGACCCTCGCCGACCTGGAGGCTTCGGAAGAACACTTCAGGCTGCTGGCCGAGAACTCCAGCGACGTGGTGTTCCGGCTGGCGGAGGACGGCCGCGTGCTCTGGGTGTCCCCCTCACTGACCCATGCGCTGGGCTGGCGGCCCGAGGAGTGGATCGGCCAGCCGGGCACCAGGTTCCTGCTTCACCGCGGCGAGGCGGATCACTACCAGCAGAACCTGCAGAGGCTGCGCCAGGGAGAGGAGACGACCGTGGCCCGCGATCAGGTGCTCGCCCGGGACGGCAGCGTCCACTGGGTCGAGACCCACGCCGGCCCCTACCGCAACGCCCGCGGAGAGATCGACGGCATCGTCGCCAGTTTCCGCGTCATCGACGAGGAGATGGCGGCCGAAAAACGGCTGCGGATCAGCGAACAGCGCTATCGGCTCCTCGCCGAAAACGCCCGCGATGTGATCTGGACGATGGAGCCCGACGGCAGCATCAGCTATGTCAGCCCCTCGATCCAGCTGCTGCGCGGCTACACGCCCGAAGAGGCGATCGTCCATCCCCTCGAGCAGATTCATCCCCCCGATTCGCTGCGACGCTCCCGCGCCTTCTTCCAGCAGCTGCAGGAGGACATCGCCGCCGGCCGGACACCGCAGACCTTTCGGGGCGAGCTCGAGTATTACTGCATAGGTACCCATTCAGGGGGGCGGGACAGCTCATCGCGAACATCGATACGACTGAACCCTTGACGTCGGCTTGAATCCCGGTTGCATCTCAGGCAGAGACTTCCTGCGATGACCACCCCTCCGGCCGGGATTTCAGAAGCGGACTGGGCTTCCACTCCGGTGGGCGTGAGGGCTGGCTTCCTTGAGGTTCTTGCACAGCTCCAGAGACAACAGCAGGAGAACGACCAGCTCCGAGCGCAGCTCACCGACCTGGCGACGGAACTGGCCAGCCTGCGCGAGCGGATCGGCCGCAACTCCCGCAACTCCTCCAAGCCGCCCTCCAGTGACGGCACGGGTTTTAAGCCGCCCACCCGCTGCAAAGGCACTGGTCGCAAGCGGGGTGGTCAGCAGGGGCACCCGGGAGCAGGGCCGGAGCTGCTGCCGATCGCGCGTGTGGATGAGGTGCTCGAGCACCACCCGGACGCCTGCCGCCGCTGCGGCACCCTGCTACAGGGGGAGGATGCGGAGCCGCTGCGCCATCAGGTGATCGAGATTCCACCGATCAGCCCGGTGGTGATCGAACACCGTCTGCACCGTCTGGTCTGCCCCTGCTGCTCCACCAGCACCTGCGCCGAGCTGCCGGCGGATGTGGAGCCCAGCCGCTACGGCCCACGCCTGAGCGGCCTGGTGGGACTGCTGGGCAGCGCCTTTCCCCTGAGTTTCGGCCGAACCCAGGCGCTGCTGGATCAGCTGCTGGGTGTGGAAATCAGCCGCGGCGCTATCGCCACCATCCGGGCACGTCTGAGCGCAGCCCTGCAGCAGGCGGTGGAGGAAGCCCTGGAGGTGGCCCGGCAGCAGCCGGTGGCCTACGTGGATGAAACCGGCGCCCCCACCGGCAACGCCGACGGTTGTAATCCTGCTGGCAGGCGCGGCTGGCAGTGGGTCATGGTCACACCACTGGTTACGGTGTTCCTGCAGGGCCTGAGCCGCTCAAGTGCAGCGGCAATGGAGCTTCTGGGCCATACCTTTGCAGGGATCGTGGTGAGTGATCGCTTCTCGGCCTACAACCACCTGCCCGTGGAGCAGCGGCAGCTGTGCTGGGCCCACCTGATCCGGGATCTGGCGGCCATCGCTGAACGCCAGGGCGCCAGCAGGGAGATCGGAGCCCAGATGCTGGCTCTGCAGCAGCATCTGTTCGCTCACTGGCACCAGTGGAAGAGCGGAGCGATCGACCGGCCCCAGCTCCTGCATCGATGCCACCCCCTCCGCTTGGCGTTCGAGGCCACGCTGCAGCGGGTGGTGGATCTGGGCTGTGAGCGGGGCGAGCAAACGCCCTGGGCCCAGACGGTGCGAACCTGTCGCCAGTTGCTGCAGCGCAAGCAGGCGCTCTGGACTTTTCTGGAAACGCCAGGGATCGAGCCCACCAACAACGCTGCCGAGCGGGCACTGCGGCAATCGGTGATTCACCGCAAGATCAGCCATGGCGTCCAGTCCTCCGGCGGCGCCATCTGCCGCAGCCGGTTGCTCACCGTCACCGCCACCCTGCGGCAGCAGGGCCGCGATGTCTGGCAATTCCTGGAGCAGGCCTGGATTGCCCATCGCCTCGGCGGCGTGATGCCATCGCTGGTGCCGGATCGCTGAGGCAGCGATCACACGTGGAAGGAACAGATGGCCCCTCTCAGAGGAGAGATCGGAGATTGACTGACGCACTGGGGTGTCCCGACCCCTGAACGCTTACCTGCAAAGATGGCTCCACCATCTGGACCGAGGTGAATGCGCTGCCCCTGTTCGATCGCGACGGGCGCTTTGAACGGCTGCTCGGCGTGAGCCGCGACATCAGCGAACGCAAGCGTTTTGAACGCCAGTTGATGGCCGCCAATCAGCAGCTTGAGCAGCTCGCCACCACCGATGGTCTGACAGGGATCTGGAACCGCCGTCACCTGGAGACCGTGATCCAGGCGTCGATCGAGCGATCCAGTCGCTATGGCGAACCGCTCAGCCTGATCCTCTGCGATCTCGACGGATTCAAGAGCATCAATGATCGCTACGGCCATCCGGTGGGCGATCAGGTGCTGATCGAGTTCTGTCGGCGCATCGGGCAGACGCTGCGCCGCAGCGATGGCTTCGGGCGCTGGGGCGGGGAGGAGTTCGTGATCCTGCTGCCCCACAGCGACCAGCAGGCCGCCGCCGCTCTGGCCGAACAGCTGCGGCATGGGGTCGCCGCCGCTCCCTTCCCCGGGGCCGGCGCCGTGACCGCCAGCTTCGGCGTCGCCCAGCACCAGGCGGGGGAGAGCGAGGAAGCCTGGTTCCAGAGGATCGACCAGAACCTCTACGCCGCCAAGGCGGCAGGTCGCAACCGGGTGGTGGCGGCCTGAACGGAACCCTGTTCAGCCCCCCGCTCGGCGTCAGCCCAGGCGGAGGTCCAGGGTCACATCGCCTGGACGGATGCGGCCGTCCCAGGGGGCTGCGGCCCGTCCCGCCTGAGTATCCCGAGGCAGCGGGTCCTCGGTGCCGGCCAGCGGCGAGAAGTGGGTGTCGGCATCGGTGAGCTGGAACAGCACCACGCCGTCGGGGGTATGGAGCTCCAACCGCAACGGCAGCTGCGGTTCGATCGCCGGATGCAGGCACGGATAGAGGCGCTGGTGCCGGTAGCGCACAGCCAGCGGCTCGGCGTCCAGCGGCAGGGGCCGGCCCTGCAGCACGATCGCCCCCTCACGCCGCATCGCCTCGCTCACACTGATTTCGAGCCGCCGCAGCGAGGCGTCGACGAAGCGGCTGGTGAAGCCCCCCTCCACCGGCGTGTCACAGATCAGCGGCCAGGGCTCCAGGGCCTGGCGGATCTCCACGACCCAGTCGTTCCGGCTCCACTGCAGCAGCGGCGGGAAGCGCCACTCCCAGATGCGCCGGTAGATCTCCGGCTCCAGCACCAGACCGTCGGCAGCCAGGTCGGCGAGCACCGCCTCCAGATCAGCCCACAGCTGGCTGGGCAGCAGCAGACGATCGTGGAGCTCCGCGCCCCAGTCCCTCAGGGCGGCGGGGCGATGGGCCGGCTCGAGCAGATGGGCCGCCAGGGCACTCCAGAGCAGGGCCACGGCGCTGCTCCACCGGGCCTCGGGCAGACTCTCCAGCGCCCGGAACTCCACGAGCCCCTGGCAACCACCGGGCGCCGCGGGGTTCCAGAACTTGTCGAAGCTGATCTCGCTGCGGTGATTGTTGCCGCTCTTGTCGGCATGCAGATGGCGCAACGTCTCGCCGATCAGAGCCCGGTGATCGCCGCGGGGATCGTCCGGGTCACGGCCGTCGTCCGCCTCCTCCAGGCAGCGGTAGGCGAGCTCCAGATCGAAGGGGATGCCGGCCACCTCATCGGGGCGGGGCGACTGGGAGGCGGGCCCCACGGAAGGACCGCAGAACAGATAGGAGAGCGACGGATGCCACTGCCAGTAGCGCAGGATGCCCACCAGCCAGGCGGGCCGGCAGAAGAAGGGATGCCGCGCCAGGTCGGGACCGCCCCAGAGCAGATGGTTGCCGCCGCCGGTGCTCAGCGGCCAGCCGCCGGGACCGGGCTTCCAGCTGCGCAGCCCCACCACCGCGCAGAGCTGCTCGAGCAGCTGCAGCCAGCCGTGGTAATCGCCCCAGCTGTGGCAGACCGGCAGGTTGATCTCGAGCACGCCGGGATCGGCCGTCAGGCCGAGCACCTGCCAGTGGGGCATCGCATCCACCGGCAGCACGCCGCTGAGCCGAGGCGCCGCCAGATCGGCCTGGCCCTCGACCGACGCCCCATCCGCCGCCAGGCTGTCGGCGATCGCCTGGAGCAGCAGCTCCAGGGGGCGTCGGACCAGCGGTGGCAGGAACAGCTCCCAGCCCTCGGCATCGATCTCCATGGTGAGCACCTGGCGCGGAATCTCCTCCGGCATGTGCTCCAGCGGCAGGCGAAGACCGGCCGGCCCGGGGGCACCGGTGAGCTCCCGCAGCTCCTCGGCCAGCTCCCACACCGCCGGCAGCCAGCGGATCGGGGCCTCCTCAGGATCTGGCGCCTCACCCCCCGGCTCCGGCTCCTCGAACGCGGCGCTCAGCGGCACCGCCCAGACCCGCCGCAGCGGATCGAGCGGATCCCGCAGGGGCAGTGGCAGCAGGGTGATCCCCAGCTGGCGCCCCAGCCGCGCCAGCCAGGCGGGCCCCTCCTCGGGCCGGGGCAGGCGGCCGCGCAGCCCCGGCTGACAGGGCTGCGGCCAGCGCACCGGAGGCCGGCCGCCAGCACCGCTGATCAGGCGCAGGGCCCAGCGGGGGTTCACCTCGCCCTCGTAGCGCTTGCCCGGACAGAACATCAACGTGCTGCCGGGCCAGGCCCGCTGCTGCAGCTCGCGGGCCAGACGCCGGGCCACCTCCAGCTTGGCGGGACCATCGGCGGCCACACTCCACTCGGGGCCGACCGGATCGAAGGGCACCACCGTCGGTTCGCCGCCGAGGGTGAGCTGGATTCCGGCACGCTGCAGCCGCTCCTCCGCCGTGCGCGCCACGGCGTCCATCCACAGGGCTCCTGAACGATCAGGCATCGGGCACCAGGCTGCAGGAGGAGATGGGCACCGGCTGCACCTTCCAGATGCGCTCGGCGTACTCGCGGATCGAGCGATCACTGCTGAAGTGGCCGCAGCGGGCCGTGTTCAGCACCGACATACGGCGCCAGCGCTCGGGATCGCACCAGACCGCATCCACATCGTTCTGGGCGCGGCGATAGTCGCCGAGATCGGAACACACCCGGAACGGATCGCTGCCGCAGAGGTTGGCCAGCAGCGGATGGAACAGATCACAGTCGCCTTCGCTGAAGTGGCCCGACCCGATCAGCTCGATCGCCTCGCGGGCGACGGGATCGTTCTCGAGCCACGGCATCGGGTGATAGCCGGCCTGGTTGATCGAGGCCAGCTGCTCGGCGGTATGGCCGAACAGGAAGAAGTTGTCATGACCCACCAGATCGCGGATCTCGACGTTGGCGCCATCGAGAGTGCCGATCGTGAGCGCGCCGTTGAGGCTCATCTTCATGTTGCCGGTGCCGGAGGCCTCCATCCCCGCCGTCGAGATCTGCTCGGAGAGGTCCACCGCCGGATAGATGCGCTGCCCGAGGCTGACGTTGAAGTTGGGCAGGAACACCACACGCAGGCGCCCATCGATGGCCGGATCGATGTTCACGATCTCGGCGATGCCGACGATCAGGCGGATGATCAGCTTGGCCATCGCATAGCCCGGCGCCGCCTTGCCGCCGAAGATCACTGTGCGCGGCGGCAGATCCTCGCCGGCCCGCAGACGCAGGTAGCGCTCGACGATCTGCAGGGCCGCCAGGTGCTGGCGCTTGTATTCGTGGATGCGCTTCACCTGCACATCGAACAGGCTGCCCGGATCCACCAGCACCCCGGTCTCACTGCGGATCGTGGCCGCCAGGCGCTCCTTGGCGCGCATCTTCACCTGCGCCCAGCGCTCCTGGAAGGCGGGATCGGCGGCGAAGGGCTCCAGCCGGCGCAGCTGCTCGAGATCACGGGTCCAGCCGGTGCCGATCGCCTCATCGAGCAGGGCCGACAGACCGGGATTGGCCACCGCCAGCCAGCGCCGGGGTGTGACGCCGTTGGTGATGTTGGTGAATCGGTCCGGCCAGAGGGCGGCGAAGTCGGCAAACAGGTTCTTCACCAGCAGGTCGCTGTGCAGCGCCGCCACGCCGTTCACCTGATGGCTGCCCACCACCGCCAGATGGGCCATGCGCACCTTGCGCTGCGGCCCCTCCTGGATCAGGGACAGCTTCTCGAGCAGATCCGGGCGACCCGGATGGCGCAGCCGCACCATGCGCAGGAAGCGGGCGTTGATTTCGTAGATGATCTCGAGATGGCGCGGCAGGAGCGAGCCGAACAGCTCCAGGCCCCAGCACTCGAGCGCCTCCGGCAACAGGGTGTGGTTGGTGTAGCTGATCGCCGACGTCGTGATCGTCCAGGCCTGCTCCCAGTCGAGCTGGTGCTGGTCGATCAGCAGCCGCATCAGCTCAGCCACCGCGATGGCGGGGTGGGTGTCGTTGAGCTGCACCGCGAACTTGCGGTGGAACTCAGAGGGAGCGAGGCCCTGGCCCTGCAGGATGCGGAACATGTCCTGCAGCGAACAGCTGACGAAGAAGATCTGCTGACTGAGACGCAGGCGCTTGCCCTGCTCCATCTCATCATTGGGATAGAGCACCTTCGAGAGCGTTTCCGACTGCACCTTCTGCAGCACCGCCCGCGTGTAGTCGCCGGCATTGAAGGAGGCGAAATCAAACGAATCCGGCGCCTGCGCCGACCAGAGGCGCAGCGTGTTGGCGGTGTGCACGCCATAACCCAGGATCGGCGTGTCGTGGGCGACGCCGATCACCGTGTGCCCCCCGATCTGCACCGGGTAGCTCCACTCGGGCCGGATCACCTCCCAGGGGTTGCCTCCCGCCAGCCAGGGATCGGTGCTTTCCAGCTGGCCGTTGGGGCCGATCTGCTGGCGGAAGATACCGAACTCATAGCGGATGCCGTAGCCGATCGCCGGCAGCTCCAGGCTGGCCATCGACTCCTGGAAGCAGGCCGCCAGGCGGCCCAGCCCGCCGTTGCCGAGGCCCGGCTCCGGCTCCTGGGCCAGCAGTTCGTCGAGCGAAAGGCCCAGCTCGGCGCAGGCACTCTCCGCCTCCTGGCGCAGGCCGAGGTTGACCAGATTGTTCTCGAGATGGGGGCCGAGCAGGTATTCGGCCGAGAGATAGACCGCCGTGCGCACGTGCTGGCGCGTGTACACCTCCGCCGTATCCACCCAGCTGGCGAGCAGCCGATCACGCACCGCCAGGGACAGGCAGAGGTAGTGATCGTGGGCGGTGGCGAGGGACGGCGATTTGGCCTGGCTGGAGAAGAGATGGCGCCGCATCGACTCGGCCAGACCCGAGCCGGAGCCCGTCACGGTGGCAGTCATGGATGGGAAGGAAAGTGGGAACCGGTCTGATCGGCGGCAGGGGCTGAGCGCTGCAGGATCCGCTACAGGATCCGAGTCTTAAGGGAGGTTTCCGGAGACGGCCACCGCCTGCGGAACCGAGCCGACACTGTTGAAGGGGAGCGATCCGACGCCTGCATCGAGGTCGCCGTCGAGCACCTCCGCCTCGATGCTCCACTCCAGCTCGCTCTCCACCCGCTCGCTGCCCGAGAAACTGCCGTTCACGGCGGCGGTGAGCAGCGGTTTGGAGGAGGTGGCCAGGGTGATGTAGCGATCATCGATGGCGCCGCGGCCGCTGGGATCGAAGCCACGCCAGCCCGCCCCCTGCAGATACACCTCGGCCCAGGCATGCAGGTCGTAACGCTCGGGCTTCGGCTCCACCAGGTGGTAGCCGCTGACGAAGCGGGCCGGCAGCCCGACGCAGCGGCAGGCCTCGATCATCAGCATCGCCAGATCCCGGCAGGAGCCCACGCGCTCCTTGAGGGTGCGGCCCGCCGGCCAGGCAGGGCCGACATGGCGCTGCGTGTATTTGACCCGGTCCTGGATGATCTCGACGAGCTGCTGCAGGAACATCAGGGCCCGCTGATCGCTGCCCATCAGCGCCTCCTGGGCCAGATCGACCGCCGCCGGATCGTGCTGGCCATTGGGCAGCCAGCCCTGCAGGGAGCCGGCGAGGTCGCTGTTGAGCTGGCCCACCGGATAGGGGAGGGCCGGTTCCCGATCCTCCAGGCACTGGAGCAGATCGGGCGGCCACTGGGTCTCCACCTCGCTGATGGCGCGCACCTCGAAGTGGTCGGTGCTGCCGAAGAAGCGGGCCCGCAGGATCTCATCACCGCTGGCGGCGACGAGCGGATAGAGCCAGGAGGGCTGGGGGCTGATCGTCAGCCGGAAGTCGAGCAGGCGCTGAAAACCATGACCGCGGGGCTTGAGGCAGAAGCGATGCGGCCCCAGCAGCACCGGCGTGCTGTAGCGATAGGTGAGGGTGTGTTGAACGCGAGCGCGCATGGCCTAGGACCGGGAAAGCTGGAGACTGACGGCGACGCGGGGTGTGGGGGCCGCGGGGCTGGCAGCGATGAAATAGCGCTGCTCGATCAGGTCATGCAGGCGGTTGAGATCCTGCTGCAGGATGTCGATCGCCTCGTGCAGACCGGTGGCGATCAGCTCCTCGATGCGGGTGTAGCTCCAGCGTGCCAGCACCAGGCCCATCAGGCATTCCAGGTCGTCCGGGCAACCCGGCACCGAGCTGCCGCGGATGATGCGCAGCGTCTCGCTGATCCGCTCGAGGCAGTAGCGCACGGAGCGGGGGAAGATCGGATCGAGCAGAAGGAAGGCTGCCACCGGCTCGGGAGCGATCGCCCGCTGCTGCGACTGGCGGAACATCTGATAGGCACCGGCGGTGCGCAGCAGGGCGATCCACTGCAGTTCATCGAGCACGCCGCCCACCTCCTCGGGGCTGGGCAGCAGCAGGAAGTACTTCACGTCGAGGATGCGGGTCGTCTTGTCGGCCCGCTCCAGCAGCCGCCCGAGCCGGCTGAACTGCCAGGAGAGATCGCGGCTGAGGGTGGCATCGGTGATGCCGTAGAAGAGCTGGCAGGCGCGCCGGATCTCGCGCAGCTGCTCCTGGGGCGGCTGATGCCAGAAGCTGTCCTCCTGCAGGTTCCAGTAGACGGCGTTGATCTGCTCCCACATCTCGGTGGTGATCACATCGCGGATCTGGCGAGCGTTCTCGCGGGCGATGGCGATGCAGTTGACGACACTGCTGGGGTTGCGCTCATCGCGCACCAGAAACTGCACCACATCCTCAGGAGTGCCCCGGGGGCAGAGGCGATCGAACAGCTCCCGGTCGCCGCTGGCATCGATCAGCGGCAGCCAGGGTTCGGCACTGCCGGGCGGGCAGTCGAGCGCCATCGCCTCGCTCACCTCGACGAAGCGGGAGATGTTCTCGGCGCGCTCGAGATAGCGATTGATCCAGTAGAGCGAATCGGCGACGCGGCTCAGCATGAGGACACCTCCAGGCCGAAGGCCCCGGCAGCGGAGCTCTGGCTCTGGCCGGCTGGATCACGACCCGGTTCGCTGCGATCATCGATGATCCAGGTGTCCTTGCAGCCGCCTCCCTGGGAGGAGTTCACCACCAGCGAGCCGCGCCGCAGCGCCACCCGCGTCAGCCCTCCGGGGGTGACCCAGGCCCCCTTGCCCCGCAGCACATAGGGGCGCAGATCGACATGGCAGGGATAGATCTCTCCTTCACTCAGCGAGGGAACGGTGGAGAGCTCCAGCGTCGGCTGAGCGATGTAGTTGCGCGGATCGGCCTCGATCTTGGCGGCGAATTCACTGATCTGCTCGCGGCTGGCGTGGGGGCCGATGAGCATGCCGTAACCGCCGGCTTCAGCCACGGCCTTCACCACCAGATTGGGCAGATTCTCGAGCACATAGGCGCGATCATCCGGGCGGGAGCAGAGGTAGGTGGGCACGTTCTCGATGATCGGCTCCTCATCGAGGTAATAGCGGATCATCTGCGGCACATAGGCATAGATGAGCTTGTCGTCGGCCACGCCGGTGCCGGGCGCATTCGCGATCGCCACCCGACCGGCCCGCAGGCAGGACATCAGCCCGCGCACCCCGAGCAGTGAATCCGAGCGGAACACATCAGGGTCGAGGAAGTCATCGTCGATGCGGCGGTAGATGACATCCACCGGCTCCAGGCCGCTGGTGCTGCGGATCCACACCCGATCCCCCTCACAGACCAGATCGCGACCCTCCACCAGGGGGATGCCCATCTGCTGGGCCAGGTAGCTGTGCTCGAAGTAGGCGCTGTTGAACACCCCCGGCGTGAGCAGCACCACCTTCGGTGTGTCGGTCCAGGGGGCGAGTTCGCGCAGGGTCTGCAGCAGCTGCGAGGCGTAGTTGTCGATCGGCTGCACGGTGCGGCCGGCGAACAGGCTGGGGAAGATGCGCTTCATCACCCGCCGGTTCTCGAGGAAATAGGCCACCCCCGAGGGGCAGCGCAGGTTGTCCTCCAGCACCCGCCAGGTGCCCTCACCATCGCGCACCAGATCCAGTCCGGAGATGTGGCACCAGCGCCCCAGCGGCGGCGTCACTCCCTGCATCTGGGGTCGCCAGCCGTGGGAGCTCTCGACGTCCTCGCGGGGCACGACGCCATCGGCCATGATCCGCCCCTCGCCGTAGACATCGGCCAGAAACCGGTCGATGGCCTCCAGGCGCTGGATCAGCCCCTTCTCCAACCGTTGCCACTCCGCTGCACCGATCAGGCGTGGCAGGGGGTCGAAGGGAAGAATCCGCTCCACTCCCTTGCTGCCGGAGTCATTGAGCCGGAAGGTGGCCCCCAGCCGCTTGAGCAGCATGGCGGCGGCAGCGTGGTTCTGGTTGAGCTGGGCGAGGCCCATCTGCCCGAGCGAGGAGAGCAGGGGACGCAGCGAGGCGCGGGGCTGATCGACGGAGCTGAAGTACTCGTCGTACCCGTGGTTGGGCCGATAATGCGTGAACATGAACGGGCTGCCGTTGGCGCGATCCTGCAGCGCGGCAGCGGCCCGCCCGGTGCCTGTTGCTACAGGTTGAGGGCGTCAGGCCAGGGCCGATCGGAGCTCAGGTCACAGGCCGCCCCTCTGATCGGGCAACGACGAGCTCACCGGCCAGAATCGGGGCACAATGGGGGCAGTGGGAGCAGTCATGGTCGAGCCCCAGCCCAGCAGCGGCGACGCCGAAGCCAGGGCCTGGCTGGCGGGGCGTCTCGACGCGAATCCGGAGCCGCCGTCATCCGCGGATTCCCCGCCCCAGACGGCGCCCCCGGCGGCCAGCGATCCCTGTGTGCTGCTGGCGCCCCCCGACCGCGGCGAATGGCTGGGACAGGAGCACCGGCGGCTGGAGCGCTACCCGGTGCAGGCCAGCCGCCCGATCGCCCTGCGCCTGCTTGATGCCGGCGGCCAGCCACAGGGGCGCTGGTTCCTGGCCGACATCCTCGACATCAGCCGCGGCGGCCTCTGCCTGATGGTGTCCGGCCCCATGCAGCTGCCTGCCGAGCAGCATCTGCAGATGGATGTGCGCTGCCACCCCGACTTCGGCCAGCTGCGGCTGGAGAGCGTGATGCGCTGGTGCCGCAGCTCGATAGCGTTCACGACCCTGGGCCTGGCCTTCCTGGAGCTGCTGCCCCGGGTGCCGCGGCTGGAGCTGGAGCGCCGCACCGTGCGCCGCGACCCCAACACGGAAACCTGGGCCAACGAATGACGGCCCGGGCGACCCGGCCCGAGGCCAGGACTCTCAACGCCCCGCCTGATCTCACCCGGACCTTGGCACTCAGAGCAGGAAATAGCGCTGCGCCATCGGCAGCACCTCCGCCGGTTCGCAGGTGAGCAGCTCGCCGTCGGCGAACACCTCGTAGGTCTGGGGGTCGACCTCCACCCGGGGTAGGGCGCTGTTGTTCTTCATGCTGGCCTTGCCGATGCCGCCGCGGGTGTTGACCACCGGCACACAGGGGCGCTTCAGGCCCAGCTGGCGCGGCAGATCCTCCTCGAGGGCCGCCTGGCTGACGAAGGTGAGACAGCTGGGGGCCAGGGCGGCGCCGAAGGCGGCGAACATCGGCCGGCCATGGACCGGCCCCGGGGTGGGAATCGAGGCGTTGGCATCGCCCATCTGCGCCCACACGATCGAACCGCCCTTGAGCACCAGTTCGGGCTTGACCCCGAAGAAGCCCGGCTTCCACAGCACCAGGTCGGCCAGCTTGCCCACCTCGATCGAGCCCACCTGGCTGTCGATGCCATGCACGATCGCCGGGTTGATCGTCACCTTGGCGATGTAGCGCTTCAGGCGGGTGTTGTCGTTGCGGCTGGAATCCTCCGCCAGGGGGCCGCGCTGCACCTTCATCTTGTGGGCGGTCTGGAAGGTGCGGGTGATCACCTCACCCACCCTCCCCATGGCCTGGGAATCGCTGGCGATCAGCGAGAAGGCGCCGATGTCATGGAGGATGTCCTCGGCGGCGATCGTCTCGCGGCGGATGCGCGATTCGGCGAAGGCCACGTCCTCCGGAATGCGGGGATCGAGGTGATGGCACACCATCAGCATGTCGAGGTGCTCCTCGAGCGTGTTGCGGGTGTAAGGGCGCGTCGGATTGGTGCTGCTCGGCAGCACATTGGCCTCACCGCAGACGCGGATGATGTCCGGGGCATGGCCGCCGCCGGCGCCTTCGGTGTGGAAGGTGTGGATGGTGCGGCCGCCGATGGCGCGGATCGTGTCCTCGACGAAGCCCGCCTCGTTGAGCGTGTCGGTGTGGATCGCCACCTGGATGTCGAAGCGATCCGCCACCGACAGGCAGCAGTCGATCGCGGCGGGGGTCGTGCCCCAGTCTTCGTGGAGCTTGAGGGTGATCGCCCCGGCGCGGATCTGTTCCTCGAGCGCCTCGGGGGTGCTGGCGTTCCCTTTGCCGAAGAAGCCCAGGTTCACCGGCAGGCCCTCGGCCGCCTGCAGCATGCGGGCCATGTGGAAGGCCCCGGGGGTGCAGGTGGTGGCGTTGGAGCCCGTGGCCGGACCGGTGCCGCCGCCGAGCATGGTGGTGACCCCGCTGGCCAGCGCCGTCTCCACCTGCTGCGGGCAGATGAAGTGAATGTGGGTGTCGATGCCGCCGGCGGTGACGATGTGCCCCTCACCGGCGATCGCCTCGGTGCCGGGCCCCACAACGATGGTGACGCCGTCCTGGATGTCGGGGTTGCCGGCCTTGCCGATCGCCACGATGCGGCCGTCCTTCAGACCGATGTCGGCCTTGACGATCCCCCACCAGTCGAGGATCAGGGCATTGGTGATCACCGTGTCCACGGCGCCCTGGCTGCGGGGCGTCTGGGCCTGGCCCATGCCGTCGCGGATCACCTTGCCGCCGCCGAACTTCACCTCATCGCCGTAGGTGGTGAAGTCCTTCTCCACCTCCAGGATCAGCTCCGTGTCGGCCAGGCGCAGCCGGTCGCCGGTGGTGGGGCCGTAGGTCTCGGCGTAGGCGCGGCGGCTGATGCGGTAGGGCATGGCGGGTGCGTGCGGAGCAGGAGCCTGGGGATGAAGCGGATGGGAGGGAACGGCGGAGCGGGCATCGGGCACATTCGACCCGCACGGAACTCAGTCGAGCGGGCCGTTCACCAGGCCGTTGAAGCCGAACACGCGACGATCGCCCGCGTAGGGCACCAGGCGCACCTCACGGCTGTCGCCGGGCTCGAAACGGATGGCGGTGCCGGCCGGGATGTCGAGCCGCAGGCCCCGCGCCGCGTCGCGATCGAAGCGCAGGGCGTCGTTGGCTTCGTGGAAGTGGAAGTGGGAGCCCACCTGCACCGGCCGGTCGCCGCTGTTGGCCACCGTCAGCACCGTGACAGGCCGGCCGGCGTTGAGCTCGAGCTCGCCGGGTTCCGGAAGCAGTTCGCCGGGGATCAGGGGAGGCATCGGTGGCGGGGGTGAGGGGGGACGGACAGGGGACGTGAGCGTGGGGAGAGGCAGAACCGGGCCGGGAGGGGAGAGGGTCCTGCCGCCGGGGAAGCGACGGCGCTGCTGCTGCATCGCGATGGCAGCCGCTCAGCGGATCGGATCGTGCAGGGTCACGAGCTTGGTGCCGTCGGGGAAGACCGCTTCGATCTGCACCTCGGGGATCAGCTCGGGAACGCCCTCCATCACCTGATCGCGCCGCAGCCAGGTGGTGCCCTCGGCCATCAGCTCGGCGACGCTGCGACCGTCACGGGCCCCCTCCAGCACCAGAAAGCTGAGCCAGGCGACGGCCTCGGGATGGTTCAGCTTCAGACCCCGGTTGAGACGGCGCTCCGCCAGAAGGGCGGCGGTGACGATCAGGAGCTTGTCCTTTTCCTGAGGGGTCAGATGCATCGGAGCAGGGCTTCAGGGGCGCGTGGCTTCAGGAGGGAGACTGCAGGAGGGGAGCCCGGCCGCGATCGCAGGGGGACGGGCGGGGTCAGGGCCATGGATCACGGCGACGACGGAACCGCAGCGCGCCCGCGGCCGCCGGGGGCCGAAACGCGGTGCCCTCACTCTGGCAGCGTCTCCCGGTTCTGCCCGTTCGGGGAGAGCCATTCCTATCGGAGCGCCGCTCCGATGGCCACCGGCCGTGAGAACGGGCCGCACCCTGCCGCAACAAGCGACTCTGGTCAGGGATGCCCCCCGCCTGAAGCCTGCCGCTCCGCCGCAGGCGGCTGAAGCACCAGGGGCTCCTCCTGAAAGGGCCAGCAGCGCGGCAGCTCCGGAGCGCTCAGACCCCGAGCGCTCCGGATGGCGGCCCAGAGCCGGGTGAACCAGGTGCGAGCGGCGGTGGTGGAGGGGCCGCGGTAGCGGGCCACCACCCCCTGATCCAGCCCGCCGCACTCCATCTCTCCCACGAGGCCGACGCGGGCCCGCCGCCCCTCGGCGAGCAGCTCCGCCAGTGCTCCTGCCGCCAGCGGCTGCGGCGCCGCCCACACCAACGAACCGAACACCGGCTCGCCCCCCATGCCGTGCCCATCCCGCAGGGCGGCATCGGCCAGCTCGAGCCGGTCCACCAGCTCCCAGCGAGGCCCATCAGGGCCAGGGCGCACCACCTCCAGAGCGGAGCGCCAGCGCCCCTCACCGAGCTGCTCCCCGGCGGCGGTGCGTCCGAGCCGCACCACCTCGGCCCCCAGCCAGCTGGCGCCGGGTGCCAGCTCCACCCGCAGCCGCTGGCTGTACAGACCATCGGCATAGAGCACCAGCTCCTGGGGCAACCACTCGAGATCGGCCCCTTCCGCCAGGGTCATCCGTACGTCCTGGGCCGCCCAGAGGCCGGCGGGCGCCCGGTGGCTGCGGCCGATGCTGCCGTACACCTTCTGGGCGGCGACGCTGGTGAGCAGGGCGCTGCTGCCCGGGGCCAGCTCCACCTCGAGGCTGAGCCGGTCGCCGCCCACCAGGCCGCCGGCGGTGTGCAGGATCGGCAGTTCACAGCGGCCGCCGGCGCGTCGGAAACCGCGCTGCAGGCGCAGGGGCGCCGTGCTGCCGCCCTGATGCACGGTGCCCTCGGCGCCTGCCTCGAAGCGCAGCCACAGACGACCGTGCCAGGGGGCCTGGGCCGCGGTCGGGACGGACGGGACAGGCCCGGATCCAGAGGGGGCGGACAGCGTCATCGTCGGTGCAGCTCCGGTCCCGGCGACCGTGACACAGTGACCCCCGCCTCCGCCGTGCCGACGCCACCATGTCCGAGCCGCTGCTGCTCAGCCGCCGCCTGGCACCGGCACCGGAGACCGCCCGGGCCGATGGGGATGCGGGGGCAACCACGGCTCCACTGCTGGTGCTTGCCCTGAGCGCCGACGAACGTCAGCGCCTGCGCGGCCACTGCCGCAGCGCCTGCGGCCGCGATCTGCTGCTGCAGCTGCCACGGGAGGGCGGCCCCCTCCAACCGCAGGAGCGGCTGGCCGACGACGACGGCGTGCCGTGGGTGCGCGTCGAGGCGGCCCCTGAGGAGCTGCTGGTCGCCCGCAGCGACGATCCCTTCACGCTGCTGCGGGCCGCTTATCACCTCGGCAATCGCCATGTGGCCCTGGAGCTGCGCAGCGGCGAACTGCGCCTGCTGCAGGATCCGGTGCTGGCGGAGCTGCTGCGGGGCCTGGGGGTCTCCCTGGAGGCGATCACCGCTCCGTTCGCCCCGGAGAGCGGCGCCTACACCTCCAGCCACAGCCATCACCATGGGCCCACCCCTCGCGACGAGCCAGGCCCCGACCACGACGCCTCGCCCGGTGGCCCGGCCCGGCACGCCAGCCATGCAGCCGGAACCAGGAAGGGGGATCCGGGAGAGCACCACCACCCGCACCGGCACTGAGCCCAGCTGAGATTGGGCGCCGATCGGCCCGCCCCCTCCCCCACCGAGCCGCCGAGGTCCACACACAGCATGGTGAGCGAATCCACGCCCGCTGACGAAGCATCCCGCTCTGACCGCGCCGCCCCGACCGGCGGAGATCCCCATGGCGGCTCGGTCAGCGACGGCAGGACGACACACGCGGGTGCCAACCGCGAAGCACCGGCCCGGCACGCAACGGATCGGACAGACGGGCTGGCGGCAGGCAGTGCACGCCTGCGCCTTTACCAACTGGTGAGCCCGGCCCTGCCGGTGGGGGCGTTCAGCTACTCCGAAGGGCTGGAGGTGCTGGTGCAGAGCGGCCGGCTCGGCAATGCGGCCGCCGTCGAAAGCTGGCTGGAGGCCGAACTGCAGCGGGGGGCACTGCGCCTGGAGGCGGCGGCCCTGCCATCGCTGATGGCGCTGCTGCGCGACTGGCAGGAACGGGCCGGGCGTGGCGACAGCGCAGCGGAGACCGCGCGGCAACGGCTGGTCGAGCGCGATGGCTGGCTGCTGGCCCAGCGGGAGGCTGCCGAGGTGCGGGCCCAGCAGCGCCAGATGGGGGGCTCGCTGCTGCAGCTGCTCGCCGATCTGGGCTGGCCGCTTCCCGGTGCCGCAGCTCTGGCCACGCCAGCCTGCTTCGCCTGGCCAACTGGATTGGCCTGGCCAACAGCCTTCGCCTGGGCCGGACACTGTCTGGCGGTGCCCGCCGAAGCGCTGGTGGAGGCCTACCTCTACGGCTGGGTGTCCAACCAGCTGAGCGCCGCCGTGCGGCTGGTGCCGCTCGGGCCCACCGAAGCCCAGCGTCTGCAGCTGCGGCTGGGGCCACGCATCGCCGCCCAGGCCGCTCACCTGGCGACCTCGGATCCGGAGACGCTCTGGAACGGGGGGGTGGGCGCCGGACTGGCCCAGCTGGGCCACAGCGGGCTCTATTCGCGTCTGTTCCGCAGCTGAAGGTCTGAGCCGCCGCCAGAGACCTCCGTGGAAGGAGGAACCTCCCTGGCGTCCAGATCCCTGCTCCCTAGCCTGCAGCGCAGGGATCAGCCGGGAGGATCGGCCGCCATGAGCAAGCTGCGGGTGGGAGTGGCCGGGCCGGTGGGATCAGGCAAGACGGCCCTGGTGGAAGCGCTGTGCCGGCGGTTGCGTGACCGCCTCCAGCTGGCGGTGGTCACCAATGACATCTACACGCAGGAGGACGCCCAGTTCCTGACACGCGTCGGCGCCCTGGAACCGGAGCGCATCCGCGGTGTCGAGACGGGCGGCTGCCCCCACACCGCCATCCGCGAGGACTGCTCGATCAACCGGGCGGCGGTTGCGGAGCTGGAGGCGGCATTCCCTGGGCTCGACCTGGTGCTGGTGGAGAGCGGCGGCGACAACCTGGCCGCCAGCTTCAGTCCGGAACTGGTCGATCTGTGCATCTATGTGATCGATGTGGCCGGCGGCGACAAGATCCCACGCAAGGGGGGGCCCGGGATCACCCGATCGGATCTGCTGGTGATCAACAAGATCGATCTGGCGCCTCTGGTGGGTGCCAGCCTGCAGGTGATGGAGGAAGACACCGAACGGATGCGCAACGGGCGGCCGTGGTGTTTCACCAACCTCCGCAGCGGCGAAGGCCTGGGGAGCGTGGAATCCTTTCTGTTGCGACAGCTACCAAAAGGCAAAGACGGGGCTTTTTAGAAGACCGAGACGGGCGTTGTGGGTGCGCCAATCGAAACAGTCACGGAAACGGTTGCAACCGTTACCAAGCCTGTGTATCGCCGCTCACTACCTTGCCTTGAAACCGTCAGGAAGCCACATGCACCGCACCCCCGCGGGCTGGGATCGCAACCTGACGGCATCACTTTCCAGGAGCCTGTCCATGCAGCCAGCAGCGAAGCGGATCCCCAGCCTGCGCACCACCATGCGATTGATCGGTGGTGCCACCGCGGTCGCCACCTCCATCAGCCTGATCGCATGCGGCGGCGGTGGCGGCGACACTGCCGGCGGCGGTGGTTCCGAGGGATTTGATGGTGAAGTGAAGGTGGGCATCCTTCACTCCCGCTCCGGCACGATGGCCATCTCCGAGAACACGGTGGCCGAAGCCGAGCTGATGGCCATTGAGGAGATCAACAAGGCCGGTGGCATCAAGATCGACGGCAAGAAGCTGAAGATCGTGCCGATCGAAGAAGATGGTGCTTCCGATTGGCCCACCTTCGCCGAGAAAGCCAAGAAACTGATCGATCAGGACAAGGTCGCCGTCGTCTTCGGCGGCTGGACCTCGGCCAGCCGCAAGGCGATGCTGCCGGTGTTCGAAGCCAAGGATCACTTCCTCTTCTACCCGATCCAGTACGAAGGCCAGGAGTGCTCGAAGAACATCTTCTACAGCGGCGCCACCCCGAACCAGCAGGCTGAGCCGGCGGTGTCCTGGCTGCTGAAGAACAAGGGCAAGGACTTCTTCCTGGTGGGCTCGGACTACGTCTATCCGCGCACCGCCAACACGATCATCAAGGAGCAGCTGAAGGCAGAGGGTGGCAACCTCGTCGGCGAGGATTACCTGCCCCTGGGCAACACCGAGGTCGCTCCGATCATCGCCAAGATCAAACAGGCCCTGCCCAAGGGTGGCGTGATCGTCAACACCCTGAACGGGGATAGCAACGTAGCCTTCTTCAAGCAGCTCAAGGCCGCGGGCATCACCCCCGCCAATGGCTACGCGATCATGAGCTTCTCGATCGCCGAGGAGGAAGTGGCGGCCATCGGCCCCGAATACCTCGAGGGAACGTTCGCCGCCTGGAACTTCTTCCAGAGCCTCGACACACCGGCCTCCAAGAAGTTCACCGCCGACTTCAAGGCCAAGTATGGCGAGAACCGCGTCACCAATGACCCGGCCGAATCCGCCTACAACATGGTGTATCTGTGGGCCAAGGGTGCCGAGAAGGCCAACAGCATCGACGACAACGATGTGCGCAAGGCCCTGATCGGCGTCACCTTCGATGCCCCCCAGGGCAAGATCGAGGTGCAGCCCAACCACCACACCACCGAGCTGGTGATGATCGGCGAAGTGCAGAAGGACGGCATGTTCAAGATCATCGAGAACCAGGGTGTCGTCAAGCCGCTGGCCTGGAACCAGTTCGTGCCTGAGACCAAGGGCTACACCTGCGACTGGACCCAGGATCGCCCCGACGCCGGCAAGTTCAAGATGTGATCGGAGCACCGCCATGGTGCCTGTAGGGGAGGAGCGGTGTTCCTCCCCTTTTTCTTTGATCCCCCGGCTTTCTGACCATCGCGATGCGGATTCCGTTCGCCTCTCCCTTGCTCTGCGGAACTCCATGAGCATTCTTCTTGACACACTCTTCAACGGCCTCGCCATCGGATCGGTGCTGATGCTTGCCGCCCTCGGCCTGGCGGTGGTGTTCGGCCTGATGGGCGTCATCAACATGGCCCATGGCGAGCTGATGATGATCGGCGCCTACACCACCTATGTGGTGCAGAACCTGTTCAAGGATGGACCGCTCGAAGCGCTCTTCCCCCTCTACATCCTGCTGTCGATTCCAGCGGCCTTCATCGTCAGCGGCCTGGCGGGCCTGCTGCTGGAGAAGACGGTGATCCGTCGCCTCTACGGCCGGCCGCTGGAAACGCTGCTGGCCACCTGGGGCGTCAGCCTGATCCTGCAGCAGTTCGTCCGCTCCGTCTCCGGCGCCTTCTTCATCGGCCTGCTGCTCGCGGTGGGCCTCGGCCTGCTGTTCCCGCGCTTCACGCCTGCCTCCTGGTGGCAGCGCCGCTGGACGCCGCTGCTCGCGGTCGGACGCTGGATCCTGGCAGGCCTGATCGGCGTGGCCGTGGCAGCGGGCCTGGGAGGCATCCGTGCCCTCGATCAGCCGTGGTTCAGCGCCCGCAACATCGAGGTCACCGCCCCCCAGTGGCTGCGCGGCTCGATTGATCTGCTGGGGGTGAACATGCCCACGGGACGGCTGTTCATCATCGCGCTCACCGCCCTGTCTCTGGTGGCGGTCAACTGGTTCCTGCAGAAGAGCGTCTGGGGCATCCGCATCCGCGCCGTCACCCAGAACCGCCCGATGAGCAACTGCCTGGGCATTCCCACAGAAACCGTCGATGCGCTCACCTTTCTGGTGGGCTCCGGCCTGGCGGGCGTGGCCGGCGTGGCCGTCACCCTGCTCGGCTCGGTGGGCCCGAATCTCGGGGGCAACTACATCGTCGACTGCTTCATGGTGGTGGTGCTCGGCGGCGTGGGCAAGCTGCTCGGCACCGTGGTCGCTGCCCTTGGCATCGGAATCCTGAGCTATGTGATCGGCTCGGGCTCCCTGCTGCTGCTCTGGCCCCAGATGCCGGCGGGTCTGAACGAAACGATCACCTTCTTCGCCACCACCTCGATGGCCAAGGTTCTGGTGTTCGCGATCATCGTGGTCTTCCTGCAGTTCCGTCCCGCGGGCCTGTTCCCGCAGAAGGGTCGCCTGGTGGAGGCCTGAACCATGACGGTTTCCTCCTCAGTGAGCCCCACCGGTTTCCTGCGGCGCGTCTGGCCCTGGATCCTGATCGTGGCGGCGGCGCTGATCGTCCCCTTCCTGATCCCCCCCTTCCGGCTGAACCTGCTGGGCCGCTTCCTCTCCCTGGGCATCGTGGCCCTGGGGGTGGATCTGATCTGGGGCTACACGGGGCTGCTCAGCCTCGGCCAGGGCATCTTCTTCGCCCTGGGCGGCTATGCCATCGGCATGCATCTGTCGCTGAATTCCTTGGAACCGGGCCAGCTCCCCGAGTTCTTCAGCCTCTACGGCGTCAAGGAACTGCCGGCCTTCTGGCAGCCGTTCAATTCACCGCTGCTCACCTTCTTCGCCATCTGGGTGATTCCGGCGCTGGTCGCCGGCGTGCTCGGCTTCCTGGTCTTCCGCAACCGCATCAAGGGGGTCTACTTCTCGATCCTCACCCAGGCGGCCCTGCTGGTGTTCTTCAACTTCTTCAACGGCCAGCAGAAGCTGATCAACGGCACCAACGGTCTCAAGACCGACACCGCCCGCATCTTCGGCGAGCTGGTGGGCAGTGATGCGATGCAGCGCAGCCTCTTCTGGCTGACGGTGCTGGTGGTGATCGGCGCCTGGTTCCTATGCCGCTGGCTCACCCGCGGCCGCTTCGGTGATGCGCTGGTCGCCGTGCGCGATGACGAACCGCGGCTGCGCTTCACGGGCTACAACCCCACCGCCTACAAGACCCTGGTGTTCACGGTGGCCGGTGCCCTGTCGGGCATCAGCGGCGCCCTCTACACCGTGCAGTCCGGCATCGTCAGCCCCCAGTACATGGCGGTGCCCTTCTCGATCGAGATGGTGATCTGGGTGGCGGTCGGCGGTCGAGGCACCCTGATCGGAGCCGTGCTGGGCGCCGTGCTGATCAACTATGCCAAGAGCCTGATCAGCGAGCAGCTTCCCGAAACCTGGCTGTTCATCCAGGGGGGTCTGTTCCTGCTGGTGGTCACCGCCCTGCCCGATGGCGTCGTGGGCTGGTGGCTTCAGGGAGGACCGCGCCACATCCAGGCGATGGTCGGCTGGCCGCCGCTGGCGCCCACCTATCCGGAACTCGATCTCGATCCGGCAGTGCAGGCCGAGAAGCGTCTGCTAGAAGGCCGCGGCCACGAGGCTGCGCCGACCACCCCTGACCACGGAGGCACCCCATGAGCAGCCTGCTCGAGCTGGAGGGCGTGAGCGTCAGCTTTGACGGCTTCTGGGCCCTCAACGACCTCAACCTCAGGCTCACCCCCGGTGAGCTGCGGGCGGTGATCGGCCCCAACGGCGCCGGCAAGACCACCTTCCTTGATGTGATCACCGGCAAGGTGAAACCCACCAAGGGCGACGTGCGCTTTCGCGGCCGCTCGCTGGTGGGCCGCAGCGAACACCAGATCGCCCGTCTCGGCATCGGACGCAAGTTCCAGACGCCGCGCGTCTACCAGAACCTGACGCCACGCCGCAATCTGGAGCTGGCCGTCAAGGGCAGCCATTCGCCCTTCACCCTGCTGTTCGGCAAGCTCAGCCCCGCCCAGCGGGATCGGGTGCAGCAACTGCTGGCGGTGGTGGGCCTCGAGGCCCATGCCGACCAGCTGGCCGGCAGTCTTTCGCACGGTCAGAAGCAGTGGCTGGAGATCGCCATGCTGCTCGCCCAGGATCCCGATCTGCTGCTGGTGGATGAACCGGTGGCAGGCCTCTCCGATGAGGAGACCGAACGCACCGGCGCCCTGCTGCGCAGCCTGGCGGGTGATCACACAGTGCTGGTGATCGAGCACGACATGGACTTCATCCGCAACCTCAACTGCCCGGTCACCGTGCTTCACGAGGGCCATGTGCTCTGCGAGGGAGACATGGCGCAGGTGCAGAGCGATCCGCGCGTGATCGAGGTCTACCTGGGCGCTCCGGATGAGGAGCACGCGGCCGGCAGCTCGCCATGAGCATCTCCCCAGGCATCAGCCACCACCCCTGCGCCGATCAGGACCGCTGGGCCCGGACCCAGCGGCTGAGGGGGACCACACCCCACCCGGCATGACCCAGCGATCACAGCCATCAGGACGCATGGACATGGAGACCACGATCAGGAGCCCGCGATGAGCACCACCGCCCCAGCCCGCACCGTCCACCCCCCTGCCGGGGAGAACGGCCACCTGCTGACCATCCGCGATCTGAACGTCTACTACGGCGAGAGCCACATCCTGCGCAACGTCGATCTCTCGATCGCGCCCGGTCAGATGGCCTGTCTGATCGGCCTCAACGGTGTCGGCAAGACCACCCTGCTCAAGACGATCATCGGCCTGCTGCGCCAGCGCAGCGGCAGCATCAGCCTCGACGGCCAGGAGCTCTCAGCCCTGCCGCCCCACCGCCGCGCCCTCGCCGGCGTCGGCTATGTGCCCCAGGGCCGCGAGATCATCCCCCAGCTGACGGTGAAGGAGAACCTGCTGCTGGGCCTGGAGGCAAGGCCGGGCGGCATCAGCCGCCACCGCCACATCGATCCGCTGGTATTCGAGCTGTTCCCGATCCTCGAGAAGTTCCTGGCCCGGCGCGGCGGCGACCTCTCCGGCGGCCAGCAGCAACAGCTGGCGATCGCCCGGGCCCTGCTCGGCAAGCCGCGGCTGCTGCTGCTCGATGAACCCACCGAAGGCATCCAGCCCTCGGTGGTGCTTGACATCCAGCGGGCCGTGGCGCGCATCCTGCGCGAAACCTCGATCGGCGTGCTGCTGGTGGAGCACCACGCCAGCTTCGTGCGCCAGTCCGACTGGTATTACGCGATGCAGAAGGGAGGCGTGGTCGCCAGTGGCGCCACGGCCGATCTCAGCGGCGAGATGCTGCAGCGCTTCCTCAGCGTCTGAAGCGCGCCGGGGCCGGAGGCGAGTGCGCCATTGCCTGACCACCCCGACGAGGAGCGGTCCCTGGCGGGCCGGACCGGGCCCACGCCACCCCGGCGCCACCGCCTGGGGCGACGTCACAGCCCCTGGCAGCACCACCGACAGCCGGCTCCCGACCGTGGCCCGCATCCGCCGGGATCGCTGAAATGACAGAGCCACGCTTACCCGTTTCCGCGATGCGCCTGACTCACCCTGAGCGCCCCGCCGCAACCGCCCGGCACCGCCGGCTGCCGCCCCTGGCGCTGCTCACCTGCGGCCTGATCAGCCTCAGCCCCGTGCCGGCCTTGGCGGAGACCTGCACCTTCCTCAACCCGGTGGGCGGCAACGGCGTGACGCCGATCGTCACCAAGACGGTCAGCCCCGGCAATCCCCTGCCCTTCGGCCGGCCGAACTGGAACACCGACTTCTACGTCACCCAGCAGTACCGCTATTTCAAGCTGTTCTTCACGGCCAACTCCTCGGTGAGCGCCACCTATCCGATCCAGTCCTATCTGAAGTTCAGTGACGGTTCGAACCTGCAGGTCTACAACAGCAACTTCACCCCCACCCCCGGCACCGGCGGCTCGATCCGCGTCGCCGGCTATCCCGGCAAGATGGTGAACCAGGTGAACATCAAGGTGGGAGCCACCGACAACATGGCCGCCACAGGCTTCACCTACCGCATCTCGGTGCAGGGCTGCAAATGAGCCCTCGAGACCGCTTGTTGACGACCCCCGCCAGCCTGGCTGAGATGCTGGAGGCTGATTCTCGGACCCCATGACCCGCCCCACTCCCAGCCCCCACGCGCCCCGTCGCACCCGCCTGCTGCCCCTGTCGCTGCTGGCCTGCGGGCTGGCGGGCCTGAGCAGCCTGCCGGCCCGCGCCCAGACCTGCCAGTTCCTCTCCCCGGTGGGCGGCAATGGCACCACCAACATTGTCACCAAGACGATCAGCCCCGGCAATCCGCTGGGCCGTCCCAACTGGAACACCGACTTCTACGTCACCCAGCCCTACAGCTTCTTCAAGTTCTTCTTCACCGCCGATTCGTCGGTGAGCGCCACCTATCCGATCCAGGGCTATCTCAAGTTCACCGATGGCTCCAACCTGCAGGTGATCAACGAGAACTTCGCTCCCCAGATGGGCACCGGTCGCCAGTGGGATGCCTCGGCGGTGCCCGGCAAGACGGTGAGCCAGGTGAACTTCAAGGTGGGTGCCAGTAGCAACATGGCCGCCACCGGCTTCACCTACCGCATCTCGGTGCAGGGCTGCAACTGAGCCCAGCGCCGGGCGCCTGACGCTGATCCTGATGCCGCTGCCCCCGCAGGCCCCTCCGGCCACGGGGGCTTTTTTTGCATCGCGTCGGCCCCGACTGGCGGAACATCTCAGAGCAACGCGCGCCAGAACCGTTCCGCGTCCGCAGGCGTCATCGCCTGAAGGAGGAGGCCGTCGCCGGAACGGATCGGGCGGCAGCCCAGGCTGTTGAGCAGCAGCCAGCGATCGCCGGGCTGGGGCGTGGCCTCCAGCCGGGCTTCTGCCACCAGGCCCAGCTCCAGGGCACGGCCGCGCATCACACCGGGCAGACAGCCGCTGGTCAGGGGTGGCGTCAGCCAGTGGCCCTGGCGGCGGACCAGCAGGTTGGCGGTGGTGCCGCAACAGAGGCTGCCATTGGTGCTGAGCAGCAGCGCCTCCTCGGCCCCGGCCTGGCGGGCTTCCTGGCGGGCCTGAATGGCCTGGCCATAGGCGAGGGTCTTGCATCGGCTGAGGCGGCTCTCGGCGTTGCGCCGCTCGTGGCGACTGATGATCACCGTGCAGGGGTCGAAGGCGGGGGTGATCGCAGTGAGCTGCAGCCAGAAGCGATGGCGGGCAGCACGGCCATCGGCGGGCAGCTCGATGCCCCGGCCGTCACTGTCTCCGCGGGTCCAGGTGAGCCGCAGAGCTCCGCTGCCCGCGTGGGCCAGGCCTGCCCGCGCGATGGCCTCTGCAATCAGCGGGGTGAGCCAGAGCTGATCGGGCGGATCGGCCAGCCCCAGCAGGGCGGCGCCCTGGCGCCAGCGCAGCAGGTGCTCCTCCAGCAGCTGGGGGCGCCCCGTTTCCACCAGCACGGTCTCGAACAGGCCATCGGCCAGCTGCAGACCGCGGTCAGTCAGAGGGACGCTGAGCTCCGCCGGAGCGCCCCAGCGGCCATCGACCCAGGCGATGGCTCTGTTGTGCTGTGGCGGTGATGGGCTCATGCCCGAGTCTCCTGCGGGGAATGAAGCGTCCAGCCCGGCTGATGGAGCTCGGCCTGGGAACTGGAGCCGACACCGATGGATGCCATGGACAGGTCACTGACTCCGTCAGCATGCGGCAGCGGCAGCCATGATCCGGTAAGGCGGCCCAACGGTCTGATTGGGCAGGCTGGCCATGGTCGATGACCAGGTCGAGACCTGCCAGCCGCTCACATCATCGATGCGGGCCAGAACGATCCTCGCCGCTTCCTCCCGCCAAGCTGCGAGCAGCAGCTATTTCAAATACCGATCAAACCACTGCAGGACGCTCTCCATCAGCTTGACCGTGTTATTTCGATCTTCGAAGTAGTGACCTTCTCCTTCGAAGAGTATGAGTTCGGTTGGAACCTTGTTCTTTTTCAGCGCTGCATACAGCTCCCGGGCCTGCCCGACTGGCGTTTGCAGGTCGGCAGTGCCTTGGTAGATCAGAGTTGGCGTTGACGCATGCTGGGCTTGATTCACTGGCGATCGCTCGGCATAGAGCCCTGGGTTCTCCTGGGGAGTTCCCTTCAGGAGCGTCGTAAACATTCCGGGTATGATCGTTGTGTTCCAGAATGTTTTCCAGTTCGCTACAACTCCTCCCGCGACAGCGACCTTGAAACGACTCGTTTGCGTGATGGCCCATGGAGTCATGAATCCCCCATAACTGAAACCGCCAATACCAAGGCGCTCGGGATCGGCTATTCCAGACGAAATCAGTGCATCGATTCCGCTCATGATGTCGACATAGTCAACTCCCCCTAAATCGCCAACAATTGCGTCCGCATATTCGGTCCCACCGCCTCTCGATCCTCTTGGGTTTGGCAGAAAGACCGCGTAACCGTGGGAAGCCAGAAACTGTCCCCAGCCGATGTAACCCTCCTGCCAGCCATTCCACCAGGCCCAATAGGGACCGCCATGGATCAGCGTGATCAGCGGCAAGGGCGCTCTGGAAGTCTTCTCGCCTGGCTTGATCAGCATTCCATGGATCACTTCGTTGTCATCCTTGTTCCGCCATGTCACCTCTTCGATCGGAGACAACCTGAGATCTTGTATCTCTGGATTGAGCGCTGTCAGCTTCCGCCCCTCTCCCGATCGACGGAGCCAGAGATCCGCCGGAGACGTGGGTGCCTCTTTAAGATAAAGAAAGTCGCCCTGATCGCTGAAGCTGAATGTTCTGAATGTTGGCGATTCTGAATTCCAGTCCACCGAAGCCCTCGCGAGCAAGGTGGTGGCGCCTGACTTGATATCGATGGACGCAATCATCCCATTATTTCCATCTAGAATCTTGGTTCTCAGCGAGGTTGAATCCGGGGCCCATTCCACCTCAAGAATGTCGCCGCTCTGGCTCATTGGCAGGGCTTTGACCGTGCCGGCCTTGACGTTAAGCAGCATGGGAACAACAGATGCCCTGGTGGCTGATGGCCCGAAGAACAAGACATGTTGTCCGTCTGGAGACCACCGAATCAGAGTGCTGAAGCCCGTGTCGACGGTGAAATCCTTGATGGCGCGTTGTGACGCGATGTCGACAAGAGACAGTGATTTCTTGGCAAACCAACCCTCATGACCTGTTGCCGTATTCCTTAGAACTGCAAGTGTGGATGCATCGGGGCCCCATGAAAAGTCAATGAGGTGTTCACCATCTTTGAGCGCTGGTCTGGCCAATTTCCTGTGGACGTTCACGCTAAACAGTGTGGGCGTCCCTGCACCGGACACCTCGGCGCCTCCCTCCTGCTCAGCCAGGGCGATGAAGGCGATGGTCTGGCTGTCAGGTGCCCAGCGAAAGGCCTGGACTCCATGGCGCAATGTTGTCAGCGGAGTGGGGTTTGAGCCGTCGGCATCCGCAAGGAAGATCTGAGCACTCTCGGCAGCTCCTGGCTCTGCCGATCGCTTGGTGCGCCTGGCCAGGAAGGCCATGCGCCGTCCATCCGGCGACCAGGCCGGCGACCAGGATTCGGCAAGATCCGTGAATGGCTGATTCCATTCCTGATCTTGATCCAGCGCTTTGATCCAGATCGTTCTTCTGGAGAGCCACCGCGGTGATGGCTCCTGATTGGGGGTGTTCAACACGAACGCACCAAACGTTCCCTGTGGCGAGATCTGAGGGTGAGAGGCTTGTCGGACTTTGACAAAATCGACTGGCTCGGCAACCCTCGTCTGCGCCACTGCTGGGGCCGCACTCGAGACCAGGCAGCAGGCAGCTATTGAGATCAACTTGAGAGCGCCGACCAGGAATCGGGCGCGTCGATCGCTGCATGGCACTGGAATGATTGACGCCGAAGGAACACCATGTTTTCCCATGATTGCTTTTCTCATGATTACCAAGGTATCTCGATGTTCAG
Organism: Synechococcus sp. CBW1004; assembly: GCF_015840715.1. Lineage (NCBI taxonomy): Bacteria > Bacillati > Cyanobacteriota > Cyanophyceae > Synechococcales > Synechococcaceae > Synechococcus > Synechococcus sp. CBW1004. The sequence goes on along the minus strand of NZ_CP060397.1, from coordinate 1,998,376 downwards.
ACATGTCAACGTGGCAGTCATCCTTGCGCTGTTGCGCCCAATGGATCCCGATGCATGACTGCCGGGAGCGTCGACACATGCGCAGGAGAGGCTTTGGATCGATCCGTGGAGCCGCTGTGGTGTCGGCTGCAATGGCTGATGCCATGGCATTCATCCGTCGCCTGGGTGTTGCGTCTGACGACGCGGTCCGGCCCAGCAGCTCGGCGATCAGCCGCTCAAGGCCTCCAGCAGCGGCCCGATCTTCCAGCCCATCTCCTCGGCCTCGGAGGCGGGGTCGGAGTCGGCGACGATGCCGCCTCCCGCATGCACGCGCAGGCGACGGCCCCGGGCCATGACGCTGCGGATGAGGATGCTGCTGTCGAAGCCGCCGCGGGCATCCCAGTGGAACAGCGAGCCGCAGTAGGGCCCGCGCGGCACCGGCTCAAGGCCATGCAGGCGGGTGCAGGCGCGCAGCTTGGGAGCGCCGCTGATCGAGCCGCCCGGCCAGCAGGCGCGCAGCAGATCCACCAGATCGCGATCCGGCCTGAGCTGACCGGTGACCACCGAGGTGAGGTGATGCACCCGGGCGTAGCTCTCCAGGCCCACCAGCTGCGGCACCGTGATCGAGCCCGGCTCACACACCCGCCCCAGGTCGTTGCGCAGCAGGTCGACGATCATCACGTTCTCGGCCCGGTCCTTGGGATCGCAGACCAGATCGGCGGCGGCGGCGGCATCGCGCTCCGCCTCGGCGCTGCGCGGGCGGGTGCCCTTGATCGGCCGCGTCTCCACCAGGCCTCCGGGGCTGAGCTGCAGAAATCGCTCCGGTGAGGCGGAGATCACCGCGTCTCCCGCAGCCCCGCCCGAGCCGATCGCCACACCGGCGAAGGGCGCCGGGCAGGCACGGCTGAGGCGCTCCCACAGGGCCAGAGGATCGGGAGGGGCCTCCAGCCAGGTCTCGCAGCAGGCCGTGAGGTTGGCCTGGAACAGATCCCCCGCCGCGATGCGCTCCAGCAGCGCACCCACCTGGGCGGCGTAGGTATCGGAGCTGGTGTGCCACTGCCAGGCCTCGAGCGGAATCGGCGGCGGCGATGCGCGGGACACGGGCCGCGCGGCGGCCGCGCCGATCTCGTCCCGAAGCCGGGCGAATCCAGCCGCACCGCGGTCCTCGCCAAGGAGGCTCGCAGCCTTGCCCGGAGCGGCAGCAGCCCCATCCCGGCCGGCACCGGGCGGCATGACGCCAGCGGCGTTGACCGGAAAGGCAGCACCGCGTTCCGCCGCGGCGCCGGGCTCAGCCGCCTCGTGCGGCTCGCTGCCAGGGGCTGCGGGATCTCCGCGCCCGGGCACCGGCAGGGCCGCGATCACCGCCGCCAGCGCCTCCAGCCGCTGCGGATCGCGGCCCTCGAGCCAGCAGAGGCGATCGGCCCGATCGAAGTGGATCAGCGGATCGTGATGCACCGCCCAGAGGCTGGCCATCTCCGGATCGCGCCAGGGCACGCTCGGCTCCAGCCAGGCCGCTGCCTCGTAGGCCAGCCACCCCAGCCAGGGCCCGCCCCGCTCACCCATGGCGCGCAGGGCCTCGAACGGATCGGTGGCACCTGGATCCCCGGGCAGGCCGCGGCAGCAGACGGTCTCGAGTGGATCCACCCCCAGCACGGCCCGCTGCCCCAGGGGGCCGCCATCGCCGTCGAGCAGCACCAGGCCCTCGGCCCCGAAGCGCGCCGCCAACGCCCGGGCCAGGGCGGTGGGCTCCCACCAGGGCAGATCCCGCCGGATCAGAGCACTCACCAGGACGATCCCGTCTCCGCCCCGACACTCCCGGGGAGCCGGCCGCCGCGCTGGTCTCGTGGCGACGGCTGTTGCTGCTGCAACGGCTGTTGCTGCTGCGGCTGCTGGCATTCGCGCAGGGTCGACGGATCGGCCTGGCGGTCCAGATACAGCCCGGCCAGATCGGTGCGGCCCACGGCGATCAGCGCCGCGTCGCGGATGCGGCAGCTGTCGCAGACGCCGCAGGGCTGGTCGCCGCCGGCGTAGCAGCTCCAGGTGTGCTCCAGCGGCACGCCCAGGCGCAGGGCCTCCCGCACGATGTGGGGCTTGTCCCACTCCACCAGCGGCGCCCACAGCCGCACGCCGCGGCCCTCGCGGCCGGCCTTGGTGGCCAGATCGGCGAGGGTCTGAAAGGCATCGAGATAGTCAGGCCGGCAGTCGGGATAGCCGGAATAGTCGACGGCGTTGACGCCGAGCACCAGCCGCTGGGCGCCGGTGGCCTCGGCCAGGCTGAGGGCCAGGGCGATGAACACCGTGTTGCGGCCGGGCACATAGGTGCTGGGGATGACATCCGGGTGCACACCATCCACCGGCAGCGCCTGGCTGGCATCGGTGAGCGAGGAGCCGCCCCAGGCGGCCAGGTCCACCTGCAGCACCCGATGCTCCTGCAGCCCCAGGTGCTGGGCCACGGCGGCGGCGGCCTGCAGCTCGCGGCGATGGCGCTGCCCGTAATCGAACGACAGGCCGATCACCCGGTGACCGCTCTCGATCGCCAGGGCGGCGGCGGTGGCCGAATCCAGCCCGCCGGAGAGCAGGGCGATCGCCAGCGGCGCCTGCGAGCCGTGGGCGGCGGCGGGCAAGCCGGCGCCGGGCGGGGGAGTGGGGGCCGATTCGGGCATGCGCCCATTGTGAAAGCCGGAGAGGCGCCACCGGGTTCGCCCAGACCCGCCTGCCGACTCCGCCCTGATGCTCAGGGCGGTCGGCCCCGCACCCCAGCCAGCCGCTGGCCAGCGCCGGGAGCGCCGAGCAAGATGCAGACACGTCCCGCCCCGCTCGCGCGCACGCCATGCCTTCTCTCCTGCGCCCCCCTGCAGCTGCCCGCCGCCTGGCGCTGCCGCTGCTGCTCCTGGGGGCCGTGGCCAGCGCAGCCGCCCAGGCGATCCCGCGACTCGATCTCAAGCCCTATCCCCAGCCGGCGGCGGGAGAGACGCGCTGGGTGATCCAGCTGCCCGGCGTGCTGCCGCCCACCAGCGATGCGCGCCTCTCGCCCAACCCGGCCGACTGGCGCGTGGAGCTGATCGTCGGCAAGGAGATGACGGTGGACTGCAACGGCCCCAGGCTCAACGGCCGCATCCGCAGCGAGACGCTCAAGGGCTGGGGAACCAAGGTCTACCGGGTGAGTGAGGTGGGTCCTGGCCCCAGCACCCGCATGGCCTGCCCGCCGGACCGCGGCCCCCGCCAGGCGTTCGTGAGCATCGCCAGCAAGCCCTTCGTGGTGCCATACAACGTCAGCCTGCCGATCGTGGTCTACGCGCCCAAGGACGTGCAGGTGCGCTGGCGCCTCTGGAAGGCGGAGCGGCAGCAGCGCGACGCCCAGCGGCTGTGACCTGGTGATGGTGACGGTGTGAACCAGCCCCTCCCGGATGTGCGCTGGCGGCAGCGGTTCGCCAACTTCCGCAGGGCCCTGCAGCAGCTGGAATCCTTCGTTGATCCGCCGCCCCGCAACGAACGGGAACAGCAGGGCCTGATCAAGGCCTTCGAGTACTGCTACGAGCTGGGCTGGAACAGCCTCCGCGATCTGCTGCTCGATCGCGGCGCCACCGATCTGATCGGATCGCGCGACACGCTACGACAGGCGTTCCGCACTGGCCTCATCGAAGACGGAGAGGGCTGGATGCGGATGATCCAGGACCGCAATCTCACGAGTCATACGTACAACCGCAGCCAGGCCGAGGAGATCGCCGCGCGCATCGCAGCGCGCTACCTGCCCTGCTTTCAGGCGCTGCGCCTGCGGCTGATGGCGATGGAGGCCCAGGAGGAGTAGGAGGAGGCGCTGCCACAGAACCCCGACGAGCCTGGTGGTGGTGCGATCGACAGCACCCGTCAGGCGAATCCTGACGGGACAGGCTGACCCCATGGCGCTCCGCCACAGATCCGGAAAGACCGACATCGCCGTCTCGATCCACGGCACAGTTGACGCAGGCCAGCCAAGGCAGAACCGCTTGCCGTGATGGAAGTGATGCAGTGATGGAGTCGAGCGCCCCGTGTCCTGGCCACGAACGGGAAACCCGGTCGGCGGATCGCCGCCCATCCCGGAGCTCGGCTCCGCTGGAGGCCATTCCCGGCCTGCCGGCAGAGGCCTCCCGGCGGCTGCTGAAGGTGCTGGCGGCCGAGCCAGCGGTGCGGCAGGTGTGGCTCTACGGCTCAAGGGCCATGGGCCGCCAGCGCCACGGGTCCGACATCGACCTCACCCTCGTTGGCAAGGAGCTGACCGGGGAGAGTCTGCTGCGGCTGATGGAGAGCATCGACGACCTGTTGCTGCCCTGGAGCGTTGACCTGTCGCTGCACGCCCAGCTCGATGCCGAGGTGCGGACCCACGTGGAGCGCGTCGGGCGACGCCTGGTGCTGCCCGATCGCTGAAGCGCCCCCTCCCTCAGCGCACCCCCAGCCACTTGTGGCTCTGCAGGCTGAGGCGCCAGGCGGGGTGGCTTCGCACGAATTCGATCGCCAACTCCTGACCGCGGCGGCAGTTCCAGCCGGGCTGCAGCAGCAGGGCCGGACCCGCAGGAACTTGCATGGCCGAGACCCCAGCGGATTCGCAGCCATCTCCAGGGATTCCCCCGTCGATGGCAGAGGCGGAAGACATGGCCAACCGGGCCGCAACCGCCTCAGCCGCCATCGCCTCGGCGAACGCCAGGTCGGCGGGCTCGTGCACCACCACCTTGAGCTCATCGCAGGCGTCCAACAGCTCCGGGCTCGGCGGCCGGTGACGCTTGGGCGAGAGGGTGATCCAGGCGAAGCGGCCGCTCAGCTGCAGCGGGGCGGCGCCGCTGGTCTCCAGGTGCAGCGGCAGGCCCGTGGCGGCCGGATCCAGGGCCGCACACAGGGGCCCGAGATCGTGCTCCAGCGGCTCACCCCCGGTGACCACAGCGAAGGCGGCCCCGGCGGCAGCAGCGGCCCTGGCCTCACCGGTCAGCTCCGCCAGGCTGCGCTGGGGGTGGGCGTCCGCCGACCAGGAGTGTTTGGTGTCGCACCAGGGACAGCCCACGGCGCAGCCGCCCAGCCGCAGGAAGAAGGCGCTGCGGCCGGCATGCAGGCCCTCCCCCTGCAGCGAATGGAAGGTCTCCACCACCGGCAGCCTGAACCGGGCGTCTGGAGGCAAGGCCGCTGGGTCAATCATGTCTGGATCCTGTCGCTCAACCACCCTCACTGGCATCCACCGAGAGAAGAACCAGATCCAGTCCCGCCGCGAGGAACTGCCGAAAGTCACCATCGAGACTGATCATCCGCAGCGAGCCTCTGATCGCGAAGGCAGCCAGGTATGCGTCCATCCAACGCTTGGGTGCCGCCTCCTCCAGCGCCGCCAGGCTCCACCAAAGGTCCTCCAATCCGGGAGGCTCTTCGATCAGGTCGACCTGAGGCAAGGCCGCAAAGGCGGCGAGAGCACTCAAGGCATCCCGATTGGTGATGGGAGCCGACCGATACGCGTTGAAGATCGCCGGAGTGGAGACCAGCCGCAGAAAACTGTGCTGGGTGGCACGGCAGAACAGGGCAGGAGTGCCAGGTGTGGCGTCCAGCAGCACCTGCTGGGACCTGGCGTGGGCTGGATGGGCTGGGAATGCTGCAGCCAGCCAGACATTCACATCAAGCAGACAGGCCGGCACGGCAACGGTCCTCCTGCATCAGGCACTGCTGCTCCAGCTCCAGTGCCGCTGCCAGATCGATCGCGGGCAGGCCCGCCGGGGCCAGGCCCCGGAAGACGGGCAATCCCTTCGGATCCAGGCTGACCACGGCGCTGCTGATGGACGCACTGGGCGTGGGGCCACCGTGGAGGCCCAGACGAATGAACTCCGCGACCAGATCCTTGAGGCTGCATCCCTGCTGCAGCGCCCGCTGCTTGGCCTGGCGAACCAGGTGCTCAGGGAGGTCCAGGGTGGTCTTCATCACACCGGGAGCGAATCCGCGTCCAGCGTAATGGCAAGCCAGCAAGCTGGTTTCCTGGCTGCGCTGGCTGGGCCTCAGGCTTCTGCGGTCACCACCACCTTCAGTTCATCGCAGGCAGCCAGCAGCTCCCGGCTCGGCGGCCGGTGGCGCTTGGGCGAAAGGCTGATCCAGGCGAAGCGGCCGCTGAGCTGCAGGGGCGCCGCTCCGCTGGTCTCCAGGTGCAGCGGCAGGCCCGTGGCGGCCGGATCCAGCGCCGCACACAGGGGCCCGAGATCGTGCTCGAGCGGTTCGCCGCCGGTGACCACGGCGAAGGCAGCCCCGGCGGCGGCAGCGGCCGCCACCTGGGCCGCCAGATCGCTCAGAGAGCGGCGCGGGTGGACCTCCAGCTCCCAGGAGGGCTTGGTGTCGCACCAGGGGCAGCCGACAGAGCAGCCCGCCAGGCGGATAAAGAAGGCGCTGCGGCCCGCATGCAGGCCCTCGCCCTGCAGCGAGTGGAAGGTCTCCACCACGGGCAGGGTGGCGGCGGCAGAACGATCAGCAGCAGCGATGTAACTCACGGTCATGGCCTGATCCTGGCCTGCGCTCGCTGCCGGTTGGCTGCCGGGCAATTCATACACAGCCTCCCTCACCGGGGTTAGGGCAGACAAGGCCGATGGGAACATCCTCCGCACTTTCTCCGCAACCACGAACCTGGGTTTCCGGGCAGAGGGGCAGGCCAGAAAGGCCTGAATGACCCAGGAAACAGGCAAAGCAACCGAATGAGACTCATGTCGCCGGAATGATGGCGACCCCGTCAAGGAGGTTGTCCAGGCCTCCCGACTCATCAGGCCGCTGACAGCAAGCCACAGCGATCGAACACCGCCAAGACTTCATGATGGGCGATCATCATTTCGGTCATTGGAGCTGTACAGATCAGCGGGAGGGTTGGCTTTGGCGCGATGGCGGCCCCGGTACTGAGTGGGTCCCCCAGAACGAGGACTCTCGCGATGCAGCGCTGCAGACAGTGATGTCCAGGCATGCGAGCAATAGCGAAGCACTTGCTGAAAAATGGATCCTTGCCGCAGTCGTTTCTGTAGTTGTGCCCATCGGTGCTGCTGTTAGCGGCGGCGTTGCAGCTTGTCCCGTTGGCGCTGGTGGCGACGTTTCTCAGCTTCGCGCTTGCGGATGGCAGCCTTCAAGGCCCGATCTCGAAACAGCTTCCGCAGCCTGCTGGATCCCGCCTCCAGCAGGCTGCGTTCCGTCTCGCTGTTGAAACGCAGGGCCGCCAACACCACGCTGATCAGCAACGCTGTGAGCACGACGCGCGCCATCTGGCGCCAGGGTGCCAGGAAAGTGCCCGGCGAGAGTGGTCTGACCTGGTTCTGGAGCTGCTGGAACGATTGCTCCAACGAGCTACGCAGCCGCTGCTTGAGTTCCGCCAGGGGAAGGGCGCGATCAGCGGGGGTGAGGGGGGGACCCTGGAGCGCGCGCAGCCCAGCCTCCAGACTGGCGACATCGGGGGCACGCTCGATCAGTTGCTGCGCCTCACCCCGGGTCCGCGCCATGGCCGCGACCTGACGCTTCTGCTGTTGATCCAGCTGCCAGAATTGTCTGCTGGTGGCGTGAATCTCCAACGGGATCAGCAGCAGATAGCCGATCAGCGCCGGCAGGAGCAGGGCGACGATGCGGGAGCGGAGGGCCTCAAGCCGGCGATCGGAAGGACCGAGCAGAGCCGCCGCGTGAATCAGGCCGACCGCCAGCACCACCAATGGGCTGTTGTCCACCAGCCGGCTGGTGGCTAGCCGCTGCCAGGTGGGGTTCATCAGCGCTGGCGGCAGGATCGGGACCAGACTCCAGATCACGAAAAGACCCAGCAGGCCCAGGCCAGCCTGAGCGAGCGGCAAGGCCGGCAGGCGGGGCAATGGCCCGGCGGAGCCGGGCGGCGAGGAGGGAGGCATGGCCCTGGAGGCGTCGTTGGCCATCAATAAGGATTGGGCGGGCGGGAGCAAGGAAGCTGATCGCGTGGCGCTGACTCCAGATCCGCACCGTCTCCAGCTGCTGCAGGCGCGCACGGGGCTCGCGCCTGCAGCAGCTGGCTGGCCATGGGGAGCCAAACCGAGGACGCCACAGACAGCCAGACAAGTCGAGGATGGATGATATACCCTGATCAGCCTTGTGCACGACCATCAAAGACTCTTATAGCCGCAACCGCTCCTCCGACATTTCCATTATGATACACTAACTGTTGAATAATTTTGACCGCCCCTCTCAACGATATTCCATCCTAGCAGCAGTTAGCAAGGATGCACTAATGATCAATTAGCCATGCATTGTTAACTTACAGCCTGCCGAGTTCAATTATTGAAACCCCCATGACTCTCAGCTTCCGCTCTAGACTTGCTATACATTTCGCCGCATGTGCAGCGATTGGCAGCGGCGCAGCAGGCCAGCCGCCCGCCCAGGCTGCCGTGGTGTATTACGAGCCAAATTATATTATTCCAAATACCACCGCTGGCCTGTATATCAATGTAGAAACTCAGGTCACCGGATCGAGCCAGGCGGATGTTCCCGGCTTTGATATTAATCCCTACGGTTCGGGGGGTTTGCAATTCTTCAACGCTGCAGGCGCTGGAATATTCCGACTTCCCAGTGCGCTCACTCCCAGCAATGTGCCATTGGGTACCCTAATTGATCCAAGTGGTGTTTATGGCTTTGGGACTGCTTCGACGTCTGTAGCCGTTGGAGCCTGGAATCTGAACGCCACCAACTATTTTGGCTTCAGGTTTGTAGCGGCGGATGGTGGTACCAAGTATGCCTGGGGAGCATTCTCGATTGGCAACGCCCTCAATGGCGCCGATCGCACGATCACCGCGCTCGCCTACGAAGATTCCGGTGCTGGGATCAGTGTTGGTGACACAGGATCTGCTCCTGCCCCAGTCCCTGGTCCACTTCCCGTACTCGGAGGGGCAGCTGCCTTTGGGTGGAGTCGCCGCCTGAGGCGTCGGCAGCACGCATCCGCTGCCAGCACGTCCCTCTCCACCCCCTGCCGCTCCTGAGCCCGCGGCTTCTCATTCTCGGCTGGGACGGCGCCGATTGGGATTGTCTCGATCCGCTCCTTGAGCGTGGTGCCCTTCCCCATTTGGCCGCCCTGCTTGCCCGCAGCAGTCGTGCGGCGCTGGCCAGCTTCGAGCCGCGGCTCTCGCCGCTGCTCTGGACTAGCGCCGTGACCGGTGTCACGGCGGACCGCCACGGCGTGCTCCATTTTGTGGAGCCCGATGAGGCTGGCGTGCGGCTGGTGGCCTCCACCACCCGCCGCTGCCGCGCCCTCTGGAACCTGCTCCACCACGCAGGACGACGCGTAAAGGTGATCAACTGGTATGCCTCCCACCCCGCCGAACCGGTGCAAGGCGTGGTGGTGAGCAATCAGTTCGTGCAGGCGAGCGAGCCGCCGCCGGAGGCTGTGCATCCGCCCGAACAGCTGGAGCTCCTGCAACCGCTGCGGGTGGCACCCGAGGCCCTGTCCGACAGCTCCCTCAGAAACTTGCTGCCGGCTCTGGATGAGCTGCACCCGGGCGAGGAGCAGCAATTCGCGGCGGTGCTGCGGCGCCAGCTGGCCCGCTCCCGCACCGTGCAGCAGCTGGCCCTGGCCCTGGCAGAGCCGCCCGACTGGGACTGCCTGCTGGTGTTCCAGGAGTTCTTCGATGTGGCCGGCCACCAGTTCATGGCCTACGCACCCCCGCGCTTGCCCCACATCAGCGAGCGGCAGCACCACCTTTTTGGCGGGGTGATCGAAGCGGTGCTGCGCGAACACGACCGCCAGCTCGGTGAGCTGCTCGCCGTCTGCGGCGACGACACCACCGTGATGCTGCTCTCCGACCATGGCTTCCATGGCGGCATCGCCCGACCGGCCCTCACCGGCCTGGCGATGGGAGACGATCGCGCCGAGCAGGAAGCCAGCTGGCATCGGCCGCTTGGGGTTCTGGCGATGGCCGGGCCGGGCGTGCGCGCCGGCATCAGCGCCCAGGCCCCCACCCTCTTCGACATCACCCCCACCGCCCTGGCCGTGCTGGGCCTGCCCCGCGGCGCCGACATGGATGGCCGTGTGCTCAGCGAATGGCTGATCGAGCCGCCGCCCCCAGCGATTCCTTCCTGGGAATCGCTGCCCGGTGATGCCGGCCTCCATCCGAGCGAGCGCCGCCTCGATCCCTTCGAAGCCCACGAAGGCATCCGCCAGTTGGTGGAACTCGGCTATCTGGCCGCCCTGCCAGCCGGCACCGAAGCGCGCGTGGCCTTCGCGCAACGGGAAAGCCGCTACAACCTGGCTGTGGTTTATGCCCGCAGCAGCCGGCCCGAACAGGCCATCCCTGTGCTCGAAGAGCTGGTGACCGCCGAGGGGCGCAACCAGCGCTACCGGCTGCTGCTGGGGGATTGCCTGCTGCGCACGGGGCAAGGCGCAGCAGCGGAAGCCCTGGCCCGCGCCGGCCTTGAGCGTCAGCCGATGGCCGCCGAGCTGCGGCTGCTGCTGGCAGCCGCCCTGGTGGCGCAGCAGTGTGCCAGCCAAGCCACCGAGCAGTTGGCGCTGGTGAGGCCTGTCGGCACCGCCCAGATGCTGGCGGTGGCGGAGCTGGAACGGCAGCTCGGCAACGCCAGCACCGCCGAAGCCCTCTATCGCCGCGTGCTGGCCAGCGCCGCTGACCAGCAGGCCGTCGCCGCCCACCTGGGCCTGGCCCGGCTGGCCCTGGCCCGCGGTGATGCCGAAGCCGCCGCCGAGTCTTGCCTCGATGCCCACGCCATCCATCTCTGGGTGCCGGAGGCACATCAGCTGCTCGCGGAGGCGTTGCAGGCGCTCGGACTCAGAGAAGAGGCCATCCGCAGCCTGGCGCTTGCTGATCAGCTGCGCGGCTCAGTCCCGGCTCCACCACTGCCGCGATCCGCGCCACCCGATCGGCCGTTGCTTCCTCCCCCAGCCAATCCAGCAGGCGGCGGGCGCTGGCCTGCGGCGCGTTGAGCACCGTTCCATGCGGCAGGCGCAACACCCGCTCGCCCGGCAGCGCCGCCAACCAGCGATCCATCGTCTGCAGCTGGGCCTCGAACACCATCGCCAGTCGGTCGCTGCTGAGGGCGGTGCCAGAGCGGCCCAACAGTGTCAGCAGCCGCTGCTGGGAGGCCAACACCGCCGCCAGCGGCCGGTCCATCACCAGCACCCGGTAGGAATACCGGGGTGGCAGGGCCGGCAGCAGCTGGTGGATCACCTTCACCGCCTTGCCCTCCACCTCCTCCAGCCAGGCGGAGTGGCCAGGCAGCTGTTTGACCACCTCGGCTTCGTAGTAGCCGCGAGGATTCGCCCTATCGGCGCGCCGAACCCCATCGGTATACGGCGGAATGCCCGCCGCCTCCAGCAGCTGCATCGCCAGGCTGGTACCCGAGCGGGGCAGGCCGGTCACCACGGTGATCATCGCGTTGCTCAGAGCTCGTAGGGATGCAGCACATCCCCGAGTTGGATGGGAAAATCGCGGCGGTTGCGGGTCGCCAGGGTGAGGGTTCCGCAGCGGGCGGTGGCGAGGATGATGGCGTCCGGCACCTTCAGGCCGTGCCGCTGGCGCAGCCGCACCGTTTCAGCGGCGATGGCGTCATCGAGCGGAAGACGCGGGAAGGTCTCCAGCCAGGCCTCCACCGTGCTGCTCTCCCCTGCGCGGCAGCCCACCAGCACCTCGATCCAGGTGATCACGCTGATGCGTGGCTGCCGCTGTTGCTCAAGCCAGGCCAGGGCCACGGCTTCACCGCGCAGCACATCGATGAGGATGTTGGTGTCGAGCAACAGCATCAGCGTTCGCTCCACTCCTCCCGCAGCGCCTGCTGCAGCTCCAGGCTCCCTGCCGGCCGGTCGCGCCACAGGCCGAACACGGCATGGTGGCTTGGTGTCTGCTGCCGCAACCAAAGCCGCAGGGCCTGGCGCAACGCCTCCGCCCGCGACACCCCTCGCTGCCGACAGAGCGCGTCCAGCTGGGCGCGTTCCGCATCGGGCAGATCCACGATCGTGCGCACAGCGGCCGCGTCATCACGTGGCGTCATCATAGACGGGACGTCCCGCGCCAGCAGCGGGCCAGAGCCAGAAGCGCAGGCAGGACGCGATTGAGGCGCAGCAGATCCCCCTCGGCCAGCTGGCTGATGCACGGGCCGAGGCACCCCTTGGGCACGGTGGTGAGCCTGCAATCAGGCACACCGTCACCGAGTCGCGGGGATGACGCCGGCCCGATCGCCGCCCCCGTTCAGACCTGCAGCGGCACCTCGTCACCGAGGTCCCGGGCCGACCGGTCCTGCGCTCCACCGCCCCGGCGCTGCTGCGCCGCCGCGATCAGGCCGCGGAACAGCGGATGCGGCTTTCCGGGGCGCGACAGGAATTCGGGGTGGTACTGGCAGGCCGTGAAATAGGGATGGTCAACCCGTTCGATCAGCTCCACCAGGCGCCCGTCGGGCGAGGTGCCGCTGATGCGGTAGCCCGCCTCCAGGAAGGCGTTGCGATAGGCGTTGTTGAACTCGTAGCGGTGGCGGTGCCGCTCGTAGACCACCTCCTCGCCATACAGCCCCAACGCCAGGCTGCCTGTCGCCAGTCGGCAGGGATAGACGCCCAGCCGCATCGTGCCGCCCAGGTCGACCACGTCCTGCTGCTCCGGCAGCAGGTGGATCACCGGATGGGGCGTGGCCGGATCCAGCTCGGCGCTGGTGGCCCCCTCGAGCCCCGCCAGGTTGCGGGCCCACTCGATCACGGCGCACTGCATGCCCAGGCAGAGCCCCAGGAACGGCACCCGCTGCTCGCGCGCCCAGCGGATCGCCGCCACCTTGCCGTCGACGCCGCGGTTGCCGAAGCCGCCCGGCACCACCACGGCATCCATCCCCTGCAGCAACGCGCCGGCACCCCGTTCCTCGATCTGCTCGGCGCAGATCCAGTGCAGATCCAGGGAGGCATCGCAGTCGAGGCAGGCATGGCGCAGGGCCTCCACCACCGAGAGGTAGGCGTCGTTGAGCTGCACGTACTTGCCCACCAGCGCCACCTTCACCGCCGGGCCGGGGCTGCGCAGCTTGCGCACCAGTTCGGCCCAGCGGGCCATGTCGCTGTCGTGATCGGGAAGATCGAGCACCTCGAGCACCTGCCTGCAGAGGCCCTCCTGCTCCATCGCCAGCGGCACCGCATAGATGCTGTCGGCATCGAGGGCCTGGATCACCGCCTCGGAACGCACGCCGCAGAAGCCGCCGATCTTGCGCTTGAGCTCGGCGTTGATCTCCCGATCGCTGCGGCAGACCAGCACATCGGGCTGGATGCCGATGGAGCGCAGCTCCTTGACCGAATGCTGGGTGGGCTTGGTCTTGAGTTCGCCGGAGGTGCCGATATAGGGCAGGAGCGTCACATGCACGTAGGCCATGTCGTGGCGGCCCACGTCGCCGCGGAACTCGCGGATCGCCTCCAGGAAGGGCAGGGATTCGATATCACCGACGGTGCCGCCGATCTCGCCGATCACCACATCGGCGCCGGAGTTGGCGGCCACCCGGTGGATGCGCTCACGGATCTCGCCGGTGATGTGGGGGATCACCTGCACGGTGCCGCCGTTGTAGTCGCCGCGGCGCTCCTTGTTGATCACCGCCTGGTAGATCGAGCCGGTGGTCACGCTGTTGAGCCGCGACATGGCGGTGTCGGTGAAGCGCTCGTAGTGGCCCAGATCGAGATCGGTCTCAGCACCGTCCTCGGTGACGAACACCTCGCCGTGCTGGAACGGGCTCATCGTGCCCGGATCAACATTGAGATACGGGTCGAGCTTGAGGATCGAGACGCTGTAGCCGCGGCTCTTGAGCAGCCTGCCCAGGCTCGCCGCCACGATCCCCTTGCCGATGCTCGACACCACGCCGCCGGTGACGAACACGAACTTGGTGCTGTGCGTCCGGGCCCGGGGGGCCGCAGAGGCGGTCGGGGCGGAGCTGGACATCGGATGCAGGCAGTGCCTTCACCCTACCGATGGCCCTGAAACCGCACCGTGGCGGGGGCAGCCGTCAGCGCCTTGGACTGGACATCGAACCGGGCCACGGCAGCGCCGCCGCAGCCCCCCCCTCGGAACGATCCGCGCTCGCCTCAGCCCTCCAGCAGGCTGCGCAGCATCCAGGCGGTCTTCTCGTGGATCTGCAGACGCTGGGTGAGCAGGTCGGCGGAGGGCTGGTCGTTCGCCTCCTCCAGCAGCGGGAACAGAGCACGGGCGGTGCGGGCGACGGCCTCATGGCCGACCACCAGCTCCTGCACCATCTCCAGGGCGGAGGGGCTGCCCTGAGATTCGGGAATCGTGGCCAGCTCGGCGAAGCGGGCGCCGCCGAAGGGGGCGGGATGGCCGAGGGCGCGGATGCGTTCCGCGATCACATCGAGGGCGTTCCAGAGCTCCACGTACTGCTCCATGAACATCAGGTGCAGCGTGTTGAACATCGGCCCCGTGACGTTCCAGTGGAAGCCGTGGGTCTTGCCGTAGAGCACGTAGCTGTCGGCCAGCAGGCCGCCGAGGCCTTCGGCGATGCGGCGGCGATGGTCCTCGCTGATGCCGATGTCGAGCGGAGGGGCGGTGACGGCCATGGTTGGAAGCGGGCAGGGGAGGGATCAACAGGGGGGGCAGTCCCGGGCATCCGTGACCCAGGCAGGGCTCCCCGCACCAGTCTGGCGATGGCCCGCGTGGCAGGCACATCAGGCATCGCCTTCGCCGCGAAGACCGTGCGACCGGGCGAAGACCGTGCGACCGGATCAGGGGCACGGGCCATGGGGGACGGCAGCCGCTGCCCCTGCGGCGTCTGAGCCGACCTAGGTTGGGCTGCCCTGCTCCGCAGTTGATCGTGATGGCCACCGGCGATGCGCCTCCCGCCACCCACCCCAACCGCATGGGTGACGCCCGCCGCCAGGCGCTCGTGGAGTCGTTGCGCCGCCGCTACCGCAGCACCCTGGAGCACAGCGACGCCCGGGCCCGCCAGGCGCTGTTCAAGGAGGCGGTCTATCTGGGGATCCAGCCTGAGGAATTCGCCGCAGGCGGCTGATCTTGGCTGCCAGGCCTCTGCTGCTGTTCAGCCTCTGGGGGTTCGACAGTGATCTCACCGACGCCATCGCCACCGCCCGCCGCAACGGCTTCGATGGGCTGGAGGCGAATCTGCATCATCCAGCCCTGCAGGGCCTGCCGCCAGCCTCCATCGCCGACCGCCTGGAGGCCGCAGGCCAGGCACTGGTGCTGGAGCTGCTCACCGGCGGCGACTACGTGCCCGGCCTGGAGGTGACGCCCGAGCAGCACCTGCGCGAGCTGGAGGAGCAACTGGTGCGGGCGCCCTGCCTGGCGCCGCTGCGCGTGACCGTGCTCACCGGGAGCGACAGCTGGCCCTGGCCCCTGCAGCAGGCGTTCTGGCGGCAAGCCCTGGAGCTCGCGGCCGCCGCCCCGCTGCCGGTGAGCTTCGAGACACACCGCTCACGCAGCCTGTACAGCCCCTGGCAGATCGGCGCCTACCTCGAGGCGTTTCCCCAGCTGCGCCTCACCGCCGATCTCAGCCACTGGTGTGCCGTGGCCGAACGGCTGATGACGCCGGACCTCGGGCCGGTGCAGGCCATGGCTTCCCACGTGGATCACATCCATGCACGGGTGGGGCATGCCCAGGGCCCCTCGGTGGGCCATCCCTTCGCGCCGGAGTGGGCGCCGGCCCTTGAGGCCCACCACCGCTGCTGGCAGCTGTTCGCCCAGGAGCGCTCCGCAGCGAGCCAGGGGCCATTCACGATCACCCCGGAATTCGGTCCCGACGGCTACCTGCCGCAGCTGCCCTTCACACGACAGCCGGTGGCTGATCTGCTGGCGATCAATGGGGCGATGGCGGCCTGGCTGCGGCGGCAGAGCTGGTGATCGCCGGCTCCATCCAGGCCCGATAGAGCGCCTGCCACTGCAGGATGCGCCGCTCAAGCCTGTGGGCGGGCCCCGGCACCAGCCCGCTCCGGTAGCCGCGCTGGGCGGATTCCACCAGGCGCCGGTCCTCCTCCAGGAAGCGCTGCAGCTCGGCCATCCAGGCCGTCGCCGCCACGGCGTCGCCCTCCGGCCCGAGCAGCCACACCGCCATCGTGCAGCGCTGCGGGTCCAGGGCTTCAGGGAGGAACTGAATCAGTGCCAGCCGCCGGTCGGGCCAGAGCAGCAGATGGGTCCAGGGCAGCAGCCCAAAGGTGAGGAAGGTGCCGCCGTCAGCGTGGGGGGTGCTGAGCAGGTTGGCGTGTTCGCTCAGCCCATGCCGGTAGTCGCGCACCGGCCCCTGCTCGCGGTGCAGGGTGGTGGGGTGGGCGATCGCCACGTGGTAGTCGTCGAGCGTGTTGTCGTGGGCGGTCTTCCAGTTGCAGGCCAGCGGTGTCAGCTGCCGGGCGAGCAGCTGCCGCGGCGCCTCGAACAGCGGCCCCGCCTCCGCCAGCACCAGATCGAGCTGCTGCTCCAGGGGCAGGGGATCCGGGCCCGTTGCCACCCAGATCAGAGGGCCCAGCTGGCGGCAGAGCAGCCGCTCGAGCGGCCAGGCGCGCCGATCGAAGGGAGCGCAGAACTCCGACTCCCGCGCTGCCGCCAGCAGCTCCCCCGCCAGGCTGTAGCTCCAGCCGTGATAAGGGCACACCAGCCGCAGGCAACCACTGCGAGCCGCTCCCGGCTCCAGCAGCGCCACGCCGCGATGGAGACAACGGTTGAAAAAAGCCCGGGGCTCGCCGCCGCCCGGGCGGGTGAGCAGCAGCGGCATCCCCAGCAGCTCCACGGCCAGGGCCCCATCCGGTGGCAGCTCCGCCGCTGCCGCCACCGGATGCCAGCAGCGGCTGGCGTAGCGCTGCCGTTCCTGCGCGGCGATGGCGGCGCAGTGGTAGAGCCGGCTGGGCAGAAAATCCATCGCAGGGGCCATGCCGGCCTCAGGCGCTCAGGGCCGGTTCCAGGCATCGCAGCCCCCGGGCCAGCTCTTCGCGAAGCTCAAGGAACGGCGGCGTCAGCCGCAGATGGGCCATGTCGCTGCGATCGAGGTCAACATCCACCGTGCGCACGATCCGGCCCGGGGAGGGAGCCAGGATGTGCACCCGGCCGGCCAGCAGCAGCGCCTCCTCAAGATCGTGGGTGATCAGCAGGGCCGTCAGGCCGGTCTGCTTCCAGAGCTGGTGCAGAAACTCCTGCATCGATTCGCGGATCTGGATGTCGAGAGCGCCGAAGGGCTCATCCAGCAGCAGCACCTTCGGTTCGGCTGCCAGGGCGCGGGCGATGGCCACCCGCTGCTGCATGCCGCCCGAGAGCTCGCGCGGCAGCCGGCGGGCGGAATCCGCCAGACCCACCACCTCCAGGAAATAGCTGGTGCGCTCGCGGATCTCGTCGCGGCCGCGCCCCTGCAGCTCCATGCCGAAGGCCACGTTCTGAGCCGCCGTGAGCCACGGATAGAGGCTGTACTTCTGGAAAACCATGCCCCGATCGGAGCCGGGGCCCTGCACCGGGGCACCATCGATCGTGATCACCCCGGCGCTGGGACGATCCAGCCCGGCGATCAGGCGCATCAACGTCGATTTCCCTGACCCGGAGCTGCCCACCAGGGCAAGAAATTCACCGGAGTGCAGATCGAAACTGATGCGATCGAGGACCAGCTTCGCGCCCGCACCGGTGCCGAAGCGCTTGCTGACATGGTCAACCTGAAGATCCATGGCGTGGCTGGGATGGCGTGACTGGGAGATGGCGTGGGGTCGTCAGTTGGCCCAGGCGCAGCTGCGCCGCATCAGGAAACGGAAGCCCAGATCGATCGCCAGACCGATCAGGCCGATCACAATTAATCCCACGAAGATCTCATCGGTGCGCAGGAAGCGCTGGGCCAGGCTGATGCGCTTGCCCAGCCCTTCGCTGGCTGCCACGAGCTCGGCCACGATCACCAGGTTCCAGGCGGAGGCCATGTTGATGCGGTAGGTATCGAGCACCTGCGGCGCGATGAAAGGAGCCACGACGCTGGTGAGGATCGGCAGACCACGGCCGCCGAGGGTGCGGGCGGTCTCGATCAGCTCGTGGGGGACGAACTTGACGGCGTCCATGATCATCAGCGTGTTGAAGAACACGGTGCCGATGAAGATCAGCAGCACCTTCGGCAGCTCGCCAAGGCCGAAGTAGATGATCAGCAGCGGGATGAAGGCGGGCGCCGGCATGTAGCGGATCAGGCCCATCAGGGGCTCCAGCAGCCGGCAGATCACCACACTGCTGCCCATGGCGATGCCCAGTGGCAGGGCCACCACGGCGGAGAGGGCGAAGCCACCGAACACGCGACCGACGCTGGCGCTGAAGTCGCGCCATAGCAGGCCCTGCTCCGCCTGCGTCCGGCCTGCTGACCAGACGGCCGCCGGACTGGGCAAAAACAGCTTGTCCACCAGGCCGGTGGCGGTGATGGCGCTCCAGAGAAGAAGCACCGCCACCACACCGGCGGCGCCGAGCAGCCATGGATGGTGTCGCCACGACCGATCAGCCATCACTTCACCGCGTCAACGAACTGCGGCTGCAGCAGACCCTCCAGCGGTGGAGCGGTCTTGGCCAGACCCACCTCCTGCAGGAACGTGCCGATCTCCCGGGCGGCGAACGGCAGCGACTGCATCGTGCTGCCCGGCTTGAAGGCCTGCCTGTTCTCCTCCAGGGTCAGGATCGTCGTGCCGGCGTCATAGGCCTTGTAGTCCTCCTCGCTGACCCCGGCACGCTGGGCCATGATCGCCAGGCTCGGCCCGGGCTCCGCCTTGATCGTGCGCAGGGTGTCGAACCAGGCATTCACCAGCTTCTGAACCGCCTCGGGGTTGCTGGCGACGAACTCCTTGCGGCACACCAGATGGTCGCTGATGGCACCCGGGAAGTCCTTGGAGCTGAACAGGGTGGTGCTGCCAGGACGCTTGAGGGACTGGGTGGTGAACGGCGCGAACACTCCCACCGCATCCACCTTGCCGGCGGCGAAGGCGGCGGCGGCGGCACCGGTTTCCAGCGGCACGAAGGTGATGTCCTTGGCGCTCAGGCCGGCCTTCTTCATGCCGAGCAGCAGCAGGTAGTGATCCACCGTTCCCTCTTCGGCGGCTACCTTCTTGCCCTTGAGATCCGCCACGGTCTTGATGCCGGGCGCCGCGATGATCTGATCGTTGCCGGTGGAGTAGTCGTTGGTGAGCACCACCTGCAGTTCCGCACCGCCGGCAACCGAGCTGATCGTGTCGCCGAGGGTCTGGCTGTTGCAGTCGAGCTGGCCGGCGTTGAGGGCATTGATCGAATCCAGGTAACCGTCAAACCACTGCAGGCTCACCGGCACACCGGCCTTGGTGAACAGGCCCCTCTCTTCGGTCACCTTGAGGGGAATCCAACCGGGCCAGGCGCTGTAGCCGACGCGCACAGGCGCCTGAGTGCTGGGCTTGGTGCAGGCCGCGAGGCCGGCGCTGACGAAGCCGCAGGCCAGCAGGGTGCTCAGCAGACGGCGGCGGCGAGACGAACGGTGGGTCATGACGGATGTGAGGGGTGAGGGTGTGGGGAGGACGCTCGGTGAGGGGTGGATCCGATCGGACGGTGCCGGTGGGATGCAGGCCCCCCGCAGGGGCCCGAAGCTCAGAACAGCTCGAGGTAGCGATCCGTCTCCCAGGCGGAGACGGCGCCGTGGTAGCTGCTCCACTCATCGCGCTTGAAGGCGATGTAGGCATCAGCCATGGCATCGCCGAACACCCGCCGGGAGAGCGGATCAGCGGCGAAGGCCTCGATCGCTTCGCCGAGGGTGCGCGGTAGGGCGTGCAGGCCGCGGGCGCTGCACTCCTCCGGGCTGAGGCGGTAGGCGTTCACCAGGTTGGGATCGCCGGGATCGAGCCCTTCCCGTATGCCTTCCAGACCGGCGGCCAGCAACATCGCTGCCGCCAGGTAGGGGTTGCAGGCGCTGTCGGCGGCGCGGCATTCCACGCGGCTGCCGGCACCGGGAATGCGCAGCATGTTGGTGCGGTTGTTGTTGCCGAAGCAGATGAACACCGGCGCCCAGGTGAAGCCGCTCATGCTTCCCTGCACCACCAGCCGCTTGTAGCTGTTGACCGTGGGGGCGATCACGGCGCAGATCGCGGGGGCATGGCGCAGGATGCCAGCGATGAACTGACGGCCCAGCTCACTCACCCAGCCCGGCTGACCGTCGTCGGGGGTGAACAGATTTTCGCCGCTGCCCAGATCCGCCAGCGACATGTTGAAGTGAGCGCCGCTGCCGGTGCGATCGGCGAACGGCTTGGGCATGAAGCTGGCGATCAGACCATGGCGGCGGGCGATCTCCCGCGCCATTAACCGGAAGAAGGTGACCCGGTCGGCCGTCACCAAGGCCTCGGCATAGCCGAAATCGGTCTCGAACTGACCGTTGCCATCCTCGTGATCAAAGGAATAGACGCCCCAGCCCAGGGCGTTCATCGCCTGCACCAGCTCGTCGAGCCAGCCCAGGTTGTCGAGCAGACCGCGCAGGTCGTAGCAGGGTTTGTCGAGCCGATCGGAAGCACTGGCCGGCTGCAGCCCACCGTCGGCAGCGCGGCGCAACACGAAGAACTCGGTTTCAACGCCGAGGTTGAAGCGCAGGCCCATGGCCGCCGCCTGCTCAGTCGCGCGACGGAGAATGGTGCGGCTGCAGGCCTCGAAGGGGCGACCCGCCAGCTGCAGATCACTGGCGAACCACACCGTGTCTGGCCGCCAGGGCAGCACCATGGCCGAAGCGGGATCCGGCACCGCGGCCACCTCGTCGTCGCTGACGTCCTGGGGAACGCCATCGAGGGCGGCGCCGGTGAACAGCTCCGAACCCGTGAGCATCGCGCCGAGATGGTCGAGCGGCACGGCCTTGGCCTTGCAGACGCCGTGCAGGTCGACGAAACTCGCCAGAGCATAGCGCACGCCCCGAGCGTGAAGGTCGGCCCCGGGGCCGCTCAGGGTGGTTGGGCCACTCATACGCTCACCAGGGCCGGCTGGCCCCCAGGGGCGGTGCGGGCGAGTTGCTCGCGCACCTGCTGACGCACCCAGCCGTGCCAGGCCTCAAGCCCCTCACCACTGCAGGCCGACACGCGCAGGACCGTGCAGCGGGGGTTCACCTGACGGATGTGGGCCTCGATCCTCTCGATCTCGACCGGCAGATGTGGCAGCAGGTCGGTCTTGGTGATCAGCACACAGTCCGCCTCGCGGAACATCACCGGGTACTTGAGCGGCTTGTCGTCGCCCTCGGTGACGCTGAGCAGGGCCACCTTGCGATGTTCACCCACAGCGAACTCCGCCGGGCAGACGAGATTGCCCACGTTCTCCACCCACAGCAGATCGAGGGAGGCCGGATCGAGGCGCTGGCGCAGCGACTTGAGGCCACCGCTCACCATCGATGCATCGAGGTGACAGGCCCGCCCGGTGGTGATCGCCACCACCGGGACCCCCACCGCCTCCAGGCGCTCGGCATCGAGCTGGGTGGTCATGTCGCCCTCCAGCACCGCCATCGAGAGATCGACGGAGAGAGCGGTGAGCGTCTGCTCGAGCAGGGAGGTCTTGCCGGCGCCGGGGCTGCTCATCACGTTCAGGCAGAGCAGCCGCCAGGCATCGAAATGCTCGCGGTTGTGCTCGGCCTGGTGGTCATTGGCGGCCAGCAGGTTCAGGCCGAGCGTGTCTTGCAGGGGCATGTGCATGGTCAGATCTCCACGGACTGAGGGGTGAGGCGGGGTTCGCTGAGGCTGTAATCCACGCTGCGGATCTTCAACTCACGGCCGCTGACGATCTCCTCCATCGGGTGATCGCAGCAGGGTGAGCGATAGCCATGGTCGACCCGGGGGGCATAGGTGCTGTTGCAGCACAGACAGCGACCCACGAGCGGGATCGATTCGATGGACAGCTCGGACCCATCAAGCCAGCTGCCCTTCACGGCGGCGCGCCAGGTGAACACCAGCTGATCGGGCTCCACGCAGGTGAACGTGCCCACCTGCAGATGCACCCGTTGAACGGAAGGTTGCCTGGGTGCGTGTTGCTGGCTCCACTCCTGCATCGAGAGCAGCAGGCACCTGGTCATGTCGACTTCATGCATCGCTCATCTCCACTTCTGATCGACGTTCATGTTGCAGACGTCGCTGATCCAATCCGGCTTGCCCTTGCGCGGCAGCTGACCACTCACCACCAGGTGGGCCATGGTGTCGCAGATGACGCGGGTGGCCATCAGGGAGGTCATGTCGCTGATGTCGTAGGGCGGTGAAACCTCCACAATCTCCAGACCGCAGACCGGCACGTTGCGCACGATCAGCTCCAGCAGTTTCAGGGCCTCGCGCGGCAGCAGGCCACCGGGCTCTGGCCAGCCGGTGCCCGGAACGAAGCCGGCGTCGATGCAGTCGATGTCGAAGGAGATGTAGACGCAGTCGGTGCCATCGGTGGCACGCTCGATCGCGAACTGGGCTGCCGCCTCCAGCCCCATGTCGCAGATATCCGTGACGGTGAGCACATTGGTACCGCGTTCGCGGCAGATCTTCACGCCCTCGCGCGGCACCTGCCAACCACCGATACCCAGCTGCACCAGATTCTTTGCTGGGGCATTGGCCATGTTCGTGGCGTGGAACCACGGGCAGGTGTGCATGCGCTCGTCGAGGTCGATCTCCTGGGTGTCGACATGACGATCGAAATGGATGATGCCGACCTTCTTGTCGCCCAGGTGGCGACAGACACCACGCACCGTGGGGAAGCCGATCGAGTGGTCGCCCCCGAGGATGATCGGGAAGGCACCGCTGGCGAAGATGTGGGCGATGCCCTTGGAGATCTGATCGAAACTCTTCTCGTTGTTGGCCGGAATCGTGAAGATGTCGCCGACATCGCAGAGCGTGATCTGCTCGCGCAGATCCACACCCATCTCGTAGTTGTAGGGGGTGTAAAGTGCCGAGATGCGGCGGATGCCCTGGGGACCGAAGCGGGTGCCGGGGCGATAGGTGGTGCCGGAATCATGCGGCACGCCCACGATCGCCACGTCGAACTCGCCCACACGATTCACATCCTCGATGTAGGGCGCCTTCATAAAGGTGTTGATGCCCGCGAAGTGGGGCAGCTCACCGCGGGAGAAGGTGGAGATGCGGCGATCGACGATGCTGGCGGCGGCTTCCAGGCCGTAGCGATGGGCCTGATCCACCTCCTGTTGCCAGCCGGTGAGCGGCAGCGCCCGCTCCTTCTCCAGGGCCCGCATGCCCTCGCTGGGATGCAGCCGCTCGAAGGGACCCGAGGCGCCGGAGTCGTTGGTCATGAAACGGGGGATGAGGAGTGGCTGCGGTCTCCCGGGCTTTTGTCCCTCCGTGCTCCGGCATGGGCCGGTGGAGCTCTCTTGGACCAGTCGCCCCCTGAGGGGCCGGAACCCTAGAACTCCTGTTCCGCCCAGCGAGTGTGGAGGAGAGCACAGGTCAGGACTGTGGCGGTGGTTACGGACTGAGCCATCGGGCCCGACGGCGTGAAGATCAGCGCTGGTAATCGGGGTCTACGGGAGCGGCCAGAAGGGCAACACCTGTGTCGATGCACTGTGTCGATGCAAGGGACGGGAAGGAAGTGGGGCCAGCGAGGACGCGCACGCCTGGGTGGGCCGGAGTTCGCACCAGTGACAACCGACACAGTTCCTTCCCGCGCTCCACGATTCACCAGCCCTGCCCTGAGGGCGCAAGGATGCAGCCATGCAGCCATGCCCCCAGGCCCCATCGACGCCTGGCAACGGCTCCGCAATGACATCACCGAGCACCTGCGGATGAGGAGAACTACCAACCGCTGATGCGCATGGAGCTGCTGGTCTATAGATTGTCCAGGCAATGGCCTGCCCCGCAACAGCCCGCGACATCGCCCGCAGGAGCCCGGGGGAGCACGTCAGCCAGATCGACGACTACAACGGAGCGCGTCAAGCGGATGGTGGGCCGGGTGCTCAATGGCAACGGCATTACGGAGCTGCTGCAGGGCTGCTACCGGCTGATCGGCTCCGTAGCCGTCAGGCTTCTGCGTAGAAGTGGAGTTGAGCGACAGCGAGCGCGATGAGCTACTGCAACTGTGTCGCCTGCGGTTGGATGCCTTCCGGGCCCAGCGCGGCGAGGAGGTGTTTGCGCACCGCAGCCGCCATCGCAGCCCGATCAGCGGCTCGATCAAGTACCGGGTGCTCACACGGGCCCGGGGCCGTTGCGAGTGCTGTGGAGCCAGGGCTGTTGCTCAGCAAACCCCGCACCAGCGGGCCCTGGAGCTGGACCACATCATCCCCAACAATCAGGGCGGCTCGGATGCCATCAGCAACCTGCAGGCGCTCTGCTTCCGCTGCAATGCCGGCAAGCGCGACACGGTTGTAGGCCAACGCAAACAGCCGAACCGATTTCCGCGGGATCCAGGAGAGCTACCGCCAACGGCAGGATGGCTGTATCGCCTTCGCGCTGGAGGGAGGCGGAAGGGTGCTGCTGGAGAACGCATGGGTAGCTGTGCATCGCCCCCTTAAGGCACGGGGCCGATGGGTTGGCGTTGCACCATCCGGAATGGAACGCTGGCGGATGTGGACCGTTGATCCCGAAACCCGATCAGTCGCTCTGGAACGGCTCGATGGATGGCAGCACGCCGCCCAGAGCCTGCTTGGCCAGCTTCAGATCATGGCTGGCCTGCATCCTCAGCCAGAAGCCTTCGCTGAGGCTGAAGAAACGGCACAGGCGCAGATCGGTGTCGGCACTGATTGTCCTGCGCCCCTTGACGATCGCGTTGATGCGGCTCTCCGGTACGCCGATTGCCAGCGCGAGCCGGTACTGACTGATCCCCATTGGCCTGAGGAACTCCGCCAGCAACACTTCGCCAGGATGGACCAGCAGCAAGTCAGTGGACATCAACAATTTCGACCTCCTCTGGCCCGGCTTCCGTCCAGACAAAGCAGAGCCGGAACTGGTCGTTGATGCGGATGCTGTGCTGGCCATGGCGGTTCCCCCTGAGCGGCTCCAGGCGATTGCCTGGTGGCAAACCGCCTCACAGGCTTCCCTTGGAAGAGGGCCTGGGTGTCGCGGCACCGAAACGACCTGATCACAACGCATTTTTACCAACGCTAGGCGTAGGCACGCCAGACGGAAGGAAAGGGAGCTGGCGTTCGCGCTCTGGCATCGCGGGGGCCTTGCTTGGGGGGCCCGAGCCGGGGCCTCCATCTTGGAAGTTCCACCCCCCGTCCCATCCCCCACCAGCATCCCCCATGCCTCCACATCACCCGCGCTAGAGGCCGCTGCAACGCCGGCAGCAGAACCCTCACGATTGGGTCCATAGCCGGACATCCACATGCTGAGAGGCCGCATGGAAGTCTTGATCGGTTGTCAGCAGCGTCAGGTCGTAGCGCTGACAGAGCTGAATAATCAGGGCATCAATCGTGCCGATCTGGACACCCCGGCGGCGACAGACATTGCGGAGGTCGGCGGCTGCGATGTGGTCCAGTTTGTCGGGCTGAAGAAATGCGAGCACGGAGAGGCGCTCCACGAGCTGGTCTCGGTTCCTGGGGCCTGCAAAACCCTGCAACACTTCCTGAAGCACCAATCCAGTGGTGAAGACCTGCTCGGCGCCCAGGAGAGCGCCGCGGAGTGCGCCCACCTCGGGCACACCCGGCTGGCCATCACGGCGGAAAGCCAGAGACCAGACCGACGTGTCGACCAGCAGGCTCACCGCTGGCGCTCCCGTTCCGCCTTGTAGTTGTAGCCAGGGTCCCACTCAAGCTTGCCGAAGAGCTCCGCCACCTGGCGCTGCTCCCGGCGTGCGATGAACTCCTGAAGCGCGCGGGTGACGGCAGCTTTCTTGGTGGGCTCACCGCTCACACGAAAGGCGTGATCGAGCAGATCCTGATCGAGAGCGAGATTCGTGGCCATGTGTGAACTCCTGATGAGGCATCTACACACTATGACCTCCGCCCTGGCTGTTGGAACAGAAAAAGACATGGCAGGGGCTTCTCCTCCACCAGTTCCACCCCCCGTCCCATTCCCCGCCAGCACAGCCCTGCCGGCGTCAGGATGCCCCCATGGCCCCAACCCCCTCCCCCGCCTACCAGCGCCTGCGGCGGTTCATCGCCGAGCGGATGCGGATGAGCCACATCTATCAGCCGCTGATGCTGATGGAGCTGCTGGGCAGGAGCAGCCCGGCAACGGCGGAGGACATCGCCCGGCGGATCCTGGGCGAGGACGTGACCCAGATCGATGTCTACCGGAGCGCGTCAAGCGGATGGTGTGCCGGGTGCTCAACGGCAACGCCATCACGGAGCTGCAGCAGGGCCGCTACCGGCTGATCGGCGCCGTAGCCGTAAGGCTTCTGTAAAGAAGTGGAGTTGATCGACAGCGAGGGCGATGAGTTGCTTCCGCTGTGCCGCCAGAGGCTGGATGCGCTCCGAGTGGAAGACGGCAACCCTCAAGGCCTTGCAGCCGCCAAAGAACGCACAGCGATCAAGTCCTGATCACCAATCGCCCGAAGATCGGCAATTGGAAGCATCAACAGAGCCTGTGCACGACCCGATGCGGCGACGAATTCCACCTCGCAGTGCTCAGGATCGAGAATGGCGACAACAGCACCAAGATCGCCCGACTGAAGCCCTGACTCGGGAATGTCCTGCGTGAGAGCAACGGTCTGATGCAATGCAAACATGCTTTACTCCGGATACGCGGTGATGAGCCTGGGCTGAATGGAAAAGCAGGGAATCAGCCAGACGGTGCAGAACCGCCTTGAAGTTCCGTTGGGGCCTTTCAACTTAGCACTGATTACCACTTTCATGCCGTAGGTGTTGCTCTCGATGCGCCGAACCATTCCGGTGCGCCCATGGTGCAGCAGGTCGTCTCGAAGCCTTGACCAGCCTTCGCTGGAGTAGCCGAGGGCGAGGAACACCCTGGCCTTGAAACGGCCGACTGGATGCACGCCCGAGAGCAGGTAGTCGCAGATCTTGGCCTGCTCAACGACCGCGTGTTCTGCATGGGGAAGCATTCGTGGGCCAGGGAGAGCACCGGGGCTACTCCCTATAAGTTCCACCCCCGTCCCATCCCCCGCCAGCGCAGCCCTGGCGGCGGCAGGATGCCTCCATGCCCCCCGAACCCCCAATCCCCTCCCCCGCCTACCAGCGCCTGAGGCGGTTCATATCCGAGCGGATGCGGATGAACCACATCTATCAGCCGCTGATGCTGATGGAGCTGCTGGGCAGGAGCAGCCCGGCAACGGCGGAGGACATCGCCCGGCGGATCCTGGGCGAGGACGTGACCCAGATCGATGTCTACCGGAGCGCGTCAAGCGGATGGTGGGCCGGGTGCTCAATGGCAACGCCATCACGGAGGTGCAGCAGGGCCGCTACCGACTGATCGGCTCCGTAGCCGTCAGGCTTCTGCGCAGCAGTAGAGCTGAGCGACACGGAGCGCGATGAGCTACTGCAGCTGTGCCGCATGCGTCGTGATGCGTTCCGGTCACAGCGCGGTGAGGAGGTGTTCGCCCACCGTTCCCGCCACCGCAGTCCGATCAGCGGCTCGGTGAAATACCGGGTGCTCACACGGGCCCGGGGCCGCTGCGAATGCTGTGGAGCGCACGAGCACCAGAGGGCCCTGGAGGTAGACCACATCATTCCCAAGAACCAAGGCGGATCAGATGACATCAGCAACCTGCAGGCGCTCTGTTTCCGCTGCAATGCCGGCAAGCGCGACACGGCTGTATGCCACGCAAACAGCCGAACCGATTTCCGCGGGATCCAGGAGAGCTACCGCCAACGGCAGGATGGCTGCATCTTCTGCGCGCTGGAGGGAGGCGAAAGGGTGCTGCTGGAAAACGCATTCGAAGCTCTACATCGCCGATGCCTACCCGGTGAGCGTGGGCCACAGCCTGGTGATTCCGCGGAGGCATGTAGCCGATGGAATGGAGCTGCACCAGCCGGAGTGGAACGCGGTGGTGGAGCTGCTCAGGCAGCGGCGGGAGATGCTCAGTGCCCGAGACGCCGCGATCAACGGCTGGAATGTGGGGTTGAACTCAGGAGTGGCGGCGGGGCAGACGGTGTTTCATGCACATTGGCATCTGATACCGAGGCGGGAGGGGGATTGCAAGCAGCCTCGGGGTGGGGTGCGGGGGGTGATTGCTGGCAGGCAGGGGTATTGATTTCACCGTGAGTGACTAAGGAACCCCTGAAAAACCCGATAGAATCAGTACAGTTCCAATAATGAGACTGGCAGCGGATGGCGGCCCCCCTCCAGTTGGGTTTCACGGACTACGAGCAGACCTACGCCAAGAAGAAAACGCGCCGGCAGCGCTTCCTCGATGAGATGGAAGCCACAGTGCCCTGGGATCCTTTCCTGGCCTTGATTTCGCCTGTGTACCACAGGCCTTCTGCCAAGGGCGGGCGCCCACCGTTTCCGCTGGAGGTGATGCTGCGCATCCACCTGCTGCAGCAGTGGTTCACGCTTTCCGATCCCTTGATGGAGGAGATGCTGATCGATACCCCCTGCTTCCGCCGCTTTGCTGGGATCGACATGGTTGAGGACCGGATCCCTGACGAGACGACGATCCTGAACTTCCGCCACCTCCTGGAAGAGAATCGGATAGCAGAGCAGATCCTGGAGACGGTGAACCAGAGCCTGCGGGAGAAGGGCGTGATGCTTAAGGAGGGTACGATCCTCGATGCCACAATCATCAACGCTCCCAGTTCAACCAAGAACAAGACGGGCGAGCGGGATCCTGAAATGCACTCGGTGGCCAAAGGCAACCAGTGGTTCTTTGGGATGCGGTGCCACATCGGTGTGGATGCAGCCTCGGGTCTGGTCCATTCCGTGGTGAGCACGGCTGCCAACGTCCATGAGCTGAACACGGCACCCGATCGCGTCCATGGCGAGGAACGCGTGATCTACGGCGACTCTGGCCACATCGGCATCGAAAAGCGTGAGGCGTTCAAGGACTGCGAAGCAGAGATGCGCATCGCCATGAAGCCCGGACAGCGCCGAGTTCTACCGGACACCCCAGAGGGAAGACTGCTGGATCTGATGGAGGCGGCGAAAGCACATGTCAGGGCAAAGGTGGAGCATCCATTTCGGATCATCAAGTGCCAGTTTGGATTTCGGAAGGTCTTCTACCGAGGCATCCGCAAGAACAACCTCAAGCTGACGATGCTGTTTGCCCTCGCCAATCTCTGGATGGTGCGCGAACGTTGTCCTTCTACAGCGTAAATGACAGAATAAGTGTGCCATCTTGAGGGTGAGCAGCCAAAAATGATCGGGGAACTCACGAGAAATAAGCCAGTCAGGCCCTGGATTGGAGTACCTGGCGAGTAGCCAAGGACAAAATACCCCACTTGTGTCTCATTGGCGAGAATGAGACACGCTTGCGCTCAATTCCCGGTCTTGATCAGAGCTTCCCTAACGCTGAATGGACCGACCCCCTGAACAGCGTCGTGGGGCTGCGCAACGCTTGATAAGCCTAGAGCCATCTGCGACCACGGGCACGACAGCCGATGCAGGGCAGGGGGTCTGGGAGGCAGCAGACTGGGTCCCCCCCTACTTACCAGGGTCCGCATAACACGGTTCATCAGGCTACAGAAGGTCAGCGGGACTGCTGACGCCCAATGGACCACGGTTGATCACATGCGTGTAGATCATGGTCGTATTCAGGTCTCGGTGGCCCAGGAGTTCCTGAATTGTGCGGATGTCCTGGCCGCGCTCCAGCAGATGGGTGGCGAATGAATGGCGCAAGGTATGGGGGGTGGCCGGTTTCTGGATTCCTGCCGCAAGCACGGCATGCCGCATCGCCTTCTGAATGACGCTGGGGTCGAGATGGTGGCGGCCCTGAGCTCCGCTGCTGGCATCCCGCCAGCGGTGGTGCTGCGGAAACACCCATTGCCATCCCCATTCCATAGGCGCTGACCGGTACTTGCGGGCCAGCGCATGGGGCAACTCCACCCGGCCGTATCCATCGGCAAGGTCCTGCTGATGCACCCGTCGAACCGCTTGCAGATGCTGCCGGAGCTCCTCTGCCAGGCGCCTCGGCAGCAGGGTTCTCCTGTCTTTACCTCCCTTGCCGTCCCGCACGGTGATGGTGTTGCGGGCGAAGTCGAGATCCTGGACCCTCAGACGCAAGGCCTCCATCAAGCGAAGGCCGCTGCCGTACAGGAGCCCCGCCACCAGCGCTTCACCGCCATTCAACCGCCTCAGCACCTCCCGCACCTCCTCCTGGCTCAGCACCACCGGCAGCCGTCTGTGCTTCCGCGCTCGGACCACACCCTCCAGCTCAAGATCCATCTCCAGGAGTTCCCGATACAGGAACAGCAGCGCCGCCAGCGCCTGGTTCTGGGTCGAGGGGCTCACCTGTAGATCC
Organism: Synechococcus sp. CBW1004; assembly: GCF_015840715.1. Taxonomy (NCBI): domain Bacteria; kingdom Bacillati; phylum Cyanobacteriota; class Cyanophyceae; order Synechococcales; family Synechococcaceae; genus Synechococcus; species Synechococcus sp. CBW1004. The sequence goes on along the minus strand of NZ_CP060397.1, from coordinate 1,968,164 downwards.
ACCGCCAGATGGCTGAGGAAGGCATTCACCTCCGCACTGCCCATCGTCCGCGGATGGCGCATGGCATGAAACTGCAGAAACCTCCGCAGCCACTGCTCATAAGTCTTGACGGTGCGGCGGGCATAGTGCCGAACCTGCAGTTCTTCGCGATAACGCTGGATCAGGCCTGGGGGCTTCGCGTCTTTCGTCAATGCATCGGATCCGGCTGGGGGGAGTATTCCCTCGCGGCGCTCGTGTAGATGGATGGCTACCACTGAAGCCAGGCCCTGCCTTGTCCACCCATCCCCCCGCAGGACCTACCCCCAGGCCTCTACGACCACCCCCTCAGCGAGTCCACCCACCAGGCCCTTGCCCAGCTTCCGGCGGAGTTGCACCAGCTCTCGGCCCTGGACCCCGCCGAAGCCCCCCAGCGGCTGACCCGGTACCTGCGGCAGCTCAGCGAGATCGCCCTGGCCACAATGCCGGAGGCCGAAAAGCAGCAGCGGCAGCTGGCGTTGGTGAATGGGTTGGTGGCCTTGTTGCAGGAGCAGGCGCCGTTGCAGCGGCCGTTGATTCCCCTGGCGGATGGCGCTCTGCTGGTGAATGCGCCCAATGAACCGAGTGTGGGGCTGGCGTTGCAGGCGGTGATTCCTTCGGCGGATCGGATCGATCTGCTCTGTGCCTTCATCAAGTGGAGTGGCCTGCGGCTGTTGCAGCCGGTGCTCAACGCCTACCTGCAGGCCGGCGGTGAACTGCGGGTGCTCAGCACCGTGTACCTCGGCGCCACCGACCACCGTACCTTCAACTTGCTGGCCCGATTCGGCCCTGCAAGCCCTCACGCACCTGATCAGCAAGAGCTGCAGCCAAGCAATGCCAGAGCCATTACCCCCAGATCGCTGCTATCCAAGAGCTATCCCCTCCCTACGCCCCAATGGCCTACTGGTGGGTCAACCACAAGCAGACCTACCGGCAGGAGACCGAAGGCGGCTACGTCTGGTCGCCGAAGGCCAATGCCAACGGCGCGCGCAACGTGAGCTACGACAACCTCACCCGCTGCGTGCGGGGGGATGTGTTGTTCAGCTATGCGGGCGGACGGATCAACCAGATCGGCTGGGTGGAGGCTGCAGCTGTCACTGCTCCGAAGCCGCCGGAGTTCGGCTCGGCGGGTGACAACTGGAACCAGGAGGGCTGGCTGGTGCGGGTGAACTGGCAGCCCCTGCGCCAGGCCCTGGTGCCGCAGACTTTTTTTGATCTCATCCAGCCCCTGCTGCCGGAGCGCCACAGCCCCATCAGCACGACCTCAGGGCGAGGCAACCAGGGGATCTACCTGGCGGGTCTCAGTGACCCGCTTGGCCTCCTGCTGCTGCAACTGATTGAGGAGCATGCCGACCCGGCTGTGCGCGTGCACCTGGTGGTGCTGGCAGAGGAGGGCGAATACACCGCCGCCCTGCTCGACGACATGCAGCAGCTTCAGCAGGTGCCCCTGAGCACCGAGCGCGATGCGCTCACCCGGGCGCGGCTGGGGCAGGGCCTGTTCCGCCAGCGGGTGGCTGAGCTGGAGCCGATCTGCCGCGTAACCGGCCTGGCGCGGCAGGAGTTTCTGGTGGCCAGCCACATCAAGCCCTGGCGCGCGTGCGACAACCGCGAACGACTAAGTGGCTGCAACGGCCTGCTGCTCTCCCCCCACATCGACAAGCTGTTCGCCCGCCACTGGATCAGCTTCGACGCAGACGGCCAGCTGATCTGGCAACACGACGCCGCTGGAGAAGCCTTGCACTGCTGGGGCATCGCCGGTGCCAACCAGGTGCGGCCATTCAACCGCGAGCAGGAGGCGTTTCTGGCCACCCATCGGCAAGCCCTGCGTCGCTGAGCTCAGACCGGTCTGCAGGCGCACCAGGCAGGAAGCGCTGGATGAACACATCCAGCGGCAGCGGCCCGCAGCGCAGATGCCAGCTGCTGGTGGCGGGATGGCGCCGCCAGCACTGCACCTCGATCGACGGGTGCACGCCAGCCTGTAGGCGCAGGGAGTAGCGATAGTCGGCATCGGCCGCCTCGGCCACGCTGGCCAGCTCAACGGCCTCGGGCTGGCTGTGGCGGAACCCTGCCAGGAAGCCCTCAACTGCACCACCATGGCGCAGGCTTGCGGCAAAGCGCCAGGCCGCCCCGGTAGGAAAGCCATCGTGGTGGAGATACAGATAGCAGCAGGTCTGTTGCGGAGGCTGCTCGGGGAAGCCGCTGAAGCTGACGACAGCACGAGTGGCCAAGGCGAGGGAGCGAGGTGCTCTTCATCAGTGCCACCGCTGTCTCAACGAGCCGCCCTTCAAGCGCTGCACAGCACCGTTGCAGCACCCCTCAACGATCCTGAACCACTGCCTCCGCAATCAGACGCAACAGGCTCTCCAAGGACTGCAAGCGCATCTGCAACCGCTGCTCCAGTCCTGCCAACCTCTCATCGACCTCCGCCGCCGTCAGGGCCTTGGGGCTCACGGACCTGCCATGGGCTGCCACAGGCCAGGATCCCTGGCGAAAGGTCTGCTCAATCACGGCCCAGGTGGGCTTCTTCGGTGCCTGGCCGATCTGTGCTTCCAGCCAGGACTGGGCGTCGGCCAGCTTGCCGAAGCGGGCCTTCAGAGCTTTGAGCTCACACTGATCCGGAGGGAGCAATCCCGCCGCAGGCAACAACACAGCACTCTCTGATGCCGCTGGTGGAGCGTCGATGACAGTCAGCTCATCGACCATCTGGCGGACACTGGCATTCTGCTGACCGATGGTCCGGAACAGCTCCGCATCACTCTTCGCCATGCGAGCCATCAGCTCGGCGAAGCGATCACTGAGTTCACCCATCGCGCTTATCTCCCCCACGCAGAAGTGCACGCATACGCTCAATCAGCTGATTGATCTGAAAGACGGACCAGAATCCTGCCTCCTGCTTGGCCTCATCCAGCTCGCCGAGGAGCCTGTCCAGCTGTTGCTGTTTACTCTCAAATGCCTCCAACTCCTGGTGCATGTCCTTGGCCAGGCGCATCGCCTCGGCCTTTTCCTGACCGATCAACACCAGCCTTTCCTCATAGCTGCGCAACGTGGCCAGGAAACGCTCCCGCGCTTCGCTGAACTCACGAGAGCGACGCAGCAGCTGCCCCCGCGAGCGGGTGAGGGAGGCATGACTGTTTCGCATCGCCGTGTAGTGATGCTCAATCTGCTCAGCACTCAAACCCTTGAGATCTCTGGGGAAGTCGCTAGTGGAGCGGATTCCCTTGCACGCCACGACAGACTGGATCCCAGCCGCAGCATCGGTGCTGATCAAACTGCTCTCCAAAGGATCATCGGCCATCGCGTCAGCAGCATCAGACGTCAAGTCCTCTCAATGATGTCCCATCGGTGGGCCCTCTGACCACAGGGATCAGAGTGCGAACCATCAAGCCCAAGGCGGCAATGCAGAATTGGCGTCAACGACGGCCCCCTCCGCATGTGAGCACTGGCCTGGAGTAACACAGCCGCCTGCAGCCGCTGCCCTGGGCCCTGCCGGTGCCGTTGCGGGTGCATGGCCGCTACAGCCGCGCCGAGATCGAAGCCGCCTTTGGCATCCTCACGGACACCTCGCCCTGGATTCATCGCGAAGGCGTGCTCTGGCATGAGCCGTCCCAGTGCGATCTGCTGTTCATCACGCTCAACAAGAGCGAGACCTTGTTCTCCCCCTCCACCCGCTACCGCGACCTGGCCCTGGGCCCGTCGCTGTTCCACTGGGAGAGCCAGAGCATCACCACCGCCTCCTCATCCACCGGACAGCGCACCATCCACCATCAGGCGCGTGGCTCGCGGGTGCTGCTGTTTGTGCGGGAACAACGCCGCGAGGGGGGACGCTCCGGTGGCATCACCGAGCCATTCCGCTGTCTCGGCTTCGCCACCTACGAAGGCCATGAAGGGGAACGGCCGATGGCGATCCGCTGGCAGCGGGAGGTTCCGATCCCGGCGGCCTGGCTGCCAGGCTGTTGCTTGGCATGACAGTGGCCTTGGCGGTTTGAGGGCCAAATCCACAGGTCGTCTTGTTCACGCTCCAGGCTTTTCGAAATCAAGCAGGATCCTCAGTGCCTGCCTTACCTTGCTGGCCGACTCCACCAGTTCGACTTGTTCCTCGGCTGAGGTCTCAAAACCCGGGTAGCGAGCAAGGACCGCTCCTGAGGAGAGATCAGCCAGATTCGCATCGTCCCAGCTCCATTGGTCATCCACGGCCTTCAGCTGGCGAGAGAGCGCAGCCAGATCATGGATTTTGTCCACCGTCTGCCCGAGCTGGATCAACCTGGCTTTGAGCAGTTTCTCCACACATTGCTGAGCGTGAAACACGACCGCATCACGCAAGCCTGGGCTGTTCCTCGTCAACAGGATCTCCAGAGCTTCCCAATCACCTTCCGCCTTGGCGATCCACTCCGGAACGGCCGACCAGCCTTCATCCATACAGCACCTCGCCATGGTCCATCGCTTCGCGCACGACCGGATCGCCCCCCCGGTAGCGAATCGCCATCTCCTCCGGCCGCCGAACCAGAAGATCCAGGGGAAACTGCACCTGGCAGATGCGCCTGATTTCACGGATCTTGGCCAGGTGGCGTCCCTCAAAGGGCATCACCACCAGGATGTCCGCATCCGAATCCCATCGCGCGTCTCCACGAGCCATCGAGCCGAACAGAATCACCCGCTCCGGGGCAAACGCCTCCACCAGGCGATCAGTGAACGCCTTGATGGCTTCCTGTGTCACGAGGGGCGCCTTGGCCATGGTTCCATCATCGCCGCCTGCTGGCACTGCTGGCCGAGCGCTGCGAGAGACGCCTGCTGCCGCTGCCCTGGGCGCTGCCGGTGCCGCTTCGGGTGCATGGGCGGGCGCTACAGCCGCGCCGATGTCCTGGCCGCACTCGCGGCGCTGGATGCCAACGGCGCCCCCGTAACCACCGCCACCTGGCTCTGGGCCCCTGGCTGTTCCACTGGGGGCCAGGCCAACAACCGCGCCGCCTCCGCCACCGGCAGCACACCATCCACCACGCCTGCCGCGGCTCCCAAGTGCTGGTGTTTGTGCGCGAAGCCGCAGGCTTCCATGCAGCTGGTCACCGCAAGGAGGGAAGCGATCTGCAGGGATTACGGAGCCGTTTGAGTGTCTGGTGTTGACCAGCTACGAGTGCCACCGCGCGAGCGGGTCTTATTCGTCGGACCGTGGCGATTCGCTGGCGGCTGGAGCGGGCGATTCCGGCGGCGTGGCTGTCACGCTGTTGCCTGGCATGGGCTGTTGCTGGGCAACACGTGGCGTTGGCGGTGTGAGACCCGCCAGACTGGTGGGCTTACCAGCCCGGCGACCATGACGACCGCCACCCCCCAGCGCCTCACGGCGATCCTCTACCGGGAAGACGAGGTCTACGTGGCGGAGTGCCCGGAGGTCGGCACCGCGAGCCAAGGCGACACCATTGAGGAAGCCCTCTCCAACCTGCGCGAGGCAACCACGCTCTATCTGGAGGAGTTCCCCGCCGCGCATGCCCATGACGCGAATGACACCTAAGATCACATCAAGACAAAAGGAGCGAATGTGATGAAGGGGGAATTGACAGCCGTGATCGAGCCTGCTCCGGAGGGTGGCTTCTGGGCTATCTGCCTGGAAATTCCCGGTGCCAACGGTCAGGGGGAATCGATCGAGGAAGCCAGGCAGGATCTTCAGGCTGCGATCGAACTTCTGCTTGAAGATCGTGAAGCTGACATCAGCCGCGGCCTGCCACCGGATGCCGTGCGCATGCCCCTGCGGATCGAAGGAAGCGGTTCCCAGGCATAATGAAATCAAGGAACCGCTTGCACGCAAGATTCTCGCCAGTCTCGGCGCAAGTTAACTTCCAGTGCAGGGAAGCAGCCGAGCCAATCGCAACAACAGCGAAGCCCTCTTCCCCTCCAGCACCCTCTACCGTGACCTGACGCCGTTACGGATCACCCCTTCAATCGCTCCTCTCAATCGCCGCTGAACAGATAATCCCGCACGCGGCTGCGGTGACGGGGCTGGCGCAGCTTCAGCAGGGCGCGCGACTCAATCTGACGCACCCGTTCGCGCGATAGATGCAGCCGTTCACCGATCTCGGTGAGGGTGCGCGGGATGTCGTCCTCGAGGCCGAAGCGCTGTCGGATCACCAGCGCCTCACGGCCGCTGAGCTCATCCAGCAGCTGCTGGAGATCCTCATGCAGCTGCTCACGCGTCAGGCACTGCTCCGGCGTGGCGTGGGGATCCTCCAGCAGATCCCCCAGGTCGGTGTCCTGGCCGCGGCCGACGCGTGCATCCAGCGACACCGGCCGCGGCTGTCGCTGCAGGGTCTGGCGCACCGCCTCCTCGCTGAGGCCGAGCCCCGCCGCCACCTCGGCGACGGTGGGGCTGCGGCCGAGCTGATGGGAGAGCTCCCGCTGCAGGCGGCGGATGCGGTTGAGCTTCTCGGTGACATGCACCGGCAGGCGGATGGTGCGGCTCTGGCTGGCCAGGGCGCGGGTGATGCCCTGGCGGATCCACCAGTAGGCATAGGTGCTGAAGCGGAAACCGCGGGTGGGATCGAAGCGCTCCACCCCCTTCTCCAGGCCCAGGGTGCCCTCCTGCACCAGATCCAGCAGCTCCAGGCCGCGCTGCTGGTACTTCTTGGCCACCGCCACCACCAGCCGCAGGTTGGCCTGGATCATCCGCTCCTTGGCGCGGCGGCCGCGGTGCAGCGCCAGCCGCAGGGCGGCGGGGCTCAGACCTGCCGCTTCCGCCCAGCGATCCCGGTCCTGCGCCTGGGCCCCGTTCGCCAGCGGGGGGCGCAGGGCCAGCAGCCGTTCACGCCCCTGCACCAGCCGCGCCAGGGTGAGCTCCTCCTCCTCGCTGAGGCGCTCCACCCGGCCGATGTCCTGCAGATACAGGCGAACCGGGTCGGTGGAGGGGGAATGCGACACGGGGCCTCGGCGGCGATCAATCCAAGCCTGAGACTGCTGCAACCCAGGGCGGCGTGATCGCGGGGTTTGCTTCCGGATTCCAGGCGCGACTGACCTGCACGGCCGCGACCAGCACGGGATCAGCCCTTGCCGAGGGCGTGCCGGGGGCGGAAGCTGAAGACAATCCGCACCATCCCGCGCCGAGGCGTCAACGGTCACCATGAGCCCCACGTCCGGGGGCGTTGACGACAGGCTCCGCTGCTCGGGCTGATCGCACAGCAAGCGAGGACGGCCGCACAGGGCGATCGCAGCCCCAGGCGAGACGAAGCGAGGTGTCCCCCCTCAGCCCTCCTCCTCGTCCTTCCAGGTGCTGGCCACATGCAGCTCCTCGAGCTGCTTGCCTGAGACCCCACCGGGGGCGCCGGTGAGCAGGCAGCGGGCCTGCTGGGTCTTGGGGAAGGCGATCGTGTCGCGGATCGACTCCTCGCCGGAGAGCAGCATCACCATGCGATCGAGGCCGTAGGCGATGCCGCCGTGGGGCGGCGCTCCCAGATCGAGGGCCTCCATCAGGAAGCCGAACTGGGCGTTGGCCTCCTCCAGGGGCAGGCCGATCGTCTGCAGCACCTGGCGCTGCAGGGCCGAATCGTGAATGCGCAGCGAACCGCCGCCGAGCTCCAGACCGTTGAGCACCAGGTCGTAGGCCTGGGCGCGGGCCGTGGGCAGGGTCTCGGCCCAGCGCTCGGGGTCGTCGCCGAGATCGCCGGTGTTGGGGGCGCAGAAGGGGTGATGCAGCGCCTCGAGGCGGTTCTCGTCGGCGTTGAACTCGAACATCGGGAAATCGACCACCCAGAGGAAGTTCCAGATGTCGTTGTCGCGATCGGCCGGCACCAGGCCGAGCTCACGGGCCAGGAACTGACGCACCCGATCGAGCGCCTTGTTCACCGTGGCGGTGTCGCCGGCGCCGAACAGCAGCAGGGTGCCGGGTACCGCGCCGGTGCGCTGCAGCAGCTCCGCCTTCTTCTCCTCGGAGAGGTTGTCCTTGATGGCACCGATCGTGTCGATCTCGCCGTTCTCGCGCACGCGGATGAAGGCCAGGCCGCCGGCCCCCGCCTTCTGGGCCTCACCGAACACATCACCGCCGGGCTTGATGCGCACATTGCTCAGCGCCTCGTTGCCGCCGGGCACCGGCAGCACCTTCACCGAACCGCCCGCCGCCACGGCGCCGGAGAACACCTTGAAGCCCATGTCGGCCACCAGGTCCGACACGTTCACCAGCTCCATGCCGTAGCGGGTGTCGGGCCGGTCGGTGCCGTAGCGCTCCATGGCGTCATGCCAGGTGATGCGCGGGAAGGGGGTGGGCAGCGTGACGCCCTTCACCTGCTGCCACACGGCGCTGATGAGCTTCTCGTTGAGGGCCAGGATCTGCTCCTGATCCAGGAAGCTCATCTCCATGTCCAGCTGGGTGAACTCCGGCTGGCGATCGGCCCTGAGGTCTTCGTCACGGAAGCAGCGGGCGATCTGGTAATAGCGCTCGATGCCGCCCACCATCAGCAGCTGCTTGAACAGCTGGGGCGACTGGGGCAGGGCGAACCATTCGCCACCGCACACCCGGCTGGGCACCAGATAGTCCCGGGCGCCTTCGGGGGTGGAGCGGGTGAGCACGGGGGTTTCCACCTCCAGGAAGCCCTCGCTTTCGAGCACCGAGCGGATCGCGCGCACGGCGGCGTGGCGCAGGCGCAGGTTGCGGGCCATGCGCTCGCGGCGCAGGTCGAGGTAGCGGTAGCGGAGGCGCAGCTCCTCGCGGGTGTTCTCCTCGTCGTGCACCGACACCGGGAAGGGCAGGTTGGCCTTCACCTCGTTGAGCACGGTGATCCCGGCGGCCAGCACCTCGATGGCGCCGGTGGCCAGCCGCTCATTCAGCGATTCCGGCGGTCTCGGCCGCACCTTGCCGCTCACCTGCAGCACCGTCTCATTGCGCAGGTGCTCGGCCACCGCGAAGGCCTCGGCCCCCAGGTCGGGATCGACGGTGATCTGCACCGTGCCGCTGCGGTCGCGCAGGTCGATGAAGATCACGCCGCCGTGGTCGCGGCGCCGGTCCACCCAGCCGCAGAGCTGCACCTCCTGGCCGGCATGGTCGGCTCGCAGGTCGCCGCACCCGTGGCTGCGCATCGTGAACTCTCTGGGGAACCGCGGATTTTCCCATGGCGCCGCAGCAGCACCCGGCGACGCAGGAGGCAGGGCAGGGATGGCGGCCCAGCCACACCCGCGCGATCTGATCGGGCCATGGTCCCGGCAGGACAGGCCCTGTGGGACCTGAGTCTGGCGCCTCCCTCGCTCCCGGCAGGGTCGGCACCGGCTGCACGCCACGACGCTGGGACAGGACGAGACGTCCACGTGGCGGAGCGCGTTGCTGGAGAGCCCGGTGCGAGCGATCCGCACCAGCCAGGAGTCGCGACGCGCTGGCCTGCACCACCGGCACGCAGACCGGGGCGATCGGCTCAGCCAGCGTCAGCGACCCGCTGACGGCGACCTGCGCGGCAGGCCACCGACCGGCTGACGATCCGCCGCGGCCATCCCGGAAGGCGAGGCGGACCGGCAGCCCCCTGCGGGGAGCGGATCCCTGCTCAAGGCGGACCCACTCGCGCGCCCCACAGCCCCGATCGGGACGTCAGCGGAGCAGGGGGGAGCCCGGAGGACGCGCAGCCTGCCCCTCAGCCGCGACGGTCACGCGCCGTGGCTGGCCTCAGCCTCGCCGGTAGAAGGGCCGCTTCACCACCACGGCCGGCTCCTCGCGGCCGCGGATCTGCACCGCCAGCTCGGTGCCCAGCTTCGCCAGTGGCGCCGGCACATAGGCCAGGGCGATGGCCTCGGCCAGCGTCGGCGACCAGGTGCCGCTGGTGATCTCGCCCACCACGGCTCCGCCATGCAGCACCGGATAGCCGTGGCGGGCGATGGCGCGCCCCTGCAGCTTCAGGCCCACCAGACGTTTCTGCACGCCGCCTGCGGTCTGCCGCTCCAGCACGTCGCGGCCGATGAAATCGACCGGCATCTCCAGGTGCACCAGCCAGCCCAGGCCCGCCTCCAGCGGTGTGGTGGCGCTGTCCATGTCCTGGCCGTAGAGGTGCATCGCCGCCTCCAGCCGCAGGGTGTCGCGGGCGCCGAGACCGCAGGCTTCCACGCCCCGCTCCAGCAGCTGCTGCCACAGCGCCAGGCCGGCGTCGCGCTTGAGCAGCAGCTCGAAGCCGTCCTCACCGGTGTAGCCGGTGCGCGCCACGAAGGCGGTGGCTCCGGCGGCGGCTCCTGTGGCCTCACCGGCCAGCACCAGATCGCGGTGGCCGAAGCGAGGCAGGCCGGCCAGATCGGCGCCGCTGAGCGCCTGCAGCTGGGCGGCGGCCTCCGGGCCCTGCAGGGCCAGCAGCACACCATCCTCTTTACGGTCGTCGACCGTGATGCCAGCCGGCTCCAGCTGGCTGCGCAACCAGGCGGTGTCGGCCTCGGCGCAGGCGGCGTTGATCACCAGCAGCACCTCGTCGCAGGGGCCCAGCGGCGCCTCGATGCGGCCGCGGTCGTAAACGATCAGGTCGTCGCGGATGCCGCCCTGGTCGTTGAGCAGCACCGTGTAGCAGGCCTCGCCGGGGCCGATGCGGAACAGGTCGCTGGGCACCAGCGCCTGCAGAGCATCCTTCACCGCCTGCCCGCGCAGACGCAGCACCCCCATGTGGGAGATGTCGAAGACACCGCAGCGCTGCCGCACCGCCTGGTGCTCCTGCACCAGGCCGGCGAACTGGACGGGCATCTCCCAGCCCGCGAAGGGCACCAGCCGGCCGCCGGCCAGCCGCGCCGCCTCCGTCAGCGGGGTGCGCAGCAGGGCGCTGGACGCACCGGTGGACGGATCGGCCATGGCGCCTTGGAGCGTGGGTGGGCGGATCCTATGGAGCCCCAGCCAGGGAACGCCCGACGGCCGCGGCCGGCCGCCTTCCCCGCACGCACGCTGGCACCTGATGTCCTGGCGCCCCTCCACAGCCGGACGCCAGGAAGGGAAGGGGCGTTGCGGCGGTACGGCAGCACGCTCCGGCAGCCCGACACGGCGGATGGGACGAGGGGATCGCAGCCCGACGTGGACCCCAGCCGCGTCGCGACGGCCGATGGCGACCGCCGTCGCCGCGAAGGGGCCTGGATCCGCCCGGCCCGATGCGGACCGATACGGCCCGATGGCGATCTAGCCGGGCCGGGAGGCCCCAGGCGCCTACCGATTCCCTGCGGATGGGGGAAGAAAGCCCGCAGATTCGGCAACCACACTTCTCACAACGGTTCCGCCTGTCTACGGTTCCTGCACCTTGATCTGGGAGACCTCTGCCCCGGGATGCCGAACCGCCCCTGCTGCCGCAGCTGCCGCCACTGCGTCCCCCCGAACGGGACCCAGTCGGGCTGGTGCCAGCTGCGTCAGCTGGCGATGCATCCGGAACTGGCGGGCGATCTCTGGTGCCATCACTGGATGGCCCGGCAGCCCCGGCTGCCGCTGGTCGGCCCTGGAGGTCGGGCCAGCCTGGAGGCCAACCCTCCCTCCAATCAGCAGCTCAGCCTCTCGGCCGTCCTGCCGGAAATCTGAAGCCAATCTAGAATTCGTGACCATCGGCCCGTCTTTGCCTTTTCTGACAGGCAGACGGGCCTGTCCGGTTGTATAGCTTGCAGCCCCAGCCCTCAGAGCGGCTGTTGACCCAGGGAGGTGACGGATCTTGGTTGCGACCCCGACGATGACCGCCCCCATCGAGCTGATGGCGGCACAGGCTGACTGCGAGACCTTCACCCTGCCCACCGGCGCCCGGGTGTTTCAGCGCGGCGCCCTGGCCAGCGCCATCTACGGCGTCAGACGGGGGATCGTCGAGCTCCAGGGCGATCAGGACGTGAAGACCTGCTACCGCCCCGGCGAGCTGTTCAGCTTCCGGGACATCGTCTGGCACCAGGGCATGCATCACAGCGACGCCGTCGCCCTCACGCCGGTGGAGGTGCTGCGGCTCGATCGCCTGCGCTTCCTCAACCTGGTGCACAACCACCCCACCCTGGCGATCCTGCTGATCGGCCAGCAGCACGAGCGCCTGCGCGAACAGCGCACCAGCGGCACCTGCTGCTACTGAGCCGGCGCTCAGGCGCCGTGGCCCAGCAGCAGCAACAGGCTGCGGGTCACCTTGGCGGCCAGCACGGAACTGACGCCCGTGGGATCGAGCTGCGGCGCCAGCTCCACCACGTCAGCGCCCACCAGGTGGTGGTGGCGCAGCTCATCCACCAGCACGGCGAAATCACGCCAGAGGAAGCCCCCGGGTTCGGGGGTGCCGGTACCGGGCATCACGGCCGGGTCGAACCAGTCGAGATCAACGGTGAGATACAGGGGCTGGCCGCGCAGGGGCCTCAGCGCCTCGGCCATCTGCTCGATCGCCACCAGCCGGCCCGTGCTGCGCAGCTCCGTGAACTCCGGCCGGGTGCCGCTGCGGATGGCGATCTGCAGCAGCCGCTGGCTGGGCAGCACCTCCAGGCAGCGGCGCATGGCGCAGGCGTGGCTGTGGCGGGCCCCCAGCCATTCCTCACGGAGGTCGGCATGGGCATCGAGCTGCACCAGCACCAGATCCGGCCAGCGCTCAGCCACCGCGCCGACGGCACCGGAACTGATCGAGTGCTCCCCCCCCAGCATCAGCGGACGCAGCCCCAGGGCCAGCACCGAGGCCGTGGCCCGCCGCACCGCGCTGAGCACCGGCTCGGGCGCTCCGAAGGGGATGTCGACGGCACCCAGGTCGGCGAAGGCCAGATCCTCCAGATCGAGATCCAGCTGAGGGCAGTAGGTCTCCAGGCCGCTGCTCACCTCGCGGATCGCCTGCGGCCCGAAGCGCGTGCCGGGGCGGAAGGAGGTAGTGCCGTCGTAGGGCACGCCGAACAGGCCGACCGTGCAGCCCGCCGGATCGCGGCGGCTGCCCATGTAGATGGCGCCGTCGGTGTCGAACAGGTCACTGTCGAGGGGGCCGGCGACCGGGCTGGAGGTGTTGCTCATCCCTCCAATCTGCCCGCTGGCGACGACGGCGATGACGGGCGGCGTGCCGGCGAGGGCTGCAGGCCCGCGCTCAGCCCAGGGCGCGCTCGATCGCGGCGGGGATGGCGTCGAAGGCGCCTCGCTGCCAGCGGGGGCTCCAGATCTCGCAGCCGCCGGCCACCGCATCGGCCCGGTCAGGGTCGGGCTTCAGATAGCGGGGACCGTCGACAGAGGCGAAGGTCCAGCTCCACCAGCCGCTGGGATACATCGGCACCCAGCCGTAGAGCGGATCGGCGTGGCCGAACACCTCGCGCAGCAGCGTCACGGTGTCGAGGTGCACCTGGCGGAAGGCCTCGGGCGATTCGCTCTGGGTGGCGAACACCCCGCCCGGCCGCAGGATGCGCCGGCAGTTCTCGAAGAAGGCGCGGTTGAACAGGCCCTCGGCCGGCCCCGCCGGATCGGAGCCGTCCACGATCACCACGTCGTAGCTGGCCGTCACCGCCTCGGCCGCCCAGGCGATGCCGTCGCCCACCGTCAGATGGAAGCGCGGATCGCTCCAGCAACCGCCGCCGATCGCGGGCAGGTGCTGCTGGCTCCACTCCACCACCAGGCCATCGATCTCCACCATGTCGAGGTGCGTCACGCCGCTGTGGCGCAGGCACTCGCGGGCGGTGCCGCCGTCGCCGCCGCCGATCACCAGCACCCGCTCGATGTTCGCGGCGCCGCACAGGGCCGGATGCACGATCGCCTCGTGGTAGTGCCGCTCCTGGCGCTCGGCGGTCATCCAGCAGCCGTCGAGCAGCAGGCCCTTGCCGTAGCGCTCGCTCTCGATGATCGTCACCCGCTGGAAGGGTGAATCGGCCTCGGCGATGACGCGGCCGGCCAGGCCGTAGCGCACGCCGTCGAAGACCTCATCGATCCAACCAGGGGTGGGGGCGGGCTTGCTGCTGTCGGCCATCGGGCGCGGCGGTTGCTGCCTCCAGATTTGCGCATGGCCGGTGTGCGCTCCGTCACGGCGGCTGGGCCTGGCCGTGACAGGCTCAGGCCATGGCCGATGGCGCGTCTCCAGCGGATCTGCAGGTGCCGGTGGCGGGGCGATCGCCCGTGCGCCTGCCGGCGGCGGAGCTGCGCTGGCGCTTCTCGCGCTCCTCGGGCCCCGGCGGCCAGAACGTCAACACCACCGACTCGCGGGTCGAGCTGATCTTCGATCTGGCCGCCAGCGAGGCCCTCTCGCCGCTGCACAGGGCACGGGCGCTGGCACGCCTGGAGGGGCAGCTGCTGGAGGGCTGCGTGGTGATCACCGCCAGCGAGCACCGCTCCCAGTGGCAGAACCGCGTCGCCGCCCAGCGGCGCCTGGTGGCCCTGCTGCAGGAGGCACTGAAACCGCCCCCACCGCCAAGACGGGCGACCCGGCCCACTCGCGGCTCCGTGCAGCGGCGCCTGGCGGCCAAGAAGCAGCGGGGCGAGGTGAAACGCCAGCGCGGCGGTCGGATTCAGCCACCTGAGGACTGAACAGAAGACTGATCGCCACCCTGGGCGGCCTGATCGAGCACCTCCAGGGCCCGCTGCCGGCGCCCCGCCCCGCGCGCAGCGCGCAGGCGGAAGCGTGTCTCGGCGTCGTGCTCCGCCAGCATCAGCGTCGTCATCGCATCGATGAGGCGGTTCAATGCCATCACGCCATTCGGTGGTCACGGCCTGCCCCGTGTGCTGGGGCGCTGGCCTGTCTAGACCGGGAGCACCACCCTGGACGCCCCCGGCGCGGAGGGCCACCGATGCCCCATCCCCTCTCCCGACGCCTGCTGCTGGAGGGCGTCGCCGGACTGGGCCTGACAGCCCTCACCCTGGGCGGCGCCGTGGGGGAGGCCGATGCGGCGGAGACCACTGCGCAGACCTCTGAAGCGGAGGCCGAGCAGCTGGCCAGGAGCCTGAGCGCCTGCCACCCGGGCGGCGATCCGCTGCAGGCCCTGCTGGCGGGCAACGCACGTTTCGCCCAGGTGTGGCAAAGCACCAGCGGCAACCTCGATCCGCGGGCGCGGATGGGGCGCTTCGCGGCCCTGTGGCGCCGCAACTGCCAGAGCGATCCGGCCGCCCTGGCGCGCGGTCAGAGGCCCTGGGCGGCGGTGCTCACCTGCGCCGATTCACGCGTCTCCCCCGAGTGGCTGTTCGATGTGGGCCCGGGAGAACTGTTCGATGTGCGCAGCGCCGGCAACACCGCCTTCCACGCCGGCATCGCCTCGCTGGAGTACGCCGTGGCGGAGCTGGATGTGCCGCTGATCCTGGTGCTGGGCCACAGCGGTTGCGGTGCCGTCACCGCGGCGATGGGCGACGGGCCGCTGACGCCGCTGCTGCAGGAACTGGTGGAGCCGATCCGGGCCTGCCTGAAGCCGGGGATGGATCTGCAGGCGGCGATCGAGGCCAACGCCAGGGCCTGCGCCGCCGCCCTGCCGCAGGAGAGCGCCCTGCTGGCCGGAGCCGTGACGGCAGGTCAGCTGCGGATCGAAGCCGCCGCGCTGGACCTGGGCAGCGGCCGGGTGCGGATCCTGTAGGGATAGGCGGATCCACGCCCCTCCCATCCGGCTCATGCCCCTGGTGCCTCCCCCGCCGGGCTGCCAACGCCGGATGCCGCCTCCGCCCGGATCGCGGCCTTGGCCTGCTGCCACAGCCCCTCCAGTTCGCGGATGCTGCGGCCCTGCAGGTCGCCGCCCAGGGCCGCCTCGACGCGGGAGAAGCGAGCGAGGAAGCGACGGTTGGTGCCCGCCAGGCCCTCCTCCGGATCGATGCCGCACCAGCGGGCGACGTTCACCAGGGTGAACAGCACATCGCCGAGCTCCTCCTGGGCGTGGGCCCGATCGCCGCTGGCCACCGCCTCCTTGAGCTCATCGAGCTCCTCGTGCACCTTCTGCCAGACGCCGGCCATGGCGTCCCACTCGAAGCCGGCGGCAGCGGCCTTGCGGGAGATGGTCATGGCACCGGCCAGCGGGGGCTGGCCGCGCACCTTGCGGGCCAGCTGATCACTGAGCGCGCTGGCGGGGGGCGTGCTGACAGTCCCGGGCGAGCCCCCCTCCGAGGAGCCCTCGCCGCCGCTGCTGCCCGCCGGGTCGGAGCCGGCGGTCCGCTCCGACCGCTCGGCGGCCTTGATCGCCTCCCAGCTGCGCCGCACCGCTGCGCTGTCCGCGGCCTCGGCACCGGCGAACACATGGGGATGGCGGCGGATCAGCTTGCCTGTGATGCCGGCGGCGATCGTCTCCAGATCGAAGCGCCCCTCCTCGCTGGCGATGCGGGCATGCAGCACCACCTGCAGCAACAGGTCTCCCAGCTCCTCGGCCAGGTGCCGGTCATCGCCATGGCGGATCGCGTCGGCCACCTCGTGGGCCTCCTCGAGCACATAGGGCACCAGCGAGGCATGCGTCTGCTCCAGATCCCAGGGGCAGCCGCCGTCGGGATCACGCAGGCGGTCGACCACCGCAATCAGCTCGGCCAGAGCCGCGAGACTGGCCGGCGCTGCCTGCTCAGCCGAGACGGAGGAAACGCCGCCCTGGGGCTGGGGCTGGGACATGGCGACCGCCACGCAACGGGACTGGGGCCCACCTTCTCACCGCCGCCGCCGGTGACGTCCAGGGCGGCGCAGCAGGGGCCGCAGCAGGCGCGGAGTGCGCGGCAGCGGGTCGCCGTCCTGAATCAGATGCAGCCAGGCGCTGGCCTCCACGCCCACCAGGGCCGTGATCAGCAGGGCTGGCTGAGCGATCCAGAGCGCCTGCAGGGCCGCAAGCAGGCGGCCGGGAGGCGGGGTGCCCAGCGGGCGGCCGATCAGGCACAGACCCAGAAGCACCAGGCCCAGATACAGAAGCCGGCCGGCGGTGCCGATCAGCGGCGTGTGGGAGACCAGGGAGCGATGCGACAAGAGGCTGCGGTAGGGCCACCACAGCCACCGCAGCGGGCCCCAGCGGTGCGCGGGATTGGAGCGGGTGTCGAGATCGGGCGAGAGCAGCAGGCCTCCCACCAGAAAGCTGACGCTGGCCACCGCCATGCCCGTGAGGCCCAGCCACGGCCACCACAGGGCGCCGAAGGGCAGGGCCAGCAGCCAGGTGGCACGGTCGTGGGAGCGCCCGGAGGCCATGCGGCGGCGGCGGCTGCAGCGAGTGTGACGGCTGCAGTGGGCCCGCGGTGGGCCTGCAGGGGAACGCCAGTGCCCACCAGGCCATGGCTCCTGGCGCTGTTGCCCCTCTCAGACGTGAAGATCCCGGGCAGGACGGCTCCACGACAGAGCAGCACCACGGCACTGCCATCGCCCGCAGAACAACCATCGCCCGTCAGAATGCCCGCACCGCCCGCTTAGCTCAGCGGTAGAGCGCCTGCCTTACAAGCAGGATGTCGCTGGTTCGAACCCGGCAGCGGGCATCTCAAAAAACCAAGCCAGGACAAGGGTTTTGGCGTTGCGCCCCAGAGGACGCATCAGCATGACGGAGCACGTTGTGGCGATTCTGCGCCCATTTCTGCGCCCAGGACACGCAGACTGGAGCGGCCGGAAACGGCTGAAAACCGTCTGCCTGCCTGGGAGGCACCATGGCTCAAGCGTCGGGCTCCAAGGCCCCATCGGGCGCAGAACCTGCCCCGAAAGTGGCCAGATCCCTTGCAGCAGCAGGGGAAAGGAAGGGCGCAGAACGGGCGCCACGGTGGGTTCTGACACTCCGTGAGGCGATCAAGCAGGAACACGGCTTCGGCTGGAGCGTCCGCGAGAAGAGCGGCAAGGTGCAGCTCACCCATCGCTACGAAGACGGCAGCCGCAGCAGCATCACCCTCGACTGCCCCTGGAACCCAGAGGCGATCTCCGAGGTGCTGGGCCTGCTGCCGGAGATCCGCAGCCGCATGGAGAGCCAGCGCCTGGGGCTGGCCGAGGCCTACGCCCTCCTGCGTGGGACTGATCGCAGCCGGGCGGGGCGTCTCGACTGGCAACTGCTGGTAGTTCGCTTCCAGAAGCACAAGGTCGCCGATACCGGGGCGGTGAAATCGCGCACCTGGGACGCCATGTATGGCCCCGTGATGAGCCAGGTCCTGAAGGCCATGGCCACCAGACCTGTGCCAAGGGATGGGCGGGCGCTGTTGGCCGCCTTACGTGATCGCTACGGCGGTGAACCGGGGAGCCGAGGCCGGAAGCTGCGCATGCAGTACACCAGCCAACTGCTGCTGTACGCGGTCAACGAGCTCGGGGCGCCAGAGCGCTGGTTGCCTCCACAAGACCTGGGTCCGTTTGTGGGTCAGGCCACACAGGAGGTGGCCCAACAAGGGGCCACACCGATCAAGGATCACCAACTCATGCGGCTCCTGGAGGGCATCCCGGATCCTCGATGGCGACTGGCAGTGGGATTGATGGCATGCTTCGGCCTACGCCCCGTAGAGCTGGGCCACATCCGAGTCAATGGTGACAAGCTGCACGTTGCCTACCGCAAGCGCACGGCACGGGGCAACACAAAGCCGGGGGATGTCATCGGCCTCGACCCCGAGGGCCTGCAGGGTGAGAGCCTGCGGCTTCTGAGATTGCTTGAGTCCGGGCTGGTGGATCTACCGCCGCTGGGGCTGATTGATGGCGATGCAGCCCAGTCGGTGCGCACTTATTTGAGCCGCCGGCCCGTCTGGCAATCCCTGAAATCCGAGGTTGCCGCGCAGGGAGGGAAGCTGAGCGCGTACAGCTTCCGCCACGGCTATGCCCTGCGGGCCCATGAGCTGTACGACCTCACTCCCCGAGTGACGGCAGCGCTAATGCGACACAGCCTTCAGACCCATCACGCGCACTACGGCGCATGGGTTGATGATGAGGTTGTTGATACCTCAGTGCAGAGAGGCATCCAGAGGCTTGCCCGAGAGCTGGCAAGTGCTGATGGGTGATCAGGCCGGGGATGGTAGTTGCCGGCGGCCTGACCGCCCAGGGACAACTTGGAGACTGCGGCTTCAAGACGGCTCACCGGGGCTCCCCTGTGATGATTGCCCCCCCTGCTGAACACGTCAGGCTTTCGTGCGCTGCTAAACAGGCTTCCCCTAAACTCCAATCAGCCTTGGCGCCCTCGCGTGGCGCGGACGCATTGAGACGCCCGCCGAAGCAAGTGCAGCCTGTGGAAAACGAAACTGTGGAAAACGGCGGTTTCCCGTGGGGGACGTTCCCCGTGGAAAGCGTGGAAACGGTGGAAACGCCCCGAGATCCACACGGCCGCAGGGGAAGTCATTTCCACACACCCGGCCGAAGGCGTGGAAACGAATGCACATCCAGTGGCGGCAAGGGATCTCAGGGGGAACCTGGGTGGATGGCGGGAAACGGCACCTGGGTGTATGGTCTTGCAATCGGTGGTCCCAAGCCCGTAAGGAAATAAGGGAAGGGGGAAGGTGTATTTATAGAAGCTAAGAATCAGCAGGAGAGAGGGGGTGAGGGGTGGCTTCGGTATAAACAATCGCCTCTCGCCGGATTACCAGCTGGAAGCGACGGCATCACGCTGACGTGGTATCGGCATCAAGGGCTTTCTGTGGAAAACGATGCGAAGTTTTCCACAGGCGGCTCAGCCCAGGTCGTCCCAGCCAGGCACGACGTCAGGTCCGTCCAGGTCGGGTTCATCTGAGCCGGCATTCAGGTCGAGACCCCGCTGCTGGATCGCGTCGGCCTGTTCGGCGTGGCCGATGGCGTAATGGCCGCGGGCCACCTTCTGCAGGTCACCGGCTTTGACCAGGGCAGCAATGGTCCGGTCGAGATTCTTGGGGTTGCGCCAGGAGGGGTTCCTGATGCCGGCCTGGTTCAGTAGCAGCGGGATGTCGGATCGCTGGATGCCTCGGTAGTAGCTGGCGGGATCGCCCTCCTGCAGGTGCTTCGTCCTGGCAAGATGGCGGTTGTAGTGATCAGCAAAGGCCCTGATCAGTCCGCGTTCGCTGCTAACTTCCTCGCCATTTCCATCACCAGAGATGCACAGGCGTCCATCGGGATTCATCTTGTATGGAATCTCGGTGTGTGCTCCTTTGCCATCACGCAGCTTGGAGATACAAAAGTAGTGCTGGCCCTCTTCCACCCGAAGGCGAAAATAGCCATGCACCATCTCAGTCAGGGCGGCAATCCCCTGCGGGGTTTCACTCTCCTTCGATTGGTGAGTGAGGTAGATGGTCGTGATGTTCCTGGGTCCACAGATACCCTCGATCACTTCGAGGTAGCGGGCCAGAGCCTGGTCGCCAATCAGGATGCCTTCCGGCATGCAAGCCTTGAGCGAGTCAATCACCAGGAGGGTGATTGGCGTTCCCTGGGCTTCGTAGTAATTGAAGGTGGTGATCAGCCGGTGAAGACCCCGTAGGTTCATCCGCCAGGGCAGCGCGGTGTTGTCGCGATGAGCGGCAAAGGTCCTGGTGTAATTGACCCACTCTTGCCTGTCCTCCCCGTAGCGCTTGAGGTAGCGCTTAATGTCACCCTTGGCGAACAGGCCACCGTCGGAGGCGATGTAGAGAACGCGCGACTGTGAGAACTGAGACGGTGGTGTCACCTTGAAGCCGAGAAAGCTGGTGTGACCTGGGGCTCCAAGGGCGGCTCGCGCCAGCATCAGGCCAATCAGGGTCTTGCCGACACCTGGCAGGGAATAGATCAGATAGGACGCTCCGCGTACCAACAGGCCATCAACGAGGTATTCATTCGGCGCTTCTTGATCGGAGACAAGAGGTTCATCTGGAACCGAGAAGTCATCTCGCTGGGAGATCTGGTTGCAGTCGCAGAAGATTTCCAGCAAACGAGTACGGATTCGTTGGGGGCTCAGTCGAAAGACGGGAAAGGATTGAAGCTCCGATTCAATCTGATCGGCCCTGTATCGGGCTTCCTGGGGAGTCAGTTGTTGCTCGCCCTCTTCTGTGATGAGCTTGCGTTCTGTCTCGATGGTGTAGAGCTGAGCCAGCAGTATTTCGATCTGTTGGCTTTGGTCGGCCGGTTCTGCTGGTTGACCGTGTTTCGGCGATGGATCATCAGCTGGGCCACGGCTGGCCATCAGGGAGGTGGGCTGGGCCGCGGCCGACAGGCGTTCCAGTTCCTGCATTGATGGCACCATGTCCGGCGCCTGGGAGCTGGGGCTCCTTGTGTCACTGCTGGCGCGTGAACGCATCAGTGACGACGGAATGACGACACCGCCGCCACCGCCGTACTGCAACTCCGGCGGCAACAGTTTCCACCACTGGGCACCGTGCTGCTCCTTGGCCGCGGCCAGAATGGCGCCCGCCCCCTGGCCTGGGGTCATGCGTGTGCCGGCGCGGGCCAGCCGGCGCTTGATGTTGCCCTGGGTCTTGCTGTGGTGGCCGCGGTGATGCCACTGCAGGAAGGCCTGCTCGATCCGCTCGTCGCCGGTGGCCGCGGCCGCGTTGAGCATCGAGACCCAGTAGCCACCGCTGAAGTCGCCATCGGCACTGGGGCGCAGCAGCTGCTCCAGACAGATGACGGCGCGCTGCAGGTCCAGCTCCAGCTCGTCGCCTCCGCCGTTCTGGCTGACGGTGCGGCGCTGGCTGAGGGCCTGCCGCTGCGCCGTCAGGGCTTCGCGGGCGTTCTCGGTCACCTCCCAGGGGATCGGATCCCCTTCGCCGAACTCAAGCAGGGCGGCGTCGTTGCCAAACCAGTGCCGCTCGGGCTTCTCGCCGCTGTTGTCCTTGAGCTTGAGGCCAAGGCGCTCCAGCCACTGGTGGTAGATGGCGCGGTGCAGATCGGGGTCGTCGTGCTCGTCGCAGCGGAACACGGCCCGGAACCGGTGCTCGGCGTCGGAGTGGCTGCAGCTGGTGGCTGTGAACAGGCAGTGGCGGCGCACCAGGGGGTTGGCCCAGAAGGCCTCCAGCGTCAGGTCGCCATCAATGTCGAGCACCAGCAGGTTGCAGGCTCCGGCGTGGTCCTGATCGCGCTGGCCACCGTAGAGGTGACAGCCCACCCAGGACTTTCCCTGTTGGATCCATTGAGCCAATTCCTGTGGGGAGAGGTCGCGGCAATCCCAGCTGCCGCTCTGCTCGACGGAACCGAATCTCTCTTTGGGAGTCTTGTTGTGATGATGTTCATGTACGGCAACGTGTGCCTGAAAGTCCATGGCTGGCCCTCCGATGCGGGGTGACGGCGGGAGGGTATGGACCTCACAAATCTGGGGTTGAGAGGTGGGTCATGGCCATGCACCTCAGTGCACTGAGGTGCACCAAAGTGGGCATCAGGCAGCTTGAGTGCACTGCGATGTACATCGCGATTCGCTTCAGGACCAGGCGGGGTGGCATGGTGCCGTCAAAAAAAATGATGAATTCGCCTCTTCCACGAAGACTCTTGTCGCACCGGAACTGGCGAACAGCGGCTCCAATACGCGGCCTAAGGGGCAGTTCTCGCGTAGCCCCAAGCCGCACGCTTGGTCACGAGTGCCTTTCGCATGGCCAGCGGCGTCCCCGCACGTCGCTTCCCCGTTTCCCTGGTCTGAGCGGCAGCCAGGGTGGGGGGATCGGGGCTGTCGCGTGGCAGCTGCTGCTCAGCAACAGCAGCTGCACACGACGGCGAGGAGGCCTTAGATGTCCTCAATGCCCGGGTGGTCTGGTGCCATGTCTGGCCCACGGTCCGGCATGCCGCCCGCTTCTCTGATCTGGGTCTTCTGCTCCTGGAAGCTCGGCCAGTCCGGCTGCGGCTGGTTGAAGTCGCGGCGTGGATCCCCGAAGTAAGTGCGGCACAGCCTCTGCCGGGTGGATGGGCAGTAGAGGTCGAGGGTCGCGGAGCTCCAGCGTGGATGGAGAGCGCCGATGCCCAGGACATAGGGATGGTCCTGGTAAGCGTCGGCGCTTTTGAGCAGCCACATCGGCACCCCGGCGCGGATGTTGCTGTCGGGATGGCGGAGATCCCGGTTAGGCGGCAGGAGATCGCCCTCGCCACCGAGTGGGATGATCTGCACCCGGCCGTCGCCTCGCTGGTGGTCGAAATCCTTCTGGGTGCCCGCGAAGGGATCGCCTTCCCAGAACGTCACCACGATCTTGGGGGTGCCGTCAAGGAAACAGGAGGCCGTCTGAGCGGAGGTGGTGGTGAGAAGGATGGCGCAGTTCACCGCCTTGGTGATGCCGTCAGCGACGCCATCGAGAGTGGAATAGATCATGAATGCCGATGCGAAGTGCTGCGCAGCACGACTGGGCTGCTGGAGCCAGTGGTGATGCAGGGGACAAGCCCTGGGATGGATGGCCGTGGTCTCAGCATTCGGGGCCGGGTGTTCCGCGCCGGTGATCCCGCTGTGGCGTCCGCTGGGCCCGGCGGAGCAGTACTGAGCAGCGGCAACTTAGGGCCAGAGGAGCCAGCAGGGCAAGGCCTGGCACGGAGGCATGACAGGGATGGGGGGACTCCGCCAGTGGGAATGCGGGCGGAGTCCGGCAGGTGTGGCTCAGGGCTGGTGCTCGAGGGTTGCTCCTGCGCTCAGGAGGCGTTGCTGGCGGTCGTAGCCGGGGATGTCACCGACGACGGCTCCGGCGGTGAGGAGGAGGCCGCAGGAGCGGAAGCGCTGCTTGATCAGCGCCAGCTGGGCGTGGAATACAGATGGTTCCTTGCTGATCAGGTTGGTGCGTGGGGCCGAGCTCATCGCCACCCAGTGCCGGCCGGAGGCGACATCGACGTCGATGAAAACGCCGCGGCCGCGGCCCGGGCGGATCGAGAAGCGGGCCATGCGGCAGAAGGCGACGATGTCGTCCTGGGCCTCGCTGATGGCCAGCAGGCCACCGGCCAGGCTGCGCACCGGCGAGGTGATGTAGGGATCGTTGGCGGCATCGCGGTTGACGGCATTGAGGTTCAGCTCGCCGACGCTGCCGTCATGGAGGAGGAAGGCAAGGCGCAGGCGCTGGTCGTAGTCATCGCCCCAGCGGGCCTGGCTGAGCTGCAGGGCGAGATCGATGGGTCGGCCGATCAGCATCGGGTTGCCGGTGCCGGTTTTCGTGGCGCCGCCGTCATGGCTGGCGAACCACTGCGACTTGTCGGCGAAGTCAATCTTGAAGCTCACCGCCGGCTCGGAGGGGTTGATGGCAGGGAGGCTGGGATCGGGCAGCTCGCCGGTGCTGGTGAGCGCGCCGAGGGTGTTGGCCGCGGCCAGATCAGCGATGGGCGCCGAGAGGGTGATGGGCTCCTGCGCGGGGTCGGTGGAGACGGGGGGTGTGGCGTTGCGAGGCATGGTGGTCTTGCGTGAATGCCTCAGCTGGGGTGCAGAGGCAGGCAAGAAGGGCCCCCGGCAACGCGGGGGCCTGTTGAGTGGGACTTGGGCTCAGATGTCAGAGGTGATCAGGTAGCGGTGGCCCTGCTGCGGGGAATAGGTGGCGCAGAAGCCCTCGGCATCGAGGTCACGCCAGACGCCCGCCCAGTCGATGTGACAGCGGAGTTCGTCGGGGACCTGATCGAGTAGCCCGCGTTCCTCCATCCAGTCATGGGCGAAGTCCTCGGGGCGCTCGTAGAGGCCGTGGAAGCCGTCACGCCAGGCGTCGGGCTCGAGCACCTGGCCGGCATCGCTGCAGAGGATGCGGTAGACGGTGGCGTCGTCGGCATCGAGTTCACTGACGATCTGGCAGTAGGCCACCAGCTCATCGATGTCCGGCCATTCCGTTCTGGCGAGGAAGGTGGGGAGGAGCTGGTTGTCGTGGATGGCGTACTCCTCGGCATCCGGTGCCGGTGACTCCTGGATCACTGCCGCGATGGCGGTGCGGATGTCGTCGGCGTCGGGGCCGTCAGAGAGATCCAGCCAGCTGCCGAACAGACGGCCCGCGTTGTAGGAGGCGAGGCAGGCGACATAGATCGCCGGGCCATCGCCGCAACGGCGTTCGATTCCGCCGGGCGGCAAGGGCGGTGCTGGCGGCGGGGGCCATTGGCCCTTGGCCTTGAGCACCGCCTCGTAGAAGGCCGTGAAGGCGGGGTTGCCGTTGTCGCGCCGGTAGCCGGCGGCGAGGGCAATGTCGGCTTTGGGGCGCCCCTCGAAGTCGCGGATCAGCGACAGCAGGCCGGTACCGGTGACGGGATGGCTCATGGCTCAACCCTCCACTGGGGTGGTGAGGCTGCCGAGCTCGTGGCGCAGCTCATCTGGCAGCGCCTCGGCGGCCCGCCTGAGGAAGCGTCGGCAGCGGGCCCGGTACAGCTCGCCATTGCTGACATCCAGCAGCTGCTGGCGGGAGTGGTGCAGCAGGGCGATGACGGCATCGGCGACGACGTCATCGGTGAAACTCTCAATCCGCAGCGTCTCGCGATAGGGATCGCCGTAGCCGCCGCGCTCCAGCAGCACGCCGGCAAGGTTGAGCACCAGCTGGTCGGTGGCCTCGATGCTGTAGGTCGTTTCGCGGAGGATCGTGGTGGTTGGCTCTTCTCCGTCACGTCGGCGGGTGGAGGAGGTGGTGATGGTGACGGGGTGGAAGGGATCTGGCATGGGCCTGGGGCAAGGACTGCCCAGAAGGGCAGGAAGCCCAAGGCCCCCGGAAAGGGAGCCAGGGCCCAAAGGGTCAGAGCGATGCGCTGGAACCAAGGGTTCAGTCGCCGGCGTCGTTGGCCGTACCTGACGCCTGTGCTTCCTGTATTGCCGTGCGAATGACGGCATGGAGGTCGTGGCCAAGGGCAGCCTGCAGGAAACGCTGGAAGTGATGCTCCTGTTCGCGGCAGCGAGAGATCACCTCATGCTCGAGGTTGGCGAACGTCCGCTCGGCCGCGGCCTCGGCCATGGCGCTGAGCTCGCCATGAAGTGGAGTGATCTGGGCGCTGATCTCCTGGCGCACGAGATCCTTGATGCGGTCGTCCTCGACTTTGCGGAGCACGCGATCAGCAATGCGGTTCAGCATCTGGACGAACTGCCGATCGTCGTCGCTGAGGGTTGGCAGGAGATGGGACTCCGGCATGGGATAGAGGCTGGCGATGCAGGCGGCATCGAGCTGCCGCTGGAAGGCCCGGGCAATCGCTGGATAGTCGATGTTGCGGGTGAGCTTCTCGGCCAGCCGGGCCCAGTCGCCCTCGGTGATCTCGAAGGCTTCCAGCTGTGCCCTGGCTGTCTGAAGCACCTCGTGGTAGCCGTCAGCGAGGGCATCGAGGCGCAGCAGGATGTCGCCTGCGTTGACGGTGTTGCCTTGAACGTCGATGGTGGTGGACATGGGGTGATCAGGAGAGGGTGAGCTGAAAAGTCCGGCCGTTGGCAAAGGCCGAGTTGTGGGAAGTGGGCATGACGCCATCAAGGAGGTTCTGGATGACGAGCAGGGCCATGGCGGCGGAGAGCGCATTGGCGCTGATCAACTGCGGGGCAGAGGGGGCGTGAGCCGCGCAGGTGCCATGAGCCGGGATGGCGTCGATGGGGCGAGCGATGTTGCCGAAGAGCAGGGCGGGCGACAGGCCAATCGGCTGGCCGCCAATGACGCCATGCCAGTGGGTGCTGGTGGCGATGCGGCCGCGGCCGTCACTGTCGTCGGCGTTGCCGGTGGTGACATGCAGCCAGTCGCCCTGGTGTTCTTGCAGCACGTCGATGACGGACTTGCGGGTGGCGTCGTTGTCGACGGCGCTGACGATCAGCGGACAGGTGCTTCCGGGAAGCAGGCGCCTGAGGACGGCTTTGTCGAGGAAGTCGGGGTGGCTGCGGACAGCGCAAAGGCCGATCTCCTGGCAGTGGTGAGCCAGGACATCGGCCTTGTTGCGTCCGAGTTGATCGGGCCCGCACAGCTGACGGGCCTGGTTGTGATCCTCAAAGACATCGCCATCGGCGATCAGGAGATGGGCCGCGGCATTGGGGTGGTAGGCCAGCAGCCGTGCCAGGGAAGGGATCAGCTGGCCGCCAGTGCCGCCAGCACCGATGACGATGGTGGAGTCAACGAACATGGGAGGGAATGGGGATCAGGGATCTGGGCAAGCAGCAGCGCCTGGAACTGCAGACGCGTGTCGCCGGTGTGATCGGGATGGGGGAGGACAAACCAGCAGCGGCCATCGCTGGCGGCCGTGAGGAAGCCAGCGAGCTGCTGGCCGTCCTGCTCGAGGAGGACGTGGCGGTGCAGGCCGACGGCGATGACGCCGTCCTCAGCGGGGAAGCCGCTGCCGCGCAGCAGCAGATAGGCCGCCGGCTGGTGCTGACTGGACACCAGCAGAGCGGCGTCAAAGCCGGCGTCGATCACGCAGCCGCCGATGGGGTTGGTGCAGCGGCTGCTCCTGACGTTCCGGCAGTTGGCGAGGTAGTCGCTCGGCTTGAGCAGATCGCCATTGGCCGGCGTGGCGGCGTAGGTGTCGACGATCTCCGGCAGGCTTTCGGGCAGCTCGTCGTTCTGCCCCCAGCAGATCGCCCCGTGGGAGAAGACGTTGAGGCTCTCGTAGAGCGCTGACAGCCAGCGGCTGCTGGGGTCGACAGCCTGCATCGCGGCCTGGTCGCTGAGCCTGCGGCCGCGGATTGGATCGAGCTGGATGGCATAGACCATCGGCGGCAGCGGGCCGTCGATGACATCCGGTGCCGACATGTCCTGGGGGTCGTCGTGGCCTGCGGGGCAGGGGAAGGACACCCAGTTGATGCCGTCCTCGTAGCAGCGGCAGCGGGACTTGTAGGTGATGGAGGTGGCGGGGTTGCCGTTGCCGTCCTCGTAGTCGATGTCACTGTCGCTGTAGTCCTGGAAGTAGAAGTCGCAGCCCTTGCACGTCTCCTCAAAGAACGCATCAAGGCAGTCATCGCTGTCGCAGCTGCCTGCATAGGTGAGATGGCCGTGGCCATCCGGCAGCCAGGCGCTGAGCACGAAGACGCTGCGGCCTGAGAGGTTCAGGGATCTACCACTCGCTAATCGGTAATCCCTGGGGAGTGGATGGAACAGGACGGTCGGTGCCGTCACTGGGGTGATCAAGGTCATGGTCATCAAGCCAGGTGAGTGGGTTGTCGAGGAGGGTGGAGTGCTGGGCGTAGCTATGGCGAATGGCGTCGATCACTTCCGCCAGCACGTCGTCTCGATCGAGTTGATAGGCCTCAGCACAGAGGAAGGCTTCTTGTATGGCCTCCCACACCGCATGCAGGGCCCAGTCGAGGTCCTCCTGGGCCTCGCTGGTCGGCCAGCTGTCTGGCTCCCGTGCTGCCTCGTGGGTGAAGGAGGGTGAGAGATGAGCTGGCCTTTCAGTCCGGCAGGCACTGCGGCTTTGACGCGTTGGTGATGGGACCGGGAGGAGCCAGCCACGGGAGGGCCGCTGCGGCTGGATCACCTCGAGCACAGCCGGATGGAAGGTGGCGGCGATGGGCGTGAGGTCGATGACGGCTGCGGCGTCTGGGAGGTAGAAGCGGCGGTGGTTGGCGGTGATCGAGGCGGTGGCGAGGTAGGTGCGCCGGGTTGTGTTGATGTGGGAAAGGACGATGTGCAGGCCCGGACAGCCGAGTTCCGATGCGTCGTCGATGGACGAGAAGCGATCGAGCGTCATCGTGTTGTGGCTGTGGCTACTGCCGGCCGGCACCCAGCCCTCGGGTGGATAAAGCTCCACCAGCTCGCCGGTCGCGATGTCGATCGCCGCATCAAAGGAGTCGATGCGCACGGAGGCACCGCTCACCTCCTGATGGGGGATGAGGAGGCGCCACTGGCTGCGGTCCTCCTCGTGGCGGAGCAGCCGGCAGCTGACTTCCAGATCGCCCTGGCGGAGGTGGGCGAAGTGAAAGCAGAGCTGCACCCAGCGGCTCCAGAGATCCGCCGGGATGCGGTGGATGGAGTCGTGCAGCTGGAAGGAATCGAGCGCTCCGGGCTCGAGAACGGCGGTGGCTTGCGGATCGGGACAAGGGGCCAGGAACTGGCCCCAGGTATTGCTGCGCACCCGAAAGCATCCGTTCCGTGGGGTACGGATGAAGTCGTCCATCTCAGGCGCCTTTCGTTTCGGAGTTGATGGCGCCTCGGTAGATGGTGCCGGGTTTGGCGGCGTCATGGCCGGAGACGATCTGGCCTGCAGCAACGAACCTGCTGATCCGGTTGGTGTCACCGAGATCTGCGGCGTGTTCGTCGAACAGCTGCTCGATCGACTTGCCGGCCGCCTCGGAGGCAGGGATGCGGATCTCCTCCTCGTTGAGCTGGAGCACGATCGGGCGAAGGTCCTCGCCTTGCGTGTTGGCGGGGGAGGGGTTGGTGAATCGGAAGAAGCCCATGGTTCTGGCGATGGGTAGGTGGAACACCTGTGCCGGTAGGGGTGCACAACACAGGCGCCAGAACCAGGCCCCCGGAAAGGGGCCAGAGGTTGAGGGGCAAAGAGGGAAAGGGGCCGATGAATCAGCGAGTGGAGACAGCAAAACCGCGCGGGGCCTGCACGCCCCTTGCCTTGGTGCGGGAGGCCTGTGGTTGCCTGGCCGGCTTGGCCGCGACTACCGCGGTGCGGCGTCGGTACGGCCGGGGCGTTTGGGGCTCGATGGTGGACTGAGTTGCGGAGGCTTCTGTTATTGCGGGTGGGCTCAGTTGTGGATCGGCTGCGCCGATGTCAGGTTGGCTCTGGCGCAGCACCAACGCGCTGGCGTGTTGCCCGAGCTGTTCGCTCAGGGCCACGAGGGTGCGATGGCTCCAGCGCAGCAGCTGCCAGCTGCCGATGGCCATCACGAGGAGGCCGGTGATGACGATGGCGGCGACATCGCGCCAATCGATCAACGTCCAGAGGTGATGGAGACGGGGCTTGAGCAGACGGCCGCAGGCTTGCCCGCTGAGGTGGGTGTGCTCGATGGCGATGGCCAGAGCGTTGAGGCAGCCAAGGATGGCCGCGGCCGTGAGCAGCTTGCCGGCTGCAGCGTTGCACCAACGTGCAGCGATGCGGAGGCTGCAGAGCGTGATGGGTAGGGAAGGAATGGTTGACATCGGTGACAGGAGTGGGGAAGTGTTGGGGTGCCACAGCCACTGGCATGCAGCGTCATCAGGGCCGGTGGCACACCCCAACAAGGCCCCCGGAAAGGGGACTGCAGCGCCGATGGCGCGCCAAAAGAGAACAGGGCAAATCTCTGCATTGCCTCTGCCCCATACCCTCCGGGCACAGCGTCAGAGGCAGATGCGTAAGGCAGCAGATCCGGGGCTCGTCCTACAGGTGGCGGCGTTTCTGGAGGACAACGCGCTGACGCGCGGCTGGGCGGATTCCGTGGGCCGGGGTGTGAACTGGGTGGAGCGGCAACTGGCCAGTGACGAGGAGCTGCGGCACCTGATCAGCGATCTGGCTGCCAAGCGCCACCGCGGTGCCCAGCTGTCCGATGAGGATCTGGTGTTGCTGGAGCGCCTGAAGGGAGCGCCGATCGATCGCGCCCTGGCGAACCAGTTGCTGGCGGAGCATGAGGGTGGGGGCTCGAGTTACGTGGGCCAGGCCGCCAGCCGCTACATCGCGGAGGCGGGAATCCCTCGAGAGACTTTGATGGGCATCGCAGCTGAACTGCAGACCCCGCGGAATCAGCGGACGGAGCTCGGCCATGCGATCAGCACGCTGGCGGGCCATCCGG
This sequence comes from Synechococcus sp. CBW1004, assembly GCF_015840715.1. Classification (NCBI taxonomy): domain Bacteria; kingdom Bacillati; phylum Cyanobacteriota; class Cyanophyceae; order Synechococcales; family Synechococcaceae; genus Synechococcus; species Synechococcus sp. CBW1004. The sequence goes on along the minus strand of NZ_CP060397.1, from coordinate 1,937,831 downwards.
CGCTGGCTTACGGCGCGGCGATCGGTGCTGGTGCGCTGGGAACGGCCGCGGCGATGGAAGCCCATGACTGGTGGAGGGCTCAGCAGCAGACCCAGATGGAGGGGTGAGGGCCGCAGGCGGCGCTGGCGGCACTGCAGATGGGGAAAGCGCCCCCTGTTGGAGGGAGCGCTGGCTGGTGTGAGGCCTCAGGCGACAGGAACGTTGCCGTCGTAGGTGTGATTGCAGAGATGATCACTGCGGATGTAGAAGCCAAGCCCGGTGCGTTGAACGGCGCCGGATTGCGCATCGCGGGTGACGATGCCCAGCTCCGCGCCGAGGGCGTTGGCGATGGGGGTGCTGCTGGCATAGAAGCAGCCGCCCTCGGCGTAGCTGCGACTGTCCTCACGGGCCTGGTTGTGGAGATCCTTGGCGTGCTCGAGCAGGCGATGGTTGGAGCGCTCCTGGATGGGGTGGGGCAGACGCTGCTGCTGAGGCACCGCCTGGTGCTGCTCCCCCTCGCCGCTGACGGGGATTGACTCAGCGGAGGGACTCGCCGCAGGGTGCTGGGAGGCGTGGATGGTTTCAGGCATGGGGTTTCCATGATGAAGAACACCCCATCAAGGCCCCCGGAAAGAGACGATGAGGGCAAAGAGCCTGTGTAGAGGTTCTGGTGGGGGAGGACTCGATTTGCGACCCTGCCGCTGCCTGCATGGGCCTGTACCTGAGCCGATGATGTTGCACGCAGACCTGAGCAGAATCAGCAGGGAAAGGATGCGCCCGGGCGCGATCGAGAGTGGGCGCCTGTGATGGAGCAGTTGGCATACACAGGCAGCTCTGCACCGGAGGTGGGGCAGACCTCAGCGGTAGAGAGGGTTTAGAGGTGGATTCCCAATGCAGAACCGCATCCAGAAATCGCCCCGTGGGAGTGTGCCAGTTGCACCGAAAAGCTTGTGTTGCCAATCGGTTTGACCGTGATGATGGATCCTGGCGCGCACTGATGCAGTCGCGGGCATCGCCTGGGTGCGGGATGATGAAATGCCTTGGCGGCCAGGGGGCTCGGGGGTGATCCGCGAGGGCGCCGCCTGTCGTGCTGCAACGCCGGGGCCTGTAGCGCTCGAGCGCGTATGCGTAAATAACGCGTATGCGCATGTCGTTATGAGCACATGGAGGCAGCGTCCGTGGCCCCCGGCACTCGGTGCGAGAGACTCCGGGGGGCAGGCAGGTGCCGCGGCCGGCGGAAATGAGAAGCAAGAAGGGGGGGGAACAAGAAAGCGCCCCCGATCAGGCGAAGCCTGTGGGGGCGCAGGGGTGACCTCAGTGGCGGTGCTCACTCGTGCCCATCAGCGACGCAGGTCGCTCAGGCCGAGGTAGACGCTGAGGTAGGGATTGCCGGCCTTGCTGGTTCTGGAGCGCACGAAGATCTTCCACTCCATGCCCTCGGGGGCGGCCAGGTTGAAGGCCTCCAGGAGGTTGGCGTCGGCCTTGCCGACGAAGGGCGTGCTGTCGCTGCTCGTCTCAAAAATGGCGCCCAGCGGGTGGAACGCCGGCTCAGCGGAGCGGGAGTGGGCCTGAGTGGCCGCGGCCTTGGAGCTGCTCTTGCGGGTGTAAGCCATGGTGGCTACGGGGATGGTGGACACCACAGCGAGGCCCCCGGAAAGAGGGGCCTCGATGGACGGCTCTTGCAGTCAGAGACTGCGGTGCGACTGCTCACCATGGCCCCCGGAAAAAGGGGTGGGGTGAGGTTTTTTGAAGGGGGTCCCCCAAAGAGGGGGGAAAGAGTGAGGGGTCAGGGATGCGGCATTCAGTTCTCGCGCGCACGCGAGGTCGGATTGAGGGCGTAGAAGCGCCAGTCGCTCAGTCGTCGACGCGATCCTCGCGATCACCCGCCAGCACACCCGCAAATCCCATCACCACCGGCGGCCGATAGGGCTGCAGCTGCTGGGCCGCGGCCTCCAGGAAAGCAACCAGGACAGTGATCAGCAGGATGTAGTCGCGCAGAGCCGGATCCAGGGGCCCCTGGTGCGCAGGTTCCTGGGCATTGAGCACGGACTCAAGAGGAGCCCAGAGCGAATTGGCTCGCGCTTCGGTGTAGATCTCGGCCAGGCGGGCGCTGTGCACCGGATCACTGAGTGAGGCCGATTCAGCTGTGTGCGCGAAGGCATTGCGGAGCCGGCGCAGGGTGGAGAGGGCCTGCTCGACAGGCGCATCGATCAGCCCCAGCCGGGAGGCCAGAGCCACCTTGGCGCCAAGGGATCCCAAGGGGCGATCGGGCAGGAACAGGCCATCGCCTTTGAGGGGGCCTGGGGTCATCACGGCCTGCAGCAGATGCTCCAGAGCTGCATCCACGCGGGCCACGCCCACCAGCACGGCGCCGCGGCCGCGCTCCTCGAGCATCTGTAGGGCAATCCTGCGGGCTGCATCAGCGGCGACTTCCGGGGAGTGGGGCAAGCTTGAGGACATGGCTGTGGAGATGCGGATCAGCTGGCGCCGATGAACGGTGATGGCTGACCGCTGAAGCTCACCACCACCCGCTTCTTGGCACGGGTGGCGGCGACGTGCAGGAGTGAGCGTTCCTGCTGCTCGAACAGTTCCTTGGAGAGCTGGTCTGGGCAGCCATCGAGGATGCGCCTGAGGGGGATCTGGTCGGCCGTCAGCCCTGGCAGGAACACCTGGTCGAACTCCAGGCCCTTGACGCGGTGCATCGTGGCCAGTCGCAGGGCCGGGTCGCTGGGGTCATCCGACTCATCGGCGTTGATCACCCGGGTGACGAATCCCTCAGCCTGCAGCAGGCCATTGAGCTTCTCAACCGCTTTGTTGGTTCGGGCTGAGACGCAGGTGGAGGCGAGAGATTGCTGCTCCTCCCGCAGCTGGCGCAGGGTGCTCACCAGGAAGCCCTGCTCTTCCGCGGGATCCTCGAATCCCCGCACTAGCGGGGCATCGCCATAGAGCAGGGAGCGGTAGTCGCTGCTGGGATCGCTGCCGCCATCAAGGTCATCGAAGTCAAGGCCGTGCAGGACGGCTGTGGCCCAGGCACGGGTTTCCTCCGTGGTGCGGTAGTTGATCCGCAGCTTCCTGGCGCGACCGCGGATGTCGATGCCGCAGCGGCTGAGCACCACCGGCTTGCCATAGATCCGTTGGTGGGGATCACCGACGATGAACAGATCGTTGGCGCGGGGCTCACCCACCAGGGCCCTGAGCAGCGAGAAGGAGGCCAGATCAAGATCCTGGGCTTCGTCCACCACCACGGCGGCAAACAGCGGCGGCTGATCGCCGCGGTTCAGCAGGTCGGCGGCGATCTGTTTGGCCTCCTCCGGCTCCCACAGCCCTCGCTGGCGGAATTCGGCGCGCAGCGCATCGAAGACGGGCCAGATCTGGGCGCGCTGCTGGCGATTCAGGCGGGTGCCGCGGCCCACCCGCCGTGCCATCAGGTAGTCGTCGCGGCTGCGGCAGCCCTGAGCGAGCACCACGTCTTTCCACTCTTCCTGGTAGAAGCGCTTGTCGAATCCCAGCGACGTTTCGGCCACATCCAAAGCCAGGCTCCATGCGCTGTCACGAGCCTCCTCGTTGAACACCCGCACCTGCAGGCCCTGGTTCTTGAGGAAGTTCATCACCCAGCCATCGAGGTGAATCACCTCGATGCGCTGAAGTTCCTCGGGGCTGCAGATCTTGGTGAGGTTGGCGCGGATGTCGGTGGCCAGGTTGCGGGTGAAGGTGGTGAACAACACCCGGCCGGGAGTGCTCGAGCGAATCTGTTGCTGAGCAAGCCAGCGGGCCCGGTGCATGGCCACCACCGTCTTGCCGGTGCCAGCACCACCGAGCACCCGTACTGCACCACTCCAGTTCCTTTCGACGAGTCGGCGCTGACTGGGATGGAGGAACACGCGCCAGCGCTCCAGCGGCGCCGAGAGCATCGCTTCCAGCACGTCGTCATCGGTGATGACCAGAAATTCAGCCTTGCTCTCCGGGGTGTCGAGGGCCGCGGCCACATCGCTGGGATCGATGGCTGTCGGCCGCTGGCGTTCCAGCTCCTCAATCACGGTCTCGATTGGCTTGCCGTCTGCGAGCAGGATCAGTCCATCGACGCAGTCCTGGGGCACCCACTCGATCAGGCGGGTCAGAGCCTCTTCGCTGCTGACAGCCCGTACGGCAGGCAGTAGGGCTTCTGGAACCCCCAGCAGCATCAACTGGTCGTCGTCGCAGTGGGCGAACAGCGATGGAGCCTTGTCTTGGATCTGGGTCGTGACGGGAGTCGCTATGCCAGAGGCCTGAGACGGCGGGGTCTGATTGGCGAGTGCCTCGCTGACGGCGGCGGCAATGGCATCGCCAACAGCCATTTCGGCGGCCTCCACATCCACCACCTGCAGGGCACCGGAGACACGGTTCACATGGCAGGTGCGGCGGCGCGCCCATTGGTAGGCGTCGTCGTGCTTGTCGATCCAGAGCAACACGTAGGTGTCGCCTTCGTCAGGCGCGCGCACGATGCAGCGGATGTCCTGATCCACCCGGATCGAGCGGATGAAGGGATCCTTACCGCCTTCGATGCGCTCGTAGTTGAGCCCCGGACTGCGGGGATTGGCACGGAACTTGGAAATGAAGGTGGCCACCTTGCCGCGCGCCTTCTCCGGCAACCGCCCGAACGCCTTGAAGAAGTCGTTGGAGAGGGCAACGGTGAGGCAGGGCTCGCTCATGTCAGGTCCGGGGAGGAGGCGGTGAAGACTGGCGGTGATGGCTGGCGGGTCAGGCGGTGGCTGAGTGGGTTGGACGTGGATCAGGAGAGTGGAAGGGCCTCCCTCAGGGCAGCGGCTGTGGCGGCAGGAGGATCCTGCACCGACCAGCAGCGCCAGCCCGCAGCTGTGAAGGCTTCCGCATCAACGGGATCGCACACGACCGCCAGACGTTGATCGACCCAGGCCAATTCCGCCTGGGCGAGCACGTCGCCGCGGGAGCCCTCCAGCTCAAAGGCCTGCTCAGGCAGGGGCCGATCGGTATCGGCCCAGGCTGCTTCCAGGGCCTCCAGCAGCGGCTGCAGTTCGGGAGGTGCGAAGCGGCCCAGCTCCTGCCAGGCCCGATGACGTTCCTCGGCAGCAGGGCTTGCCATGCCTGAGATGTCCTCGCCTGGCGATGAAGCATCAGGTGCCACCCACACCTGTGGCGGGTCCACCACAGCTGGCTCCTCGCTGCCGCCCCAGCCGGGGGTGGAGACCAGCAGATGGGGCAGGAACTGGAAGAGGTTGCCCTGACGCAGCCACTCCCGCCAGGCCGCCTGCTGTTGTTTCTCACTGCCGCCTGCCCCGGGATCGAAATGAACGGCCCGGAAGCTGGCGGCGGGATGGCGCCGCTCATGGAGGCCCATGTCGACCAGGTTGTGGATCTGGAGGCTGGGGGCGGGCGTGAGCTGCTGACCCACCCGCCGCGATGAGCCTGTGCCCTGCCACTCCTGCACATGGGCCCCGAGCTGGAGGGTATCGGCAGCCGCCATGAGCTCAGGCGACTCGATCGCCAGAGGGGAAGCCTGGGCCAGGCAGAACTGCTGGGCCATCCCTTGCCAAAGGGGTTCAGAGGGATTGGCCAGATAGGCCATCAGCAGCTCCAGGCTGCTGGCCAGCTGGGCCTGGCGTGGCATCAGCAGCGGCGGGGTTGCCAGGCTGTCGAGCAGCTGCTGCGGCCACCAGCAAGCCAGGAAGGTTTCCGACTTGGTGGCGAAGGCAGGCACCATCCCCACGGCCAGGCTGTTGGGTTCCAGCGGCGTCTGAGCCGTCGGCGGCGCCTCCACCACGTCATCCCAGCTGAGGCTCCAGAACAGGTAGCGGCCGCTGCGCTGCAGGGCCATGCGTTGCTCCGCGTCGGCGGCCAGCCGGCTGCGGTGAAATTCCCAGCCATCGGTGTAGATGGCGATGGGTTTACCGCCGGCGGTTGGGGTGAGCAGGAAGTCGGCGCGGGAGAAGCTGCGCACCCCCTCGGCCTCTCCGAGCGGCACCTGCAATTCCACCTTCCAGCTCACCACGGCTGGGCTGCCGTTGGGGCCCATGCCATGGCTGAAGGTGAGCAGGTAGCCCTTGTTGCCCTTGATGAAGTCATCGCGCAGGGTCACGCTGACGCCCGCTGGCGCTCCTTTGCCCTCGCGCAGTTTCTCGATGAAGCGCAGTTCCAGTTCGCTTTCGGCGCGGGTGTTGATCACCACCTCCGAGAGGCTGCGCTCACTGGGCTGAAGATCCTGCCAGCGGCGCAGGATCGACTGCAGTTGCTCGATGGCACGGCGCTTGCTTGTGCGCTGGCGATCGAAGCGCTGCCGATACATGAAAATGCAGCGGTAGCAGCCGTCGCTGCAGGAGCAGGCTTGCAGGGCCTTAAGGGACTGCTCGAACACAGCCCGCAGATCCTGGCCGCCGTCCTCGATCAGCTGACGGACGTAGCCGGTGCCTCCCGGCACTGAATCAAAGAGGTAGAGGAAGGTCTTGCGCTGCTGGCTGCTGGGCTGGGGTTCCTCGCCAAGGGCGGACTGCAGGTGATCCACCTTGCCGCCGAAGCGCTGACGCAGACCCAGGTGCAGGGCGCCCACAAACGACGGCTGGCCCGCCTCATCCCAGAAGCTGGCGCCGGGGAGCAGGAAGCGCAGGGCCTCGGAGCTGAACTCCCGGTACATGAACAGCAGCTGTCGCAGCTGGGCATCGTCGGGTTTGTCGCGATAGCGGCAGCCCCAGGTGTGATTGCGTGAGCTGACGGGCCCCCGCTGCACCTTGCCGCAGTGGCGGCAGAGCTCAAAACCCTTCACCTTGAGCGCCTTGCCGGCGATCGCATGGGTGGCACCGACGGCCGCCTGCTCACCGAAGTTGATCTCCCGGAAGGTGGTGCTCGCCAGGTATTCGGCGCCGAAGGGGAACTCCTCATCGTCGATGGCCAGCGAGATTTCGCGGCGGCTGTGATCGGGAAGGATCAGCAGCTCGCGGTGGAAAAACAGCGGATTGCGCTCGTCGGTGTCATCGCCGAAACGGCTGCGGGCATCTTCCGTGGTGGCCTGCACCTGACGTAACTTGGCCATCTCCTTCACCTGCCCCTGGTCGCTGTAGCCGCTGTTGCCGCAACGGGGGCATTGCTTGCGGCTGAAATCGTCGTCGGTCTCGCAGCTGGCGTGGGAGCAGGCGGGGCAGAAGCGCCAGCGCTCCGGTTTGTTGAGGTTCGGATCCACCTGGTCGACCTTGACGCGGCGCCCCTGGGCATAGAACTGACCGTCGGGCACCAGCTCGCGGATGGCCACGTTTGCGGGGCGTTCGTAGGAGAGGGTTGGCAGTTCCTCGCTGCGGCGGCCATCCCCGGAACGGCCTGGCAGTTTGCGCCAGAGCACAGACTTAAGCGTGACACCGGCTTCCGGGAAGGCGTAGTTGGGCAGGAAGCCCTCATCGGTGAGCATCGCCAGTAGGGGGCGGCCGTCGAGGTCCTTGCGCAGCTGGTTGTAGGCGCGCATCTCGCGATAGATCGCCTCCTTGGCGTCCCGTTCATCGGGGGTGAGACCGTCCTCAGGCCGCTCGCAGAGCTTGTTGAAGCGCGTGCGCAGCTGGGTGGCGAGGGCGCGCAGCCGCTTGCGCTCCGCCACCAGATCGCGCAAGCGGGCGAGCAACTCCGCTGCGAAAGGAGCCGTGAGGGCTTCGGCGCTGCCGGCATCCACCGGGCTGAGCAGGAAGCCGCGCAGATCGGAGCGCGTCGCCGGGAGCAGTTCTTCGCCGAACAGTCCGCAGAATCGCTCGACCAACGCATTCTGGTGGGCCTGCACCCAACCCAGCCAGGTGGTGGGGAAGACGTCCGCTGGCTGGCCGGCGGCAGCCTGCTCCACCCCATCGAGCACTGGTTTCAGCTTGCGCGGCAGCGCCAGGGCATCGAGACCGCTCGCGACCCAGCGATCGAGGCTGTAGGCCAGCAGCTGTCGACGCAGGATGTACGCCGCATCGAGATAGCAGCCGGGCGGATTCACCTGCCCCTGCAGCATCGCTCGGGGATCGGAGAAGAAATAGAGGTCGTGGGCGGTGCCGTTGACCAAGGTGCCGACGATGGCGTTGCCGTCGCGGCGACCGGCACGGCCGATGCGCTGCAGGTAGTTGGCCGGCTCCGGCGGCACTGAGGCGAGCAACACCGAGGAGAGATCGCCGATGTTGATGCCCATCTCCAGGGTGGAGGTGGCCGACAGCAGGTTGGGATCGCTGCGGTACTGCCCGCGGATGAACTGGGTTTCAAGCCGTTCCCGATCCGGGCGCTCCAGGAGACCGGTGTGCTCGCGCGCCACGATGCGATGCACGTCGCCGCGCCTGTAGAGGCGTCGGTAGAGAGGAAGACCCCAGAGGGGCGAACCATCGCCGGGATTGTGGCGGTAGCTGCCGGGGCAGTGGCGCACCTGGCATGGCAGGCCATCCCAGAGGCTGAGCTGCTCGCTGGGCACGCTGTGCATGTCGCCGCAGTGCTCGCAGCGCACGGGGTGGGCCTCATGGCTCACGTGGATGGCAGCAGGAGGAATGGCCCAGATGCGCTCCCCGCGCCCGCCGCTGAGCTGCTGCAGCAAGCCGGCCTCGCACAACGCCTCGACAACAGCGTTGAGGGTCTCTTTCTGCTGCTCGGCATCAAGCCACGCCCCGTTGTCGGCAGCGGCGCCTGGGAAGAGGGTGCGCTGCAGCCAGTGCTGGCACCAGGTGGGCCTACCGCTGTCGCGCACCAGTTGCTCGAAGCGACCCTTGCCGCGGAAGCTCGTGAGAAAGATCGGCCGGGTGGAATTGCGGCCGATGCCTGGCAGGTAGGGGATCTGGTTGAAGGGGTAGGTGTTCTCCCCGCCACTCTCGAGGTACTCGCTGGTCTTGCCCTCCCGCCCCACCAGCTCGGGGAGAGCCAGCCCACCGCGCTGGCGCAGATGCTGGAGCAGCCCCACCACCAGCTGCTGGAGTGGATGGAGACGCAGACCGCGCAGCGGTTCGATCTCGTTCTGCAAACCACGGAGCAGGCCCGGCAGCAACCGGCTCACGGCAGCGGGATCGATCGCGGCGGCCAGAGCACCTGCCTGCTCCACCGAGGAACCCAGCCGGGCCCGATATCCGAACTCGCTGGCCACCTCCCAGCGCAGCCGATCGGCGAGGAACCGCATCAAGGTGCCTTCTGCCTCCAGGCTGGGGGTGAGCTGCTGCTGCAGGGCATCCCACTCCCTGAGCCACTCCAGATCGTGGGGGATGAAGGTGGCGGCGAAGTCGACGGGGTTGGGGAAGCGCTGCTGCCAGTCGCTGATCAGTCGCTCCTGCAGCTGATTGAGGGGAAGCGGAGCGCCCGCCTGCTGCAGCGTGCGGGTGAGGGCGGTGCGGAAGGTGGTGCGGTAGGCGCGGGCGGCAATGAAGCCGGCACGATGAGCGGCGTCCTGCACCGAATCGGAGAAGGCCAGCAACTTCTTGTCGCTGTTGAAGGCGGAGGCGAACAGCGAGGCGCTCCAGGTGCTGGAGAGGTTGGCGGCGGAGGAACCGATCAGCAGCAGGCCCTGTTGGGCATTGCAGTAGGGGCAGTCGCGGCTGACGCGCGGGTGGTTGTTGTCATCGACGGTGGAGCAATCGGGGATGTCGACCGGCAGCAGCTCGCGGCTCTGACAGGCGGGGCAGAGCGGAGAAGCACCGGTAGGTGTGGCGTTCGCCAGGTCTTTGGCGGGGTGGAACGACAGGCAGGAGGCGCAGAACTGATGGCTGATCGTCTCGGCCGCTTTGCCCTGGGGGAACAGGAAACGAAGCTCGGGGGCACCGGAGAAGAAGGCCTTGTAGAAGCTCTGCAGGTTGTTGGCCCGATCCAGCCGGTTGCTGCCGGAATGGAGCACGGTGGAGGTCCAGGCGGTGGCGCCGCAATCGCGGCAGTGCACCACCGGCAGGTGGGGGCTCGCGTCGCTGCCAGCCAGATCATCGGAATGGCGCAGCTGCGGTTCGGCCTCCACCGAGGCCACCATGCGTTTGAGCTCCCGCAGCCAGAGCTGCACGCGCAGGTTGAGCCAAGGCACCACCACCGGGGTGCCATCGAGCCTGGTGGTGCTGCGGCGGGCATGGGCGATCAAGGCCAGGAGGCTTTCGAGCAGCAGCACGCGGTAGCGGCGGGGATACCGATCGCCCAGGCCGAGCTGGCGCGAGAAGCGCTCCAGCAGCTCCTCAACCGAACAGGTGCCCTCGGCCTGGCGCACCAGGTTGTGCACAGCGGGCAGGGTGCCGAGCTGCAGCCCCAGCGCCAGCCGCCACTTGTCGTCGTTGACGTTGCCATCCGGTGGCGGGGCCAAGCCATCGCCAAGCCAGAGCGCCGCCTGGACGGTGAGGTAGGCCTCTGCAGTGGAGGCAGGATCAGGATCCAGCTGGTCGATCGCCTCGAGACCAGGCAGGGGTAAGACGCGCAGGCCCTCCTGGCCGTAGGCGGTGTGGCCGGAGAAAAATTCCTCCGGGCTGAGGCGCTCTTCCTCGATCAAGGCGGTGGACTCAAACCGGCTGGCGAAGATCTGGCCGGCGTAGTCGAGCATCGCCTCGCGTGATTCGGGGCCGCCGAGGGTGGCGGAGGTGCCGACGCAGACCAGATCCTCACCAGGGCATTGCAGGCGATCGCGGAGGCGGCGGATCAGGCAGGCGAGGTCGGTGCCCTGGGCGCCATCGAAGGTGTGGAACTCATCCACCACCAGATAGCGGAGGGTGCTGCTGCCATCCGGAAGACGCCCGTTGTGCTCCCACAAGCTCTGAACATGGGGCTGGATCAGCAGGTAGTCGAGCTGCTTGTAGTTGGTGAGCAGGATGTCAGGCGGAGCCTTCTGCAGAGCCTCCTTATCGGTGATCACGCTGGTGGCGGTCATCGCCGCCGTTTGCTCATCATCGCTGGAGCCGATGTAGAGACCAGCACGCAGGCCGGCCAGAGCAGGAGTGGTGTGGATCAGATCAGCGATGCGCCGGGCCTGGTCGGTGGCCAGGGCGTTCATCGGGTAGATGAGGATCGCCTTGATGCCGCGGGTGCCAGGGGCCTGCTGCTGGCGGCAGTGCTCCAGCAGGGGCAGGAGAAAGGCCTCGGTTTTTCCGGAGCCGGTGCCCGTGGCCACCAGGGTGTTGACGGGGCTGCCGGGCATGAGCCGCTGAAAGGCCTTCTCCTGGTGCCGGTAGGGCGGGAAGGGCAGCGGGATCTGAGGGAACCAGTCGCGCCCTGTTCCCTGGTGAAAGGGCAGGGCAACCGACACGTAGGGCCCCTTGAGCAGCTGCTCGCGATCGGCCAGGAAGCGATCGATCAGCCCAGCGAACCCTGGCGTAGTGGGGTGAAAGGCGGTGCGGATGGCGTCGGCTGCCACCTGCTCCAGCTCGCTGGCAACAACGGAGGGGAGCAAGGACCGCTACCGAACTGCGTGCTCAGGCTAGGGACAGGGAGATGGGCGGCATGGATGCTTGGCTATGCAGTTTCTGCATCATTGTCGGAGTGTTAAGCCCGGTTGCGATGCGCAGCTCACAGCCTGCGCCTGGGTCAATCGTGCCAGTCGTTTCCGACCTCTGAACTTCGGCCAATCCGAGCCATCCCAGGGCTGTAAAGCCGCTTTAGCTGATGCTCTCGCTCAGATACGGCTCACCAGGAACGAAGGCCTGATGATTGGACGCCTGTTCTTGGTGGTGCGCACCGGCCGAGGCAACAGCGCACTAGTTGGTAGCATGCAATACGAGATCCATGAGAAGGTACGCTGTTAAATGGTTGATAAGACATTGCTGCAAATCGCTCCGACATCCTTAAACCAAATCTGATTTCAAGGCAAGTATGACTCCAAACGAGCTATTGAAATGGTACGAAGAAGCGGCACGACCGTTTTTTCAGAAGCATGCACCCGAAAGGTTAGAAGCTGTACAAGCTGATCAGCAGCGACTCAGTCGATTGCTACTATCAGACGAAGAAGTCACTGTGTGCTTCCTTGGAAACTCGGGTGTTGGCAAAAGCACGTTACTCAATGCGCTTGCTGCTGGATCTAGCCAGATTCTGCCAGCAGGCGGTATCGGCCCGCTAACGGCCCAAGCGACGGAAGTTCGCTATAGCAAGGAAAAGCGTTTCCATGTAACCTATCATCCCAAGCTAAATCTTTGGAGACTTGCATTTGCGCTTGAGACACGCCTACAATCCCAACGGCGTGCAGCCAAGAAAAATGTAGAGCGAACTAGAGATGAAGTCAATGAACAAGAATCAGATGTTGCCGTCTCTGACCTGGCTGAGCAGCTGGCCAAAGACGATCTTGAAGAAGTTCGTCAGCAGGCTCAAGCAGGCGTGGAGCTCTCTACCGGAGAGGGCGAGCCTGCACCCGTAGACGCTCTTGAGGGTTATATCAAGCAAGCCAAAAATATTATTTGTGGCAATCAGTTTTCTAGTCGTGAACTGGAATATCTTGTTGATGCTCTCAGGCTTGCCTGCGATTACGAACCCAAATGGGGCTCAGCGATCGATGCCGAAGATCGAGCGCGCATTGACCGGATTCGACTGATTATGGATCCATCACGTCAAGATCGAACTTATGAACGCAGTGAAGGGAGTGATTCACGAGATTTTCAGGAGGATATGACAGCGCATGCAGCTGGCTTCCTGTCACCATTGATTGAACGCATTGAAGTTGGTTGGCCCTCGGACCTGCTGAAGTCTGGTGTCGTCCTTGTGGATCTGCCCGGTATTGGTATTGCCCAGGACTCTTACAGAGATGTGACCAAGTCATATGTGCGAGATAAGGCCCGAGCTGTCATCGTGACTGTAGACCGAGCTGGCCCGACGGAGTCCACAATGGAGTTACTTAGGACCAGTGGCTATTGGCAGCGGTTGGTCGGCGCGGCGGACGATCCGGATAGTGACGCTTGCTCAATGTTAATTGCTGTGACACGTGTAGACGATGTCACCCAATCAGAGTGGCAACAACAAATTACGAATCTAGAAGAGGGAGCAAGCCGTCCGCGGAAGAAGGAGGTCTTTACACAGCTTGTGGAAGAGTTTAAGCCTCGGATGAAGGCTCAGATTGTGGAACAGCTTGACAGAATTGAAGATTCATCTAATGAGTCAGTCAATGCCGCACGCAGTCAAGCACGGAATAGCATCATCGAGTCACTAGAGATTCATCCCGTCTCCGCACCTGAGCTCCGAAAGATATTGCTAGATGACGAGGATGATCGCCCATTTCTCGCAACTCCTGAGCAGACTGGGATTCCACAACTCCAAGCCTCGCTGGAGAAGCTAGCACAACAAGAGGCAGAGAGAAGGAGTCTCGCCATCGAAGATCTGACGCAGCGGCTAACGACGACTCTCATGAGTGAAATGCAGCTGATCGAGGCTAGTTGGCAGCAGGAGGACCGTGCGGCCGAGGAAGCTGAAAGACTTGAAATAGCTCTTACACCTGTCCTAACCGCAAAGAAGGAGGAATACCGCGCTCGCGCGGCTGCCTTTCGCAACTTTCTTGACGAGACTGTTCAGGCGAAAATCGAGGCATTAGTTCTTGAGGCACAGATGGCTGCAGAGAAGGACGTGAGCACCTATCTAAATAGCCTGCGCGGTGCGCACTGGGGTACCTTGCGAGCTGCTGTTCGTAGGGGAGGGACGTTTTATGGAAGTCGAAACCTTAACCTTCCCGATGATATTACTGGTTACTTTCTTGAACCAATGGCAGCAGTATGGGGCCAGAAGCTGTTGCGTAGCATTCGATCCCGAACGACTGATCTTGCGAATGACACTGTTCAACTGGTCCAGGAACTTTGTGTCTGGGCCAGTGAGTATGGCGGTGCAACGATCAAAAAGCAACTTCTACAGGCACAGCAGGATCGTATCGCCGCTTTGGCCAAGCAGATCAAGACAGTCGGCAGAGAAGCGATCGACGAATTGCGTCAGACTGTCAAATCTGAGTTATCCAAGACAATACGAGAGCCCATCAAGAACTCATGCGAACAGTTCGTCCAAAGGGGTTACGATATTGGACCTGGAGTAAAGATGCGGATTCTTGACTTATTCTCAGATTTGGCTCGCGAAGCGACGTTGGCGGCAAAGGAACCAGCCATTCGCATCCTTCAAGAGAATGCATCTCGTGTCCGCAAGGAAGTCCAGCAAGAATTAAGTAAGGGTGGCGACCCCTTACAGGATACCGCTGACTTGATCGTGGAGAGCCATGAGGCACGCATCCGTCGTTCCGATTCGCAGAAGCGTCGCACAGTGTTGACTGAGGTTCGCGCGGTCATCGATAGCTTTCCTGATAGGTCGAGTGATAGAGCAATAGAACAAATAGCTGCATAGGGGGATCCATGCTTTTCGAGTATTCCGGCCATCATCGAGCTCTGTTGAGAACAGTAGATGATTTTGGTTTTGTTGCCTATGACTTGGTTGGCATTCCCAGACGACTCTGTGAAGCCGACTCACAGCCCCGACTGGTGGAGACAAATATTGACAAACGTCGAGTTAAGCCACTCCCAACGCCAGCTGCTGCATTATCACGACGGGAGCTGGCAGAAGGAGATAATTGGTTGTCACTCTCCACACGTACCTTGGCCAGAGTCTATGCAGCATTTCTTGTAGCAGAAGATCCACAGCGGCGACTGGAAGCCAGAAAAGCCGCCACACTTATGCATCAGGTGAGCCTGGTCCAGCACATTCTAAACCGACCAGATCTCAAGAAAGTTCTCATTGGTGACGAGGTGGGGCTCGGGAAGACCATTGAGGCTGGTCTGATTATCCGACAGCTATTAGATAGAGACTCTCATGGCAGAGTCTTATATCTGGCTCCAGCACGTCTGGTTAGCAATGTCACTCGTGAGTTCCGAGACAAGTTGGAGATCGATGCCCGCATGTGGGTGTCTGGTCCTTTATCTGATGCCCGGATTGAAGATGATCGAGTTGTGATTGCCAGTCTACACAAGGCTGTATTCGGGGAGAACCTCGAAAAAGTCGTTAAAAGCGGACCTTGGGATGTGTTGATCGTTGACGAGTGTCATCATCTTTCTGACTGGAGTCCATCTGGGGGGAAGCCAAACCAATCCTTTAAGCTAGTTAGCCAGCTCGTGAAGGCTCAGCCTGAAGAAGGTCGGCTTATTCTGATGAGTGGCACTCCTCATCAAGGTAGTGAAACAAGATTCCGAAATATTCTGAGGCTCCTCTCTGACGATGGTAAAGACGTCCAAGGAGCAGCTGGCCGGATCATCTTCAGAACCAAGGACCGCGTCCGCGACTGGCGGGGAGCGCCACTCTTCCCATCTCGCGATATCCGTAAACCTGTAGTCGTTGAACTGGGTGAACGATATGAGCATTGGTACTCGCTTGTTGGGCAGCTCTACGACATTGATGGGTTGAATGGCGTAAGGCTACGCGCTGCAGGATGGGCCAAGGGTCAGGCGCTTCAATGGGCAGCCTCTAGCGTCCAGGCAGGCCTTGGCTTTCTGGTAAGGCTTGCCATCAGACGGCTTCATTGGACATTAGAGACCCCTTCTCTGGCACTTGCTCTTGAGGTCCTCAGGCCCTACAGAGGAGGCGCAAATGATGAGCCACTACCAGAGTTGTTCGCTCGACTTGTCAAGCAAGTGGGCAATGCTGTACTCAATGAGATTAGCGAGGAGGATGAAGAGGAGTGGGATTGTGACGAATGGCGGCCTGATCCCGTGCTCTTGGCCCAACTTCTTGATCAAGGGGTTGAGTTGATTCAAAGCGGCTCATCGCAGGCCAAGTGGGAGGCGGTCTGTGACCTAATTGATCGCTTTGAGGGAGAAAAGGTTGTGCTATTCGCACAACCAGTTGAAACAGTGACTGTCGTAGCGTCCTTTCTGGAAAAGCGCTATGGAGTCAAGCCAGCGATGATTATTGGTAGCCAGACTGATTCTGATCGTACCTCGCAGGTTGCGCGCTTCCAGTCAGATTGTGGCCCGCGTTTTCTTGTCTCTTCCAAAGCTGGTGGTGAAGGTCTCAATATGCAGCGTGCCAGGCATCTCATCCATCTTGATGTGCCCTGGAATCCAATGGAACTGGAGCAGCGGATTGGTCGTGTGCATCGATTTGGATCGCGCAAGACGATTGTCGTAGAAACTGTTGTTGCAGCTGGTAGCCGGGAAATTGATATGTATCGTATTGCAAGAGAAAAGTTGGCAATTGTCGCCCGTCACCTTGATCCGGATCAGTTTGAAACACTGTTTAGTCGAGTTATGTCTCTTGTGCCCCCAAAGGAGTTGGAAGCCATTTTAGGTGACCTTTCTGGGCCTCTTGATACAGGCTCACCCGGAGCCGAAGAAATCGGAAGGCTTGTGAGCGAAGGATTCCAAACATGGAGCAGCTTTGATGATAAGTATCGCCGCCAAGCAGAGCTCATCCGATCTGCGAATCCTGGTGAAGCTCATTGGGCCGACCTGGGAGCGTTTCTTGTGAAATACTGCGGCGCCACAGATGGACCTGGTGCAACATTCTCCTCCTTTGAATTCTCAAACGACGAGATTATTGCTGTGGAAGAGGATGTCGGCACCATCTTTGCTCATGACACACTCTACGCCTGTGGCGATACTGGAGGATTACCCGCCGCAGGCTCTGATGGTGTCGCGGCAGCCAACCTCGGCTTAAATCTCGGATGGGTACAGCGTAATTTACGCGAAGCCCTTACACCTCAGCGCTCAGTTGGAATCGCTTATGTGAATCGCACTCCAAACCTTGAACTTGATATTGCAGGCCTGGATGTCGTGAGCTGTCTCGTCCTGCTTCGTCAGAAACTTAGAAATCAGGCGGGTCGCTGGTCCGAGAATTCTGTTGAGCTGAGGCTTTACATTGTGGGAGCCAACACTGCACCAGTTGAGCTGCTTGGAGCGAAGAAGGCCCAGTTGATTCGTGCATTGAATTCCTGCAGCAGGGTGAAGGATCCACAACAAGTGCCCATCCGCACTGATCTTCCATTGATTGAAAGTGAGCTTGTATCACAGCTCCGAACGCCTTCTGATGAGGATATTGCAGAGGGTATCCGTTATGCGGTCTGGCCGCTTGCTGTTGTGATCATTGTTCCGTAGCAGGCATCCGACCATTGCAGGTAACCGCATCAACGCGAAGATCTATCAACTTTTAAACAGCTCCCGAAAGTGCACTAGAGCATACGGCATTGGATTGGCCCACGTAATGCAGGCATCTATAACACTCCTTACAGTCCCGTCATCGCTAGTCGGGGACCCGAAAAGGGAATGTCAAGAACTAATTGCGCCTAAGCAACCCGTGCTTGTGGTTGTATGGCAGGCAAGTGAGACTTTGGTGAGCTTGTTGAGGGGTATATCCAATGATCATTCTCGTTCGCCCTCGTTTTCGAAGAACTCCCAAGCAACACGATAATCCTGAACCCTGTCGCATAGCGTCCACGGCGCCTCATAGGTGATCGTGCGCTCCACCGGGCCCCCGGGCAGCGTGTCATCCACGATCGTGCGGCTGACCGTGCCAGAGGGCATGCCCTGGATGTCCTCCCACCCGGTGGTCTTGTTGGCGCCACGGCCTGTGCCCTTCCGCGGGAAGCCGACGCCAGTCAGCCCCTTGCTGGCGGTGAACACAATCCGCCCGTTCTGGTCGTACCAGGTGTCGCGTTCGTATTGCTGCATCACCGGGAACTGCACGCGGTAGATGGTGATCAGTTCATCGAGGGTGAGGCCGAGGGCCTGGGCCACCAGCACATCGATCTCCACCAGAGCCTGGCGGCGGGCGTAGTCGGTGCGCAGGGCGCAATCGCGTTGCCAGGTGGGGGTGAGATTGTGGAAGAAGCTGTTGGGCAGGTGGGGATCGTCTTTGGCCCAGCGTTGCTGTTGGAAGGATTCGTCCCAGCACTCGCTCCAGAGATCGGCGTAGTGGGTAGTGAGGCAGTTGAGGGCGAGGATTCGTAGGGTCGGACCTACGGGTAGATCGAGCAATGGCAAGACTCTTGCCGTTGACTCATAAAAATCGCCCTTACCTGTTGACTTGATGAAGAAGTCAAAAGGGATCGAGCTGCAACAAGCTGCAAGAGACAGGAGTTGCTTCTCATTGGACAGGTAGTATGTAATAGCTGTATTAATATGTGCTGAGGCGGCTGGCTGAAGGGCTGTAATTAGTGTCCTTTCTCCAGACTGGCTCAACATCCGCCTGCCTGTCAGGCCATAGATTTCCGTCACCGGCTTCTTCTCCCCCCACGGCACCCGTGGCGTGCGAGCCCGGTATTCGGAGGGCGATACATCTGGCCGGTAGTTGGTGCGGGGTAGGTAGTCGTCGCGCAGGGTGGTGAGATCGAGGCAGTCGTAATGACTATTCGCAGTGCAGGATCTTCGAGGTGTCTTGTTAAAAGGCCGCCCCACATAGAAGTGGGGGCCTGATAGCACCAGCTCGGTGGGATCTGCCGGAAAGCTGGTGTCGCGGCGGATGGTGCCGTCTTTTTGAGCATTAGTTTCGTGCCACATCTCCAGCGCGATGTACTCACCCTGAAGATCACCCAACCGCTTTGGTGCTGCCGCAAACTTCTCCAGCACGCTTTGTAGTTGCTGAGAATGCAGTGCTGGCAAGCGGGCCTGGCGGGCGGGCGTGCCAGGTTCGTCGTAGAGCTGTGCAAACAAGCCAAGGGCTTGCTCTCCAATAGGAATTAGCCGCTGGCGGTGGCCAGCAACATTCCATTTGCCTTCTTCATTTTTAATGCCTCCTGCTATTCCCAAACCATCATGCTCAAAGCAGCGATCAACGGTCAGTGGAGTGAATAAGTTGCTGACATGAATGAAGCTCGGGTTTCGAATACTTCCATAGATATTGAGGCCAAACCTCAATCGCCCGTGGTCATTCGTGCCGGTAAAAAGCTGGAACTCATTCTGAAACTGGAAGTGATTGCGCAAGCGTCCATACAGGATGTCTCGCAGGGCCCCACCCTTCGGATCGTCGTAAACACCCTCCGGATGAAGGAATCCCTGAACACCCTGGGCTGATGCAATCCGCCAGGCTTGGGGCAGGAAGCACTTGAACAGATTGGTCTGGCTCCCCTTCAGCAGCGGATAGTTCTGCACCGCATTCAGAAACGCCTGGCTGCCGTTCTGGGCTTCAAATTCCTCGAGATAGGCCGCCTGCAACTTCGGATGTTGGCTGAAGGCCTCGCTGCGACGCTTCGCCAGTTCGCTGGCGCTCACCTTGCGGATCAGCACCATCGGGTCGGCGTCGCCGATCACTCCCTTCTCCTCCCACTCCACCTTCAGCCAGGGCGGGTTGCCCACGATCAGATCGAAGCCGCCGCCTTTGAGTAGATCAGCAAATTCCAGATCCCAGTGCAGCGGCCGGATCCGCTCGGCCACCGCTTCCACCTGGCGCAGCCGTTTGAACTCCGCCTTGAGCTTCTCCACATCCACAAAGCCGTGGCGGTCGGAGAAATCCACGGCCAGCTGCCTGGGTTGGGTGTCGGCAAACAGATTGCCCTGGCCCAGCTCCGGTGTGATCCCCTGTTCCAGGTCGCCCAGGATCATGCTCAGTTCCACCAGCCAGGTGTCGCGGCTGGGCAGCGACTCGGCCTGGCGGATCGGCCAGAACCACAGGGCACACCAGTAGTCCATCGCCCACTTGAGCCGCAGGCGTGCATTGGTGTTGGCCACGCCTTGGCCCAGCACCTCTTGCTCCTGGATTCGGTCTTTCAGGCGCAGTGGAGTCCAGGCAACATCCTCCGCTCCCTCGGCCGCACTGTCTGGCCACACCGGCAAGGGATCGGTGGTGCGCTGGCGCAGCTGGCTCTGTTGCTGGGCCCACTCCTGCCAGAGCGAATCCACCAGGCGGCTGAGCCGCAGTAGGTGGTCGATCTGGGCTTCTGTGAAGGCTTCGCCCACGAAGGCCTTGTTCCAGCGCTTGCAGCGCTCGATCGCCTCGGGCTCCAGCTCCTTGATCACCTTGTCGGAGTACGCCGCCATGCCCGGATCGGGCAGCAGGAAATGAAAGATCGCGTCGTCCGGTAGCGGCGCATCCCAGGCCAGCTCCTCGGGGGCGTGTTCATGCCAGAGCTTGGGGCCCTGCCCCTTGGTGGGTTTGGCTTTGCGGCCCGTGCCAGTGGGCAGCTGGCTCACGCGATAGATCTGCCGCCTGGCGCCGATCAGCGAGTTGCCGCACTGCAGCTGCTGGCTGAACCAGGGCACGAACGCCCGCCCCTGTTCCGGCGCAAAGATGCTGTTGAGCCAGAGGCTCACCTCGGCCAGCTCCACCGCCACCGGGTTGAGGTCCACACCGAACACGTTCTGATCGGCCAGGCGCATCTTCACCTTCTGCAGTTCGGTGGCGTAGCGCTCATGGGGGATGCTCTTGCCGGTTTCCTGCTGGCGTCGCTCCAGGTAGGCCTGGGCCAGCTGGTTCACCAGCTCATTGAGATAGGCGGCCGATCCCATCGCCATCTCCAGCAGCTTGAGCTGGAGTATGTCGGCCGCGCTCTTGCCCACCAGCGCCTCCTTGAGCGTGTATTTGATCTGGCAGCTGGTGAGCACCTCCGGGGTGTAGTAGCTGGCGCTCTTCTGCCGGTTGCGGCCGGCCAGGCGATAGATGAAGCTGCCACGCTCGTAGTGCTTCGGTTTGCCGGTGGCCGGATCGGGCACGATCTCCTCGGCCTTGTAGGCCTTGAGCTGCTCGGCGGTCACGAAGTGGCCCACCTCCAGTTCGTCGTGCTGCTGGCCGGTGGCACGGCCACCTGCAGCGGTGGTGTCGTCGTCTTCGTTGTCGCTGTCGTCGGCCTCCTGCTCGTCGTCATCGCTGGCGGTGGCTTTGGCCTTCTTCGGGGCGGGCTGCACCTCATAGAGCCCTTTCTCCTCCTCCACGAAGAAGCCGGTGAAGCTGAGCAGCGCCTCATACACCGCCCCCAGCTGGTTGATGCCCAGCTGCCCGTAGCTCACCCGGCCGCGCCGTTTGCCCTTGCCCTCGCGGGTGAGGGACATCAGCTCGATCACCTCGCGCAGCACCTGATTGCGGAAGCGCACCTTCGGCCAGCGCGGCCGGCCCTTCTCGTCTTTCAGCAGGCCGTTGAGGATCGGCAGCCGCTCGGGGTCGAACAGGTGGGAGCGCAGCGGCACGATCCGGAAGGTGTCGAACTCGGGCTTCTCCCCCTCCAGCTGCGGTTGCACCGCCTCCAGATCGCCCTGCTTCGGGAACCCTTCCCAGATCATCTGGAACAGCCGATCCAGCGACTCGCTGATGTAGGTGCCTTCGCGGTCTTCCTCGCTGGCCAGTTCGGCTGTGTCGAGATCGCGCAGGCTTTCGAGGCTGTAGCCGAGCCGGAAAACGTCATTGCCCATCGGCGCGTAGCCCAGCTCCTGGTGGCGGCTTTCGATGAAGAACAGGAACAGCAGCCGGTACATGAAGCGCAGCAGCTCCAGCGTCAGCTGCTCCGGATCCAGCCGCTCCTCAAACACGCCCTTCTTCTGGGCCTTGATGAACGCCACCACCTCATTGCCCAGCAGTTCGATCGAGCGGCGCAGGGCGTATTTGAGGTCGCCGCTCACCTCATAGGCGTGCTTGTGACTGTTCTCATCCAGCTCATCGAGCAGCGGCGTGCCGCCGCCCGTGGGACAGGTGTGCTCGCGGTGCAACAGGGTGGCCGCCGCCAGCAGGGCATCGGGGTTGATCTCACCCAGCAGCGTGTTCAGCTCAAAGCGCAGCAGCCGTGAGGCCGCCCACTTCTGCCGGTCGATCAGCAGCAACTGGTCGCGGCTCACCGCCAGCACCCAGCGCGGCGGGATGTCCTGCGCGAAGATCCGCTCGCTGATCAGCTCCTCCCAGCTCTCGGTGCCTTGCCCGTCAGCGTCGGTGAGCACCGTGCCCAGCGACGGATCGTCGATCTGGCAGGCCCAGCCGGTGGCAATCGTGAGCTCCAGCGGATCAGCCGGTTCATCGCCGGGGTTGAAGCACTCCACCACCCACAGCCAGGGTTCACCCTTGGCGTTGTTCACCTCCGCCAGCAGCGGAATCTGATACGCCTCGCCGCCGATCAGCACCGGCTCGGCCTTGGGGGCGTAGGCGTAGCCCAGGGCCTCGCACAGCGGCTGGAAGAACAGCTGCCGCTGCAGCCGCAACCGCTCGGCGGGATCAGCGCTGATGCCCAGCTCCGCTTCCCGCAGTTTCTGCCAGGGTTTGCGCAGGGCCTTGAAGGCCGCATCGGGGGTGCTCACCTCGGCGGTTGGATCGGCCTCCAGCTGGGCCCTGGCATCTTCGGTCCAGCGCTCGCGCACCTTCTTGATGTCGTTCGTCAGCACGCTCTCGAGGTAGTGCGCGGAATAGAACTCGTTGGCGTTGCTGATGCCGGGGAGGGCCATGGGTCAGGGGTTGCGCTGCAGTTCAGCCAGCTGATCGAGCAGTTCCGATGGAGGCAGAGCGCAGGCCTCAGCCAGTTCACGAGCAAGCTGCGACTTGAGGTCAGTCTTTCCTTCGACGACCTGATCGACCGCCTGCCTCAGCTCCTTGCCCATCTGCGCCGTGGCTTCGGGATGGATGTCCAGCCACTGCTGCAAGGCAACCCCACGCCGGCGGCGATGAACAGCCTGCGCCTCTGTGGGACGAGCACGTAATCCGTCCAGGTCAAGATCCAGATCGAGCGCTGGCCAGTGCAGGCCGGAGCCGGCGGAATCAATCGTGAAAGCGGCGAGTTGATCGCTGCTCAATTCCCTCAGCAGCGGATGCTCATCAGCAGCGATCACATGCATGGTCAGGTTGGCGTCCTGTACGACGAGCACCCGACCTTCGACAAACGCTGTGGCAATCACTGCATCCCCATGACCATGACGCTGGGCCTCCAGCACCCGGCGGATCACCCGGATGCTGTTGCTTGCAAGCCATGGCGTGGTGGGTCCATTACCTGGCGAGCAACTCAACAGCGAGAACAGCCGATCTTTCTGCCCGGAAGTTGCTTTGGATGAATGAATCAAAATGCCCTTATAGGCTTTGTTGAGCCCTGTTCGCGCCAACAGATTCCGTTCCACCAGGTCGGCGATCAGATCGTCCATGGTGGTCAGATAAAACCCTTTGGAACGACTTGATCCTTGCTGGCCTTTTTCCGGTGAGACGAGCCGCCAGTCTCCAGTGATGCTCTCGAGATTCTGGCGAGAGGCAAGCGCGTTGGGTGAATAAAAGACTGTCAGAGCTCGCACAGCACCTTCCTCTCCCACTCCTCGAGCAACTGCAGCCGGTGATCGCACACCTTGGCGGCGATCGCCCTGAGGCTTTTGGCGCTTGGCGTCTTTCGTCTGAGACGTGACCATTTAATGCTGTAGTGGAGCGAAGACCTGGTGGTTGTTTCTATGTAGACTTTGATCTCCCACTTGCTGCCGATCACATGAAAGTGGGCTGGCAGGTGATCGTTGCTGTAAAAAATGAGATTGAGATTGGGTAGCGAGAAGCATTCAACCTTTCCCATCGATCAGGCGGATCCTAATCCGGAATCGGCATGATCCGGCCCATCTGCGCCGTCCTGCCTGCAAGGCGCTTCATGCCGTTCATCCTGGCGGCGGGCTGGCTACTTGCCGGAGAATGGTTCCCATGAAACGCCGCTCGCTCAAGATCCCATTGGATGACCCCACGGCGCAGCTGTTGGAGGCCGTCTGCGCTGAAACCGGCCGCAGCCGCAGCGAGATCGTGCGGGACGCGCTCCGCAGGCAGCTCCGGCTGATGCGCTTTGAAGGGCTGCGGCGCCAGGCCCTGCCGTTCGGCGAGGCGGCCGGCTGGCGCAACGAGGATGAGGTGTTTGCTGCCGTGTCTTGAAGCATTCGCCATCTCAGGCAGCCTCCCGGTGCAGCACCGCCACCACCTTCAGGTAGGGGGCGGGTTCGATCGTCATCACCTCGGCCACGAAGCGTTCGTGGTCGTCGAAGCGCCCGTCGATCGCCTTCTGCCGGGCCAACCGCCGCTTCTCCTTGATCTGCAGCGGCCGCTGGTCGGCCGCGAAGCTCAGCTGCAGCTGCTCCTCCTGCCGGCCTCGCAATCGCTTCAGGCGCTCGCGCTGGGCCTCCAGCTCCGGTTGCATGCGGGCGGTCCAGCGGTCACCGCACGACCGCAGGTAGGCATGAGCCTGCTCCACCGCCGTGGGCAGCTGCTGGGCCAGGTGCGTGGGTACCGCCGCATCGGGATTGGCGTAGGGCCTCCGACCCAGCTGCAACCGCTCGGCCACCGCCTCAAACGGCTCCACCCCTGCCACCTTCAGGCCGCTGCCGGCGAAGCGCACGGCGACCCACTCCTGCACCACCGGCACCCCCTTCTGGTTGGGGATCGTGCCCTGAAACACCATCACCACCTCACCGGGATCCAGGCCGTCGCTGAGCTGCAGCACCGGTGCGCAGTGCCGCGGGAAGGTGATCTGGCCGCGATCCGCCAGCCAGTCCACCAGCGGATGCAGATCCCAGAGGTATTCCAGTTCTGGGCGGCTGCTGTCCTGCCTTCGGCTCTGCTCCAGCGCCCGCTGCAGCGCGGCAACTTCGGTGGAGAGCGCCAGACGCTGACCCCGCGCTGGCTGCAGCTCGCGCGGGTAGCGGTCGTAGCGACGCTGGAGATCGTTCGGCGGCGTGATCTCCAGGCGCTGCTGCTCGGGGAAGAGCCGCACATCCAGCTTCTCGCCACGGCGCTCCATCAGCTCGGCCACCCCTTCCAGGGCCGTGTCGACGTAGCTCCAGAGGCTGGGGAACAGGCTGAACGGCTGACGCTGTTGCACCTGCAGGGGCGTCGGAGAAGAGGCGTCGGCTCCGGCGGTGGGGCCGCCATCGCCTGATGGGTCGCTGCCGAACAGTTCCTCAAACAGACTGTCCCCACTGCCCTGCTCCAGATAGGGGCGGGCGTTGGCCTCCATGCGCTGCTCCAGCGCGTCCACCGTGCCGCTCTCAAACGCCCGGCTGATCTCCTCCTCCTCGCCAACAGCGTCGTAGACGCCGAGGAACACCGCGGGGTCGCCGATGTTCTGCTGGGCCTGCTCGTCCTTGCGCTTGAGCAGCCGCAGCACCTTCTCGGCATCGCCCATGCCTTCGGCGCGGGAGCAACTGAGCAGGTAGCGGATCTGGGGTTGCTGCGGCTGGCCATAGCGGTCGATCCGGCCGTTGCGCTGCTGCAGCGTCATCAGCGACCAGGGGATGTCGACATGCACCAAACGGTGGCTGAGGTAGTGCAGGTTCAGGCCTTCTGATGCCACCTCGGTGGCCACCAGGATGCGCACCGCCTCCTTCTCCTGGGCGAACTGCTCCACCACCCGCGTCTGGTCCACATCGGGCATGGCGCCATCGAGGCCCACCACGGCGCCCTTGGGCAGGCCCAGGTCGCAGGCCAGGTGCTCTATGAGGAAGCGCTGGGTTTCACGCCGGCCGGTGAACAGCACGATCCGGTCCCTTGGGTTGTTGCCGTCCCATTTCCAATCCGTACGGATCAGCTGGAGGAGCCGCTGGTATTTGGAGAAGTCGGCAGGGCCGATGGCAGCCAGTAAGGGCTCCAGCTCCTGCAGGGCGGCGCGGTCGGCATCGGCCGGACTGCCCGCTGCTGCGGCAGCATCCAGCCGTTTCAGCCGGTTGCGCACGGTTTCCAGTGCCGCCATCGGGCTGGAGAGCAGGCTTTTGGCCAAGGTGGTCTTGAACAACTGGCCCGCCTTGGCCCTGGCGTCGCTGTCGGGGAGCGTGAGGTCTTTCAGCCGCGCGAACACCCGTTCCTCCCGCTCACTGGCCGCACACTCCACATCGGCGCTGTCGCGCTCCTTCACGCTGCTGCGCAGATCAGCGATCACGTCCTTGCGGAAGCGCCGCACATAGAGATCCTTGATGTCGTCTTTGCTGTACCGGCTCGGATCGGCGATCGCCGTGGGATCGAGCATGTTCATCAGGCTGGCGAAGCTCTCGGGCTTGCCGTCGTGCGGTGTCGCCGAGAGAAGAAGCAATGTCTCCGATCGGGTGGCCAGCCGCTCCGCCAGCCGAGCTCGTTGGCTCTTCTGGGCGCCACGGGCCCTTTCGGCCACGTTCTGGCACTCATCGATCACGATGATGTCCCAGCTGGCGTTGTCGAGATAGAAGCGGTAATCGCGATCGTTCTTGAGCGTGTCGACCGAGACGATCGCCTTGTCGTAGTAATGGAATGGGTTCTGGTTGGTGGGGATCTGCTCGCGGATCCGCTGGATCCCCACCGAATCCAGACGCACCAGCGGGATCGAGAAGCGTGTCCAGAACTCCTTCTGGAACTGCACCAGCATGCTCTTGGTGGTCACCACCAGCAGCCGCCGGCCACGCCCGCGCCTGATCATTTCGCTGCAAAGGATGCCGCATTCCAGCGTTTTGCCCAGGCCCACCGCATCGGCGATCAGCAGCCGCTGCCGGGGCATGGCCAGCGCCTTGGCCGCTGGCTCCAGCTGGTAGGGAAGAGCATCCATGGCGGCGCGATGCCCCACCACCAGGGCGTTGTCCGTAGGCACCGAGCGGCGCAGATGCGCCTCAAGGAACAGCAGGCTGTCGCGGTACCGGGGGGATGGGTCGCTCACCAGGGCCGTGTCCTCCGGCTGCAGCACCTTGAAGCTGCCGGCAGCCCGCTCCACCTCCACCAGGAAGCGGGCCTCCTTCTCGCGCAGGAACGGCGAGATGCCCACCACGTCCACGACCTGCTGATGGTCCGAAGTTTTGCCCACGCTGCGCACCAGCCATTCGGCGCTGCGGCACTCGATGCGGGCTCCAGGGGCGAGGACGGCTTCAGGCACGGGCCAACCTCCTGTGTCTTCTCACCACCGCGCCGAACAGGGCGCGGAGACCGACACTGCGATGACTCTCCACGCTCCACTGCCTGCAAGGCCCCGATTGGGCAGCACCAAACTGCAGGACGACCATCCTTTGAGAGCGCTCCGGCCCATTCTGCTGCTTTCTACTGCGCCACGGCATCACTCGCCGCAGGTTCACCACCCTCAACGCGGCGATTCGATGCACCAGCTGCATAGTTTTGGTCTCAACCTCGGCCCGTGGCCACCTGGAGCGCGTCGCCAGCCCTTTCAGAGACATCGGAAGTTCCCGGAATCCAGGCTTCCACCGCCTTGGCCACCCGCTGCCGCAGGATCCGGATCAGATGCCTGGCGGTGGCGCTGCCCAGCACCCGCCCCTCGGGCAGCAGCAGCCAGAGCGTCTCCCGCAGCGGCGGCTGGTCCGGGAAGGCGATCAGCCCCTCGGCTTCGATCCATCCCGGCGGCACCAGGCCCGGGCAGATCGGCATCGCCAGTTCGCGGTCACGCATGCGCTTCAGCCAGGCGGGCACCTCCTGGCAGCCGATTGGCTGCTGCTCCAGCTGGAAGCCATGCCAGGCGAGCGTTTCATGCAGCAACGGTGTGGCCGCTTTGCGGGGCAGCAGCACCCTCCGAGGGATCGGCTCCTCGGCAGAGGCGGGGGCATGGCAGACCAGCTGCAGCGGCAGCTCCCCCAGCAGCACCGCCTGGACGCCAGCCCAGCGGGGCTGACGCTCGGCCATCACCGCCCGCGGATGGCACCAGGAGGAGACGATCGCGCCATCGATCACGGCCTGCTCCACCAACTTGGCCCAGTCGTTCGACAGCCGGAATCGGGGCGGCACCCTCTGCACCGTCGCCATGCCGTTGAGCAGGCTCTGGTGGAGGGGATCGGTGGCGATCCGCAGCTGCCCGTCCATCAGCCGATGGGCTCTGTACGACTGGCGGAGGAGCTGCAGGCTCTCGTTGGTTCCGTAGCGGCAGACGCTGGCGCCAGGCCTGGCCTGAAGGCGGAACTGCTCGCACATCAGTGCGGCGCTGCGGCTGACGGTGCTCTGGTGCATCGACAGGGCAAGTGCGGCCTTGGGCTGAGAGCCGCTCAGCTCCAGCAGATCGAGGATATGCAGAGGCTCCAGCGGCTCCGGCGGGGCGTAGGCCGAGACGACGCGCCTTGATGTCAGGCAGGCTTGAACGATGGTGGAACAGGCCACGGGTTGGAGTTGAACCGCATCCCTTCAGCGTCACAACGCTGCAGCCCGATCGGACCATTCCTCCTGCGAAAAACCACGGGCCCGCTCGGAGCCGGATCCATGCGGATCACGCATCCTTTCGGCCGCAGGCGATCTCGATGCCTCTGCCGCGGTTATGCCAGGGGGATGCCAGTCAGCCCCATCCCCATTCCGCCCGTACCAAGGCCCCTCCCGGAGCTGCTGCCTCCAGGGGCCAGTGGCTTCGCGGTGGTGGATCTGGAGACCACCGGCACCGGCCAGCTCTGCCGCATCGTGGAGATCGCCCTGCTGCTGCTCTCGCCCGAGGGAGAGCTTCAGCAGGAGTGGACGACGCTGATCAATCCTGGGGTCCCCATCCCCAATGCCGCCGTGCACGGCATCGATGACGCCCTGGCATCCACTGCACCGGCCTTCTCGGACGTGGCACCTGAGCTGGCGGGCCTGCTTGATGGCCGCGTGGTTGTGGCCCACAACCTCGATCGCGGCTGTTTGCCTGGGCAAATCCGTGGGCCGATCCTGCGGCACCACTTCTGGGCGGCCGGCAGCTACCACCCTGAGCTGGTGGTGGATCTGGGCGACGGCATCGACACGATGCCCGCCCCCTTCCTGAGCCTGGGGAAGCTCTGCGCCGCCCGCGGCATCACCCTGACCGGCGAGGACGCCCACACCGCCCTTGGCGACACCCGTGCCCTGGCGGCACTACTGCGGCACGGTCTGCCCCATCTGCATCCATCCCGCGCTGCTGCACGGGTGGCTGGCTCGGCCTCCGCTGCCCGACCTGCTTCCCTGCGGCCGCGACCCTCAGGGCTGCCCCAGCCGGCCCCGCCCAGCCACGACTGGTTGCCCACAACCGTGACCATTCCCTCTACCGGGGGAACCATCGCCTTCCTCGGCGAGGACGCCCACGGCTGGGACTTCAAGGTGCAGAAGGCTCTGGAGCACGCCATCAGCCTCGGGCTCACTCCCGTCCCCTTGGACCCAGCAGCCCTGGCTGATCTGATGGCCGTCAGCAGCGTGTTCATCGACAGACCGTTGATGCGCCGCCTGCGCAACGCCGGCACCTCGGTGGTGGAGAGCAAGGCATTTCTGGAGGCTCAGAGCGGGCAGGTGCTGCCGGGGCAGCGGTGGGGGGAGCGTTGACCCTGGGCAGCAGGATCCGTCCACCCCATGGATCTCCTCACGCAGGCTCTTCTGCCTGCGGTGCTTCTGCCCCCTCCCCCGCCATCCTTTGCGCCAGCACGTACTCCCGGCCCAGATCAAGGCCAGGGTCCTCCCCCGGTAGGAGGAGCTTCACGCCGGCGTAGTAGACGCAGGCGGCCCCAAGCGCCGAGACCGTGCTGCCGCTGCGGTAGAGACTCAGCTTGTGCTTCTTGCAGGGGTCGTTGATCGCCAGGCCCCGCTGGCTGAGGGCCACCACCTCGGCATGCAACTGCTTCTGTTCCTCCGGCGCCAGCTCTCGGTAGGCCTGCAGAGCGCTGATTAAGTATTCCACCGCGTCCATGCGCGGCATCCCCTGGGCGTTGGCCCGCATGACGCGGTCGGCCAGCCTGCGCTGCTGGTTCTTGATCTTCTCCGCCAACTCGCCCACCGGTGCCAGGGGCAGCGCCTGCTTGAACAGCGCATCGGCCTCGGCGACGTGGGAGTCCCCGTCGCTCGCCAGCAGGGCCTGGGCGTAGGTGAACAGGTTGATTGGGTCATCCGCGCCAACCTCCGCGGCGGCTCGCAGATGGGGCAGGGCCGCCGCCGTCTCGTCCTCCATCAGCAGCAGCAGCAGCTGGCCGAGGGTGCGTCGGGCAAAGGGATTGCGGGGCTCCAGCACCACCAGCTTCTCCAGTGGCGCCCGCGCGGCGGCTGTGTCCCGGTCCCGCAGAGCCGCGATCCTCAGGGCCACCTAGGCGTTGACGTGGCTGGGATCTAGCGCCACCGTATGACTCAGCAAAGACTAAGAGTGTGAACAACCCCGAACAATCAGCTCAGCTTGGCGCCAGATAAAGCATGCAATGCGAACACGCCGACACTGCTCTTGGAATTGTTGCCATGGCAAATATGAAATGCTTCCCAATTGTGGGAAGCGCTCTGAAGACTTGCAGGCATGAATATTCATTGTGCCTAGCCAGTGTTGCGCCCGGGTCACCCCAGGCCCTAGAATTTGGAGGGCAGCAAAATCAATTTTTCTTATTGGTGAGTTTATGGATCAGGTGGTAACTAGGGTTTTTGTTCAAAGCGGACAAGAGGTTGTTCCAGGGCAGGACATCTACGAATATAGTCACAATGGCAAGCTTTGTACAGTCCAAGCGCATATTAAAGGGCGCATCGATTACGATGATGTGCTCGTTCGGATGGGCGCTTGTTCGCCAGGGTCCATATCAATACGAACCAGGGCGACGTCAAAGCCACTAGATGTGCTCTTGGAGGAGTTGTATTCCCTGGTGGGAATGGAGAGTATTAAGCAAGACATTCAAAGGCAAGTTGATTTTCTTAAGATTCAAGCCATCAGAAGCGCGATGGGTTTTCCATCCACGCGTCTATCTCATCATATGGTCTTCTCGGGAAATCCAGGAACTGGAAAAACGACAGTGGCCCGAATTCTTTCCGGGATTTATCGTGAAATCGGCATCCTCTCCAAGGGACACTTAATTGAAACCGATAGATCTGGACTTGTCTCTGGATTTTTGGGCCAGACAGCATTGAAAACCAGGGAGAGGCTGGATGAGGCGCTTGGCGGCATTCTATTCATAGATGAAGCATATTCACTGTGCTCTGCAAATCGATCTGATTCATTTGGGTTGGAGGCCATAGACACTATTGTCAAGTACATGGAAGATAACAGGGGCGACCTAATTGTGATTGTCGCTGGCTACGAAGAAGAAATGAGAAGATTTATCGCTTCAAATCCCGGGCTGAAATCTCGTTTCAGCAATTTCTTGCACTTCCCTGATTATAGCCTAGATGAGTTGCAGGCAATGTTTAATATCTTCGCAGCCAGGCAAAACTATAAGCTATGCGCTGGCTGTGTTGCCAGCCTTCGTAAAGCATGTGAGGCAATTCGCTCAAGTACCGCTGTGACGTCCGGTAACGGTCGAGCAGTCAGGAATCTCTTTGAGAGGGCCATAATTAACCATGCGTCAAGAGTTGCGCGCCTAAGCTTGCCTAGCCGCTATGATTTAGAGTATTTAGGGCCTGAAGATATTTCGGCTTGAGGGGGTCCGATTGTCTGTTCTGGGTGAGTATTGTTTGTCTGGTGTCCGATTAACGCATTCGAAGACTGCCTGAGTGCTTAGTGATATGTGTTTCTCCATGGCTTTGCCATGGGAAATAATTTGCCCTTGATTGTATGACTCATGGTGATGCCGTTGGTTCGGTTTTCGATGTCGCCCCGTAGCTGAGCCCAGGACACTTTGTGCGGCTCTGCTTCGCTTACGCGCGTCTCCTTTTGCGCACCCGCCAGCGGATGGCCTCCTCGCAGGCAGGGATGTTCCACACCATCGGGCTGTTGCGATAGGGGCCGCGTCGCCAGTGCTTCCCGTCGATCAGGAACTCGTCGCGCATCGCGTAGCGCTTGAGGGTGTCTGCGCTCACGCCCAGAACCAGCGTGGCTTGGCCGGTCGGAAGCCATTGCTGGGAGGCCTGTAAGGCCGAGGTGACAGGGGTGTGCATGGGAAGACCGCCTGATGGTGGAGCAAAGGGGGCTTGGAGGGGCTGTCAGGGGGAGAAGCAGCGCCATCAGGGCGTGCCGCCCCGAATCGCCTGGAAGCAGCGGGGCACGTGCCAGAGCAGCGGCGTATTGGCGTGCGGGCCGCGGCGGAAGTGGGTGCCCTCCTCAAGCAGCCGATCGCGGCTGGCGTAGCGCTTGAGGGTGCTGTGACTGATACCGAGCAGCTGGGCGGCCTGCGGGGTGGGCAGCCAGTCGGAGAGGGTGGCGGGTGGGGTTGGCGACATGTCATGGCATGCATCTGCGGCGAGGGTATGGAGCGGTTTTGGCGATGCCACACCGAGGCTGTGGATCAGGCCGGAATCGCCCGTGGGCTGACGCCTCCGGTTGCCGTCTCGCCAGGAGGCGTGAGTGAGGCGGTGGCGGCACGGACTCACAGCCAGAGAAGACGGCATGGATCGGCAGCGGCCGCCTGCTTCCCAGGCAGGGCATCGCAGAGCTCTCGGTGCCGAAGGCTTGTTCGATCCCTGCCGAAGCTGCGGGACGCAGCCCTATCGCCCAGACCCCGAGCCCATCAATCTGCGCCAAATTCTGCGCCCACACCCCGTGCAATAGCGTCAGAATCCAGTCCTGCACTTGAAGAGACTGTTGCCTTACAAGCAGGATGTCGCTGGTTCGAACCCGGCAGCGGGCATGCCTTCACGGCATCGCATGGACGCCCCCTCAGCCCCGCTGACGATCGCCTTCTTCGGGCTCGGCGCGGTGGGCTCCTCGATGCTGATCTGCCTGTCGGAGCTGGCCGAGCGCGACGACGTGGCGCTGCGCTTCGTGGTGGTGGTGCTCAACGTCGATCTGGCCCGCGATGCCCTGTTCCACGCCGAGCGCCTGTTCGACCGGATCGACTTCATCGGCCTGCCGGATTTCGCCCCGCTGTTCGAGGGCAGCGCGCCGGAGCTGGAGCGGCTGAGCGGCGCCGAGGTGCTGGTGAATGCCGCCTGGCCAGGCTTCAACCGACCGCTGCTGGAGCTCGGCCTGCAGCTCGGTGCCCATGTGGTGGACCTCGCCTCGGACATGTACGACGCCGAGACGGAGCGCAGCCTGACGTTCTCCCAGTACGGCTTTGAGCAGGCCTACCGCGAAGGCGGCCGCGCCGCCCTGATCAACCTCGGCATCTCGCCGGGCGTCACCAACTTTCTGATCGGCCTGCGCCTGCACCAGCTGCGCAGCTCGCGGCGTCGCGATCTGGAGATCGAGAGCGTCGATCTCTATCTGCTGGAGGACATCGACGCCGATGAGATCGTCTTCTCCTGGTCGCCGCTGGTGGCGCTGG
The DNA here is from genome assembly GCF_015840715.1 of Synechococcus sp. CBW1004. NCBI lineage: Bacteria > Bacillati > Cyanobacteriota > Cyanophyceae > Synechococcales > Synechococcaceae > Synechococcus > Synechococcus sp. CBW1004. The sequence goes on along the minus strand of NZ_CP060397.1, from coordinate 1,904,973 downwards.
AAGAGCTGGCCGCCCGCCCGCGCCTGCTGCGGGACGGACGCATCCAGGTGCTCGAGCCGTTCAGCTCTGCGCGCGAGCACCACTTCCCCGGGGAGGTGGAACCCACGCGCCAGTACCCGCTCTACCAGGAGGAGCTGCTGTCGCTGCACCGCTCCTTCCCGGAAATCGAGTCGATCGGCGTCTACACGGGCGGCTCCGAGGTGGAGCTGGTCAAGGCCCTGTTTCAGCTCAGCCTCCTCTCCAAGCGCACCCTGCCGCAGCAGAGCGAGCTGACGGTGGAAGCGATGGTGCGGGCGATCCTGCCCGGCATGAACAAGCCGCGCCGGATCGAGGAGTATCTGCGCAACGGCGTGATCCGCCGGGCCCACTTCGCCGCCGCCGCCGAGATCCGCTACACCGAAACCGTGCGCAACGACCGCCAGGTCACGATCGAAACCGTGGGCCTGAGCTACCTGCGCTACCGGGGTCTGCTGGGCAGTCCCTATGCCGGCGCCACCTATATCTCCTATCCCACCGCCGTGGGCGCAGCGATCCTGGCCTGGCATGCCCTGGCCTTTCTGCGCGAGGACGGCGGCAGCCTCGACGGGGTGATCACCGGCGAGGATCTGGCGCGGCTGCTGCCCCGCTCACGCGCCGACGCCATCCGCCGCGACCTGGTGGCCTGGGACATCGATCTGTTCGAGACGGTGCGCGACGCCACGCCGGTCTGAGCCAGGGCGGCGCAGGAACGACTACGGAGGCGCCGGCGCGTCCTCCTGCGGCAGGGGAGGCAACGGCGGCAGCGGCGGCGGGGGAGGCACCCCTGGGGAGGTGCGCACTTCGAGCTCCGCTGGATTGGGAGCGGTTTCCGGACCGATCAGCTCCACGGCGGTGCGCTCCACCACCAGTCGGTAACGCCGCGGAGCCTGGCTGCTGTTGATGAAGTCCTGCACCGCAGCCACCTGAGCGGAGGTGGGCAGATCCGGATCGGTGACCCGCACCCGTGCGCGGATCAGGGGCGGGTTCTGCTGCCAGTCGATGCTGAGATCCACCAGATCGATGGCGGGATCGCCGCCGAGGGTGATCGTGCTGCTGCGCAGCCGCTGCTCGATGGTGACCTCGAGCTGCTGGGCCTTGAGATCCTGGCGGGACTGCTGCACCAGGCGCAGGAAGCTGCTGCCCAGCGGGATCACCAGCAGGGCGGTGAGGGCCACGCTGGTGAGGCCGAGCCGACTGTTGATCAGCCGTTGCCGATACACCTGCTCCAGCGCCCCCAGCGCCACCATCGCCCCCACCAGGATCCCCAGCAGGTTGGTCGTGAACAGCAGCAGGGCGCCATAGGCGAGCGGCCAGGAGGAGGAGGCCAGCAGGATCCCCACCACACACATCGGCGGCACCAGCGCCACCGCGATCGCCAGACCGGCCAGGGCCGAGATCGCCTCACGGCGCAGCTTGGCGTACATCGCCACCGCGCCGGCCACCAGCGCCACCCCCAGATCCAGGAGGTTGGGACTGGTGCGGCTGATCACCTCGCTGCCGAAGCTGGGAAGCGCCGCCGTGGCACTGACCGTCATCGCCAGCAGCACGCAGAGCCCCACCCCCAGCAGCAGGGTGCGCAGGGCCCGCAGGAACATCGGCAGGCGTCCCCTGAGGATCTCGTAGGCCATGGCCTGCAGGGGCAGGATCCAGGGGGCGACCACCATGGCGCCGATCACCACGCCGGGGCTGTTGGCCAGCAGGCCGAGGGTGGCGATCAGGGTGGCCCCCACCGTGAGCACCACGAACACCTGATTGAAGCCGGCCTCATGCTCGAACTCCCTCCTCAGCGCCTCGAGCCGGGCGTCCTGTGAGGACGACGTGCTGATGCCCACCGTGGTGCCCTGCGATTGGCCGTGCCGATCCTGCCGGTGCCGATGCGGTTTGTCCGGGACACCGATCCCGTTCGAGCCACGCTGCGGACCGGGTGCGCCTGCTCTGCGGCGATCGATTCCGCGAACCCGAGCGGCGGACTCCGCTTCCACCGGCCATCCCCACCGCCGCCTGCGGCCTGGAGCCCGTCGCACAGCCTGGCCTGACTCCCACCTGCGGCCCTCCTCTCGCCCCACCCAGAGCACCGGCAGCGCTCCGAAGCCCGGCCGAGCTGTGAAGCACCCTTCATGAAGGCCCGTTGCCTGCCGTGAAGACACTTGTCCGGCACCGCGGGGGCGGTTGCCGGCTCGGCCGGGCCGGCCCAAGGTGGCTGCATCGGGATTCGGAGGCTCCACGCATGGATGACACCCCCCCGCAGCAGAACCCAGGAGCGCGCTGACGATCCGGCCCCTGCTCCAACACTCTCGACGGATCTTCGATGTTCCAGGCGAGTCCCTGCTGTCTGAGCGGCCTGCTCCGAGCTGACAGCCTCGCCGTCCACCGCACCGTTCACGGCCCAGCCTCAGGTGCCCCGGACCCATGGAACGTCCCCCTGGTCACCTGGCCCCAGGTGCCAGCGCCAGCAGCTCCGCCCCCACAACCGAAGACTCCCTGATCTGTTGATCAGAACGTCCATCAGGCCCACCATCGCGCAGCGGCACCTCCTGTCCTCGGGGCTGCACGACTGAGCAGGCAAGCGCCCGGAGCCCCCCGCTCCGGGCTTTGTTGTGTTCCGGCCTGAGCCACCCCCACTGGCAGGCAGCACGTGGGATGTGGCGATGCGGCTGCTGCGCTCCGGCTGGAACGTGGCCTGTCTGGTCCTGCTGCTGGCCACGCCGATCGCGTGGAGCCTGATCGCGGCGTTCTGATCCGACCCGCGGCGGCTCAGAGGGCCACCACCTGATTGCGGCCGGCAGCCTTGGCGGCAAACATGGCGCGGTCAGCGCGGCGGACAAAGAGATCGGCATCTTCACCGGCGCCATGCGAGGCCACGCCGATCGAGAGCGACACGTCGATCAGCCCATCGCCGTAGGGAATCGGCGTCGCGGTGGCGTTCTGCAGCTTCTCAGCCACCACCATCGCCTTCTCAAGGCTGGGGAGGTCATCGAGGAGCACCAGGAATTCGTCGCCCCCCAGCCGCCCGGCCCGATCGTTCTGACGGATGGTCGCCCTGATGCGATCCGCCGTGGTGGTGAGCACCAGATCACCGGCGGCGTGTCCGTGGGTGTCGTTGATGCCCTTGAAGTTGTCGAAATCACAGAACAGCAGGGCCAGCTGCTGGGCGTGCTCCGCCCTCCCCCCGGCCAGGCGTCCCTGCAGCCAGTCGAGGATGGCCGCCCGACTCGCCAGGCCGGTGAGCGGATCGGTGGTGGCCTGCCGCAGGAGCCGCTGCTCCTGCAGCACCTGGCCATCCACCGGGTTGAGGGTGATCACGAAGCCGTCCTGCAGGTTGATGGGCTCGGATCCATCGCCACCGCGCAGGGCCCCCTCAAAACGGCGCCGGCCCACGCCCTGCAGGCGCCGCACGCTCAGTTCGATCCAGCCCCAGCGACCCTCGGGCTGGAGCAGCTGCAGGCGTCCCTGCCGGATCGGCCCGAAACCCGCCATCCACTGGCGCAGGTCGACCGGGGTGGGGGCTCCCGCGTCGCTCTGCTCGAAACTGGCGAACAGCTCGGGGAAGGTGCGGCCGTTCCACTGCAGCGGCGTCCAGCCGGTCATCTGCTGCAGGGAGGGAGACACCCAGCGGATGGCCTGGTCACGATCGAGCAGGACCACCACCTCGACGATGTTCTCGGCGAGCAGACGGTAAAGAGCGGCCGCATCGGCGAAATTGCGCGAACTCTGCGAACGCCCGGTGACATCGCGCCAGCTGAGCACCAGACAATCCTGAACCGGTGAGATCGTGATGTCATAGACACGGTCTTCCTGGAAGACATCGTGATCGGCATAGGCATAGTTCTCCAGAACGATGGTCTTGCCACGCTGCAGCGCCTCCAGATAGATCTGGAACAGACCATTCACCTTCACCTGCGGGAAGATCGCCAGCAGCATCTGCCCCACGACGGCATGACGCTCCTGGTGCAGGTACTCACAGGCGGGCTGATTGGCATCCAGAATCAGAAAGTCCTCGACCGCGCCATTCACCCCCCGCTCGGCGCGCAGCAGCAGGAACTCATCCTGGCCCTGATCCAGCGCGGTGCGCAGCAGCCGCAGCTGGGCGGTGATGCTCGGTGGGCGGTCGAGCGCAGCGTGCGCGTGGTCATCGCGCTGTCCCGTGGCAGGCTCCAGGCGGATCGGGGACTGGCCGCCAGGCTCGTCCCCGGACTGACGCAGCAGGGCCTCAAAGGCCTCCATCTCCAGCGGACGGCTGTAGAGATACCCCTGGTAGAAATCACAGCCAAGCTGCTCCAGGCAGGCACTCTGCTCAGCGGTCTCGACCCCTTCGGCGATGCACTCCATTCCCAGGCCGTGAGCCAGGGTGATCGTGGCCCGCACGATCGCCTGATCCTCCGGGGATTCGACGATCGAGCTCACGAAAGTGCGATCGATCTTCAGCCGATGCACCGGCAGGCTGCGCAACAGCTCGAGGGAGGAATAGCCGGTGCCGAAATCATCAATGGAGATCCGGAAGCCCTGATCCGCCAGCGCGATCAACTGCTCCCGCGCCAGGAGCGGATTGCGCAGCAGCACCGATTCGGTGATCTCCAGCTCCAGCTGCTCCGGGGGCAGCGAAAAGGCGCGCAGCGTGTCCAGCAGCCCCCCCACGAAATGACGGCTCGGCAGCTCCAGCTGGCGCGGGGAGATGTTCAGCGCCAGACGCGGCAGGGGCAGGGCGCTCTGCTCCCAGAGCTTCAGTCGCTCCAGCAACCGCTCCAGGGTCCACTGGCTGATCGGCACGATCAGGCCGCTCTGCTCGGCCAGGGGAATGAACTGGGACGGGGGGATGCTGATGCCGCGGCGGTTGGTCCAGCGCAGCAGCACCTCACCGCCGATCAGCGTGCCCGACTTGTGCACCTGGGGCTGGATCATCAGGCGCAGCTGCTGGCCGTCGAGGGCCTGCGCCAATTCACCGTCGAGTTCGAGGCGCTCGCGGATCTGACGGCTGAGGGTGCTGGAGTAGGCGCAGATCTGGCCGCGGCCGAGGCGCTTGGCCTGCGTCAGAGCCGTGTTGGCGCACTGCAGCAGGGACTGGGCGTCCTGGGCGTGTTCGGGATAGGAGGCGATGCCGATGCAGAGACTGGGATTGAGCCGCAACTGCGGCACCAGCGGCGGCTGCTCGGTCCACAGCTGTTCGATGCGACGGGCCAGCGCCATCGCATCGCCGAGGGAGCGGATCTCGTCCTGCTGCACCACCAGGAACTCATCGCTGCTCAGCCGCGCCAGCCAGGCCCGCGGCCCCAGGATCAACCCCAGCTGCACCGCGATGCGCTGCAGCAGCTGATCGCCCAGCTCCGGTCCGAAGCTGTCGTTGATCTCCTGGAAACCGTCGATGTCGAGGCTGAGCACCGCCAGGGACTGGCCGTAGTCGCGGCCTCCCAGCCGCTGGCGCAGCTCCTGCAGCGAGGCCTCCTTGTTGGGCAGGCCGGTGAGGGGGTCGTGGTGACGCAGCTCCTCGACCTGCTGCCGGGCCGACTCGGCCAGGCTGACATCGCAGACGGTGGCGACCACACGCTCGGGCCGGCCATCGTCATCGACGAGCACCTCGCCGCGCACCTCCACCCGGGTCTCGGAACCGTCGAGGAAGGCGAGGCGATGCCTGGAGAGGAGCGGATCGCCGCGATTGACGGCCTGCTGGAAATCGCGGCGCCAGCGCGGCCGGTCGTCGGGATGCACCAGGGTGCTGTAGCCCCAGAGGGTGGGGGTGTAGGAGGCCGCATCGGTCTTGCAGAGGCGATGCACCTGCGGTGACCAGCGCATGCTGCCGTCGTCGAAGCGGAACTCCCAGGTGCCGATGCCACTCAGGGCTTCGCCATCGTTGAAGAGAGCGATGCTCTCCTCCAGCCGGTGGATCGTGCGCTGCTCAAGCGTGCGATCGGCCACGACGCTGAGGAGCAGCAGGCGCCCATCCAGCGTCAGCACCGAATGGGAGATCCAGACATCCTGAATGGCGCCGTTCTTGCAGCGATGGCGGGTCAGGAAGGCACCGCCGCCCGCGGCCACCAGGGCCGCCCGGCGCTCGGCCACCCATCTGGCATCGTGATCCGGATCGGCCTGCAGCGCTTCCGGATTGAGGCGCAGCAGCTCGTCGCGGCTGTAGCCCAGATGCATCGCGGCAGCATCATTGCAGTCGACAAAATGCCCCTGGAGGGCATCGGACACCATCAGATCACGACCGGCCAGATCAGCGATCCGCTTGAAATCGTCCAGCCTCTGCCTGGCTTCCGGACTGAACAATTCCAGCGTCGAATTGAGCTCAGCCTCGGCCCTCATCGATCCAGGGTTCACACCTTCGGCCACACAATCCAGGCTACGCAGGCGCAACTGACCAACCCTCACACTTAGCACGGCTTAACGCCACCCCCCCCTCGCCTTCAGGCCTGCAGGCCTTCCTCCGGCCACGGCTCATGCGGCTGCATCCGCGAGCGCGTCGACGCCTCCGGGCCGCGGCCAGAACCACCTGAGGCCGGTCAATCGTCTGCAAGCCGGTGAACCATCACCCCTCACAAAGCCAGGCGAGCAGAGGCGCGGCAACCAAGCGGGCGCTCAGCAGACCAAGGGGGAGAGTCCACAGGCCGTGGAGCAACCCTGCGAGGCTTCCCTCAAGGCGAGCGCCGGATCGCGTCACTCGGATCCGGCAACCCTGAATCAGAACGGCAATCCCCGCGCCGGTGCCATGCCGAACCGTGCGCCACCGCGCGTCCCGCCCCGGGCGCGATGCTCGCGCGGTCAGCCGGTCTCGTCAGACCAGGGCGATCCAGGCCTCATGGGAACCAGCTGGGAGCCAGCGGCAGCCGCCTCCCCCGGCCAGGGCCCGCGCGGCACCCCTCGGCGACGACAGGCCCGGCAGACAACCGTGACGCAGCTTCATTAAAAAAATCCAGCATTTCCGTCCCTGGTGACAGGGGCTGCCGTTCAGTGTCGGACCCCGGGTCTAGCCCGGAGACAAGCCATCCGCAGCAGGGGCATGAGCCATTCCGACGACGCGACGCCCACTGGAGCTCCGGCCGGCCCACTGCAGGGCCGGCCGGACAGCGGGTCGCTGCCACCGCACGCCACGCTGAAGAAAGAGAAGAAGAAAGACAAGAAGAAAAAGCACAAGAAACACGCTCGCCGACTGCTCAATCCCTGCAGCGTGCAACACGACCGCTATCACCCCTCTCCGATCCTGGATGATCTCGAGGGCTATGTCGACAACGGCTGCGGCAAGCTGGATCGCAAGTTCTACGAAAAGGAGCTGGCCCGCCTGCAGGTGGAGCTGGTGAAGATGCAGTACTGGATCAAGCATGTCGGTTACCGCCTGATCCTGGTGTTCGAGGGCCGCGACGCCGCGGGGAAGGGCGGCACGATCAAACGCCTCACCGAACCACTCAATCCCCGCGGCTGCAACGTGGTCGCCCTCGGCACCCCCTCCGACCAGCAGAAGACGCAGTGGTACTTCCAGCGCTACGTGGAGCACTTCCCCTCCGCCGGGGAGATCGTGGTGTTCGATCGCAGCTGGTACAACCGCGCCGGTGTCGAAAAGGTGATGGGCTTCTGCGCAGAGGCACAGGTGAAGGAGTTCATGCTCTCCTGCCCTGAATTCGAGCGGATGCTGGTGCGCAGCGGCATCACCCTGATCAAGTACTGGTTCTCGGTGAGCGACGAGGAGCAGGAGGCCCGTTTCCGCTCACGCCTGGAGGATCCGGCCCGCCGCTGGAAGCTCAGCCCGATGGATCTCGAATCGCGCGATCGCTGGGTGGAGTTCTCCAAGGCCAAGGATGAGATGTTCGCCCACACCAACATCCCGGAGGCGCCCTGGTTCACGGTGGAGGCGGATGACAAGCGCCGCGCCCGTCTCAACTGCATCCGCCACGTCCTCAGCAAGGTGCCCTACGAGGACATGACCCCGGAGGCGATCGAGCTGCCGCCCCGCAAGGGCGGGGGCGACTACCAGCGCCCGCCCCTCAACGAGCAGTTCTTCGTGCCCAACCACTACGGCTGAGCCCCTGCCGGACCCTGCCGCAGCTCAGGTGGCAACCGGCCAGCGGTGGAGCCCAGGGTTCGGCTGCTTCCCGCCCCCTGCACTCCGTCCCGGGAACGGCTGCAGCGCCGAAACAGCACCGGATGGATGCCAGCGAAGCCCCCTGGCAAGGAGCGGCAGGGTGATTATGCTGATTCCAACACCGAATCGGAGGGCGGCGCCATGGCACCTGCCGCGCCCCACCACGCTGATCATCCGCAACCGCTGACGCCGGGCGACGGAATCTGCCTCGGACGCACCTGTCTGGCCTGGGAAGCCGACGGCGAACTGAAGCAGAACGATGTGCAGCTGATCCTGCAGCGGCTCTGCGAGGTGGATGCCCAGGCCTGCCAGGTGCTGCAGCAGGACTGGAGCTGAAGCCCCACTGGGGCAGGCGAGGACACCACCGCAGGGAGGATGGTGCTGCCTTCAGAGCGGCGGCCCCGGCAACTCCTGGCGTGGTGAGCGCTCTGGCGAGGGAGGCTGCGCCCCCGGACGGTGCTGCACCTGCTGCGGGAAGGGAATCTCGATCCCCTGCTCGGCGAAGGCCGTCCAGATCGCCTGGTTCACCTCGCTGCAGATGCCGACATTGTCCATCGGGTTGGCGATCCAGAAGCGCAGCGCGTAGTTGATCGCGGAGTCGCCATAGCTGAGCAGCAGCGCCTTGGGCGCCGGCCGGCGGAGCACCCGCGGCACCGTCAGGGCGGTGGCCTCCAGCAGGGCGATCACCCGGGCCGGATCGTGGCGGTAGGCCGCCCCCACACTCACCTGGCTGCGCCGCAGCCGATCGGTGGCCGTGTAGGTGGTGGCCGTGTCGGTGAAGAACGTCTGGTTGGGGATCAGCAGCTCGGCGTTGTCGCGGTCGCGCCAGAGCAGGGTGGCCCGCAGGCCCAGGCGCCGCACCTCGCAGGGATCGCCGTCGATCATCAGCACCTCGCCCGGCCGCACCGATCCCTCGAACAGCAGCCACAGGCCGCTGACGAAATTGGAGAACACCTCCTTGATGCCGAAGCCGAGCCCCACCGAGAGCCCCCCGGCGACCGCCAGCAGCGCGGTGCTGTTGAAGCCGAGGTGATACCCCACCGCGGCGATGCCGAGACCCACCATGGCGTAGCGGAGGATCAGCTCCAGGGCCTTGCGGCTGCCTTCACTGAAGCCGATCAGCCGCTGCAGCACCCAGGCCACCAGGGCCGACGGCGGACCCGAACCCACCATCAGCAGATAGAGCACCACCAGCGCGGAGAGGACCTTGCCGAGGTTGATCTCCACGCTGAACAGCCGCCCCACGGCGATCACCGCCACGTCCTGGACGCTGTCCAGCCGGTTGATCAGCGCCAGCAACGCCAGCACCAGATAGCCCGGACGCACCAGGCGACTCATCAGGCCATGCACCTGATCGGCCGACAGCCAGCGAGGCAGCGCCTGCTGCAGCCAGCCGAGCGCCACCCAACCCAGCCACAGCAGGGTGAGGAAGCGCAGCAGCCCCATCGGCACCCCGGCCGCCGCGAGGGGAAGGCTGATCAGAAGGGCGAGGGCGATGCCCGGCAGGGGCCGCAGTGCCTTGGGCCAGCCCTGCAGGCGGCGGTGCAGGACGGGCAGCTGGGGCAGCAGGCGCACGGCCAGGAGCACCAGCAACTGCAGCTGCACCGGCCCCCGCTCCAGGTAGCCCAGCCAGCCGGCGATCTCCAGCAGCAGTTCATTCATCGGCGTCCGCCCAGAATGCGCAGGCTGTCCTGAAGGGCCTGCTCCGGTTCGATCACGCCGAACACGAGCGCCACGATCACCTGCTCCAGCTGCACCACGCGCGGATCGGCACTGTGCAGGCGGGCCAGCAGGTCGCCCACCGCCTCACCCTGGCGCCGGGCGGCCACGAGGGTGGCCAGCTGTCGCGAACTCTGCACCGGCAGGCTCAGGCGGCGGTTCACCGGCAGGAACACCAGGTTCTCCAGGGTGAAGCTGCGCTGCACCAGCGGCCGCAGGCTGTAGCGGCTCAGGGCGATCGCCATCTGGCGCTGTTCGCCACTGGAATTGCGCCCCAGGGCCAGCACGCGCAGCGGGTTCACCGGCGTGGCCCGGGAGGTCTCGCCATCGGGCAGCGTCGAAACCCCGAAGTTGTCACCCAGGGCCCGCTGCAGCACCGGCAGATTGGAGCTGCCGCAGCTGATCCAGTCGAAGCGGCCGCGGCGCAGGCCCTCGCGCAGCGTGGCCTCCTCCTCCATGAAGGTCACATCCTTCTGAACATTGGCGCTCTGCAGCCAGCGCAGCCAGTTGAGCAGGCCCTGGCGCTGGGCCGCATCCGGAGCCCGGCCCTGGGCCGCGGCCTGCAGCGCCGGCACCGCTCCGAGGCTGCCGGCGGTCCAGACCAGGCTGCGCAGCTGCAGCGCCATGCCCACCCGCACCCCTTCGGAGCTGAGCTGCAGCAGCTGTCGCACATCGGCCGGTGGCTGCGGCACCCGGCGCCGGTCGAAGCAGGCCAGCTGGGCATTCAGCACCAGTGGCAACGCCGCCAACCGACCCTCCGGTGTGGCGACACGGCGCAGCAGGGAGCGATCGATCGCCTCGGTCTCGGCCCGGTCCAACGGCATCGGCTGGGTGAGGCCGGCGGCCAGCAGGGCACTGGAAAGATTGGCCGAGGTGACGATCAGATCCGGCCCGAGGCCGCTGCGGGTGCGCCGGCGGATCTGGCGCTGCAACTGCTCCTCCGGGTAGAGGGAGACCTGCACCCGCACATTGGGATGCAGACGGCGGAAGCCCTGCACCAGCTGCTGGAAGCGGGACTGGAAGGTGTACGACAGCTCACGGGTGATGGGCTCCTCGCCCGGAGTGCTGACCGCCACGTAAAGCACGAGGGGACGCTGGGGGAACCCCTGCGTGCAACCGGACAGGCCGAGCAGCGCAACCGAAGCGAGCAGGCCCCCCAGGCCGCGGCGCCATCGACGGGTGCCGCAGGCCACCGGGCGCTGCCGCAGGCGAACAGCGCTGACCGGCACCTCCACCGTCCTCGGGGATCGATCCGCAGACTGCGGCTCAGCCGGTGAGGCGCCAGGCCGATCCGGGCAGCAGACGACGCCACCGCGGCTTCCGGGCCACCGCCCCCGGTCTCCTCGAAGACGTCGCAGCACCTGCTCGCGCAACACACGGGCGATCATCGCCGGCCACGCCAGAGCCGGGAACCTGTCATCCGCCGGCCACGCTGTGGGGCGGGGTGCAAGCCAGGAGCCTGGGCCGGGACAGCGTTGCCCCCATCGACGTGAGGCGATGCGGCCGGGAGGATCTATTCCTCCGGGTAGAGCAACTCGGAGAGCTCATCGGGATCAACGTCGTAGACGCGGGCCAGGGTGGTCTCGATGGCGCTGGTCACCACATCCGGCAGGAAGCGCATCGCCTGGAAGGCGTCATCGGCGATCTCGTCGGTGAGCAGCTTGTCGCCACCGAGCTTCTCGTCATTGATCACCGCCATCACCCAGCTCTGGTACGCGGTGACAAGGTCGCTGAACTCGAGCTCCGGGTCGTTCAGATCCAGGGCCATCGGGCCACTCTCCGGGAGGATGCCCCTGCAGTTTGCCCGTTGCCGGCCCCCACGGCAGGTGCGCGCGTCCCCATGTCAGCCTCCGCTCTTCAGGCCACCCTCGTCGATTTCGCCCTGGCCGAGCTGGTGCGCGCCCACCGCGACAGCTTTCCACCCGCCTGGAGCGCCGAGAGCTGGGCGAAGCTGCTGATCTGGCTGGCGCTCAACTGCGGCTGCGGCAGTGATCCGGCCTCGCTGGAGGCCTTCGCCCAGGCCCTGGGGCCGGCCCTGAGCCAGCGGATGCGCCGCCTGTTCTTCAGCCGGGAGCTGGAGGATCTGGGCCTGCAGGTGCTGGCCGATCCGGCGGAGTCACAGGTGCTGGTGCAGCCGCTGCAGGCCGACGGCACCGGACCGCTGGACCCCGCCCGGGTGAGCCAGGCGCTGGAGCGCTGCGAGCTGACACCGCGACTGGCCGCTCCCGAGTGCTGGCAGACACTGGAAGCCCTGACCGCCATCCCCTGGCAGGAGGCCCCGTGCAGCTGATCGCCCGCTACCGCAACGCCGGCTTCGAAGCCCTCGCCGACGGGGTGATGGCCTTCTTCGATCGCCGCAGCGACCTGCAGCGGCCCGGCGTGGCCTTCGGCGCCGGGGATGGCCCCGACGCCGAACCCGCCAAGGTGTCCACTGACATCAGCCTGGTGGCCCTCGACCGCTCCGATCCGGAGGCCTTCGCTCTGGCTGAGGTGATCCTGCGGGGCGTGAGCGCGGCGCTCGAGCGCTACCTGCAGGAGCGGCCCCTGCTGCGTGACTGCAGCCCGGAGCAGCAGCTGTTCGTGAATCCGATCTTCAACCTCCAGCGCTACGCCCCGGGCGAGGGCTTCCGGCGCTGGCACTGCGACTGGACGATCTCAGACGAGGCGACGGAACCGGTCCATCGGGTGCTGGCCTGGATCCTGTACTGCAATTCCCTGCCGGACGGGGGCACCGAGTTCCACTGGCAACAGCACCACGAAGAGGCCGAGCGGGGCAAGCTCGTCCTCTTCCCGGCCGGCCTGTCGCACATCCACCGCGGCCGGGTGAGCCAGGAGCACAGCAAGACGATCGCCACCGGCTGGATCAACGCCGGCAGCCGCGCGGATTACCTCAGGCGCCTGGCGGCGGGCTGAGGCGCGCCGCTTCAGGGGTTCAGCGCCCCTCCCCCCGGTGCCTCCGAGGGCACGATCAGCCCCTCCAGCTGCCGCTGCAGCTCCGTGGTGAGGTCGGCCACGGCGCGGCGGCGGTTGCTCCGATAGGCCACCAGCCAGGGGTCCATCCCCAGGGGCTGGCCCACACGCACCAGGGCCCGGCGGGGGCCCAGCCGCGGCCGCCTCTCGGGATCGCCGCCCTTGATCCGGCAGAGGGTGTCCCACAGGATCAGCAGCGTGTCGGCGAAGCGCTCCTGGCTGGGCCGCTCCCGCACGTAGCGGCCGCTCACCGCCACGAATGACTCCACCAGGCGCATGTGCCAGAGCCGTTCGGCGGTCTCCTGGGCCAGCCGCTGCGCCAGGCCCTGCTCGAGGGGGCACGGGCCGGCTGCGGCGTGGACATCGGTGGCCTGAGCTGCGGGGACCTTGGCATCGGGGGCCTTGGCATCGGCGGCCCGGAGCCGGCCGCTGTGGCGCTGCCCGGCCGGTGTCACCCCATTGCCGCCGGGATAGAGGCGCTCCCAGCCGGCCTGCTCGATCCGCCGGCAGCGGGCGCCCAGGTCGCCGTGGGGCTCCACCGCCAGAGCCTGCTCCACCACCTGCAGCGCGGCGTCCAGCAGCCTTGCCAGCCGCACGCTGAGCCGCCGGTTGGGATCCAGCTCCGCCTCGCCATCGACCGCGACAGGCAGGGGCTGGTAGTACGCATCGCGGTAGAACGCCTCCATACAGCTGAGGATCCGCTCCGCCAGGGCCAGCATTCGCCTGTAGAGCCGCTCGGGCGCCAGGCCATGGTCGCCCGCCTGCAGACCGGCATCGCGCTCGAGATCGCTGAGCAGCGCCTCGATCGCCGGCCACACGGGCCGGGTGAAGCCGTACTGCAGACCCAGCGGCAGCACCACCATCCGCTCGCTGCGGCCGGCGCGGGCCAGATCGTCGGCGGTCCAGAGGGCCAGCTGCGCCACGCCCGGCTCCAGGGGGCTCACCACCTCGTTGTGGCCGTTGGTGGCTCCCTCCGGCGCCACGGCGAACGGATAGGGACCATCGAGCAGCAGCGAGCGGGCGGTGCGCAGCGCCGGCAGATCGAGGCCCCCCCTCTGGATCGAGCAGCCCCCCAGGTGCGACAGCATCCAGCCGGCCGCCTCGCCGGCCCACAGCGGAATGCCGCGGTCGTAGAGGAACTGGGCATGGGGCCGAGGGCGAAACCGGTCGGCGCGCGGCAGGTCGTGCCAGAGCAGCTGCGCCAGCACCGCCGGATCCTGAACGGTGGGATGGCGAAAGGCGAGCAGCAGGCGGCTGCGGCCCTCCTGGAAGGCATGCATCTGCTCCGAGAGCCGCTCAAGCCCCTCCACGCGCACCGCCTCGATGCCGCTGCGTCGCAGCCACAGGGGCATGAGCAACCGCGCCGCCGCCAGCACGCGCCGATCGAGCCGCGGCGGGAGGAAGGCCAGGGGGGTGCCGGTGGCCATGGTCGATGCAGCGCAGGCGAAGGCGGCCCCGTGGGCCAGGGGCATCCTGGCGGCGCCGCCGGCCCGCGGAGCCGGATCGGGCCTCCCCGACAGGCGACCCGCTGGCGGCGCCTGCATCAGCCATGGCCAACGGAGGCGTCTTCGGGAGCGCCGGGTATCCCGGACGACACGCCGCAGTGAGGCCGGCGTGGTCGGCTCAGCACGGTTCATCGTCAACGCCGTGCGCCACTCCCTGCTCCCCGCACGCCAGCCGGGCGTCTCCCGACGTCAGAGCTGGCGCCGTCGCCTGCGCCTGCTGCTGCGGGTGGGATCGCTGGTGCTGGCGATCGGCCTCAGCAAGCTGCTGGTGCATCACCTCGGTCTCGAGGTGATCACGATCAACCCGCTGTTCTCCGCGCTGGTGGCCTCGACGGTGTTCCTGCTGGGCTTCCTGCTCAACGGGGTGCTCAGCGACTTCAAGGAAAGCGAGAAGCTGCCCGCCGAGATCGCCACCTGCCTGCAGACGCTGCAGCTGGAGATCGCGGCCATCCCTCTGCACCAACCCGGCAGCGACGTCGGCCGACATGGACGGGCCGTGGCCGAGCTGGGCCGTGAGATCCTCCGCTGGCTGCATTCAGACCTCAGCACCGAGCAGCTGCGACTCACCCACAGCCGCTGCCACACCGTGGTGGTCGAGGCGAGCACGCTGCATCGCTCCTCCACCCTGCAGGGACGCCTGATGGCGGAGATGGCGGCGCTGCTGCGGATGATCAACCGCATCGACACCATCCGCGAGACCCGTTTCGTGCCGCTGGTGTACTGGCTGGCCCTCGCCAGCATCACCCTGCTCTGCGGCGGTCTGGTGTTCTCGGTGAGCGAAGCGATCAACGAAGCCTTCTTCTTCGTGTGCGTGATCGCCTTTCTGCTGATCTTCCTGCTGCATCTGATCGACGATCTCGACAATCCCTTCGGCAACGCCGATCCCGATTCCTCCGAAGACGTGAGCCTGGCTCTGCTGCAGACCGTGGTCGCCGAGATCGAGAGCCGCGGCGACGCGCTGGTGAGCTGAGGGGCAGGCCAGAGCTGCCGGCAGGCCCTGCATGACGCCCGGCGGGAATCCTCCGGGGCAGACGACACGCCCCAGGGGAGCGCTTGCCATGACCGGATGCGGCGGGATCGGCTGGATGGAGGTGCCACAGGCCCGGCCAGGGGCCTCGCGGGGGTGGCGGTGGCCGGCGACGGCGCAGCGTTCCCAGGGCTGGCACTGGCGCTGGCGCCGCTTCCGACGCGACTGCGGGGCCGCCGCCAGCTTCCGCACCTGGCTGCCGGTGATCACTGCCTCCACCCTGGTCAGCGGCCTGATCCTGGGGGCCCATGCGATCGGCAGCGAGCGCTCACGCCAGGAGCTGATCCGGCGTCTCGTGCAGGAACAGCTGCAGGCCATGGCCCACAACCTCGAGGTGGAGACGCGGGACTGGGCCACCTGGGACGAAACGCACCTGCATGCGACAGGGCGCAATCCCGCCTACTACGGCAAGGGCAACTACACCCGCAACACCTTCCTGCGCCTGCCCTTCGTGATGGTGCTCGACCGCGACGGCGACCCCGTCTCGAGCGCCCACTGGAACGATCGACGGCAGCGGATCGAACCCCTGCCGCCGCTGCGGGCACGGCAGCTGCTGCAGCTGATTCCCGGACGGCGAGAGCTGCGTCCCCGCACCTTCCTGGCCATGGTCGAAGGTCAGCCCCATCTGCTGTCACTGCAGCTGATCGCCAACGCCAGCGGCGATGCACCCCCCGGCGGCCGCCTGCTGCTGGGCCGCCCGCTCGGGGGGCCGGATCAGGCGATCACCCGCCGGGCCCTGGCGCTGCGGCACTACGACTTCGAGCCCGTGCATGCCCTGCCCGCGTCCCCCCTGGGTCCGCTGGCTCTCGCCATCCGCACACCCCAGCTGGATGGCTTGCAGCCCCTGCAGATCAGCGTGCGGCGCCCCGCCAGCGAGCGACTCCAGGCCCTCGCCGCCTTCGGGGTGCTGCTGGGGCTGGACAGCGCCGTGCTCACGGTGTTGCTGCTGCAGGCCTATCGCCAGCGGCGCCAGCGACGTCAGCGGGAATGCCGCCAGCAACGGGAACAGCAGCGGCTGCGGCGGGCCCTCGATCAACGCGACACCGTCGATGGGCTGACCGGCCTGCTCAATGCCCGCGGCCTGCTGGCCGCGATGGAGGCGCAACGGCAGCCGCCTGGCGGTGACGCGCCGGGAGGTGTTGTGCCGGAGGGTGTCGCGCAGGCTGGTGTCGCGCGGGCGCTGCTGCTGCTCGACATCCGCCACTTCGCCCTGATCAACCACAGCTTCGGCCGCGCCTTCGGCGACCGGGTGCTGATCGCCTTCGCCCGCTGGCTGGAGCAGCACCTGGATCGCTCCAGCCTGGTGGCCCGCTGCGGCGGTGATGAATTCAGCTGCTGCCTGGTGGGCCCGAGCGGCAGCGCCCTGCGGTCGCGGATCGAGGCTCTCACCGGGGCGCTGCAGCAGCTCGATCTGCCGGTGGACGGACGCACGCTGCGTCTGGCCGTCAGCGCCGGCGCCCGCCTGCTCGCCGACGCCCCGGCGCTGACGGCCCTGCAGGACAGCGGCGTGGCCCGGGATCTGGCCAAGCGCTCCGGCAGCCGGCAGTGCCTGTTCTACGGCGATGAGGAAGCGACGATGCAGACCACCATCGCCATCCAGCGGCTCAATCAGGAGCTGGTGGCCTCGCTGAAGCAGAACCGCATCGCCCTGTTCGCGCAGGCGGCCTGGCGGCTGGACCGCTCTGACCTGCCGGCTGTGTACGTGGAGTTTCTCTCCCGCCTGCAGGATCCGGAGGCGGAAGGGAAACAGCGGTACCGCTGGAGTGAAGCGCTGGTGGAGGCCGCCACCCTCTGCGGCACCATGCCGCTGCTCGACAGCCATGTGCTCGAACTCAGCTGCCGCAGCCTGCAGGAGCTGCTCAGCCGTCACCGCGACGAGCCGGCGCTGGACGCGATGGTGTTCGCGATCAATCTCACCGCCGACACCCTGCTGGCTGATGACTTCAGCGCAAGGGTGGAGTCGCTGCTGGAGCGCCACGGCCTCGACCCACAGCGGCTGTGCTTCGAGATCACCGAGCAGGCGGCCGTGCACAACCTCACGGTGGTGACAGGCGCGATGCAGCGGCTGAGGCGGCTGGGTCTGCGCTTTGCCCTCGATGACTTCGGCGCCGGCATGACCTCACTGAGCCACCTGCGCGACCTGCCCCTCGATTACGTCAAGATCGACAAGGCCTTCATCTGGCGTGTGAAGGGCGATCCCACCTGCCGGCTGACGGTGGACTTCCTGGTGCGGATGGGCCGTGAACTCGGCTTTGAAATCATTGCCGAAGGCGTGGAGGATCTGCCGCTGCTGTATTTCCTGCGCGATCTCGGCGTCACGATCGCCCAGGGTTATGTGACCTCCATTCCCTCCTTGTTCGATGGCCGCGGGGCCGAGCTCGGCTTCAGCCGCTGCGGCCGCGAACGACTGGGGCTGCAGCTCTCCCTCGTGGGCTGAGGCGGCACCAGCCCCGTTTGAGAGCATGGGGCCACTGCCCGTGCCCGCCGTGTCCGACGCCCTGCCCAAGACCTACGACCCGGCCGGCACCGAGAGTCGCTGGCAGCAGGCCTGGGAGGAGAGCGGTGCCTTCCACCCCGATCCGGCCGCCTCCGGTGAGCCGTTCTCGGTGGTGATCCCGCCGCCGAACGTGACCGGCAGCCTGCACATGGGCCATGCCTTCAACACGGCTCTGATCGACACGATCGTGCGCTTCCAGCGCCTGCGCGGCAGGAACGTGCTCTGCCTGCCCGGCACCGACCACGCCTCGATCGCCGTGCAGACGATCCTCGAGAAGCAGCTGCAGGCCGAGGGCGCCCACCGCGACGACCTGGGCCGCGATGCCTTCCTGGAACGGGCCTGGGCCTGGAAGGCCGAGAGCGGCGGCACGATCGTCGGCCAGCTGCGCCGGCTCGGTTATTCGGTCGACTGGAAGCGTGAGCGTTTCACCCTTGATCCGGGCCTGAGCAAGGCCGTGAGCGAGGCGTTCGTGCGCCTGCATGAGCAGGGCCTGATCTACCGGGGCGAATACCTGGTGAACTGGTGCCCCGCCTCCGGCTCGGCCGTGAGCGATCTGGAAGTGGAGATGCAGGAGGTGGAGGGCCACCTGTGGCACTTCCGCTATCCGCTCACAGGCGGCGCCGCCGCGGATGGCACCAGCCATCTGGTGGTGGCCACCACCCGCCCCGAGACGCTGCTGGGCGACACGGGTGTGGCGGTCCATCCCGGCGACGCGCGCTACGCCTCGCTGATCGGCAGGACCCTGCTGCTGCCGCTGGTGGGGCGCGAGATCCCGATCGTGGCCGATGAGCACGTCGATCCGGCCTTCGGCACGGGCTGCGTCAAGGTCACCCCCGCCCACGACCCGAACGACTTCGCGATCGGGCAGCGGCACGGGCTGCCCCAGATCAACGTGATGGCCAAGGACGGCACGATGAACGCCGCCGCCGGCCGCTTCGCCGGCCTGGATCGCTTCGCCGCCCGCAAGGCCGTCGTGGCGGCGATGGAGGAAGAGGGCTTCCTGGTGAAGGTGGAGCCGCACCGCCACAGCGTCCCCTACTCCGATCGCGGCAAGGTGCCGGTGGAGCCGCTGCTCTCGACCCAGTGGTTCGTGCGCACCGAGCCGCTGGCCGCCCGTTGCCGGGAGGCCCTCGAGCAGGGCGAACCGCGCTTCGTGCCGGAGCGCTGGAGCAAGGTCTACCGCGACTGGCTCACCGACATCCGCGACTGGTGCATCAGCCGCCAGCTGTGGTGGGGCCACCGCATCCCTGCCTGGTTCGTGGTCAGCCTCACCGGCGGCGTGATCACCGATGGCACCCCCTATGTGGTGGCGCGCGACGAGGCTGAGGCCCTGGAGAAGGCCAGGCAGCTGCACGGCGAGGCCCATGCCGCCGCCGGACTGGAACTGACCCTCGAGCAGGACCCGGATGTGCTCGACACCTGGTTCTCCAGCGGCCTGTGGCCCTTCTCCACGCTGGGCTGGCCCGGTGAGAACGGTCAGGAGCCGGCCGATCTGGCCCGCTGGTACCCCACCTCGGTCCTGGTGACCGGCTTCGACATCATCTTCTTCTGGGTGGCCCGGATGACGATGATGGCCGGCGCCTTCCTGCAGGAGGACGGCCCGGATGGCGAGCTGATGCCCATCGGCGGCCGCGACAGCTGGATGCCGTTCCGCGATGTCTACATCCACGGCCTGGTGCGCGATGAGAACAACCGCAAGATGAGCAAGTCGGCGGGCAACGGCATCGACCCGCTGCTGCTGATCGAGCGCTACGGCGCCGACGCCCTGCGCTTCGCCCTGGTGCGCGAGGTGGCCGGGGCCGGCCAGGACATCCGGCTCGACTACGACCGCAAATCCGACACCTCGGCCACGGTGGAGGCGGCGCGCAACTTCGCCAACAAGCTGTTCAACGCCACCCGCTTCGCGTTGATGAACCTGGGCGGCGAGACGCCGGCGAACCTGGGAGCACCGGATCCCGCCCGCCTGCAGCTGGCCGATCGCTGGATCCTGTCGCGGCTGGCGCGGGTGAACGGCGAGACGGCTGAGCGCTACGGCAGCTACGGGCTGGGTGAGGCCGCCAAGGGCCTCTACGAGTTCGCCTGGAATGAAGTGTGCGACTGGTATGTGGAGCTGATCAAGCGCCGCCTCAACCCCGATGAGAATCCCAGCCCCGAGGCCCTGACCGATCAGCGCACCGCCCGGCAGGTGCTCGCCAAGGTGCTCAGCGAACTGTTGGTGATGCTCCACCCCCTGATGCCGCACCTCACCGAGGAGCTCTGGCACGGGCTGACCGGCGAGCCCGCCGCGTCGTTCCTGGCCCTGCGGCCCTGGCCGGCCCTGGACGCGTCCGCCCTCGACGATCAGCTGGAGGCCAGCTTCGCCGAGCTGATCGAGGCGATCCGGGTGGTGCGCAACCTGCGCGCCGTGGCGGGCCTCAAGCCGGCCCAGCCGGCACCTGTGCGCTTCGTCACCGGCCGGCCGCCCCTGGCGAAGCTGCTGAGCGACGCCACCGCCGACATCACCGCCCTCACCCGCGCCGAATCGGTGCAGGTGCTCGATCCCGCCGCTGCGGAAGCCAGCCCGGCGGCCCGGGCCCTGGCCGGCGTCAGCGGCGAACTGCAGGTGCTGCTGCCGATCGAGGGCCTGGTGGACCTTGAGGCCCTGCGCGGCCGCCTCGAGAAGGACATCGCCAAGGCCGAGAAGGAGATCAAGGGGCTCTCCGGTCGCCTGGCCAACCCCAACTTCGCCGGCAAGGCGCCGCCGGAGGTGGTGGCCGAGTGCCGCTCCAACCTGGCCGAAGCCGAGGCCCAGGCGGAGCTGGCCCGCAGGCGCCTGGCGGATCTGGGCTGAGGCGGCCTCTGCGGTGCCTCTGCCTGAGGCCCCTCCACGCCCCCCGTGCCATGCCATGGGCAGCTTGTCCCCTGCTGAGGAGCCGATTCAGCCGGCGGCGCGCTCCATCCCACAGACGCCGTCATGGCGCAGCCGCCGCATTGGCTCCAGATCCACATGGTGTGACTTTGACCGTCAGGGCGAACATCACCCAGCCGGGGCATGATCAGGCGTGTCTGACGTCATCCTGACCAAGCCCTTTGTCCCATCCGCACTTCTCTCGACGCCGCAGATCGGGGCGCATTGGTGCGCATGGAACGGACGCGATCTCCCCCCGCTCAAGCAACGACGGCTCCGTCTTCCCCATGCCGACGAAGCGGGCGACGATCGCTGCCAGCGTGGCGGAACGCCTGCGAAACCTGAAGCCGGAGGATCTGGAGCTTCGCTTTCAGCCGATCCTGCAGGTGCGCGATCCCGGCTGCTGCGCCCTGGAGCTGCTGGTGCGCTTCCGTCCACCGGCACTGGCGGCACTGGGCACCGGGACCGTGGTGCACTGCGCGCAGGATCTGGATCTGGTGCATCGGCTCGATCAGATCGTGCTGAGGCGCCTGGGGGAGGTGCGACAGGCCTGGCAGAACCTTGGCCCCCTGCGTGAACGCATCCCCTACATCAGCGTCAACATCAGCGCCGGCTCCGTCGCCACGGTTCAGCGGCAGGACGCCTTGATCGCCCTGGTGCGCGAGCTGCGGCTGGATCCGGCACTGTTTCGCTTCGAACTGGCCGAAACAGCCGCAATGGAGGACCTGTCGGGTGAGGGCCGGCAGGGATCGGTCTCGCAGCGCCTGATGGAGGAACTGGAGCTGCGCCTGCTGATCGACGACTTCGGCTCAGGGCTCTCCAATTACCGCCGCCTCTGTGAAGCCTGGTACGACACCATCAAGCTGGATCTGCAGCTGGTGCAGGGCATCGCCGCCTCCTTCCGCATGCAGACCTTCGTGGGGTCACTGATTCAGGCGGTGCATGGCTTCGGCAAGACCGTGGTGGCCGAGGGGGTGGAGCAGCAGCGCGACCTGGAGCTGCTGCTGCGCCTGGGCGTGGATGCGGTCCAGGGCTATCTGGTGGCACAGCCCATGCGCTGGCACGACCTGGAGCCGTTCCTGCGACAGAGCCCCTGGCTCGAGCCAGGCTGCCTTGCCGGTCTGTGCGAGCGAATCCGGCGGTCCGATGCAGAGATCCAGACCCCGCTGCTGCACAGCTCCGTGGGCGAACCGCCCCTCGCACCGCTGCCGCTGGAACGCTATGTGCTGCAGCACTGGTCGAGTCTGCGCGACTTCGAAGAAGTGATGCTCTGCTATCTGCGTGAACTGCAGAGCTGGGGCCTGGATGTGATGCGCCTCTCCTTTGCCTTTCTGCCGCAACAGGAGGATGTGGATTGTCATCAGTTCATCTGGCATGTCACCAGACCCGGGGAGGTGCAGAGCGTGCGCATGCAGCGCGACTTTCTGCAGACGGCCCAGCATCTCGACAGCGTCCTGCACCACATCGCAACCCGCGCTCCGATCGTGCGCCTTCCACTGGGAGAAGGAGACAGCGGCGGCTTCGCCTTTCTGGAGGAATTGCGCCAGCAGGGTGGCAGCGACTATCTCGGCCTGCGCCTCGCCTCGCGCGGTGTTTCGATCCCGGTGCTCTCGATCTGCCTGCGCGGCTCCGGGCACTTCGATGATGCGCGGGTGGAGCAGATCGAGTCCCTCAGCAATCTTCTGAGCCTGCTGTTTCACGCCTTCGAGTGTGAACGGGTCAGCCGGCTCGCCCTGCTCGATCCCCTCACCGAGTTGCCGAACCGGCGCAGTTTCGATTCACGCATCCGTGCCGAGGCCGTCGCCGCCACCACGAGCGGCAGGCCCCTCGCGCTGCTGCTGATCGACGTGGATCGGTTCAAACGCGTCAACGATGGCCTCGGTCATGCCTATGGCGATGCCTGCCTGAGCCGTGTCGCCGGCCTGCTGCATCAGGAGCTGCCCCAGCCGAACTGCATGGTGGCCAGGCTGGGCGGCGAGGAGTTCGGCGTGGTGCTGGCGGACACCTCCGCGACACAGGCCGCCGTGGTCGGCGAGCAGATGCGCCATGCCGTGGAGGAAGCGGCCATCAAGCATCCGGCCCCCGTCAACGGCCGCGGGCTCACGATCAGCCTCGGGCTGGTCAGCTGGACACCCAGGCCCGGCAGCGAGGTGGATCTGGACGCCCTGCTGCAGCTGGCGGACGACTGCCTCTATGCCGCCAAACACGCGGGCCGCAACCGTCTGGTGCGCGGCGTGCTCGATGGCGTCCACACCGATCCAGTGCACTGAACGGCTCCGAATCGCCCATCGCCCGACTGCGGTTCTGGTCAAGCCGGGGTGGTGGCAACAGCATGGGGGCAGCGGCAGTGTTCGAACGCCATGGAGCCCTCCAACAACACCCTGGCTGACTGGCTCGACCTTCACGACGCGGCCCTGCCGGTCGACTTCGCCAGCCACCTCGACGCGGCCAACCTGGCCAGGCTGCTGGAGAAACTCGATGGGCGCCAGCAACGCCTGGCCCTGCTGCTGCAGGCGATGGTGCAACTGCTGGAAGCCCAGGGGCTGCTCAGCCAGGAGAAGCTGCTCGCCATCGCCGAAGCGATCGATCGCAAGGACGGCGTCGCCGATGGCCGCCAGGCCCGTCCGCCATCCCTGCGCTGCGGTCAGTGCGGACGGGAGAACATGGGCAACCGTCAGCGCTGCCTCTACTGCGGCAGCGTGGATCTGAGAACGCTGGGATCACGCGGATGAAGCGGGGACGGCGCCATGGGAGCGGCCTGCCAGATTGATCCGGCAGTCAGCGCGAGCGACAGCTCTCCCACGGCCAGGCAGACCATGGAGGCAACAGCACTGTTCGCGACTCCACTCTGGAGTTTCGACTATCCGGACCGGGATCAGCTGCTCACCTGGAGCGAACACATTCTCCGCCTCGAGTGCAACGACGCCAGCGGCCTGACGCTCACCAATCAGGGAGGGTGGCACAGCCAGACCGATCTGCTGAAGGATCCGGAGCTGAACCGTCTGTTCCGATGGATCGCGGGCTGCACCCAGCAGGCGATGGAGAGCATCGGCTGGGATACAGGCCGAGCCAGCCCCTGCTTCAACAACGCCTGGGCCATGGTGAACCGGGAAGGGCATTCGGTCCGGGCCCACCTGCATCCCAACAGCCTGTTCAGCGGCGTGCTGTATCTCACCGCTCCGGAAGGCAGCGGCGCCATTGCCCTGCTGGATCCTCGCGCCGGGGCCCAGGTGCTGCTCCCACCCCTGCGCGATCCTGCGGCTGGCTATGCCTGCGGGCGTGTGCTGCGTCAACCCCGGCCAGGCCTGCTGCTGCTGTTTCCGGGCTGGCTCTGGCACGAGGTTGAGCGAAGCTGCAGCAGCAAACCAAGAATCTGCATCAGCTTCAACATTGGAATGCAACCGCTTCGCAGCAACACCGATGCGTGAAGAAAGGACAAGACAGGTGAAGCCACATGCGATGAACTCTCCCAGACCAAATCAATCGTTAGCCGGAAGTTAATCCCCCGATAACCACGGACATGGCGTGGTGCCGCCCGACACATCGTGCTGGTGTCGGGGCAGTCATGCATGCGGCGCAGCGCTCGGCAGCCTGAAAGAGATTTGCTCAATCCGGCATGTCTGCGCTGACCACAGGCCCTCTCTCCAGCATCGATCTGGGTGGAGCAGAAATCGCCACGTTCTCTTCAGAGCATGCCGTTGCCCTGGTCACCGGTGGCGACAACAGCCTGCGACTTGTCAACCTCAGCTCCATCAGCAATCCACAGCTGCTGAGCGCGTTCGCGCTTCCCGCTGCCGCCCAGAGCGTTGCCGTGAGCGGTGATCTGGTGGCGGTGGCCCTGGTGAACCCGACTGACAAGGCCGAGGAAGGCAGCATCCTGTTCCTGCGCCTGTCCGGCACCGGTGAACAGACGACCCTCACGGCACTCGGGGAGGTGAAGGTGGGTGCCCTGCCGGATTCGGTGGCATTCAATGCCGCCGGCACCAGGCTTGTGGTGGCCAACGAAGGCGAAGCGATCGACAGCACCACCACCGATGCGGTGGGTTCGATCTCCCTGATCGACGTGAGCAGCTTCACGGCAGCCACCACCGACGCCAATGGTTTTGCTGTCACCACGCTGGGCTTTGAGGCCTACAACAATCAGAAGGTGAAGCTGGGTCTGCTGGGCATCCGCCTGAATGAAGGCACTCCCGGAGCCACCGCCGCCCAGGATTTTGAGCCGGAAGCCATCGCAATCGTGGGCAACAAGGCCTACGTGACATTGCAGGAGAACAACGCCATCGCCGAGGTGGATCTGGCCAGCGGCAAGCTCAGCGACATCTGGAGTCTCGGGATCAAGGACTGGAGCCGCGGCACCCCCGAGGCCAGCAACTACGCCTTTGATCTCGCCTACACCGGCACCCGCCCCGATTTCAATGGCAACGGAACCGTTGAGGCCGGTGAAGTGATCGCCGGCGGCCTCTCCGGTCTGTGGTACGAGGGCAAAGAGGGAACAAGCGAGTTTTACCTCACGATCAGCGATCGCGGCCCCCAGGCCGCGAACATCGGCGATCGCCCCAATGACAACCCGAACGATCCGAACAGAGGCGAGAAGATCTTCGACGATCCCGACTTCGCGCCGACGGTCTACCGCCTGGCCAACAACGACGGCGTTGTCACGGTGGTCGACACCATCAGCCTGAAAGTGCCCGACGGCAACGGCGGCTTCCGTCTGGCCACCGGCATCGGCGAACTGCCCGGCACCGACGACAAGGCCTTCGCTCTGAAGACGGCCGGCAACGGCATCGCCGGTGACCCCAACCAGTACAACGTCTACGAACAGGTGGGCTGGGATGCCTTCGGCCTGGACACCGAGTCGATCAACGCATTCACGCTGCCCGGTCTCAATGGCGGCAATCCGGTATTCGCCGTCTCCGACGAATACCGCCCTCAGGTGGCTCTGTTCGATGCAAGCACGGGCAACCTGATCCAGCGCTTCGTTGCCAGCAACACTGTTTTCAATCCCAGCGATTACGCCGCAGGCCGCGGTGATGTGGCTGGCTACACCACCTTCTCGCTGCCGGCGGTTTACGGCGATCGCCAGGCGAACCGCGGCTTCGAGGGGATGGCCTTCAATCCCAACGATGGCCTGCTCTACGCCTTCGTACAGAGCCCTCTGCGCCCGGATGGCTACAACAACAAGGAATTCATCCGCATCCTCGCCATCAACCCCCTGAGCGGCGAGCCTGTGCACGAATACCTGAGCCTGCTGCCGATCGAGGCCGGTCAGGACAAGATCGGTGATGCGGTCTATGACGCCGAGCGCGATGTGTTTCTCGTCATTGAGCGCGACAGTGAACTCGGCGCCACGGCGAACAAGTCGATCACGGAAATCAATCTCAAAGGCGCCACAGACACTCTCGATTACACGCTGGCCCAGAACGGCAAAAACTGGGCTGATGTGCTGGGTGGAAGCACCCAACCGGAGCTGGTGGACCTCAAGACCACGCCATTCGGCAGCATCGCCGATCTGCTGGACAGCCAGGGCATTCAGATGGCACGCCGCGAGGAGCTGTTCAATCTCCCCAGCGTCCGCGGAGCGGATCCTGCCTTCGACAAGGCCGAAGGGCTCGCCCTCAAGCCCGATGGCTCGCTCGTGTTCGGCTTCGACAACGACTTCATCAAGGTGGCCGATCGCGCCGACAACGTCCTCACCGAAGTGCGCTTCATTCCGACCCCGATCGACACGAACGACAGGGACGGCCAGACGGATGACATCGCCGTCCGCAAGCTGTACGGCCTCACCATGGCCGACGGCCTTGATGCCTTCAGCCAGGGCGGCGAGACCTTCATCATCGTGGTGGGCGAAGGAGACGATCGCGCTGGCGATGATCCCAACAGCATCAGCACCCCCGACAAGACCCGGGCCGGGAGTCTCAATGGCGCCGACACCGCCAACCTCGGCAGCCGTCTGAATCTGTCGAACACCGATGGTGATTATGACGGGGATGGTGTGCTCGACCAGGCCTATGCCTTCGGCAGCCGCAGCTTCCGCATCTACGACCAGAACCAGAATCTGATCTTTGATTCGGGGAACCAGCTGGAAGAAATCGCCAAGCAGCTTGGCATCTACGACGAAGGCCGCAGCGACGACAAGGGCACCGAGCCCGAGATGGTGACCACCCAGGTGATCAACGGGCGCCGCTATGCCTTCATGGGCCTTGAACGGGGCACCACCTCAACCGTGTTGGCCTATGACATCACCGATCCCTACCAGCCGGTCTATGTGCAGGCGCTTCAGTCACAGTCCTCGATCTCACCGGAGGGTGTGAAGTTCATCCGTGACGACCAGTCAGGCACCGGCTATCTGATGGTCGCCAATGAAGTCTCAGGCACACTCGAGTTCTTCCGCTTCGGCGATGTGCGCTCCGCCGCTGACCAGAACCAGTTCAACGGCGGCACACTGCCCGAGATGATGCTGCCGGTGTCGGGTAGCGGCTTCCGCACCGAAGCGCTCTACACAATTGGGGGTGGTGATACCGGCAGGATCACCGGCATCCCCGATGGCCTGGGCGCCTATCGGGTCGATGACGACACCATCCGCATCCTGATCAACAGCGAGATCGGCAACGACAAGGGCTACAGCTATCTGCTCGCCAGTGGGGCCGAGCTCAAGGGCGCACGCATCAACTTCATCGAGGTCAACAACGCCGGCCAGGTGGTCAGTGGCGGCCTCGCCTACGACACCATCTACGACCGCAACGGCGATCTCGTCACCGACGAGGCTCAGGTGCGCGGTCCCGGCATCTCGGTCGGTGGCCTGAACCGCTTCTGCTCCGCCAACCTGGTGGAAGCAAACACCTTCGGGCCCGGCAAGGGGGCCGCCGATCGCCTGTTCCTGCTGGGGGAGGAATTCACCAACGGCACCATGTGGATCCTCGATGTCAACGAGGGTGAGCTCTGGGCCGCTCCCGACCTGGCCTATGGCGGCTGGGAATCGGCCGCCATGGTCGACACCGGCAGCACCGACACCGTGGCCTACTTCCTCGGTGACGACGGTCCCGCCGGAGAAGGCGCTCCCCTCTATCTCTATGTCGGCACCAAGAAGGCCGATGGCAATGTCCTCGAGCGCAACGGCCTGGTGGGCGGCCAGCTCTTCTACTGGAAATCGACGACGGGCGTTCGCAATGAGGATGGCCTGGCAGAAGGTGGCACCGATGCAGGCACCTGGGTGGCCATCGATGCTCAGGATGTGAGCAAAGCCGGCCAGCCTGGCTACGACGACCAGGGCTACAAGCTCGCCCCCACCCTCCGCACCGAGGTGTTCAACGGGGGTGGCTTCATGGGCTACCGGGTGGAAGACGTGGATTTCAACCCCAACGACCCCAGCCAGATCGCCTTCAACACCACCGGTGGCGGGAAGAATGACAGGGCCGGTGATGACAAGTTCGGCTCGGTCTGGACTCTCGATGTCAGCTTCAATGCCGATGGCACCGCTCCGGCAACTGCTCTCCTCAAGCACCTCTACGACGGTGACGCTGCTGACAATCAGCAGCTGGGCGTACGCAGCCCGGACAACCTGGCCTGGTCCGCTGACGGCAAAATCTATGTCAATGAAGATCGCTCCACTCCCTTTGAGGGCAAGGAAGCCTCCATCTGGAAGGTGAATGCCACCTCCGGTGACGCCGAGCGCATCCTCGTCATGAACCGCGATGCCGCACTCCCCGCCGGCCAGACCGATACGGAAGCCGGCAGTCTCGGCGCCTGGGAGAGCAGCGGCATCATCGATGTCTCCGCGCTCTACGGAAACACTCCGGGCACAGACTTCTTCTTCACCGTCCAGGCCCACGGGGTCAAGGGAGGCTCCATCGACGACCAGAACCTGGTCGAGGGTGGGCAGATCGTTGCCGCCTCTGCGGCTGCCCCGGCGGTGGAGGCGTTCATGACGCCCTCCGCTCCTGGTTATGCCGTCGAGTCCCTGTACACCATCGGTCAGAGCGTCGCGGGCTTCACGGCCACCGGCATCCCCGATGGCCTGGGCGCCTATCGGGTCGATGACGACACCATCCGCATCCTGATCAACAGCGAGATCGGCAACGACAAGGGCTACAGCTATCTGCTCGCCAGTGGGGCCGAGCTCAAGGGCGCACGCATCAACTTCATCGAGGTCAACAACGCCGGCCAGGTGGTCAGTGGCGGCCTCGCCTACGACACCATCTACGACCGCAACGGCGATCTCGTCACCGACGAGGCTCAGGTGCGCGGTCCCGGCATCTCGGTCGGTGGCCTGAACCGCTTCTGCTCCGCCAACCTGGTGGAAGCAAACACCTTCGGGCCCGGCAAGGGGGCCGCCGATCGCCTGTTCCTGCTGGGGGAGGAATTCACCAACGGCACCATGTGGATCCTCGATGTCAACGAGGGTGAGCTCTGGGCCGCTCCCGACCTGGCCTATGGCGGCTGGGAATCGGCCGCCATGGTCGACACCGGCAGCACCGACACCGTGGCCTACTTCCTCGGTGACGACGGTCCCGCCGGAGAAGGCGCTCCCCTCTATCTCTATGTCGGCACCAAGAAGGCCGATGGCAATGTCCTCGAGCGCAACGGCCTGGTGGGCGGCCAGCTCTTCTACTGGAAATCGACGACGGGCGTTCGCAATGAGGATGGCCTGGCAGAAGGTGGCACCGATGCAGGCACCTGGGTGGCCATCGATGCTCAGGATGTGAGCAAAGCCGGCCAGCCTGGCTACGACGACCAGGGCTACAAGCTCGCCCCCACCCTCCGCACCGAGGTGTTCAACGGGGGTGGCTTCATGGGCTACCGGGTGGAAGACGTGGATTTCAACCCCAACGACCCCAGCCAGATCGCCTTCAACACCACCGGTGGCGGGAAGAATGACAGGGCCGGTGATGACAAGTTCGGCTCGGTCTGGACTCTCGATGTCAGCTTCAATGCCGATGGCACCGCTCCGGCAACTGCTCTCCTCAAGCACCTCTACGACGGTGACGCTGCTGACAATCAGCAGCTGGGCGTACGCAGCCCGGACAACCTGGCCTGGTCCGCTGACGGCAAAATCTATGTCAATGAAGATCGCTCCACTCCCTTTGAGGGCAAGGAAGCCTCCATCTGGAAGGTGAATGCCACCTCCGGTGACGCCGAGCGCATCCTCGTCATGAACCGCGATGCCGCACTCCCCGCCGGCCAGACCGATACGGAAGCCGGCAGTCTCGGCGCCTGGGAGAGCAGCGGCATCATCGATGTCTCCGCGCTCTACGGAAACACTCCGGGCACAGACTTCTTCTTCACCGTCCAGGCCCACGGGGTCAAGGGAGGCTCCATCGACGACCAGAACCTGGTCGAGGGTGGGCAGATTCTGCGCGTCAGCAATCTGGCCCAGAACAGCGACGCCATCACCGGCATCGATGCCTACCAGGGGCCGGATGTCCCCTTCCTGCTCGATCTGGCTTCCACGGGCTTCAGCGCCGTGGCTGCCGAGGCCACAGCCTCCCGAGAGGCCGACTTCAGCTCTCGTGTCGGCTTCTACAGGGTTCTCAACGAGAATGGCGATGTTCGCGATGCTGTTTCGGGAGTCATCTACAAGCCCGGCGATGCCGGCTATGCAGCCGCTGCACTTGCAGAGAGCAACCGCGTCAGCGACACCGAGCTGTCGCGTGCCGATGATCAATCGGCCTCGGAAGCGATCGTGTTCAACGAGGTCAATCAGGGTCTCGTCGCCCTCTATGGCACCGTGCTGACCACGAACCAGACCTTCTTCAGCTTCGCTGCGGCGAATGACGATGGCTACAACCACTTCAAGTTTCTCGCCCCTAACAAGGTGGGCTTTGAAGATCTCTTCGGGGGTGGCGACAAGGATCACGACGACCTGATCGTCGATCTCATCTTCGATCTCATCTCCGGCTGAGCAAACCCCACTTCTGACACTGGAAGTTCTCCGAAGGCCCCCTGGTCAGGGGGCCTTTTTTTGTTGCCTGTTGACCCTTCGATGCCACCAGCCTGTCCTGCCGAAGGGCAGTGAGGATCTGCAGGCGCTGCCGCCACCCCCGCTCTGAGGCACCTCTCCGGCAAGGGCCGCTCAGGCGACGGCAAGCATCTCCAGCCGAGGACGATCCCTGCTTTCGAAGGCCATCACCCAGCGGATCGCCGACAACAGCCGCTCCATCTGCCCATGCCCGGACCAGTCCTGCAGGCAGACGAGGAACTCGCCGTAACCGATGGGGATCTCATAGGGCAGCGCCACCAGATCGGTGCGGATCAGCGGCGTCAGCGCCATCCCCCAGTAACGGCTCTCCACCAGCGTCTCCTCGCTGGGAGTGGCCGCCGTGCCGAACAGTTGCCCATCCAGTTGCTGCGTGCAATCCCAGGCCGATGGCGGCACGAAGGGCAACCTCCGCAGCTGGCTGGAGCCGGCGATCTCGGCATGGCCCAGGCCCGTTTGAAGGGCCAGGGAGCCTGCCGCCGGTGCCAGCAGCAGCATGGGCGTGGAGTAGACGGGGAACAGGGCGAAGCGACGACGATCCAGGCCGGCGACCACGGGCCAGGGCGCCAGGAGGGCGTCGATGACGTGATCGCCGAGCAGCTGGAGCGGACAGACCGGCGTGACCGACACTTCGGCTGGATTGAGCCGCCAGGATTCCGGCAGGTTGCCGCGCAGCAGCGGCTGGATCCAGCGGTAGCCATGCAGACGCAGCTCCCTCGCCCTGGCGAAACGCCAGCGCTGATGCACGGCGCGCTCCAGACAGAGGAAGTCCTTCTGCGCGACGCTGCTGTGCCCGGTGGCCAGCTGCCTGGCCTCACGGCATCGACGGCTCACCGTGGATTGATTGCAGCCCAGTTGGGCAGCGGCGATCGTCTGACAGCCCAGCCATTCGTAGAAGTCCGCGACACGCAGACGATCTGGATCAAGCATGGGTGCCGAAGTCGCTGCTCAGCCGCAGAGAAAACCACGCAGCTTCATCCCAATGGGTCATGACGCAGTGCAGGTCAAAGAGCAGGGTTTCAGCATGATGCAGAACGGGAACAAATGTATCGGCAACCGCCTGTCGTCGGAGAGGGATGGCGGTGCTGATGCAGCGGGCCGGCCAGGCTGACTACAGCAGCGAGCCCTGGTGATCCACTGGCTGCAACCGTGGTGCCGCAGCCTGCTCGTCTCCCCGCTCCTCGGCCTCACCGGCCTTCACCTCCAGGGCCTGCTCGATCACCCGGTCAGTCAGCGCGTCGAAGTAGGCCGACAGTGTGGATTGCAGCTCGAGGAACTCCGGCCAGAGCGTGTCGTCCACGAAGCTGCGGCTGAGGCGAGCCATCACGGTGGTACGACGCTGACGGCGATAGCGGTAGGGCGAGACCCCATAGCGGCGCAGCAGAGCCACGAACAGATGCCGCGACCACTGATCCGCGAGGGTGAAGCGGTATTCGATCGGGGGTTCGTCAGCAGCCAGCTGCTCCAGACGGGCCTGAATCCGCTCGCGCGCCCGTGCGGCCGCCACCCGCTCGCCATCGGTGCCGGCTCTGGCGTACAGCGCCTCGATGCGCTGCAGCTTCTCGACGAGCTGCGCCTCTGGTCCCTCGGGGGAAGAGGCCACCGTGCGCATGCCTCGGGGGCGCTGGGCCATCGCAACATCCGGTGCTGCCGAATCCTGGCACCGTGGAGACACAGCAACCTTCGCCGGCCGCCAGGCTGAAACGATGGCTCCGCCCCGCTGCCCTCCCATGCCGCAGGCCCCACCGCTGCATCTCGCTGCCGATGGCGCTGCGGACCGCAGCGCCGCAGACCGCACCGCTGCAGAGAGTGGCGCCCCGGACAGTGGTGCCTCACCGGCGATCATCGACGTGCAGGGGCTGGGCAAGACCTATCGGGTGGCCGACAAGCAGCCCGGCCTGGCCGGCACTGTGCGGCACTTCCTGCGCCGCCGCACGCGCGACGTGCAGGCGGTGCGCGATGTCAGCTTCACGATCCGCCCCGGTGAGATGGTGGGCTTCCTGGGGGCCAACGGCGCCGGCAAGACCACCACCCTCAAGATGCTCTGCGGCCTGATCCATCCCACCGCCGGCCGGGTGCGGGTGGCAGGCCTTGTTCCGCAGCGGCGGCAGGAGGCATTCCTGCGCCAGATCACCCTGGTGATGGGCCAGAAGCAGCAGCTGATCTGGGATCTGCCGCCGCTCGACTCGCTGCGGGTGAACGCCGCCGTCTACGGCCTCAGCGACGGCGTGGCGCGGCGCCGCATCGGCGAGCTGGCGGAGATGCTCGAACTGGGCGAGGAGCTCACCCGGCCGGTGCGCAAGCTGTCGCTGGGGCAGCGGATGAAGGCGGAGCTGCTCGCCGCCCTGCTGCATGAGCCGGCGGTGCTCTTCCTCGATGAACCCACCCTGGGGCTGGATGTGAACGCCCAGGCACGGGTGCGCACGTTTCTGGCCGACTACAACCGCCGCACCGGCGCCACGGTGCTGCTCACCAGCCACTACATGGCCGACATCACGGCGCTCTGCCCGCGGGTGCTGCTGATCCATCAGGGGGCGCTGTTCCACGACGGGCCGCTCGATGCCCTCTCCGCGCGGCTGGCACCCTGCCGGCAGGTGCGTCTGGAGCTGGCCGAGCCGCTGGCGGCCGAGGCCTTCGCCGGCTACGGCGAACTGGAGGCCTGCGACGGCCGCGCCGTGCGCCTGCTGGTGCCGCGAGCGCAGCTCACCGAGGTGGTGGGCCAGCTACTGGCCCGCTTCGACGTGCGCGATCTGGAGGTGAACGATCCGCCGATCGAAGAGCTGATCGGCGGCCTGTTCCGCCAGGGGGGCCTGTGAGGCGGGACGCTGGGGCGCTGCAGGAACGCCGGCGCCGCGGCGGCCTGAGGCCAGCGGTGGCACGGGCGCTGCTGGGCAGCCAGTACGCCCTGATGCTCGAGTACCGGGCCGAGATCGCCCTGTGGGCCCTGTCGGGGCTGCTGCCGTTCATCATGCTGGCCCTCTGGAGCCAGGCGCCGGCGGGAGCGGCGCTGGGGCTGAACGGCGCCCAGCTCGGCCACTACTTCCTCAGCGCCTACCTGGTGCGCCAGTTCTCGGTGGTATGGGTGGTGTTCGCCTTCGAGGAGGACGCCCTGCTGGGGCGCCTGTCGCCCTACCTGCTGCAGCCCCTGCATCCGCTCTGGCGCTACGTGGCGGCTCACCTGTCCGAACAGCTGACGCGGCTGCCCTTCGCCGCCGCCATCGCCGCCCTGTTCTTCCTGGTGAATCCCGGCTCGTTCTGGCTGCCCTCCCCGGGCGCCTTCCTGCTGGCCTGGCTGGCGACGCTGCTGGCGTTCACGATCGCCTTCCTGCTGCAGAGCCTGATCGCGGCTCTGTGCTTCTGGAGCGAGAAGGCGAGCGCGCTGGAGCGGCTGCTGTTCGTCCCCTACCTGTTTCTGTCGGGGCTGCTGGCGCCCCTGGCGGCCTTCCCGGAGCCGCTGCGTTCCTGGGCCTGGCGCACGCCGTTTCCTTATCTGATCGATTTTCCGGCGCGGCTTCTGGCAGGGCTGCCCGTGCCGTTGGCCGCCGGTTTCGCGGGGCAACTCCTGTGGATCGCCCTGCTGCTTCCCCTGGCGCTGCTGCTCTGGCGGGCCGGCGTGCGCCGCTACACGGCGATGGGGGCCTGATGGACAGGCCCATCCGGCACTACCTGCTGACGCTGCGACGCTTCTGGGGCACCGCCCTGGCCGGGCAGCTGGAGTATCAGGCCAATGTCTGGATCGAGCTGCTGGCGATGGTCGCCAACCTGGCCGGCAGCCTGCTGCTGCTGTCGTTGTTCTTCCCGAAACCGGAGGCGGGCGCCGCGGCGGCAAGGCTGGGGGGCTGGAGCTGGGAGGCGGCCCTGGTGGTGCAGGGGCTCTACACCCTGCTCGATGGTGTCGCCAGCACCTGGCTGCGGCCCAACCTGGGGGCGATCGTCACCCTTGTGCGCGAGGGCACGCTCGATTTCGTGCTGCTCAAGCCGGTCGACAGCCAGTTCTGGCTGTCGCTGCGCACCCTGGCGCCGGCGGGGCTGGGCGAGATGGCCCTGGGGCTGGGTCTGATCGCCTGGGCCGCGCCGCGCGCCGGCGCCCCCGCCGATCCCCTGGCCTGGCTGCTGGCCGGGCTGATGCTGCTCACCGGAGTCGCGATCCTGTACGCCCTCTGGTTCCTGCTGGCCACCACCAGCATCTGGTTCGTGAAGACCTGGAACGCCACTGAGGTGCTGCGTGCCGCCCTCACCGCCGGCCGCTTCCCGCTCAGCGCCTATCCACCCACCCTCAGGCTCGTGTTCACCCTGGTGCTGCCGATCGCCTTCCTCACCACCGTGCCGGCCGAGGCGATCCTGGGGCGCGCCACCCCCGGCTGGATCGCCCTGGCGCTGCTGGTGGCGGCCGTCAGCCTGACGCTGTGCAGGGCCTTCTGGCGCTTCGCGCTGCGGCATTACACGTCGGCCTCGAGCTGAGCCTGGCGTCGGGTTGAGGCAGCTCAGAGCCGGGTCAGCTCTTCAACAGAGCAACGACGCACCCCCATGACGGGCCAGCATCGTCCCCTGCGCCCACCACCATGAATCTCGCCCCCCTCGCCCAGACGCTTCTGCCGATGCTGCAGAGCCCCGCCGGCGCGGTGCTGTTCGTGCCTCTCTATGCCCTGTGGGTGACGCTGCTGCTGCCGGGGGTCTGGGCCTCGATGCTGGCGGGCGCCCTCTACGGCACCTGGTGGGGCAGCCTGATCGTGTTCCTGGGCGCCTGCCTGGGGGCAGAGGCGGCCTTCCTGCTCGGGCGCCACTGGCTGCGCGACTGGGCCCGGCGGCAGCTGCAGCGCACCCCGAAGCTGCTGGCGATCGAGCAGGGCGTCAGCCGCGAGGGCCTGAAGCTGGTGCTGCTCACCCGCCTGTCGCCGGCGTTCCCGTTCTCGCTGCTCAACCTGGCCTATGGCCTCAGCGACGTCAGCCTGCGGGACTACAACATCGGCCTGATCGGCATCCTGCCGGGCACGATCCTGTTCTGCGGCCTCGGGGCCCTCGCGGGTGATGTGGCTCGCTTCGGGGAGGTGCTCAGCGGCGAGGCCGATGCAGGAACGTGGACCCTGCGCATCGTCGGCCTGCTGGCCACGGTGGCCAGCGTGTGGCTGGTGGGAAGGGCGGCGCAGCGGGCGCTCACCCCTCCCGGAAGCCCCTGAGGGGCTGGCTCAGAAGGTGGTCGAGATCAGCCCTGGCATCGCTCACTCCGGCACCGGCAGACTTCGATCCCGCAGGGTGGCGATCGCCACGAACCAGGCCAGCCGCAGACGGGCCAGGAGGCCGGGACGGGAGGCCAGCTCGAGGTACTTGGCCCGGCCGCAGGCGCTGCGGATGCCGGCGGGGATGGAAGGTGGCTGCAGGTCCATCAATGCCTGGAACAGGTAGGCATCAATCCTGGCGCCCCCACCAGCGGCAGCGGCCGGCGCGCTCCCGGGCCGCAGGCCGAAGCACCGCAACAGCCTGCCGCGGGGTGGCCCGCCCAACCCCGAGCCATGACAGAACAGGCGCCCGCAGGATGGCAGGGGCCTGGGCCGGCAGCAGGCTGGAGTCCGCCGATCACCCAGGAGGGCCCTCCGATGCCCGCGCCATCCCGCCCAGGCTGCCGCTGCAGGATTGGGGCAACAGCGGGCGGCTCGCGATCCCGTCGAGCCGCAGCAACGTCTCGTTGGCAGGCGGGGCCAGCCCTGATGGTTCTGGCAATGAGCCTGCTGGGAGCAGCGATGCCCCTTCGTGCCGCCCCCGCCCCTGAGGCGGAGCAGGCAATCCGCGCCAGCTACCTGTGCCGCGGTCGATTCGACGCCGTCGAGCTCACCGCCCTGTTCTTCAACCGCGACCCCAGCGAGGTGATCCTGCTGGTGGGCGAGACGGCCACGCGTCTGCCCCGGCGACTGTCCGCCAGCGGCAGCCGCTACGCCGCAGGCAGCCAGGAGTTCTGGATCAAGGGCGAGCAGGCCAGCTGGACGCTGGGAGCCCATGCCGCCGCCACGATGCAGTGCAGCACAAAGCCGGCTCAGAGCCAGCGCTGACGGCGGAAATACACGACCAGCGACACGGCGATGACGCCCATCAGGGCGAGAATGAGAAAATATCCATCCCTCCACTCCAGCTCCGGCATGTGCTTGAAGTTCATGCCATAGATGCCAGCGATGAAGGTGAGAGGAATGAAGATCGTCGAGATGATCGTCAGAATCTTCATCACCTCATTCATGCGGTTGCTGAGGCTGGAGAGATAGGTGTCGTGCATGCTCGCCAGCGACTCACGGGCATTCTCCACCATGTCCATCACCTGCACGGCGTGGTCATAGAGATCGCGCCAGAACACCCTGTTCTCCTTCTTCAGCAGCGGCGACTCACTGCGGTTGATCGCCGAGATCACCTCGCGCAGCGGCCAGACAGCACGGCGCACCTCCAGCAGTTCCCGCTTGAAGCGATACAGCCCACCGATCTCCGGCTGCATGGCATTGGAGAGGAGCCGGTCCTCAAAGTGCTGCACCCATTCACCGATCGACTCGATGGCGAGGAAGTAATGATCGACCACCGCATCCATCAGGCTGAAGGCCAGATAATCCGCTCCCAACGCCCGGATACGGCCCGCACCGCGCCGGATGCGCTGACGCACCGCCTCGAAGACATCACCGCTGTCCTCCAGGAAGGAGAGCACGAAACCATCACCCAGAATCACACTCACGTGCTCCACCGTCACGCCGCGACCATGGCCCTGACGGTGCACCATCTTCATCGCCAGGAATCCATAGTCGGGAAACTCCTCCCATTTCGGCCGGTGCGAGGTGTTGGCGATGTCCTCCAGCGTCAGCGGATGCAGGGCGAACTCCTCCCCCAGCGCCTGGAGCAGCGCCATGTCATGCACGGCGCTGACATTGATCCACAACAACCCGGGGCGACTGCGGGCACCACGACAGTCCTCCAGCGTGGCCGGGCTGATCTCCGCCACGGTCTCGGCGTCATAGAGAAACAGATCCAGCCGCGCCTGTTCGCTGCGCCGTTGACCGACAAACACGGGTGTGCCCGGTGCGGTGAACAGCTTCTCCTGCGGCATCGGCTGCAACGACGGCCTGCGGCGAGGGGTCGTCATCAATGCGCCACCCATGTGGGAGCAGGGTAAGAAGCCCGTGGCACCATGCCCAGCCGAAGATCCAGCGCCCGCTGCAGCGCATCTGCATCGGGCCCACACCCTGACGATGCTCAGCTCTGCTCCACCAGGCGCCCACCATCGAGGTTGATGATCCGGTCGGCGATGTCGAGAATCTTGTTGTCGTGCGTCACCATCACGATGCCGGCGCCGCTCTCATTGGCCAGGGCGCGGAACAGCTCCACCACATCCCGCCCGGATTCGCGATCGAGGGCCGCGGTGGGTTCATCGGCCAGCAGCAGGCGCGGCACCGGGGCCAGCGCCCGGGCGATCGCCACCCGCTGCTTCTGGCCGCCGGAGAGCTTCTCGGGGTAGTAGCTGATCCGGTCGGCCAGTCCCACCCGGCCCAGCATCGCGGCGGCGCAGGCATCCATGGCCGGGCGGCCCCGCTCCAGCCAGTCGCTGCGCACCTCCAGCCCGATCCGCACATTTTCCAGCGCATTGAGATAAGGCATCAGGTTGTGGGCCTGGAAGATGAAACCCACCTGGCGGCGCAGGCGCGTGAGCGTGGGCGGATCGGCATGCAGCAGCTCCGATCCGAGGATGCGCAGGCTGCCGCACTGGGCGGCGCGCAGGCCCCCGAGCATGGTGAGCAGGGTGGTCTTGCCGGAGCCCGACGGGCCGGTGAGGATCAGGATCTCGCCGGGATGCAGGCAGAGATTCACCTCGCGCAGCACCTGCTTCGGCATCCCCCCCTCGAAGAACCAGTGGTCGAGGCCGCTGACCGTGACCAGGGGCTCGGCTGCTTCCAGGCTGGCAGCCGTCACTCCGCCCGCGTTTTCATGCGAAAAACGGGCAGCGTCAGGTGGTGGAGCCTGTGGGCCGGTTCCCGCCGGCTCTGGGGCGGGCCCGGAGCCGGCGGTTTCCAGTGGCGGCAGCGGCTCAGGCGCCATCAGAAGATCTCCGCCGGATCGAGGCGGCGCAGCTTGGCGGTGGCCAGCCAGCCGGAGAGGGAGCACATCACCAGGGTGAACACGAACACCAGCACCGCCCGCTGGGCCGTCATCACCACCATCAGCGAGGTGGAGCGGGCGAGAAAGCCATAGAGGCCCAGCGACAGCAGCAGGCTGGGGCCGAAGGCAAGCACCGCGAGGATCAGCGATTCCTGCAGGATGATCGCCACCACGAAGCCATCGTCGTAGCCCATCGCCTTGAGCGTGGCGTATTCGGCCAGATGATCGGTGACATCGGAATAGAGAATCTGATAGACGATGATGCCGCCCACTACCAGCCCCACCAGCACACCCAGGCCGAAGATGATGCCGAACGAGGTGTTGCGCTGCCAGTAATTCACCTCCGCCTTCTCCAGCTCAGGGATCGTCAGCACCTTCACTGAGGAGCCCAGAAAACTCTGCAGCGTCGCCTGCACCCGCCGTGGATCGACGCCGGGTTCGAGCTGAATCACCCCCATCTGGATGTCGTCGGCGCTCTGATCCGGGAAGTAGTTCTTGAAGTTGGTGGCCGACGTCAGCAGGTTGATGTCGGCGGCGAAGGTGACACCCATCGTGAACAGGCCGGTCACCACCGCCCGGGTGCCACGCAGTTCGGTCTGATAGATCTCACCGCTGCCGACCATCGTCGCCACCGGCCCTGCCACCTTCTTGGAGCGGCTGTCGAACAACACCGCATCGGAGCGCTGCAGCAGCAGGGGGTTGGCCTCCAGCTCCGGAATGCGCAGCGCCGGGTTCTCGGGGGTGAGCCCGAAGATCATCGCCTGCTTCTGCTGGCGCGTGTCGCGGTTGATCCATTCCGCCAGCCCGAGATACAGCGGCGTGACCGCCTTCACCCCCTGAATACCGAGGGCCTGGCTGAGGCGGGCGCGGGGAAAATTGAGCTGCTCGCCGAGATAGAGATAGCGGCGGCTCACCATCACCAGCTCGCCGTTGATGCGTTGCAGCGGTCGCTTCTGGCTGTCGTACAGACCGCCTGAGAGGCCCATCTGGAAGAACACCAGCACATTGGCGAAGCTCACGCCTGCCAGGGCCGCCACCAGGCGCATCGGTCGGTGGATCACCTGGCGCCAGGCCAGGGGGGTGCGACGCAGGGCATTCATCGACAGGCCCTCATCGGCTGCTCCCCATGGGCGTCTCGGTGGCGTGGCCGGTGGTCCATCGGTGACCTCAGCGGGGCGGAGGCGGGGCAGCACCGCCGGTCTGCTGGCGGATCAACGCTTCCTGGCGCTGGCGCTGCTGCTGCTTCTGGGCTTCGGTGAGGGGCTCGAACAGCACATTCACCTGCAGATAGTTGATGGTGCTGGCGATGGCGGTGGCCTGAGGGCCCAGGCCGATCTTCACCTCCACCACCCGTCGGTCGAGGTTTTCACCCGCCTCACCGGTGAACACCGTCTGGCGGCTCACCTGGCGGGCGATCTCCACCACAGTGCCGCTCATCTGCTTGTCCGGGAAGCCCTCGGCCGTGATCACCGCCTTCTGCCCCAGGGCGATGCCGGGGCGGTCGGTCTGATACACCTCGGCGATCACCCCCATGCGGCTGCTGTCACCGATGTCGAGGATGCCGTCATCGCCCACCTTGTCGCCGGGATGGGCATAGACCTTGAACACCGTGCCGCTGAACGGCGCCAGGATCGTGGCCTTCGCCCGTTCACTGCGGTTGCGGGCCAGATCCGCCTTCTTCTCCTCCAGCTCCGCCGCCAGGGTGGCCCGGTCGGAGAGGGCCTGATCGAGGTTGGCGCGGGTGGTGCTGGCGAGGGTCTGGCGCCGGTCGCGCTCCTCGGCGCTGCTGGCACCGCTGGCATAGAGGGAGCTATAGCGGCGCAGCTCCACTTCCGCCTGGGCCAGCTGGGCGCGGCTCTTCTCGATCACGCTGTCCTGGCTGGTGATGCGGCGCTCAGCGGTGGCGATCGCCGCCTCGGACTGGCGCACGGCCTGCTCGAGCGAGGCGGCGCTCTCGAGGATCGCCAGCGGCTGCCCCTTCGTCACCTGCTCGCCATCCTTCACCAGGATGCGGCTGACCGGATCATTGGCCAGGCTGCTCGGCACTGACAGCTTCACCACCCCGTCGAGGGGCTCGATCCGCCCCAGGGCGGCGATGCGGCGGGGCAGCAGCGCCGGCGGCGTGGCCTGACGCTGGCGCTCCTGCCGCTGGGTGTGCAGCCACCAGGCACCGCCACCGCCGGCAACCACCACCAACAGGGCGATCAGCGCCGCCAGCCGGGAGGGGCGTCGCGTCTGCAGAGGCCCCGGCGGAGGGGCTGCCGGGGCCGAGGGCTCCGGCATCGAGGGGGGCGAGCTCATCCCGCAGGCGGCCAGGGCGAACCTGGGTTATAGGCCCCCGCTGCAGCGCCGACCAGCCGCGATCGGTCGCCCACCCGACCACAGCTGAAGCCCTGACCACACCAGAGGAGCGACCGGCAGAGACTGGCGAAGGGCTCAGGCCACGGGGCTCAGGCACGGTGGCGCCAGCGATGGGGCCAGCACGTCCACCGCCGCAGCCCTGGAGCCA
Organism: Synechococcus sp. CBW1004; assembly: GCF_015840715.1. NCBI lineage: Bacteria > Bacillati > Cyanobacteriota > Cyanophyceae > Synechococcales > Synechococcaceae > Synechococcus > Synechococcus sp. CBW1004. The sequence continues at coordinate 1,863,676 of NZ_CP060397.1, read as the reverse complement.
CCATCCAGCCAGCGGCTGCACGCTCAGCGGAGTGGCCGGGCTCAACCCGCAGGGCACCGGGAGGCCCCGGGGGCTCAGGCCAGCAGGGCCAGGAGCTCCGCCTCATCGAGCACCGGCACCCCGAGGCTCTCGGCCTTGGCCAGCTTGCTGCCGGCCTCCGCACCGGCCACCACATAGCTCGTCTTCTTGCTCACCGAACCGGTGACCTTGCCGCCGGCCGCCTCGATGCGCGCCTGGGCCTGGCTGCGGCTCAGGGTCGGCAGGGTGCCGGTGAGCACGAAGGTAAGGCCAGCCAGGGGCTTCTCGGCGGGCTCAACCGCCGCGGCGGCCTGCTCCTCGGGGGCGGGGGCGAGGGCAAAGCCCCGCTGCCGGAGCGTCTGGATCAGATCCTCATTGGCCGGCGTGGCGAACCACTGCTGCAGGCTCTGGGCGATCTCAGCGCCGATGCCGTGAATCGCCGTGATCGGCGCCGGATCGCTCAGGGCGGCCTCGCGCAGGGCGTCGACGCCGGGGAAGGCCTGCGCCAGCGCCCTGGCGGTCACCTCGCCGACGTGATGGATGCCCAGGCCGTAGAGCTGCCGGTGCCAGGGCTGCTGTTTGGAGGCCTGCAGGGCCACCATCAGGTTCGCCGCCGACTTCTCCCCCATCCGCTCGAGGCTGGCCAGCAGGGCGGCATCGAGGCCGTAGAGATCGGGGATGGAGCGCACCAGGCCCCGGTCCACCAGCTGCTCGATCAGCTTCGTGCCGAGCCCGTCGACATCGAGGGCACCCTTGCTCACCCAGTGACGCAGGGAGCCGCGCAGGATCGCCGGGCAGCCGTTGTTGACGCAGCGGGTGGCTGCCTCACCGTCCTCGCGCACGAGAGCGGAGCCGCACTCCGGGCAGGTGTGGGGCAGCTGCAGGGGCTGCGCGCCAACAGGCCGCAGTTCGGGGAGCACCCGCACCACCTCGGGGATGATCTCGCCGGCCTTGCGCACCACGATCGTGTCGCCGCTGTGGAGATCGAGCTCCACCAGCCGGTCGGCGTTGTGCAGGGTGGCGCGGCTCACCGTGGTGCCGGCCAGCGGCACCGGCTCAAAGATCGCCACCGGCGTCACCGCTCCGGTGCGGCCCACCTGGGCCTCGAGGCGCAGCAGCCTGCTGGGAGCCTCCTCGGCGGCGTACTTGAGCGCGATCGCCCAGCGCGGCGCCTTCTGGGTGAAGCCGGCCTCGTCCTGGAGGCGCAGGTCATCAAGCTTCAGCACCACACCATCGGTGGCGTAGTCGAGCTCGTGGCGCCGCTCCTCCCATGTGGCGCAGAAGGCCTCCACCGCCGCCAGATCGCTGAGCAGGGCGGCATTGGGGTTGACCCGGAAGCCGGCGGATTGCAGCCATTGCAGCGACTGCCACTGGCTGCCCGGCCGGAGGGGATCCCCCGTCTCCGTGCCGGCCTGCCAGTCCTCCGGCAGATGCAGGGTGTAGGCGAAGAAGTCCAGCCGCCGGGCGGCCACCACCTTCGGATCCAGCTGCCGCAGGGTGCCGGCGCAGGCGTTGCGCGGGTTGGCGAACAGGGCCTCACCCCGCTCCGCCCGCTCGCGGTTGATCGCAGCGAACACCGGATCGGGGATCAGCGCCTCACCGCGCACCTCCAGCCAGGGGGGCGGCGAGGCCAGCTGCAGCCGCAGCGGCACGCTCTGGATCGTGCGCACGTTGGCGGTGATCTCCTCCCCCTGCTCGCCGTCGCCGCGGGTGGCGGCCCGCACCAGCACACCGTGCTCGTAGCTGAGGGCCAGGGCGTTGCCGTCGATCTTCAGCTCGCCCACCATCGGCAGGGCCGGCAGAGGCTCACCGGCGGCAGGCGTCCGGTCGAGCACCTTGAGCAGTCGGGAATACCAGGCCTCCAGCTCCTCGACGCTGAAGGCGTTGTCGAGGCTGAGCAGGGGGATGCGATGCCGCACGCTGACGAAGCCCTCGGCCGGCGCGCCACCCACCCGCTGGGTGGGGCTGTCGTCACTGAGCAGCGCCGGATGGGCCTGCTCCAGCTCCAGCAGCTCGCGGTAGAGGCGGTCGTAGACCGCGTCCTCCATCAGCGGCGCGTCGAGCACGTAATAGGCGTGGGCGGCGCGGTTGAGCAGGGATCTCAGCTCGGCGGCCCGCTGGCGCTGGGCCTCGGAGGGTGCCGCTGCCGCGACCGCTGCAGCGGCAGGAGCGTCATCGGCCGGCTGCGGGGGCGCGGAGCGGGGCACGGAAACGGGACGCGTCAGGCGGCGGCGAGCTTCTGGATCCGATCCACCCGCCAGGCGTCCTCCACCTTGACGAAGGTGAAATCGAGGGGGAGCTCCTCCTTGCCGTCGGACTTGAGCTTGACGGTGAGGATGATCTGGTCCTCCTGCAGGCGCGGCCGGCCGGACTTGAGATTGCGGTATTTGTTGAGCTGCAGACCGGCGAGGAAGCGGATGAACTGCTGGCGGTTGACGTGGGAGCGGTAGTTCTTGGTGGTGAGCAGATAGGCGCCGTCCACCTGGCCGGAGGCCACCTGGTTGAAGAACTGCTTGAGCAGCGGGTTGATGCCGCGGGCGCTGAGCACCAGCTTCACCGCCGAGATCGTCCAGTAGAGGAGCAGCGCTCCGGCCCCGGCCAGCAGGGCCTTCGTGCCGATGGTCTGCACCAGTCCCGCGTCCATGTCTGCGCCTGAAATCGTCGGAGCCGAGAGTCTGACCGACGACGTCACGCAACGGGGACGCCATGATGCGGCGACGTCGGTGGACCACACGCCTCGACCCGTGCCCCTGGAACCGCTGCTGCCCCTGTTCCACCGGCTCAACCGCGAGCACTTCGAGAACTCCCTGCTGCGCGAGGAAGGTCCGCTGGTGACGGTGCGCTGGAGCGACGGCCGCCTGACGCGCACGGCCGGGCTCTACCGCAGCGGCCGCCGGCCGGACGGCAGCGACCTGTGCGAGATCGTCCTGTCCAGGCCACTGCTGGAACCGCTGCCCCGCCAGGCGACGCTGAGCACCCTCTGCCACGAGATGATCCACGCCTGGATCGACCGGGTGCTAGGGGTCCGGGAGGTGCATGGTCCCCGGTTCCGCGCCCGCATGGCCCGCATCAACGCCAGCCAGCAGGAGTTCGAGGTGAGCGTGCGTCACCGCTTCCCGGTGCCGCAGAGGCCCGCCGCCTGGATCGCCCGTTGCCCCTGCTGCGGCCTGCGCTCCCCCTACCGGCGCCGGCGCGAGGGTCTCGCCTGCAGGGCCTGCTGCGAACGACTGCACAACGGCCGCTGGCATGCGGACTGCCTGCTGCTGTTCGAACGTGCGGCCGGCTGACCGCCGCCCATCTCCCCGCGTCTGGCTGACCCGGCCCAGCGATCAGCCAGTGGCCGCGGGGCCCCGTCCTGGCCGGGATGGGCCGATGGGCGGGGGGCAGGCGTAGGGTCCGGCGATCCGACGGCGGCCATGGCCACCTTTCTCTGGACCCTGGAATGGGGCGGACTCACCATTGCGCTGGTGGGGATGGGCCGCGAGCGCTGGCTGGCCCGGCGCCGGCGATGAGGCCCATCGGTTGCAGAAGGCTGGCAGGCGAGCAGGCTCGGTAGGGTTGGCCGATGGATTCGTTTGATGGCGGCCGGCGCCGGGATCCGCGCTCGCCGCTTCCTCCCACCGAACGCCGCTCCATGCGCGATGGGGAACCCCTGGAGCAGCGCCTCGATCGCTGGATGAGCACCGGCCGCCAGCTGGTGGAGGGCGTCTCCGGAAGTCGGCCGGGCGCACGCCAGGGCAACCGCAGATCGGAGGGACGACCGGGAAGCCGCGGCGGCTTCGACGGGCTGGGTCGCTGGGTGGAGAACCGTCTCGACTGGCTGCTGGATGACAGCGACGACTGGCCGGAGCCCTGGCAGGAGAGCGAGCGGCGGCGCAGCGAGCCACCCGCACCCGCCAGAGACGTCCTGCCCCAGGAGCGGGAGCGCACCGGTGGTCGCAGCAGCGGGCGCAGTGATCGCCCCCGCCGCCAGCCGCTGCAGGCGATCTCCAGGCGAGGATCCATGGCGGCCGCCCGGCCTGTGGAGACCGCCACCGAACGGGATGTCGGTGCGGAGCAAGACCGCATCAGGCCAGCGGCTGCAGCAGATCCGGACCGAAGCGACAGCGGCAGTGGCGCAGCCCAGGACTGGCCCGATGACGAGGTGTTCAGTGTGCCCCGCTGGCAGCGCCCGAGCGCGCCACTGCGCCGTCCCGATCCCCTGCAGGAGGAGCTGACGCAGCGCAGCGGCCGGGAGCGGGACGCGGACGGCGAGCCCCCCTCCGGCGCCGCCCGCCCCCTGCCACGCTCAAGCCGCCGACGCTGATGGCCGGGACCGGCCGCAGGGGGCGGGCGGCATCCGATCCGAGCCGCACCCCTAACCTGACCGCATCCATCTGCGGATCACGATGAGCAGCCTTGTGGTGGTGGGCTTCCCCACGGCGGACGAAGCGGAGCAGGTGCGCCGCGACCTGGTGGACATCCAGCGCGAACAGCTGATCTCCCTGGAGGATGCGGTGGTCGTCGAGCGCGACCGCGGCGGCCAGGTGCACCTGCGGCAGGCCCTCAACCTCACCACGGCCGGCGCCCTGGGTGGCGGCTTCTGGGGATCGCTGGTGGGCCTGCTCTTCCTCAACCCGCTGCTGGGTGCGGCGGTGGGTGCCGGGATCGGCGCAGCTTCAGGCTCCCTCTCGGACCTGGGCATCAACGACGGCTTCATGCGCGAGGTGGGCGAGACTCTGCCGGAGGGCACCGCAGCCCTGTTCGTGCTGCTGCGCGACGCGACGCCCGATCGGGTGATCGAACGCCTGCGCTCCCATGCTCCTCACGCGAAGCTGCTGCGCACCAACCTCAGTCACACGGACGAGGAGCGCCTGCGTCAGCTGCTGGAGCAGGCGAGCAAGCAGGCCGAAGCGCTGCGCCTGTCCTGAGACGCCGCACCTGAAAGCTGCAGCCCCGCTGCCGCAGTTCGCGGTTGACGGGGCGCACCAGTTCCTGAGGCATGTCGTCGGCCATCTCCTCCGCGGAGACGCAGATCGAAGGAGACCCCTGCTGCAGAGCGCTGAGCAGATCGGCCCACAGGCCCACCAGGCTGCGCTGCTGCTGCAGTTCCAGGCCCTGGCGCTCCAGGGGAGCGGCACAGCCGACCCGGCTCCACAGGGCCTGGTGGTGGTCACCGGGGTGTGGGCAGAGAGCGATTCCCTCGCCCAGGGCGCGGGCGGTCGGCTCGCCCTCCCGGCTGCGCAGGCCGGCGAGCACGAGGAGCCTGCCGGTCTGGACAGCGGAGATGCCGTAAAGGCGGCCCAGCTCGGTGAGGCTCAGCCAGTCGTTCGCTGGAGCGGGCAACGGGGTGGCGGGCAGGGCCGAGAGGTTACGGGGCGGCGGCGAGGCGGGACGGGGCCGGCGGGTGGGACCTGGAGCCTGAGCCCTGGCTGCTGGACGGGACATGGACCGTGGAGATCTGTGCCCGCATGCTGGCTAGCTCATAGAGCCCGTCAATCCGTCAAGAGCAAACCGCGACACGCTGTTACCGACTTCATGAAATGTCATGACATCGATGTCGGGGGCTCCCGACCGATCGCCGGTCCCAGCCACGTTTCCAGCGCGGGGGAGAACACCTCGCGGATCACGGTCAGCTCCCGCCCATTGCGGAAGAAGCGGTAGTGACGGCTCCAGAAGGGGCCCGGACAGCCGAAGCGCTCCGACAGCCAGGGAGCGCGCACCTGGCCGAGGCCGTCCACCTCGCGGAACAGCTCGGCCCGACCGGTGGTGAGGCTGCGCCAGATGGGCTGGCGACGGTCGCACAGATGGCGCTCAGCCTCCTCGAGGTTCCACCAGCTCTCAGCCCAGCCGAGGCTGAGGTTGCCGCAGTTGAGCCACACCTGACGGCGCAGCAGCGGCGCCTGCAGCTCCCCCACCTCGGCCGGTGCCGGCGGTTCCTCGACGGCACAGCGGTCGGGCCCCATGGCGATCAGCTCCACCTCCACGGGCATGCCGGTGAGCAGCTGCAGGTGACGGGTGGGGCTGCCATCGCCGAGCAGCAGCAGCTTCCAGGCACCGCTGAGCTGCCGGCCGGCGGTGGCGTCCTGCACCTCGGCGAAGGGCGCCTGCCAGAGGGGCCAGGGGGAGGGCAGCAGGGATGCTCCGGCCCCATCTCCCTGCACAGGGGCCGTCGGGACGGCAGGTGGGAGGGGCGTCGGCAAGGAGGCTGTCCTGGTGGGGATCGAGCCTAGGAAGACGGGATCAGAAGCCGTTGCCGCTGGCGATCGAGACCTGGCGCAGTTCACCGTCGCGTTCCAGCAGAGCGGTCTCCCCCTCGGCACTGCGCAGACGCCAGCCCGTGGAGCCGATCAGCTCACCGCTGCCCACGCTCATCGAGCTGCCCCCGACCAGGAAGATGGCGGAGGGTGCACGGCCGGCTCCGGCCACCACACCGACCAGCTGGGGCAGGGGGGCCGCCGGACGCGTCGAAGCCGCCGCCACCCGCGCGGGGGGTGCAGACGTGGCTGCGAGGCTCGGGCTGACGGGCACGGTGAGGACCCGGGGCGGAGTCGGAGCGGGCGAAGGCAGCGAGGAGAGCTGCTCGATCCAGGCTTCCTGCGGGGGAGGCGGCGGCAGGCCCTCGGCGCCGGCGGCGGTCTGGGCGGCGGGCCCCGGCAGGGTCGGAGCGGCCGGCTCCGGACCGGAGACGGGAGGGGGATTGGCAGGCCCCAGATTCCGCAGCCGCTCCAGCAGCAACAGGTTGCGCTCCTGAGCCAGATTCAGCTGCAGGCGATTCCAGAAACGGAAATAGAGCAGCGAACCACCCAGGCTCACCAGGCAGACACCGCAGAGGGCTCCGATCAGCAGGAGCCGCTCATCGGGCCGGCCGGCGACACGGGCTGAGGCGGTGGAGGCGGTGGAACGGGTCGTGGCACGCCGACCGCGGCCGGAGCGCAGAGGATCGCGCTGGCGGGAGGGCAGGCCTGGTGGCGGCGGCGGCGGCGCACTCCGGGGCAACTCTGACCCGGCGGCGGCCTGACCGGCCTGGAAGCCACGCGCTGCCGCCTCATCATCCTGAAGCGAGGTGGGGAGGGTGGTCTCGTCCTGCGGCAGATGCTCGACGGCCAGGTCGATCGGGTCTTCCGGATCGAAGATCCGGTTCATCATCTGCTCGGCCTTCAGCTCCCAGAAGGCACGTGAACGCGGGATGCCGCGCAGGGGACGACCTTCGCCGGAGCGATGCGGGGGGCCGGGGGCGGAGGCACTCACCTGCGGTCCTGAGGGCTCAGGGGATGGCGAACTGTACTGGCAGCAGGCGGTGTTCAGAGCCCGGGGACCGCAGCGGGCACGGCCTCACGACGGCGGCGCAGCTCAAGCCACAGCAGCAGGGCCTGCACGTCGGCGGGGCTGACGCCGGGAATGCGGGACGCCTGCCCGAGTGTGAGCGGCTGGATCGCCGCCAGCTTCTCGCGTGCCTCCGCCGAAAGGGTGGCGATGGCGGCGTAATCCAGGCCGGCGGGAATGGCCAGGCCCTGCTGGCGGCGCACCTGCTCGATCTGCTGCTGCTGGCGGGCCAGGTAGCCGCTGTAGCGGATATCGATCTCAGCGCCTTCACACACATCGGCAGGGAGCGCGGCATCGGCAAGGCCATGGCGCACCAGATCGCCGTGGTGGAAGCCGGGACGGCGCAGCAGGTCCGCCAGCGTGATCGACCCCTTGATGGCGGCGCCCGTTTCGGCCACCACGGCAGGGGCGGCGGCATCGCTCACCTTGAGGCGCACGGTCTCGAGACGGCGTTTCTCCGCCTCGATCCGCTCCTGCTTGTCCTGATAGATCTGCCAGCGGCGCTCGTCGATCAGCCCCAGCTCATGGCCCAGAGGGGTGAGGCGCCGATCGGCGTTATCCCCGCGCAGCACCAGGCGGTATTCGCTGCGGCTGGTGAGCACCCGGTAGGGCTCGCGCAGATCACGGCTGATCAGATCATCGATCAGGGTGCCGATGTAGCTCCCCTCCCGGGGGAAGTGCACCGGCTCCTGCCCCCGCAGCAGGCGGGCGGCGTTGAGGCCGGCCACCAGGCCCTGGGCGGCGGCCTCCTCATAGCCGGTGGTGCCGTTGAGCTGACCGGCGCTGAACAGGCCGGCGACGCGACGCGTCTCGAGCGAAGGACGCAGCTGGGTGGCCGGCAGATAGTCGTAGTCGACCGCATAGGCCGGGCGCAGCATCACGCAGGCCTCCAGGCCCGGCAGCGTACGCAGCAAGGCGAGCTGCAGGTTTTCAGGTAGGCCGGTGGAGAAGCCCTGCACATAGATCTCGGGGGTGTCACGCCCTTCGGGCTCGAGGAAGATCTGGTGCGAGTCCTTATCCGCGAAGCGCACGATCTTGTCCTCGATCGAGGGGCAGTAGCGCGGGCCCTTGCTGTCGAGATGGCCGCCGTAGATCGGCGTGAGATGCAGGTTGTCCCGGATCAGCTGATGGGTGGAGGCGGTGGTGCGGGTGATGTGGCAGCTCATCGGCTCGCCACTTGCCCAGGCGGCCGGATCGAAGGAGAAATAGCGGTGGTGGGCGTCGCTGGGCTGCTCCTCAAGCTGATCGAGCGCGATGCTGCGGCGGTCGACACGGGCGGGGGTGCCGGTCTTGAGGCGATCCAGCCGGAACCCGAGCTGACGCAGGGCCTCGGTGAGGCCTTCGGCGGCCGGTTCACCGGCGCGGCCGGCCGGCAGGGAGCGATCGCCCACCCAGATCCGTCCACCCAGAAAGGTGCCGGTGGTGAGAATCACGGCACGGGCGCCGTAGACACCCCCGAAGTAGGTGCGCACCCCGCAGACTCGCGCGGCAGGGCCGTGGGCGGGCTGCCAGCTGTCACCGCCGCCATCGGCGTCGCCCTCGATCACCAGGCCGGTGACCATCGCCTCGCGCAGGGCCAGGTTGGGGGTGTGCTGCAGCAGCTGCAGCATCTGGCGGGCGTACTGGCGCTTGTCCGTCTGGGCGCGCAGGGCCCACACCGCCGGGCCGCGACTGGCATTGAGGATGCGCTTCTGCAGAGCGGTGGCATCGGCGAGGCGGCCGATCACACCACCGAGGGCGTCCACCTCATGCACCAGCTGGCTCTTGGCCGGACCGCCGACGGCCGGGTTGCAGGGCTGCCAGGCGATGCGGTCGAGGTTGAGAGCGAACAGCGCCGTGCTGAGGCCCAGTCGCGCGGCGGTCAGCGCCGCCTCACAGCCGGCATGGCCGCCGCCGACGACGATCACGTCGAAGGATTCGCTGGGAGGTGCAGTGTCAACCATGGAGTCACGCTAGGAGCCGACCGCCACGCACTCGCCGCCTGCGGAAGTGGGAGCGGGCTTCACGCCGCAAGACAGTTGCTCACGCCGCAAGGCTGTTGGTCAGGCGGCCAGGTTGCGGAAGCGGGTGAACTGGGGCTCGAACAGCAGCTTGCAGGTGCCCACCGGGCCGTTGCGGTGCTTGGTGACGATCACCTCGGTGATGCCGCGATCGGGCGTCTCAGGGTTGTAGTACTCGTCGCGGTAGATCATCAGCACCAGGTCGGCGTCCTGCTCGATCGAGCCGGATTCCCGCAGATCGGAGAGCATCGGCCGCTTGTTGGTGCGCGCCTCGACGCCACGGCTGAGCTGGGAGAGGGCCACCACCGGCACGTTGAGCTCGCGTGCCATCTGCTTGAGGCCGCGGGTGATGCGCGAGAGCTCCTGCACACGGTTGTCGCTGCCGCTGCCCTCCATCAGCTGCAGGTAGTCGATCACCACCAGACCCAGCTCCTTGCCGCTTTCGGCCATCAGGCGGCGGCAGAGCGAGCGCATCTCGAGCACACCGGAGTTGGGCTTGTCGTCGATGAAGATCGGCAGCTGGCCGAGGCTGTTGATGCCCTGCCCCAACAGCGGCCACTCCTCCTGCTGCAGCCTGCCGGTGCGCAGGCGGCCGCTCTCGATGCCCGTCTCCATCGCCAGCAGCCGATAGGTGAGCTGCTCCTTGCTCATCTCCAGTGAGAACAGGCACACCGGCAGCCCGTGCAGCTGGGCGACGTTCTTGGCCAGGTTGAGGGTGATGGCCGTCTTGCCCATGGCCGGGCGGCCGGCGACGATGATCAGATCGCTGCGCTGCAGCCCCTGGGTCATGGCGTCGAGGTCGTAGAAGTTGACCGGGATGCCGGCGACGGCCGTGCCCAGCGAGCGGCTCTCGATCTCCTCGAAGGTGCTGGTGAGGATCTCGGCGGTGGGGGTGAGGCCGGTGGAGGGCTTCTCCTGGCTGATCGCGAAGATCGTCTGCTCGGCCTCATCGAGCACCTGCTCCATCGGCTTGCTCTGATCGAAGCCGAGCCGGATCACCTCGTTGCCGGAACGGATCAGCTGGCGGCGCAGGTACTTGTCCATCACCAGGCGCGCCACCTGGTCGATCGAGGCGGTGGTGAGGGTGCGCTCCACCAGCTCCACCAGCCGCGCCGAGCCGCCCACCTTCTCGAGATGGCCCGTGTCCGCCAGCCAGGCGCACATGGCGGTGAGATCGGTGGGCTTGCCCTGGCTGTGCAGCATCAGGGCGGTGCGATAGATCTCGCGGTGGGCGCCGAGATAGAAGGCCTCGGGCTGGAGCACGTCGGCGACGCGGCCGATGGCCTCGGGATCGAGCAGGATGCCGCCCAGCACCGCCTCCTCGGCCTCCATGTTCTGAGGCGGCACCGCATCGCTGAGCGCCTCGAACTCGGCGGCGTCCTGGGAGCGGCGACCCCGACGCCCTCCCGCCGATGCACTGCCGCCGGCAGGCCCGCCGGGAGCGCCACCCGGTTCCAGCTCGGAGGTGGAGGAGCCGCCGGCCAGGGGGACGCTCACCATGGCAGAACCTCAACGGGGGCAAAGGGACAGGGCTCCACTGTGGCGGCCGTGGCGGGAGGCGGTGGCGCCAGGGGGTGGCCGCGTGCGGGAGGGGAGATCCATCATCGCCGCGGGTGGGGCGGATCGCCAGGGGGAGACCACCACATCTGGTGTGCGGCATTGACACAGGCACCACTGCTGGACCATGCCGCCCGCCTGGCCGCCGCTCGCGCCTCCAGCCCGAAGCCGTGAGCGGGAGGCCCCGGCGGGCCATCACCCCATGGCCGCAGCGCCCGACAGGGGCCTCCGAAACCCCACAAAAAAGGGCTGCCTCCGGAACCCTCCGGCTGCAGCCCCCCAATGCGAACCCCCCGTAGGGGGGGGTCAGTAGCTGACGACTTCGAGGTTGATCTCGGCGGTGACTTCGGGGTGGAGCTTGATCTGCACCTTGTAGGCGCCGGTGCGGTGGATTTCGGGGACGAGGATGTCGCGGCGGTCGACCTCCTTCTTGGTGGCCGCTTCGATCGCCTCGGCGACGTCGCCGTTGGTGACGGTGCCGAAGAGGACGTCATCGCCGCCGGTCTGCTTCTTGACGGTGAAGCGGCCGATGGTGGCCAGAGCCGTGCGGAAGGCTTCGGCTTCGGCCTTGAGGGCGGCCTGACGCTCGGCCTCCTTGGCGCGGCGGTGCTCCACCTGGCGGAGGACCGCCGCAGTGACCGGCACAGCCTTGCCGGTGGGGACGAGGAAGTTGCGGGCGTAGCCGGGGGCGACCTCGACGAGATCGCCGTCCTTGCCGAGGCTCAGCACGTCCTCATTGAGCACCACCTGTACACGCTTGGCCATGACTGTCCGAACCGTTCGCCGGGTATGAAATCCGATCGGCCAACCTACGACATGGGCCGAGCCGCGGCCCGCGGCAGGCGGACCTGGGTGGCGAGGCCGAGGGCGCGCAGCAGACGGATGTGCTGCCAGGTGAGGTCGATCTGACCGGGGCCGAAGCCGTGGCGGGCGGAGTGGGGGTAGGCGTGGTGGTTGTTGTGCCAGCCCTCGCCGAAGGTGAACAGGGCGACCCAGAGGTTGTTGCGCGACTTGTCACCGCTGTCGTGCACGGCTTCACCCCAGCAGTGGGTGGCCGAGTTCACCAGCCAGGTGACGTGATAGACGAGCACCAGACGCAGCGGGATGCCCCAGAGGACGAGGGCCCAGCCGCCGGCGCCGGTGACGGTGCCGATCCAGAACAGCAGGGCGGCGAGGGGCAGCTGCAGCACCAGGAACCACTTGTTCAGCCAGCGGTAGTAGGGATCGGCGGCCAGATCACCGGTGAGACGGGGCACCGAGGCCAGGGCGGGCACCGCCTCGAGCATCCAGCCCATGTGGCTCCACCAGAAGCCCTTGTTGCTGTCGTGGTGATCGGCATCCGTATCGGAGAACTTGTGGTGGTGGCGGTGCAGCCCCACCCAGTCGATCGGACCGTGCTGGCAGCTGAGGGCGCCGCAGGTGGCGAAGAAGCGCTCCAGCCACTGGGGCAGCCGGAAGGCGCGGTGGCTGAGCAGGCGGTGGTAGCCGATGGTGACGCCGAGGCAGGCGGTGACCCAGTAGAGGATCAGCAGGGTGGCGACGGCGGGAAGACTCCAGAACTGCGGCAGCAGGGCCACCACCGCCAGCACGTGAATGGCCGCCATGAAGGCGATGACGCCCCAGTTGCGACCCTTCTGCGGCGCCACGGCCATCTCCCCGTGACGGGGCCGATGCAAGGACTGGGCCCGACGCAGGGAGTCGGCGCCGGTGTTGATGGTGGCGCAGCGACGGGTGTGCTGTGCATGCAGCCCGCCGGGGCGCGCTGGGCGGGAGGAAGGTGTGGCGGCCATGACGGACCGGCTCCGGATCGAACGCTACGATCGTAGCAATACGAATTCTGATCAAGGCAACCCGGTCGCACGGGTTTCGGATCGGATCCCCCTCCGAACGCACCTCCGGTCCGGATCGCGAGCGGGTCGCTCACTGCATCGCTCACAGCGCCATTCACACCGTCCGCGGGAGGGCATGGGTTACCGAAACTCCGTCGAGAGCGGCCGCGTCGCCTTCGCCCATCTGATCCGGGTGTGGCATGCCCGCAATGGCTGGTCGCAGCGGATCCTGCCGGCGCTGGCCGAGGCCCTCGACTGCGGCCGCGTGCACAACTCCCAGCTGTCGATGCTGCGCAACGGCAAGCTCGCCTCGCCCGGACCGGAGGTCTTCCTGGCCCTGGGGAGCATCAACCTGTGGCTGGCCCGGGAGGCCCCGGACGGGCGGCTCAGCCCCGAACGGGCCACCACCCTGCTGGCGGGCCATCCGGAGCTGATCGAGGCGCTGCAGTCCTCCGCCCTGCCGGTGCGCGACGCCGATGACACGGTGCTCGGAAGCGGCGATCTGCTGGAGCTGTTCGTGGGCCTGCGCCCCGCCCCCCCGGCCTTCGACCTGCACATCAGCGAGAGCGAGGCGCCGGCCCTCTCGGCGGCCCTGGCGGCCCTGTTCACCGCCGGACGCCCCTGGCGCCAGTGCCGCGACACGGTGATGGCCGCCTATCCGGTGGCCCGCCGCGCGCGCCGTGAACGGTTCGCGGAGGTGATGGCCGGCCAGCGGGAGTACAGCGCAGGCGAGCTCGACGGCGAACTGCCCGACCTGCGCCGCACCCTCGCCACCCTGGGCGGCCCCGGCACGGCCGAGCTGGCCCCCGATCCGTTCCTGGCCCTGCTGCGGCGGCAGGCCAGCCGCCTGGCCGGCAACGGCGCCGGAGATCTGGCCAGCGCCATCCGCAGCCAGCTCCAGGAGGTGGCGGCCGGCGAGGCCGGCGTGGGGAACGCCCTCCCCTGACCGGAGCCGCCAGTCGGCGGTCGGCAGTCGGCGGGATCAGCAACGGCGTCAGGCACGGATCCCGGGAAGGACGTGGTCGCTGCTCAGCTGTCCGGGATCGGCAGCACCACCCAGACATGGCGGTCGCCACGGCCGCTCGTCTCGCTGCCCATGTAGACCGCCAGCGTGGATGCGAGACCCCGCTTGACCAGGCCCTGGCGGTAGCCGTTGCGGGCGGCCAGGTTGAGCAGGCTGGCCGCGCTGCGGAAGCCCAGGGCACGGGCCGCCGCCGGCGTCGACAGGCGCGGCTGGTCCTCGAGCTCGCCCCAGCGCTGGGGCGGCAGGATCGCGCCGTCCTCCAGATCGGCCCAGGGATCCGGCTCCGCCGTGGACGAGGAGGCAGCCGGCAGGCGGCGCTCGAGCGCCTCAAGTCGCTCGAGGATGCGCGCAAGCAGCTCAGTCGATGGTTGTGGTGGCGCGCTCGGCGGGGGCGCGGGGGCTGCCGCCTCGGGAGAAGCTGGCGCGGTGGCGACTTCGGGAGCCGGCGGCAGGGGAGCACCGTCGCGCCGTTCGGGGGAGGCGCCGACGGAGGTGGCAGTGCCAACGGAGGGGGAGGTGCGCTGCGGCCGACGGAAGATGATCATCGTCAGCTGGCCCACCGGGAAGAAGCCCAGCAGCTGCCAACCCTGCTGGCCCTGATTGTTGAGAAAGGTCCGCAGCTGATTGGCGGGATGATCCTTGGCCTGGGCCGAGCCGCCGCCTGGCTGGGAGCTGTAGAAACCGGGGAATTCCTTCTCGAGATATTCCTTCGAGAACACGGCTTCGGGTCGCTGCTGCGGGGCTGGAGGCCCCTGGCGGGCCGGGCCACCGGCTGGAGGCGTCTGGCCTCCTTCGACGTTGAGGTGGACCACCTGGTATTCCCAGCGTTCCATGGCCGTTGATCACAGAAGAGCTGCCCGCTGAGCGAAGGGGCTGCAGGCGTGGGACAGCTTGCACGATGGCAGGGAGCCCGCACCGCTCACGGCAGCCGCGCCACCCGCAGGCGCCGGGCCAGGCCCAGGGCGCGCAGCAGGCGGATGTGCTGCCAGGTGATGTCGAACTCGTACCAGCGCAGCCCGTGGCGGGCGCTGGCGGGATGGGCGTGGTGGTTGTTGTGCCAGCCCTCGCCGAAGGTGAGCAGCGCCACCCACCAGCAGTTGCGGGAGCGATCGGGGCAGTCGAAGTTGCGGTAGCCGAAGGCGTGGGTGGCCGAATTCACCAGCCAGGTGACGTGGTAGACGAGCACCAGGCGCAGGGGAATGCCCCACAGCACCAGGCCCAGGCCGCCGCCATGCACCCCGGCGGCTTCGCCATAGGCGTAGAGCATCAGCCCCAGGGGGATCTGCAGCAGCAGGAACCAGCGATCCAGCCAGCGATAGAAAGGATCGCGCTCCAGGTCGCCGGTGAAGCGGTGGATCTCGCGCAGGGCCGGGATGTCGTGCAGCATCCACTCGCTGTGGGCCCACCACAGGCCGCGGGCAGCGTCGTGGTGATCGTTGGGCTGATCGGAGAACAGATGGTGATGGCGATGCAGCCCCACCCATTCGATCGGACCGCTCTGGCAGGCCAGGGTGCCCATCAGCACCAGCAGCCGCTCCAGCCAGCGGGGCGCCTCGAAGCCGCGGTGGGCCACCAGCCGATGCAGGCCGAGGGTGACCCCCAGCACCGTCATCCAGTAGAGGACCGCCAGAACAGCCAGGCCCTGCCAGCTGCGGTACATGGGCAGCAGGGCGGCCACGGCGCCGATGTGGATCGCCAGCATGAAGCCCGTGGTGCCGAGCTTGATCTTGCGCTGGCGGGGCGGCAGGGGCTGCCGCGCCACGCTCATTCCCTCACGCAGGGCTCGCTCCCGCCGCACGGACGGGGCGGATTCGAGCGGTTCGCCGGGATGGGGAATCCGGAGGATGTCGCGGGCCGCCGCATCGGGGTCGGCTGGCGGACGAACGGGCAAGGCGTTCAGCGGCGGAAGGCGACGCAGGAATCTAGCGGTGGGACAGCAAGGCCCCCGGGAGGTTCCACGGCCGTCTCAACGTGCTGTCACCGACCTCAGGGCGGCTGAGCGCGCTGCAGCAGGGTGGCCGGATGCGCCTGCGCGCCGGCCCGCAGGCACGGCGGGGGCCCTTGCCGATCAGCGCCGGGGAGTGGAGCGCCGCCGGGCACGATGGCTCCAGCCGGCCTGCCTCTCCTGTCTCTCTCCAGCGCAGATTCCCCCTTCCAACAGACGGCAGGCGTCGCCACCTGCAGCGGGGAGGCCGCCGAGCGGGTGGCCAGGGCGCTGCAGGCGATCGCCCCGCTGGCGGCCGCCCGCACCACGGCCGTGCGCCAGCGTCTGGAGCGGGTGCTGGCGGCCTTCGCCGCCGAGCGGGTGGGGGTGCACCACTTCGCCTCCGTGAGCGGCTACGGCCACGGTGACCTGGGCCGAGAGACCCTCGATCGCGTCTTCGCGCAGGTGCTGGAGGCCGAAGCGGCGGCCGTGCGGCTGCAGTTCGTCAGCGGCACCCACGCCATCGCCGCGGCCCTGTATGGCGTGCTGCGTCCGGGTGATCGCCTGCTGGCGCTGACCGGCCGGCCCTACGACACCCTCGAGGAGGTGATCGGCCTGCGCGGCACAGGGCAGGGCTCCCTGGCCGAGTTCGGCATCACCTACGACGAACTGCGGCTCACGGCGGCGGGCCGGGTGGATCTGGAGCGGATCGACGCAGCGCTGGCGGTGCCGACGCGGATGGTGCTGATCCAGCGCAGCTGCGGCTACAGCTGGCGCCCCTCCCTGTCGGTGGCCGAGATCGGAGCCCTGGTGGAGCGGGTCAAGGCAGTCCGGCCGGAGTGCCTGGTGTTCGTCGACAACTGCTACGGCGAGCTGGTGGAGGAGCAGGAGCCCACGGCGGTGGGCGCCGACCTGATCGCCGGCTCGCTGATCAAGAATCTGGGCGGCACGATCGCCCCCACCGGCGGTTACGTCGCCGGCCGGGCGGAGCTGGTGGAGCAGGCCTGCTGCCGGCTGACGGCGCCGGGCATCGGCAGCGAGGGGGGCACCAGCTTCGATCTGAACCGGCTGCTGTTCCAGGGGCTGTTTCTGGCGCCGCAGATGGTGGCCGAGGCCCTGATCGGCGCCGAGCTGGTGGCGCAGGTGTTCCACGACCTGGGCTATGCGGTGAACCCTCTGCCGGGCGGCCCCCGCAGCGATGTGATCCAGGCGGTGCGCCTGGGCTCGCCGGAGCGGATCAAGACCGTCTGCCGCGCCTTCCAGAGCTGCTCGCCGGTGGGGTCGTACCTCGATCCGGTGCCGGCGCCGATGCCCGGCTACGCCAGCGAACTGGTGATGGCGGGGGGCAGCTTCATCGACGGCAGCACCAGTGAGTTCTCCGCCGACGGGCCGCTGCGCGAGCCCTACGTGCTCTATGTGCAGGGCGGCACCCACCACGCCCACGTCGCCCTGGCCCTGGAGAAGGCCCTGGCGGCGCTGGAGGGTAGCTGAGCAGGCCGGATGACCATCCGTTCAGATCGGCGCTGCGTCTTCCCCGTCACCACCAGGCTCCGGGCCGTCCTGAGCGGCTTCGCCTGGAGAGGCGTGCGTCGCGTAACGCTCGAGGCCATCGGGGGCAAGGTCTTCTCCTTCCGGCCAGCACAAGCCACCGAGCGGATCGATCGCCACCTGGTGGAAATAACGGGAATGACGGAGTCTCCAGTAAGCCTCGCGACGCTCGATCAGATCACCGAGATCGAGCAGCAGCTGAGCGCCAGAAGCGAAACGCACGCGCAGGCGTTTCTCACCCAGAGGCTCGACCTCAACGACCTTCGGCCAGGAAAAATCAGTCGGAGAGTTCATGCCACTTCTCCATCAAGTCATCGCGGTTGGCGAGGATGAACTCGCGAATCTTCTTTTCCTGCTGCGGCGGCATCAATCCGGCCATCCTCTGAGCGTCCTCAATAGAATAAGCGCCTGCGTAGTCTCCATACATTGCATGGCAGTGCGGACAGCCATGATCGTCCAGATACATATAGATAGAGCTTGCTGAATTTCGATTGTGGGCTTTTCCGGCGCGTCAAAGGCGGATCTCTTGGCCCGCACGCCCGAGCAGTGGTGACCGCAGTTTTACTCCTGGAAGCTGACTAAGCAGCCCACAGAAGCGCTGGACGGCACCGGACAGTGCACAAACCAAGCATCAGGATGTACACAGAGACAAAAATAGCGAACAAGAGGCGCAGTAGCCTCATGATCTTCTCGACATTCATGACAAAGAACGCCATCGTGATCACTGTTCTTGATGTTTCAACCAACTTGGTTAGGATTCGATCCAGTCCGTATTTCCGCTTGCCCGTCCCGATTCTTCCCTCGATCACGGAACGCTTTCTCATGTCTGATTTGAACAGCTCTTGCTGCTCTGCTGTCTGCACCTCGGCTTCGACCTGCTTCTTGCGTGGGCGGCCGCTGAGTCTGATTTTATTAGCCTCACAGAACTTCTTGCTTCCAGATGTCATATAGATTGAATCGGCACAGATCCGGGCCGGGTAGTATCCTCGCTCTTCCTTGTATTGCTCGGCACGTGTGATCAGATCGTTGGCTTCATTGTAGTTGTCCCAGCTGATCCGATCCACATCGACAAAGCCATTGTCATCAGAAATTGAAATCTTGGCCCCGAACTCGGTTTTCTTGCCCGCCTTGCCTCGCACGATCGGTCTTACATGTGGCTTCATCAGATTCACGATCCTGTCATCGATGCGCCGGCTGTCAGCGTTATACATCTCCTGTTGCTGCCGGGCGACTTCACTGGCGATCAGCAGCTTGCGGTACAGCTGTGAACCAAGCCCCGAAAGCTCTGCACCGCAATAGATCATGCCGTCAATTGCTCTGAGATTACGGCTGATCTCGTTGAGCTGGAAGCGTTTCGCCTCCCGGATCTCCTCACGGCTTGGCTTTTTCTTTTTGATGATAACCAGGAATAGGTTATGAGCTTTTACGCTATTGCAGCGCGGCTTGCGGGGAATCTTGCCCTGTAACTGCTTGAACAACTCGTCAATGACCTTCTCCGTTGTGTCCCGGGACTCAGCAAGCAGCCTCAAGTCCACTGGGTAGGGGATGTCATCAGGCACGCAGGTTGCATCAAGGATCAGAGTTCCCCAGTTGCTGCCAGGATCGAGCGATGCTGGCTTCACCCCCAGCTCTTCCTCAATGGCCGCAAGCTGCTTGTGATCCTCTGCAGTCATGCCGTCTTCCTGCTCGCAAGTAGCGAGCATCTCCTGAATCATTGCGATCCCGTTGGCCTTGGTCATAGCATTGCAGACCTTGATCAGCTCAGGGCCAATTCGCTTGCGAAAGTGCACCATCATGGAGGCGTCAAACGGCGGCAGGGGCTGGTAACCGCTCAAGCCAATGAAAAATTGCAGATAGGGTGATTCCGTGATCAGCTCCACCGTCTCTCGATCCGTCACTCCCAATCGTCGTTGGATGTAGAGCGCACCGAACGCCATCTGGAAGGGCTTGGCTGGGGCTCCTGTCTTGGCGCTGAACTGGGGCGCGTAGTGGCTTTCCAGTTGAATCCACGGAATCAACTTGTGGAGCAGAACCCAGCGGTTGTTGGGATCGAGCTTCCCGCCAAAGGGCGAGTGAAACTCCTCAATCGACAGCTGACCGGTGTGCTGAAAAACGTACATTTGCGTGTCAGCAGGTTCTTCTAGGCCAGGAATGGCTGATTACAGGCCATCCTATCATGAGATTCCTGTTGGAATCAACTGCGGGGCAGTGGGTCTGGGATTCTCAGCACGCCCTAGATAGAGATGCCAAAGAAATAGGCGATTCTGGGCATGCACCCCCGTACCGTGAAAACTCCATTCTGACCGGGACTGACGATTCCACCAAGACCGGACCTCGGCTCAATGCTGTCGGTCCCGACCGGACCCGATAGGCTGCCGCCGCTGCCGGTCTGGCCATGGCCCTCTCCTTCCCCGACGACTGCCGCTACGCCGACAGTCATGAATACGTGCGCACTCAGGGCGAGACCCTGCGCATCGGCATCAGCGCCTTCGCGGTCGACCAGCTCGGGGACATCGTGTTCGTGGAGCTGCCGGAGGTGGGCGCCACGATCACGGCCGGCCAGAGCTTCGGCAGCGTCGAATCGGTGAAGGCGGTCGAGGATCTGATGGCGCCGGTGAGCGGCGTGGTGGAGGCCCGCAACGAGGGGGTGCTCAGCGACCCCGAGACCCTGCAGAACGACCCCTACGGCGAGGGCTGGCTGCTGCTGGTGCGTCCCGGCGAGGCGAACGCCGCCGAAGCTCTGATGGACGCCGACACCTACCGCACCAAGGTGGAAGGAACCTGAGGTCTCCCTGCGGCGGCCGGCAGCGGGCAGTCCGCGGCTCCGCGTACAACAGGCCCTCCGGTGACAGCGGTGCACCACGCCTTCATGGTCGCGGCCCGAACGGCGTGGCCCCCGTTCCTTCAGGCCGCGATTCCTTCAGGCCGAGAGGTGAAGGGGAGCACCTTCCAGGACGCCACCCGCGGCCGTCGACCGCCGCAACGTCCTTAGGATCCCGCGACCCCTTGCCCGGTCCCGCGTGAGCGCCCTGTTCCCGATCCGCCATCTCGGACCGGATCAGGCCGACCGCGAACAGATGCTGGCGGAACTGGGGCTCGAGAGCCTCGAGGCGCTGAGCGCGGCCGTGGTGCCCGCCGACATCCTGCTGCCGGCGGAGCAGGCGGTCAGCGGCCTGCCGCAGAGCTGCAGCGAAGACGACGCCCTCGAGGAGCTGGCGAGCATCGCCGCCGCCAACCGCCCCGGCCGCGCCCTGATCGGCCTGGGTTACCACGACACCGTCACGCCGGCTCTGATCCAGCGCCACGTGCTCGAGAACCCCTGCTGGTACACCGCCTACACCCCCTACCAGGCCGAGATCGCCCAGGGACGGCTGGAGGCCCTGCTCAATTTCCAGACCCTGATCAGCGAGCTCACCGGCCTGCCGATCGCCAACGCCTCGCTGCTCGATGAGGGCACCGCCGCCGCCGAGGCGATGGCCCTGGCGCGGGCGGTCTGCCGGCGAGGGGCAACGCGCACGTTCCTGGTGGATCGGGAGGTGCTGCCCCAGACCCTGGCTGTGCTCCAAACCCGGGCCGAGCCGCTGGGACTGATGCTCAGTCCGATCGATGCCGAGGCCCTGGCCGCTGCCCTGGCGGCAGGGGCCAGCCCTGAGGACGTTCTGCCCGCGGACGCCTTCGGCCTGCTGCTGCAGCTGCCCGGCACCGCCGGGCGCCTCTGGGATCCGGCGCCCCTGCTGGCCGCCTGCCAGGCCACCGGCGTGATCAGCACCGCCGCGATCGATCCCCTGGCCCAGGTGCTGCTGGCCCCCGTCGGCCATCTGGGCGTGGACATCGCCGTCGGCAGCCTGCAGCGCTACGGCGTGCCCCTGGGTTTCGGCGGCCCCCACGCCGCCTTCTTCGCCACCCGCGAGGACTACCGCCGCCAGATCCCCGGCCGTCTGGTGGGTGTCTCCCGCGACGCCGAGGGCAACGAGGCCCTGCGGCTGGCGCTGCAGACCCGCGAACAGCACATCCGCCGCGACAAGGCCACCAGCAACATCTGCACCGCCCAGGTGCTGCTCGCGGTGATGGCCGGCTTCTACGCCGTGCACCACGGCCCCGAGGGGCTGGAGGCGATCGCCGGGCGAATCCTGCAGCTGCGCCAGGCCCTGGCGGCGGCCCTGGCGGCCGGCGGCCTGGCGGTGGATCCCGGCCCCGGTTTCGACACCGTGGTGGTGCGCTCGGCGCGGGCGCGGGAACTGGTGGCACGGGCCGATGCCGCCGACCTGCTGCTGCGCCATGGCGTACGCGGCGAGGGGGCGTCGGAGGCTCTGGCGATCAGCCTCGATGAGCGCAGCGGGCCGGCCGAACTGGAGACCCTGGTGCGGCTGCTGCTCGCCGACACGGCTCCGGCAGGCCTCGACGCCGCCATCGCGGTGCTGCGCGACGCGCTCAAAAACAGTGCCGCCCAGCCCCGCACCCTGGCGGCCCAGGCCTGGGGTGCCCTGCCACAGCGCCGCGAGCCCTGGCTGCGTCAGGAGGTGTTCCACCGCCACCGCAGCGAAACCGAGCTGCTGCGCTACATCCAGCGCCTGGCCAGCAAGGACCTGTCCCTGGTGCACGGGATGATCCCGCTCGGCAGCTGCACGATGAAGCTCAACGCCGCCTGCGAGCTGGCGCCGGTGAGCTGGCCGGCGTTCAGCCGCCTGCATCCGTTCGCCCCGGCGGAGCGCTGCAGCGGCTACGGGCGGCTGGCGGCCGATCTGGAGGCCTGGCTGGCGGCCCTCACCGGCTTCACCGGCGTGTCCCTGCAGCCCAATGCGGGCTCCCAGGGGGAATACGCCGGCCTGCTCGCGATCCGGGCGTGGCATCGCAGCCGCGGCGAGGGGCACCGCACGGTCTGCCTGATCCCCACCAGCGCCCACGGCACCAATCCCGCCAGCGCCGTGATGGCCGGCCTGCAGGTGGTGCCGGTGGCCTGCGACGACCAGGGCAACATCGACCTGAGTGATCTCGAAGCCCGTGCCCGCGAGCACGCCGGGCGGCTGGCGGCGCTGATGGTCACCTATCCCTCCACCCACGGCGTGTTCGAACCGCAGATCCGCCGCATCTGCGACCTGGTACACGCCCAGGGGGGCCAGGTGTACCTCGACGGGGCCAACCTCAACGCCCAGGTGGGCCTGTGCAAGCCGGGCCTGTATGGGGCCGACGTCTGCCATCTGAACCTGCACAAGACCTTCTGCATCCCCCACGGCGGCGGCGGACCGGGCGTGGGGCCGATCGCGGTGGCGGAGCATCTGGTGCCCTTCCTGCCGGGGCATCCCCTGGCCTCGGCTGCAGCCGATGGCGACCCACCCGTCGGGCCGGTGTCGGCCGCGCCGCTGGGGAGCGCCGGCATCCTGCCGATCAGCTGGATGTACATCCGCCTGATGGGTGGCCCCGGGCTGCGGCTGGCCAGCCAGACGGCGCTGCTGGCGGCCAACGTGATCGCCCGGCGGCTGGAGCCCCACTACCCGGTGCTCTATCGCGGTGCCGGTGGCTGGGTGGCCCACGAATGCATCCTCGATCTGCGGCCGCTCAAGCGCAGCTGCGGCCTGGAGGTGGACGACCTGGCCAAGAGGCTGATGGACTACGGCTTCCATGCCCCCACCGTGAGCTGGCCGGTGGCGGGCACGGTGATGGTGGAGCCCACCGAGAGCGAGAGCCTGGCCGAGATCGATCGGTTCTGCGCCGCCATGGAGGGCATCCGATCGGAGGCGCGGGCGATCGAGGAGGGCCGCTGCGACGCGCTCGACAATCCGCTCAAGCGGGCGCCGCACACGCTGGCGGCCGTCACCGCCGATGCATGGGAGCGGCCCTACAGCCGCAGCGAGGCCGCCTATCCGGCGGGCGAATCGCAGCGATCCGACAAGTTCTGGCCGGCGGTGGCGCGCATCGACAACGCCTATGGCGATCGCCATCTGGTGTGCACCTGCCCGTCGGTGGAGGAGCTGGCCACCGCCATGCCGGTTGCGGAAGTGGCCGCCTGAGGCTCACGCCATTACCATTTACGCCACGCATGGCGCATCATTGCGGTGCCTGCTGCACACGAGCCGCTCGGCTCAAGGGCTTCAGACATCCGCCATCGGCGCCAATCGAAGCGGCGGAACACATCAGCGAAGCGCGCTTCTCTGGCCGTTCCCACAGCAATCGGTTGACCTGATCTCGGACGGGTGACGACAGCAATCCGCGGCAGGACTCTGCCATTCATCATTTGGGGACCATGGACGGCAACGGCCCGATTGAGGCTTCCATCAACAGCGTGCGCGTGGAGGGCACCAACGTGGTGCGCGTGCCCTTCGGGGTGAGGCTCCCCCGCCGCAGCCGCCCGCAGCGCCCCGAGCGCTGGGCGACCCTTGTGCTGCCCTTCCAGGCCGGCGGTGGCTCCCATCCCACCCCGCCCCAGGCGGCCTGACACCTCCAGGGACAGACGACAGGCCTGGCCTCACTCCTGCGAAGCAGGGCAGGACCAGAGCAGGACATGCCTGGCCTGCCCCTTTGCTCTTTGGAGGACGACGGGCGACCCTCCACCGGCTGCCGTGGCTGCCCTGGGAGCCAATGGAGACCCTCATCAGCGCGGCGCGCTCCGACCGAGCGGCCCGGCCGCCGTGGCGATCACGCCGACCGCAGCACGGACAGCGCTCTACGGACAGCGCTTTCCTGATCTCAGCGCCGCAGCCCGGAAGGCCAGGGCCGCCTCAACGCCTGCCGCCCAGCTCCATCGAAGGACGGAGGCCCGACGGTCGGCACTGTGAACCGAGCGGATACCAGTGAGCCGAGCAGCCATCCGCGAACCGAGGAGGAATCAGCGCCTCGGGCCAGGCTGCAGCGGTGCCCCATCCAGGCGCCAGTCCACCAGCGCCTTGACATCACACAGCGAAATCGCGGGAGTGCGGAAGGGCAGCACCGTCATCGGGCTGCGCTCCGGACGCACCAACCAACCCAGATCGGGCTGGGGCAGCAGCACGAAGCCGCGATAGCGAACGGCGCTGCGGCTGGCGCCGGCCGCGACCAGCGCCGCCATCAGGGCTTCCTCTCCCGGAGCTGACGCCCGCGGCAGCCGCCGTGGAGCCGCCGCGGCCGGAGCGTTCGCCCGGCCATCGGGAACAGGGCCTCGCAGGGGCGACGTCATGACCGGGCAACACGCTGACTCGGCATGTTCTAAGGAATGGGACCCGATCACACAACGATCGCCACGATTTCTTCACGCCCGACTCAGTGCCAGGCCAGGAATCGCTGATCCAAGGTCCAGACGGGATGACAGAGAGTTGCCATCCCGTCGACAGTCGAAGCGAGCCGACTTCCCCGCAGCCGAAAGATCACAGGGAAGCGTATCGACCGCTACCAGATCACGTCAGGCAGCCGCCTGCAGCTCGGGCTCGCGATAAGGAACGAAGCTCGACTTGCGGGCCTGGCAGATCGGGCAGACCCAGTCATCGGGGATGGCCTCGAAGGGCGTGCCCGGGGCGATGCCGGAATCAGGGTCGCCCACCGCCGGGTCGTAGATCATCGAGCACACCTTGCAGATCCACTTGCCCGGCACGGCCGCCGGCGCCTCACCGGCCTGGCCGCCCTGCTGCAGGGCCTCCAGGGCGACGCCATAGCGCTCGGCGTGGTGCTGCTCGATCGGCGCCAGGAAGCCGAAGTTGCTGGCGGCCTTGCGGAAGATGCCGGCATGCTCCTTGGATTCGGCGATCTGCTCCTCGAACTCCGCCGTGGCGGAGGCGTCCCGGTCACTGCGGGCCTGAGCGGCGAACTCCGGGTACATGGTGGTGTACTCGTAGGTTTCGCCCTCAATCGCCAGCTGCAGGCAACGGGCCAGCACCGCCTGCTTCTGCTCAGGCGACAGCGCCTCGGGATCGTCGATCACCAGCTCGGGGTGGAGCAGGCGGAAGTGGGCGAAGGCGTGCTCGGTCTCCTGGTTGGCCGTATCACGGAAAAGCTTCGCCAGATCGGCATTGCCGAGACGTTTGGCCACATCGGCGAAGAACAGATATTTGCGGTTGGCCATGCTCTCGCCGCCGAAGGCGGCTTCGAGATTGGCCTGGGTGGCTGGGTTGGAGAGATCCATGTGGATGTCCGCGCAGGGGATGGCTTCAGCGGCGCCTCGCGTCCCCAGTGGACCGGAGCGACAGGCCCCAGCCGCCGGAAGGGACAGGAGCGCCGGCGATGGCGGAACCCTAGCACTAACCCGGAGTCAGTATGAGTTAGCGGCGCTCAGCCGACCCGCCATGGCGGCCCGCACCGCGAGGTCCCACCCACGGGGCGATCGGCAGCGCCGCCCCTCTCGACCCAGGACAGGCGCCAGGCGGTTGCCACCGACGGACCACTTGCTGACCCACACCATGGGCGCCATCCCGGAGGCGAGCGGTGCCTTCCGTTGCGTGGGAGGTCGCGTGAGGGCCGCCGGCAGAACGACGGTCTCAACCACAGCTGCAGGCGCGGGGGGCGCGCAAGCACCAGCCGCTCCCCCCAGGCCCGATTCCAGGACAGGCGGATCGATCGACCAGACGGGATGCCCCGGCTGCGGGGATGGCCCAGGCCCGTCCCGTGATGGAACCGGCTCGGCTCCGGCCAGTGGCTCAGTAATTGGCGCCGCTGCGGCGCTGGTGCACCGCCGTCACCCCGCTGGCATCGAGCAGCCCGCCGTGATCCACCCGGGCATAGATCAGCCAGTGGTCGCCGCATTCCATCCGCTGCTGCACCGTGGCCTCCAGCCAGGCCAGGGCCTCGGGCAGGATCGGCTGACCGGCCGGACCGCTCTCCATCTCGAGGCCGGCGAAGCGGTCGGCACCGGGGGAGAAGGGCTGCAGGAAGCGCTTCATCGGCCCGCTCTGGCGCCCCTCGGCGAGCACGTTGAGAGCGAAGGCATCGCCCACATGCAGCAGGGTCTCCACCGCCCGGTCCTTCGCCACGGCCACGGTGATCCCCGGCGGGCTGAAGCTGGCCTGGCTCACCCAGCTGGCCACCATGGCGCCGCTGAGGCGGCCCTCGCCCTCGCCACGCACGGCAGTGAGCACGCACAGGGAGCCCACCACCCGTCCGAGGGCCTGGATCGCCGGTTCGCTGCGGCTCTCCTGCAATCCGCCGGCGGCGCGCCGTTCGCTGCGGCGCTGCTCGGCCTGCAGCTGGCGGCCCAGGGCGGTGCCGGTCTCCTCAAGCGCCTGGATGCGGCTGGCGTCAGGGCTGAACTTCACCTTGACGGGCTCGAAGGCGAAGCGGAAGCCACCGTCGCGCAGCTTGCCCTCCAGCAGATCGAGGGCCTCACCGCTCCAGCCGAAGCTGCCGAACACCCCCACGGGCTTGCTGCGGTCGCCCTCGGCCAGCACCGTGCCCAGGGCCGACACGATCGGTGTGGGCGCATGCCCTCCGAGGGTGGGCGAGCCGATCAACAGGGCGTCGCAACCGCGGATGGCCGCCAGCAGCTGCTCGGGCTCGGCGAACTCACAGTTGAGGCTCTCCACCCGCACGCCGGTGCGCGACACGCCACGGGCCAGGGCATCGGCGATGGCGGCGGTGTTGCCGTAGGCGCTGGCATACAGGAGCGCCACCGACAGACGCGAGCGGTTCTGGCCCTCGCCCCAGCGGCGGTAGTCGGCCACCAGGCTGCGCCAGCTGCCTGCGATCGCCGGCCCGTGGAACGGCGCGATCGTGCGGATCGGCAGCTCGTCCAGCTTGTCGAGCACCATCTCCACCTGGCGGGCCATCGGCGCCATCAGGCAGTCGTAGAACCAGCGGCGGTCCTCCTCGGTGCTGCTGCGGTTGGCCTCGTCGTAGGCCTCGTCGCAGATGTGGGCCGAGAAGAACTTGCTGCTCATCAGCAGGCCGGTGCTCTCCTCAAACGCCATCAGCGCCCCCGGCCAGCGGGGGGTGGGCGCCGGGATCAGGCAGAGGCTGAAGCCCCCGGCCAGGCGGCGGCAGACGTCCTGCTTCACCACATCGATGGCCGGCAAAGGCGGCAGCGGCGGCGGCTCGGACTCGCCGGGGCCCACCGGCTTGCGCTGGTCCCACAGCTCACGCAGCAGCTTGGCGCCGGCATTGGAGGCCACCAGCGCCAGGTTCGGCCAGCGCTGGGCCAGCGCCCGCAGCAGCTCCACCCGGTTGGGGTTGACCACGCCCACCACCACCTTGAGGGCGGCATCCGCCGGCACCCGCTCGGCCAGGGCGGCGAAGAAGGGCTCGGCGTAGGTCATGCCGGGCGGATGGATCAGCACCGGCGGCACCGGATGACCATCCACCGCCGTGCCGCCCTCGAACAGGAAGCTGTTGGCGGTGGTGCCCCGCTCCAGGCCGT